>NZ_JAPYKQ010000005.1:0-365234 GCF_037179625.1 Mesorhizobium sp. Cs1299R1N3 | reverse complement strand
GCGGTGCGACGGAAGTCGAAGTCAAGGAAAAGAAGGACCGCGTCGATGACGCCCTCAACGCGACCCGCGCGGCCGTGGAAGAAGGCATCGTTGCCGGCGGTGGCGTTGCCCTGCTGCGCGCTTCGGCCAACATCAAGGTGACCGGCGTCAACGCCGACCAGGCCGCCGGCATCAACATCGTTCGTCGTGCACTGCAGGCTCCGGCCCGCCAGATCGCGGCCAACGCCGGTGCGGAAGCATCGATCGTCGCCGGCAAGATCCTCGAGAACAAGGGCGCGACCTTTGGCTACAACGCCCAGACCGGCGAATATGGCGATATGATCGTCATGGGTATCGTCGATCCGGTCAAGGTCGTGCGCACGGCCCTCCAGGACGCGGCATCGGTCGCCGGCCTGCTCGTCACCACCGAAGCCATGATCGCCGAAGCTCCTAAGAAGGACTCGGCTGGCGGCGGCATGCCTGGCGGCATGGGCGGCGGCGGCATGGGCGGCATGGGCGGCATGGATTTCTAATCCAGCCATCCTCGCAAAATTATCGAAGGGCGGCCGAGAGGTCGCCCTTTTCTTTGCTGTTGAGGCTGGTGCTCCACCGCGGTTGGTTGGAACCAGCGTCAGACAGCAACAGTCTCCGCTTGCTGCGCCACCTTGCCGGCGAGCACCGCTTGCTCGATCAGGGCCCCGACCTCGTCAGCCACTGCCAGCAGCGGGGCGCGGTCGCGGGTGGCGCGGGCAATCACCATCAGGCCTTCCAGCGAAGATTCGACCAGCAGCGCCAGAGCCTGCGCGCGACGCTCCGGGATCCCTGCCCTGATGAAGGCATCCCGCAGCAAGCCTATCCATTGCTCGAAAGCCGAGCGGCAGATCTCTTCGAGGTCGGGCACGTCGTTCGGCGCATCCAGCACCACGGGCGCGATCGGGCAGCCGAGCGAAAACTCGTTGTCTTCCAGCATGCGGGCGACGGACTGGTAAATGTGGTGGACGGCGACCGCCGGATCGCTTTCCGCCGCCAGTTGGGCACCCAACCGCACGGACACATCGGCCACGCTGGCGCGCGTCACCTCGACGACCAGTTGGTCCTTGCCGCCTGGGAAATGGAAATAGAGCGAGCCGCGCGGCGCGCCGCTGGCACCCAAAATGTCGTTCAACGAAGTGCCGTGATAGCCGCGCCGCCGCAAAAGCAGTGCCGTCGCCTCGATCATTCGCGTGCGTGTGTCCGTCGCCATGTCAACCTCTGTCAGGAGTGCGCATTATAGGGCTTGCCCAGAATATGACAATCGGTCTACATAATATGTAAATCGGTCTACATATTTCGGAGGCAGTGATGCAAAAATATCGGCTGGAAGGACAGGACGGCGGCCTCGACAGACTGGTGATGCGTGAGGAAGCGGTCCTCCAGCCGGATCCACGTCAGATCCTGATGCGGGTGCGCGCCACCTCGCTCAATCGCCGTGACACGATGATCCTCAACGACACCTATCCGCTGACGCCGCGGGCCGGCGTCGTGCCGGTGAGCGATGGCGCCGGCGAAGTGGTGGCCATCGGCGATGGTGTCACCCGCTTTGCCGTCGGCGACCGCGTCACCGGCAGCTATTTCGCGCGCTGGATCGACGGCCGCATCAACGCCGGGCTCATCGACCAGCTCGGCTGCACGCTGGACGGCATGCTCGGTGAATATGCCTTGCTCGACGAGCAATGGGCGGTGCGGCTGCCTGAGCATCTCGACTGGCATGAAGCCGCGACATTCAGCTGCGCGGGGCTGACGGCCTGGAGCGCGCTGACGGGCGCCGAGGTCCCAAAACCGGGGCAATGGGTCCTGGTTATCGGCTCTGGCGGCGTCGCGCTGTTTGCGCTGCAGTTTGCCAAGCTGATGGGCTGCCGCGTGGCGGCTGTCACCTCACGCGTCGAAAAATCCGACCGGTTGCGCGCGCTCGGCGCCGACCTCGTCATCGCAACGGCCGAGACGCCGGATTGGGGCAACAAGCTGCGCGAGGCGACGGGCGGCATCGATCTGACCGTCGAGACCGGCGGGCCGGCGACCTTTACGCAATCGCTGATCGCAAGCTCCCTCTACGGACGCATCGTACTGCTGACGGTCCAGGACCAGAAGGGCAGATCGGTCGAGATCCCAGCCGCCGTCTACCAGCGCAGTCTTGTCACCATCGGCCGCGTCTTCGTCGGCAGCCGCAACGGGCTGGAGGCAATGCTCGCCGCCGTCGCGGCGCATCGCTTGAAGCCCGCCATCGACAAGGTCTTCCCGTTTACCGAAGCGCGCGAGGCATATCGGCATTTCATGCGGGGCGACGTGTTCGGCAAGGTCGTTATCGACGGCGCGTGAGCCCCTATTCATCAACCAAAGGAGAGAGCAATGACAATTCGCGACGCATCGGCCGAATGGCACGGCACGCTCAAGGAAGGATCCGGCCGGCTAAGGCTGGGCAGCGGCGTTTTCGAAGGCGCCTACTCGTTTCCGTCCCGCTTCGAGAACGGCCCCGGAACCAATCCGGAGGAACTGATCGCGGCCGCCCACGCCGGCTGCTTCTCGATGGCGCTCACCGCCATTCTCGGCAGCGAAGGTCATATCGCAAGCGATATCCACACGATCGCAAAGGTGCATCTGGGCGCCACCGCGGCCGGGCCGACGATTACCCGCATCGAGCTTGAGACGGAGGCGAACGTCGCCGGTCTCGCCGCCGCCGACTTCGAGCGGCTGGCGCAGTCGGCCAACGCGGGATGCCTCGTCTCGCGGGCGCTGGCCGGCGTCGCCGCGATCACCCTGAAAGCGAACCTCATAACTCACTAAGAACGGAAGGAGAAAATCCGATGACCCAGGAATCGATCATCGACATCGCCGCAGCCAACCGATCCGGCGAAACGGCTGAAATCATGCGGCGCTATAACGACGTGTTCCAGCGTCACGACCCCTCGGCTCTCGACGAGTTGGTGGCGCAGGACTGCGTGATCGAGAACACCACGCCGGCGCCGGACGGCGCGCGCCGCGCCGGCAAGGCAGCCTGTGTCGAACTGTGGTCGGCGATCGCCACCGCACCCGGTACGCGCTTCGACCTGGAAGAGACTTTCGTGGCCGGCGACCGCGCCACGATCCGCTGGCGCTACTGGATGGCCGACGGCAATTCGCTGCGCGGCGTCAACCTGATGCGCGTCGCGGACGGGCGGATCGTCGAGGCCATGGGTTACGTCAAGGGCTAATGCACGTCGCCCGGAAGTGTCCTCGGTTCCGGGACAACGACATGCATGAAATGAGAAGCTTACAGCAGGTCGGGCGAACCCTATTCGCCGCGACAGGCTGTAAGCCGCGCGATCACCTGTCCGCCAGTGCCAACTTGGCGCCGAGCATGACGAAGGCGCCGGCAAACGTCCGGCGCATCCAGGTCAGCACCATCGGTCGCGACACGACATGGCTGCGGATCGACGCCGCGAAGATGCCGTAGCCGACGAAGACCACGAAGGTCAAAAGCATGAAGACCGAGCTGAGCTCCAGCATCTTCGACAGTGCGTTGGGCTCGGTGGTGCTGACGAATTGCGGCAGGAAGGCGAAGAAGAAGATCGACAGTTTCGGATTGAGCACATTGACGAGGATGCCGGTGGCGATCACCTTGCCGGCCGAGCGTGGCGCCACATTGTCCTCGACGCTCAGGCCGCCCTTCTCCTTCAGCGTGTTCCAGGCCATGTAGAGCAGATAGGCGACGCCGAGATATTTCAGCGTCTCGAAAGCAACCGCACTGGTGTGCAGCAGCGCCGCCAGACCGGTGATGGCAGCGGCCATATGTGGGATGATGCCGAGCGTGCAGCCGAAGGCGGCAATGATCGAGGCCCGCGCACCGCGCGAAAGTCCGGCGCTCAGCGTGTAGAGAACGCCGGTGCCGGGCGAAGCCACGACGATCAGCGACGTCAACAGAAATTCGATGCTCACGATGATCTCCTCCAGCGCCCTGCCCTGACGCAGCCTAGCCAGCAAGCGGGGTGCGCACAAGCCACGGCATTCGCCGCCAGGAGGGCGCGCTAAACGGTGGAAAATCCGAGCGCCCGGCGCGCCATCAGGCACTCGTCATCGCCGGGCATGCAGGCACGGCAGACATCCGGTCGCATTTCGTAGATGGTGCAAGCGGTCGACTTGCCGACTTCGCCGGACAGGGCCGAACAGCGCACGCCGTCACAGCGCATACCCGACAGGTCGGCCGCCACGTATTTTTCCGGGATGCGGTCGAGCTGCGCATCGTCCTCGGTCGAAAAGCGCGGCCATTCGGCCGAATAGGAACAGCAGGCGCCGCAGCTCTGGCAATCGAACACAGGAGCGATGCCCGGTTGAGACGAAGGCAGGGTGGTCGCGGCTGCCACGGCGAACGGCTCCGAAGCAGCAACGTTGCGATCGGCGTCCCCAGGCAAGGCGCTACTTCTTCTTGCCGGTCTTGCCCTTCGGTGCGTCCGCCGGCGACTTGAACAGATCGGTCGCTGCCTCGGCCGCCTTTGGCGCGGCAACCGGCTTGGCCGGCTTTGCGGCGGAAGCCGGCGCTGCCGGCTGGTCCTTGGCGGAGAATTTTATGGCCATGTCAGTCCTCGTCGGCGAAACGCGATGATGGTGCGCGCGGATTGCGCAGGCGGCCGATCAGCGCCGAAACCGCCGTGATGTTCATTTCCTCGGGCGACCAGTTCCTGGCTTCCGCGATGTGATGCACCGCCAGCTCACGATGCGTGCTGCCGCTATAGGCGGCATCCTGATAGGTCACCCGCTCATGGGTCTTGGCGTCTTCGCGGACATATTCGATGAGGTAGTTCGGGCACTCGGCACGGCCGCGCACGCCGATGCGCACCTGGGCATCGCCATGGGCGCGCTTGCAGCGTTCGAGTTTCTCCAGCACGCGACGGACATATTCGACCGGCTTGTCGAGGGTTTCGACCATGTCGGCGATGGTCGCATCAGCGGCGATCGGCGTTGACGGTACGCGCTTGGTGGCCATCAGCGTTTTCCGGCTCGTTTCGGCAGCGACGCGAGTGCTGCGGCGGCGGCCATCTCGTCGGCCTCTTTCTCCAGCCGCAACTCGCGCAAGCGCGCGGTCTTGGCTTCCCGCGCCTGGCTGACGGCATCGCGCTCGGAAATGATGCGGTTGAGCGACATCGACTGGGTTTGCGTCTTGCTGAACAGCGACACGGCCGGATCGACGGCTGTCTTCGAATGAGCGGTCAAAATCTTTCTCCTGTCAGGAGCCTGGTGCCGATAGGGCGAGACCGGGTCTTCGGTCGGGACCATGCACAAAGCAATGCGGCAGCGGATTCAAATTGCTGGAGCGTCCCTTAGCACGTTCAGCCCAATGCGCAGCGCATTTTCAGCGGCAACAAGCGTAAAATGAAAAAGGCCAGGCACCGCCTGACCTTCCCTGGGAGCGCCGCGCATCCAACTGGATGCACAAGGCTAGCTCCTGATGGGCAGCACAAACCTTGGAAACTCAGGTCCCCATGGCCATGCGCCCGAATTCGCCATTCACCGGTGCCAGTACATCCGTGGTCACCGGGACGGCTGAATTCTTTCTTCAGGCCGCCTTCAACTGGTCGGCGGACATCTTGCCCGACTTGTTGTCGCGGACCATCTCGTAGCCGAGCTTCTGGCCCTCGACGATGTCGCGCATGCCGGCGCGTTCCACGGCCGAGATGTGGACAAAAACGTCGGCGGAGCCGTCGTCAGGCTGAATAAAACCAAAACCCTTGGTGGCGTTGAACCACTTAACTGTGCCGGTGCTCATGACGAACCCTTTCCATGGCAAATATTCGTTCGCCGCCGTGCGGATGCACAACGTCGTTTGTCTCGATTTTTGATGTGGGAAGTTCGTCAAAGGCGCGCTCGAAAGCGCGGATAACAAAAGTCAGTCAAACAAATATCGACAGATTTCTTCTACCCGTGTTTCAGCCGCCTGTCAAATATTGCGCTATCGGCCCGAAATCCGTCAGTTGAAAGCACCTCACGCGGCTAGTCCCGATCGCTGGGTAAGACCGCTTCACGGACAGCCCTATTCGTCGGGACCCGGCTCCGGCCATGTCTCCTCGGCGGCTTCGGCATACCATTGGCGCATGGCCGGTGTTGCCAGAACCGCGTCGACATAGGCCCTGGTGTCGGGCGCCAGCTCCCCGCCATAGGTGTCGAAACGGGTGACGACAGGCGCATACATGGCATCGGCCGCGGTGAAATGACCGAACAGAAACGGGCCGCCCCTGCCGTGTTTCTCACGGCACTCGCGCCACAGCGCCTCGATGCGGGCACGTTGGGCCTCGCCCTCGGCATCGAGCGGCTTGTGCCCCTTTGGCCGGCGCAAATTCATCGGCCAGCCATAGCGGACTTCGCGAAAACCGGAATGCATCTCGGTCGCCGCCGAACGCGCCAGCGCCCGGGCGCCGATATCGGCCGGCCAGAGCTTTTTCCCAGGAAAAAGGTCGGCGAGATATTCAAGGATGGCAAGGGTTTCCCAGACCATCCTGCCATCGTGATTCAAGGGCTTGTGAACCAGGACGGGCACCTGACCGGTCGGCGAAACTTTCGCCAGATTGGCAAAAGTCTCGGGCGTGCGCAGCCTCACGAATCCTTCTTCGAACGGTATCTCCAGGTGCCGCATCGCCACCCAGGGCCTGAGCGACCAGGACGAAAAGCATTTGTTGCCGATATAGAGCGTGAATTCCGACATCTGTCCCCCTTGGCGGTGTTGCTCCTTGCGCACTGCGCCGGCCGGCACCCTAGCCCGCCGGCCCGGCCGCCGAAAGGCACCGTTTGACGACACAGGGAGCGGCTGCTGGAACCGAAACCGTGCCGGCTCGTTTGCTCAAGCGAACAAGATCCGGGAGATGCGGAAATGGTGAACAAGGATCAGGTCGCCGGCGTGGCCAAGCAGGTGAAAGGCTCGGTCAAGCAAGCCGCCGGCAAGGCGACCGGCGACAGACGGACGCAGGCCGAAGGCATGGCCGACAAGGCCACAGGCAAGGTGCAGAAGGCCTACGGCGACGTGAAGGACAAGGTCAAGAAATCTGTTTGATCGCTGTGGAAGGGCCGCATCCAGCGGCCCTTTTCACGTCTTCAGCGATTTGCTGAAGGCGTTGGTGAAAATCACGTCGCCATCATCGTCGCTGGCTTGCCCCAACACGACGTCCAGGCTGTCGTCGGTGACACGTGCCAGAGCGAAGCCGCCCATGTAGGCCGCTTTCGGCTTGAAGAGATCGAGGCCGTCGCGTTGATAGATCATCGGCACCTCGTGCTGATGACCATGGAAGACGGCAACGACGTTGTAGCCCTTCAGGGCCGCCAGCAATGCCTGGCGGTCCGCATCGCTCCACCAATGCGACGCTCCCTTGCCGCCGTCGTCGAATACTCTCTTGACGGTATCCCACCGCTCCATCGAAAAACTGTCCCAGCCATAGTGCTGGAACAGGATGACCGGGCGGCCGTCCGCCGCATAGGTCGCCAGATCCTGCTTGAGCCAAGGCAGGCTGTTGTCGGCGCCATGGCCGGTGTCGCCGGCGAAACGATGGGTCTGCACCAGATGCAGGCCACCCCAGTCCCATGAATAGCAGTCGGTGTCGACGTCGTAGCTGGTGGCCGGCACCGGCGGCTTGAAGAACACGCCGGCGCGGTGATTGACCTCGACATAATCGCGCATTTCGCGCCGGTACCAGTCGACATGATGTGGCGGACCGTTCTGATCGAGGTCGTGATTGCCGAGCCCGACATAAACCGGAACATGCACGCGGTCGGGGCCCATGCCTTGCTGATAGCGCTGGCTGAACTGCAGGAGTTGGGTGCCTTCGCTGGGCTCGGTGATCTGGCCGCCGCCATCGTCGGTGATGTCACCGCCAACGGCAAGCCCGAGCGGCGTGCCGATGCGGCTGCCGGCCGACCGCAGGCCTGTGGCGACGCCGTTGATCTCGGCCGGCCACTTCTTATCACCGATGGCATTCAACGCCGCGACGTTGCGCAACAGCGCCGCGTCCGTCTTGCCTTCCTGCTGGCAATTGGGGCTCAAGCCGCTCGCCATGCGGCAGGCATGGACATCGGCGACGAACAGGAAGGTGGCGTCGACGGGCTGGATGCGCTGCCCGGTCTGACCGAGCGCCGTGCGCGGAAGCGCACTGGCCGCGGCAAGACCGGCGGCCTGCAACAGAAAACCACGGCGCGACAGCAATAGGGACGAAGGGCGATTCATCATCGGGGAATTTCAGCATGGAGAGCGGGCGGCAGTAAAGTTCAGCGGTTACGAGACGATCAAGCCATTGGCCGAGTAGCAACCGGCTTTCCACGCTCGTCGCGGCATCGGCGGCAAAGCTCGGCTGTAGCTTGCCCTCAAGTGCCGCCGAACCGCCGCAGCACTCTGCGACGTCGCCTCGCCCCCGGATCGCCCTGCGATGATGCCGCGTGGGCGGCGCTCCGCTCGAACGCCGCAAGGCAATCGCGCAACGGGCCGGCGTGCTGCTCTGTCTTGGCCAGCGACATGGCGCCGGAATAGGTGGCGATGGCAACCAGCGCAAAATGCTCGGGATCCGTGCCTTGCTCCCTGCCCTCCCGCTGGTCGGCCCTGATCTTGTCGGCGATCGCTTGGCGCCATGCCGCAAAAATGCCGGCAAGGGCAATCCGGAATTCGGGATCGGCAAGCGAGAGTTCATGCGCCAGGTTATTCAGCGGGCAGCCGCGCACGAAACCTTGCCGTTCCAGTTCGGCCGCCACGGCTTCGAACACCTGACGCACGCCTTCGCGCGCCGAAGCCGCCTGCCGCACCGGCGCTATCCACGTCTCCTCGACCGCCGCCGCCACGCGCTCGTCGATGACCGCCAGCGCCAATGCCTTCTTGGTCGGGAAATGATGATGCAGCGCGCCACCGCTGACGCCTGCCGCCGTCATCAGGTCGCCCAGGCTGGAAGCATGATAGCCGCGTGCCTGAAACGCGACTTCCGCGACATCGAGCACTTTCCTGCGCATGCCTTCGGGATCGTTGATGCGTTTGCCTCGGGCCCGCTTTGGCCGGATGTTTATCTCTGCTGACATTGCCGAAGGATAGCATGTTGACAAAACAGGGCAACCGGTCTGTTTATAAACAGGATGATCAACCTGTTTTGGAGAACGCCGGATGAAGCCGACCCCGAATGCCATGCCGAAGCCCGCTGCACTCGCCTCGCCGATCGTCGAATTGCGCCAGTACACATTGAAACCCGGCCGGCGCGAAACGTTGATCGAGATCTTCGACACGGAGTTCATCGAAAGCCAGGAAGATGCGGGGATGACGATTATTGGCCAATTCCGCGACCTCGACCGCCCCGACATGTTCGTCTGGATGCGCGGCTTCGAGAGCATGGATGCCCGAAAGGATGCTCTCGGCGCATTCTATGACGGCCCTGTATGGGCGGCGCACCGTGATGCCGCCAATGCGACGATGATCGATTCCGACGATGTGTTGCTGCTGCGACCGGCCTGGCCGGACGCCGGCTTCGATCTGTCAGAACCGCGCCGGCCAACGGCGGCCAAAAGCACAGGCGATCGGAATCGGTTGCCTGGTCTGGTTGAGATTTCGATTCATCATTTGCTGCCGGGCACCGGCGCCGACTTCGCCGGGCGTTTCCGGGCGGAGATGGTTGCGCGGCTTGCCCAGAACGGCGCGCGTCTGCTCGGCGCCTTCCTGACGGAGCCGGCCGCAAACACGTTCCCTCGACTTCCCGTGCGTGCCGGAGAAAACGTCTTCATCGCCGTTGCCGCCTTCCACAACGCCGATGCCAGCCATCGCCTCGCCGTTTCGCCGGCGTGGGGGGCGCTCGGCCAGAGCATGCAAGCCGTCAGCGCGAAGCCGGCCGAGACGTTGCGGCTGGTGCCCACGGCCCGATCGCTGTTGAGGTGATCAGCGGCCGGACAACATCCCCGAGATCGCGGAGGCGACAAAGGCCGGATCCTCCCAATGCGGATTGTGACCGCAATTTGGTGCCCAGACGAGACGGGATCCGGTCAGCGCCTCGGCCAAAGCCTGCTGGTGCGTCTCGCCGAAAAGCGGGTCGCAGGCGCCGGCGATGATCAGAGCCCTGGTCCGCACGGTTCGCGCCTCGGCTATCAGGTCCGTGATGCGGACTTCCTCCAGAATGGCGCGCCAGCGGGCCACCGGCATGGCGGAAGCTTCCTTCGCCAGGCCAGCGAGAAACGGCCGCGGCACCGAGGACCGGCAGGCATGCCACCAGTCGTAGAACGGGTCGGCCGGCGATAGCGGGTCGCGCAAATCCTGGATGCCGACCAGCAGCGGATGGTCCGGCGTGAAACCGGGCTTCAGCGCGCTGGCCAGCACGACCAGGCCGCCGATGAGGTCCGGCTGCCGCGCGGCCAATGCAATCGCCACCATGCCGCCCAGGGAATGACCGACGACGACAGGCTGGCCCAACCGCAGGTGCCGGATCAACCCGGCGATGTCCTCGGCGAAATCCGCGACGCTGCAGCCGTCGCCCGCCTGCGAGGCACCATGGCCGCGCAGATCGGGCATGATCAGCCGGCGTCCGGCCAGGTGCGGCGCCAGCAGCGAAAAGCTGCGGCTGGTATCCGTGAAACCATGAACCAGCAACAGCGGCGGCCCGGCGCCGGCGATCTCGACATAGGCGATGTCGAGATCGCCCGCATTGATCCATTGCTTGCGGCCAGCCCAGGCGTCCTGTTCCACTCCGGCAATGGGCAAGGCGTCCGGGAGTTTCACAGGCCGAGCTTTTCCTTGACGGCGGCAAGACCAGGTTTGCCATCGAAAGTCGTGACACCGGCGAGCCAGGCATCGAGGCGGTTCTTGTTCAGCGTGATCGCCTTCAGCGCCCCATCCTCCGGCTTCATGCCGTCATTGATGAGGTAGCCCATGCCGACATTCTCGAAGTCGATGTCGAAGGCTAGATTCCTGAGGAACTGCGCCACGTTCGGACATTCCTGCAGGTAGCCCTTACGGACCTGGGTCGTCACCGTCGCGGCGCCGAAATTCGGGCCGAAGAACTTGTCGCCGCCGGTCAGGTACTTGAAGTCGTACATGGTGTTCATCGGATGTGGCGCCCAGCCCTGGAAGACGATGAACTGCTTCTCCTTGATCTCGTAGCCGACCTCCGACAGCATGCCGGCTTCGCTGGACTCGACCACGTGCCAGCCATCGAGGCCGAAGGCCGGATCGGCGATGGCATCCATCATCAACTGGTTGGAGCCGGGCTCGATGCCATACATCTTCTTGCCGAACTTGTCGGCGAACTTGTGCAGGTCGGAGACGTCCTTGACCCCCGCCTCCCAGACATAGGTCGGCACGGCGAAGGTGTATTTGGCGCCGACGAGATTGACGCGCACATTCTCGATCGAGCCGTCCTTCTTGTAGGGCTCGTAATAAGTGACCATCGCCGGGTCCCAGTAGCCCAGGAACAGGTCGAGATCCCGGTTCTTCATGCCTTCGTAGATGACGTTGATGCCGAGCACCTCGCTCTGTGGCTGATAGCCGAGCGCTTGCAGGAGCACGTTGCCCACCCCCGTGGTGAAAGCGAGATCGTTCCAGCCGGGCTCGGCCATGCGGACCGCCCGGCATTGCTCGGGGTCCGCCGCCTGGGCCGCCTGCGAGGCCAAGACCAGCGCGGCAAGGCAGGCACCACTTGCAAGGATGCGCAACATTCCGTTCTCCTCGTTGCTCAAATTGACCAATCGGTCTTTTTATTGCCCCATCGGTCAATGATTGATCTCGCGGGACGAAAATGTCAACGTGGATTTGTGATGCATGGAACAATCTCGTGAAACTGAAGCGCCTTGGCGACATACGCCGCAAGGAATTGCGGCAGGCTGCCTTCGCGGTCCTGGAGCGCGAAGGCATTGCGGGGGCGACGCTGGAAAAGGTCGCTGCGCATGCCGGCGCCTCCAAAGGCATCGTGCTGCACTATTTCCGCAACAAGCAGGAATTGTTCGAGCACGCGATGCGCGAGGCCAACGCGGTCCTGTGCAATGCGGTGGTCGCAAGGCTTCGCCAGGCACGGACGTCGATGGAACGCCTGGATGCGGTGATCGAGGGAAATTTCGAGGAGCATCTCTTCCTGCCGCCTCTTTGCCATGCCTGGCTTTCGCTCTGCGCCGAGGTGCCGCGCGATGAAAAGCTGGCGCGCATCCAGAAGGTGATCCACGGGCGCATGCGCTCGAACCTGTTATCTGGCCTGCGCGGCCTCGCCTCACCCGGCGAGGCCGACGACATCGCGCTTGGCGTCACGGCCTTGATCGACGGACTTTGGCTTCGCCTCGGCCTGCAGCCGGGCAGCGTCTCGCGCGAACAGGCGATCCGGCAGGTCAAGGGCTATGTCGCCGCACGGCTGGCCACTGAAAAGCGCTCGACCGCCCACGGGTGATTTTTGCGGTGGATGGCGGATACACGGCTGGATGAAGCCTAGGTCCGGGAACCGGTCGTTTCATCGCCGTCGAGATCCCTGAAGCCGAGCGTCTCGACAGCTTCGAGGATCTGATTGCGAATCCAGCGGTGCGGTGGCTCATCGTCATGGCGGGCGTGCCAGTACATCCTGACTTCCGGCACCGCAATCGCGAACGGCGGTTGGTAGATCACGACCGGCAAGCTCTTGACCGCTGCTACCGCGAACTGCCTGGGAACGGCGGCAAGGTGGTTTCCGCTGGCTACCGCCAATGCAACGGCCTGAAAATGCGGCAAGGCGAGGCTCACCCGGCGCTTCAGCCCGATCTTGTCCAGCGCCGCGTCGGTAGAGCCCGACATCGAACCGTCGATGGAGCGAAGAACATGCGGCAATTCGCAGAAAAGCTCTATCGGCAAAGGCTCGCCGTCCGCGATCCCGGCTTGCTTGATCGCGGTATTGTCCCTCGCGGCAATGATTGCGAATGGCGAATGGAACAGTGGCGTGCTGGAGACCCAGTCGGGAACCTCCAGCGGGCGTTCGAGGGCAGCATCGATTTCATCGTCCTGGAGCAACCTCGAAACGTCGCCGCGCGCGCTGTCCAGAAAGCGAAACGACACGCCGGGCGCCATCGCCGCGATGCGCGCCGCCAGCGGCGGCATCAGCAGCATGGAGAAGAAATCCGCACCCATGAAGGTGAAGGTTCGCTCCAACCCGGCAGGATCGAAGTCCTTGCCAGTCTGGAAAACGCGTTCGATCTCGCGCAGTGCCGCGCGCACCGGCTCCGTCAGGCTTTCGGCGCGCGGGGTCGGCACCATGTCGTTGCCGCGCCGCACAAACAGCTGGTCGTTGAGGACATGACGCAGGCGATTGAGCGCCGCGCTCACGGCGGGCTGGCTCAGCCCGATCTGCTCGCCGGCGCGCGTCACGCTTCGTTCACGCAAAAGCGCACCGAGCACCCTGATGAGATTGAGGTCGAGCGCATTTAAATTCATGGCATCAATCCGCCCCATACGATCATTCGATTTCCATCGCCCGCCAATCCTTGGTCAGGTAGCCGCAGACGCCGCTCGGTCGGCACCGCAAGCACAAGGGAGAGCCGTCATGACAATGATCAACAGCACGATCGCAGGCAAGGAACTCTTCTGGTTCAACAACACACTGGTTGCCATTCGGCTCTCCTCGGCGGAGGGCGAGGACGGCATCTGTGTCGTCGAGCACCACATGCCCCATGGCGATTCTCCGCCGCTGCATGTGCATCGGCACGAGGACGAGGTGTTTCATGTCCTGGAGGGACAGCTGCGCTTTCGGATCGACGGCCACGACCAGATCGCCGGTCCTGGCGAAATCATCATCGCGCCGAAAGGCCTGCCGCACACATACAGGGTCGAATCCCAAGACGGCGCGCGCACCTTGACCATCACGCGCGGCTCCGATTTCGAGACGATGCTGCGTCAGACCAGCCGTCCCGCCCAACAGCCGCAATTGCCGCCGCTGTCGGAGCCGACGCCGCAGATGATCGAGGCTCTGGTGCGGATCTGCGCGGAAAATGGCATCGACATTGTCGGTCCGCCCTTGAGTTGAGAACGCGAAGCCGCCGATCTCTCCTGCAAGGGCTTCCAGTGGGGAGATCGGAAGCATCTTCAACCGATTTGCATCTCGGTCGCCCACATTCTCCGCTTGAAGCCCGTTGTGCAACGCGATACGCCGTTGCCGGCTTCGACAGGAGAGACCCAGTGAGCGCTGAAAAAACCAGAACCGAAACCGATACGTTCGGCCCCATCGAGGTTGCCGCCGGCCGGTATTGGGGCGCCCAGGCGCAGCGTTCGCTGGGCAATTTCAAGATCGGCTGGGAAAAGCAGCCGGCTTCGATCGTGCGCGCGCTGGGTATCGTCAAGCGGGCGGCGGCGGAAGCCAATATGGAGCTCAAGCGGCTCGATCCGGCCATCGGCAAGGCAATCATCAAGGCCGCGCAAGAGGTCATCGACGGCAAGCTCAACGACCACTTCCCGCTGGTGGTCTGGCAGACCGGTTCGGGCACGCAGTCCAACATGAACGCCAACGAAGTGATCTCGAATCGCGCGATCGAAATGCTGGGCGGCGTCATGGGCTCGAAAAAGCCGGTGCACCCCAACGACCACGTCAATATGAGCCAGTCGTCGAACGATACCTATCCGACGGCCATGCACATCGCCTGCGCCGAGCGGATCGTGCACGACCTCTTGCCGGCGCTGAAGCACCTGCATAAGGCGCTCGCCGCCAAGAGCCGGGACTTCAATCACATCATCAAGATCGGCCGCACCCACACGCAGGATGCCACGCCACTGACGCTGGGCCAGGAATTCTCCGGCTACGCGGCGCAGGTCGCATCGTCGATCAAACGCATCGAATTGACGCTGCCCGGCCTGCAGGAATTGGCGCAAGGCGGCACTGCCGTCGGCACCGGCCTCAATGCGCCGGTCGGTTTCGCCGAGCGGGTGGCCGATCGTATCGCCGCCATATCAGGCATCGCCTTCGTCACCGCGCCGAACAAGTTCGAAGCGCTGGCGGCGCACGATTCCATGGTGTTCTCGCACGGCGCCATCAACGCGGCGGCGGCGGCACTGTTCAAGATCGCCAACGACATCCGCTTTCTCGGCTCCGGCCCGCGCTCTGGCCTCGGCGAATTGTCGCTGCCGGAAAACGAGCCCGGCTCCTCGATCATGCCGGGCAAGGTCAACCCGACGCAGTGCGAGGCGATGACGCAAGTTTGCGTGCAGGTCTTCGGCAACAATGCGGCGCTGACCTTCGCCGGCAGCCAGGGCCATTTCGAACTCAATGTCTACAATCCGCTGATGGCCTACAACTTCCTCCAGTCGGTGCAGTTGCTGGCCGACGCATCGGTCTCCTTCACCGACAATTGCGTAATCGGCATCGAGGCGCGAGAGGACAATATCAAGGCGGCCCTCGACCGTTCGCTGATGCTGGTGACGGCGCTTGCGCCCACCATCGGCTATGACAACGCCGCCAAGATCGCCAAGACCGCGCACAAGAACGGCACCACGTTGCGGGAGGAAGCACTGGCAACCGGACTGGTCAGCGAGGTCGACTATGACCGCCTGGTGCGGCCGGAGGACATGACCCATCCGGGATGAAGCGATTCCAGGAAAAGTGCAAAGCGGTTTTCCGTCCGGAATTGCGTCGGACCACGGCTGACATTTTTCGGCGGGAGAATTTATTCCCGCCACCGCATCGTCCGACACAAATTTCGCGCCTCCTGCCCGATCACGGAAATGTATGTTCCGTGAACAATGTGTCACCGCATAGCTGACTTTGGTGAACAGTCGGCATCGTCTATCTGAGTGGCGATCCAAACCAATCGGAGAGCCACCATGTCCATCAACACTTCCGCCGCCGGCACCGCGTCCAACAGTTCTGTCACCATCCTGCTCGGCCGTATCCTGCTCGCAGTCATCTTCCTGCTTTCCGGATTCGGCAAACTATCCGCCATTTCCGGCACGGCCGCCTATTTCGGTGGCCTTGGCCTGCCGGCACCGACGGCGACAGCCGTCATCGTCGGCCTGATCGAGTTGCTTGGCGGCCTTGCCGTCCTCGTCGGTTTCCAGACCAGGATCGCCGCCTGGGTGCTCGCGATCTTCACGATCGCAACCGGGCTGGTCGCCCACACCGGCTGGGCCGACCAGATGCAGATGATCCAGTTTCTCAAGAACGTCGCCATCACCGGCGGCTTCCTGCTGCTGACCTCCTCGGGTGCCGGCGCGTATTCGATCGACGCCAGGCGCGGCTAAGGCTTCCCCTCCCAAGGATCCGACACAAGCGGCGCGGAATTTTCCGCGCCGCTTTTTCGTTGTGTGGTCATGGGCGTAGACTGCAATGGTCGCCGGTGACCGTGCCGGCAACGGAGGGTGCCATGGGTCGCAATGCATTGCTTATGGTTTCGCGGCTGCTGTTTGCCGTGCTGTTCGTGCCGTCCGGCTTCCAGGCGCTCGCCAACATTGCCGGGACCACCAGCTATTTCTCCGGCCTTGGCTTGCCGCTGCCCGCGCTCGCCGCCTGGGCCACCGGCATTTTCGAGTCGATCGCGGGGCTGCTGATTCTGGTCGGCTTCCAGACACGGATCGTGGCGCTGCTGCTGGCCGCCTTCTGCATCGTGGCGGGCTTCATCGGCCATTACGGCCAAGGCGCCGGCGATGCGACGCTCGCCTTCCTGCACCAGCAGATGCTGATGAAGGACATCGCCATCGCGGGCGGCTTCCTGGCGCTTGCCATGGCCGGCGCCGGCGCATGGTCGGCCGACGGGCGAGGCTTCGGCATCGGCGCCGACGTGACTTGACTATTTGACCGACACGCTCTGCCCGCCCTCGATCGCCAGTTCCAGGCGGCGGTTGGTGATGCGCGCCAGCTGCGCCAGCCGGCCGGCCGGGCGCTCGCCGTAGAGGTCGGAAAGCGAAGCCGGCAGCACCAGCGCCAGCGCGCCGTTGGGGCGAGTTTCCCATTTCAGCCTCGGCATGATGCCAGGCATCGCGGCCGTCAGCAGGTAGACGACGCGCATCATCGCCGCCAGCACGCGGGCGCGCTCCAACAGCCGCGGCGGCGCCAGCGCCTTGATTTCGGGCGCCACCAATTCATTGAAGACGCCGTCATGACGGTAGGCGTTGGTCAGCGCCAGATAGGCGCGGCCGGGATGATCGACACCGATGAAGGACGCATGCGCGATGATGTTGAGCGACTGCTTGCCGCGATATTCCGGATGAGCGCGCCAACCGATATCGGCGAGCAGGCAGGCGGCGTGGCGATAGCGCGCTTCGTCTTCCGTCTCGTCGATGCCGAACGCCTTGAAGGCCTTGCCTGTCCATTCGACCAGATCATGCGCGTGATGGACCGAACGCGAGCGCAGAAGCGCAAGCTCCTCGGCGGCCGAGATCAGCGGATCGGCCTTCTGCTCGGCCGCGTCGAGCAGCGAATAGAGAAAACCTTCGCGCACGCCTTGCGCCGAAACGACAATCCTGGACGGCTGCATCGCCGTCATGATTTCCTGCAGCACGAGGGCGCCGTATGGCAGCAGCGAGCGGCGGTTCTTGGACACACCCTCGATACCCCTCACCTTTTCGACCTCGCCCCTGGCTACCTGCTTGAGGAAGGTTTGAGCACTTTCGGCCGATATTTCGTAGTGGTGCATGACGCCGAGCGGATAGTTGTTCATCTCCATGTGCAGCCTGGCAAGATTTCGCCAGGTGCCGCCGACAGCGTAAAAAGTCCTGCCCTGCCCACCCTTCAAGAGCTTGGCCCGGGCCAATTCCTGGCGCGCGATCTTCTGCGCCTGGACGAGCGAGTTCTTCGCCATGTCCTGCAGGCGCAGGCCGCCAAGCGGCAGCGTGATGCCGTCGCCGATCGCCTCGCCGTCGATGTCGATAAGCTCCAGGCTGCCGCCGCCAAGGTCGCCGGCAATGCCGTTGGCCGGATGGAAACCGGAGATGACGCCAAGCGCGGAGTAATGCGCTTCCTGGCGGCCGGAGAGCACGCGGATTTCGGTCTTGAGCACATCCTCGGCCCGATGGATGAAATCGGGACCGTTGATCGCCTCGCGGGCGGCGGCGGTCGCCAGCACGTACATGTGTTCGGCACCGGCCTGATCGGAGAGCGCGCGGAAACGGCGAAACTCCTCCATCGAGCGCGCCACCCCCTCGGGGTCGAGCTTCCCCGTCGACACGATGCCGCGGCCGAGGCCCGCCAGCATCTTTTCGTTGAACAGCGTGGTCGGCGAACGCGCCAGCCCCTCATAGACGACAAGACGGATCGAATTGGATCCGATGTCGATGATGGACAGCGGTCGGCGGTCCTGCAGCCGGCCCTGGGAATTGGACAGCATCAGGTGGTGGCGTTCTTCTTGCGGCGCTTGAACTGCGCGATACGCTTGGGCGCATGCGACTTCAGCGCGTCACCCCGTCCCGACAGGCTCGGATTGGTCATGAAATATTCCTGCGCGTTGAACGGTTCCTCGCCCTCCTCCAGCACCACGCGCCGGGAGGTTCCATCAGCCAATACGTCGAAACTTTGCTGATTGTCCATGATGTTGCCGAGCATGATCTGGCCCAGAATCTGTTCATGCACAGTTGGATTGGTGATCGGCACCATGGTCTCGACGCGGCGGTCGAGATTGCGCGGCATCAGGTCCGCCGAGGAGATGTAGACAATCGCCTCGTCCGAGGGAAGGCCATGGCCGTTGCCGAAGCAATAGATGCGGCTGTGCTCGAGGAACCGGCCGACGATCGACTTGACCCTGATGTTCTCCGACAGGCCCGGCACCTGCGGCCGCAGACAGCATATGCCGCGCACGACAAGGTCGATTTCCACACCGACGCGGCTGGCGTCGTAGAGCGCATCGATGATGATGGGATCGACGAGCGCGTTCATCTTCATCCAGATGCGCGCCGGCCGTCCCTCCAACGCATGGGTGACCTCGTCTGAAATGTGCTTGAGGATGCGGCTCCTCAGCGTGAACGGCGAGATCGCCAGCCGCATTTCGGCGGTCGGCTCAGCATAGCCGGTGATGAAATTGAACAGCTGGGCGACGTCGCGGGCGATCGTCGGATCGGTGGTGAAGAAGGAAAGGTCGGTGTAGATGCGCGCCGTCACCGGATGGTAGTTGCCGGTGCCGAGATGGACGTAGTTGCGCAGCTTGCCGTCCTCGCGCCGCACCACCAGCGACATCTTGGCGTGGGTCTTCAGTTCGAGGAAACCGAACACGACCTGCACGCCGGCGCGTTCGAGATCGCGCGCCCAGCGAATGTTGGCCTCCTCGTCGAAACGGGCCTTGAGCTCGACCAGCGCCGTCACCGACTTGCCGGCCTCGGCCGCGTCGACAAGCGCACGCACGATCGGGCTGTCATTGGAGGTGCGATAGAGCGTCTGCTTGATCGCCACCACTTCGGGGTCAGCCATTGCCTGGCGCAGGAATTGCACCACCACGTCGAACGACTCGTAGGGGTGATGGACGACGATGTCCTTCTCGCGGATGGCGGCAAAACAGTCGCCGCCATGCTCGCGGATGCGCTCGGGAAAGCGCGGATTGTAGGGTGTGAATTTCAGGTCATCGCGGGGAACGGAGACGATCTCGGATATCTGGCTGAGCGCCAGCGGGCCCGTGAGGACGCTGATGCGGCTGGACGAGACACCAAGCTCGCCGGCGACGAAATCGCGCAATTCTCCCGGCATCAACATGTCGAATTCGATGCGGATGACCGAACCGCGGCGGCGACGCTTCAGCGCGGTTTCGAACAACCGCACCAGGTCTTCCGATTCTTCCTCGACCTCGATGTCGCTGTCGCGGATGATGCGGAACGTGCCGGAGCCCTTGACCTCGTAGCCTGGGAACAGCTTTCCGATGTAAAGGCCGACCGCCTCTTCCAGCGGAATGAAGCGGACATGGCTCTTGCGGTCCGGCAGGCGGATAAAGCGCTTCAGCGCCACCGGCAGGCGCAGCAGCGCGCTCATCTCCTCGCCATTCTTGCGGTGGCGAAGCTGCAGCGCCATCGAGAAGCCCAGATTGGGAATGAACGGGAACGGATGCGCCGGGTCGATCGACAGCGGCGTAAGCACCGGAAACACCTGGTCCTGGAAATGCTCTTCCAGCCAAGCCTTCTCGTCCTTGGTCAGCGCATCACGGGTGATGCTCTCGATGCCTTCCTTGTTGAGCAGCACCGTGAGTGCCGAAAGGCTCTTCTGCTGGTCCTCCTGCAGCCGCTCGACCTCACGCAGCAATTGTTCGAGCTGCTGCTCTGGGGTGCGTCCGTCCGGGCTCTTCAGCACGATGCCCTCGCGCACCTGGCCGGCAAGGCCGGCGACGCGCACCATGAAGAACTCGTCGAGATTGGCGGCCGAGATCGACAGGAAGCGGACGCGCTCCAGCAGCGGGTGATGGGTGTTCAGCGATTCTTCGAGAACGCGGCGATTGAACTGCAACCAGGAGAACTCGCGGTTGACGAAACGGTCCGGATTGCCTTCCGGGCTGGCTGCCGTGATGTTGTTGAATTCGCTCTGTACCGGCTTCAGTTCGTTCATGATTCCTGCTCTTCCGCCCGCCTCGGCCGGTTAACCGGCTTAACTTATCCTGTGGCAGGCTTTTGCGACAGTTCTCTGACAGGCTTTTGCGACAGTTTGATTTCATCGAACTTGCAAAGAGGTTTGATATGATCCAGATGCAGAAGAGACTGCGTTAAGGAGACGACGATGGCAGGCGGTTCCATTCCCCATTTCCAGAACGATGCGGGCCATCCGGCAATCGACATCGGGGTCAAGGAATTCATGTGCACGGGCGCCAACCCGCCTTTCGATCATCCGCACGTGTTTCTTGACATGGGCGACGACAATGAGAAAGTCTGCCCCTACTGCTCGACCCTCTACCGCTATTCGCCGAAGCTGAAGGCGCCGGAAACGCTGCCGGCGGGCTGCCTCTACATCGACCAGGCCGCCTGACCTCCCGATCATGAGCGAGACGCGGTCCCGGCAGGTCGTGATTGCCGGGGCTGGCATCGCCGGGCTGACGGCGGCGATCGCCTTCGCCGAACGCGGCTACCCCGTGAGGGTGTTCGAACAGGCCAAGCGCCTCGAAGCGGCCGGCGCGGGCATCCAGCTCTCGCCAAACGCGACGCGCATTCTGCGCCGGCTTGGCGTCCTCGACACGCTTCTTGTCAATGCCGTCAAGCCGGAAGCCGTGGTGCTGAAGGACGCCGCGAGCCTGCGCCAACTGGCACGCGTACCGCTTGGCGGCGCCGGCGAGGAACGCTGGGGCGCGCCCTATCTCGTGGCGCACCGGGCGGATCTGCAAGACGCCCTGATGGCGCGCGTCGCACAAATGCCCGATATCCAGCTCACCACCGGCGCGCGCGTCGGCAACATCGCCGCCGGCACGCACGGCGTCACCGTGACCGCCGAGGTGGACGGCAAGCCCGTCCAGGCGGCGGGTTTCCTGTTGGTTGGCGCCGACGGCGTCTGGTCGTCGGTGCGGAGGCTTGCCGGCCCAGGCGGTGGAGCCGGCCTCGCGAACAGCCAATTCTCCGGCGAACTGGCCTGGCGCGCGACGGTAAGCGCGGACAGTGAAGCCGGGCGAGCCTTTGCCGCGATCGGCGCCCCCGACTGCGTCACCACCTTCCTGCACCCCGGCTTTCATTTGGTGGCCTATCCCGTGAGCAAGGGTGACGCGTTCAATCTTGTCGCTTTCACCAAAGGCGAGCGCATTGCCGAGGGCTGGTCCGGACACACCGATCCCGGCATCCTCGCCAGCGCCATGCGTGGCACGGCCGCAGGCCTTGCAAGACTGGTGGAATTGGCTGGCCCATGGCTGACCTGGCCACTCCATACAGTCGATCGGAAGCAGCCCTGGACGATGCCAGCCGGCATCGCGCTGATCGGCGACGCCGCGCATGCGATGACCCCGTTCGCGGCGCAAGGTGCTGCCATGGCGATCGAGGATGCCGCAATGCTTGCCGATATCATTGCCGACTTCCCCGGCGACCTGACGCAAAGCCTCACCATGTGGGAGAAGCTGAGACGACCGCGCATCGAAAAGGTGCTGAAACGCGGCGCGCTCAACCGCCTCGCCTGGCACGCCCGGGGACCGGTGGCATTGGCGCGCAATCTGCTCCTGGCGACGCGGCCGGGAGAGAAGCTCGCGGCGGATTTGGATTGGCTTTACGGGTGGGAACAGCAGAACATCATGAAGCGGCCCGACGATCCGCCGCCTTGACGTAATGACTATTTGTAGTTACATTTTTGCGGTTACAAAGCATGGTAGAACTGCGATTTGAATGGGACTTTGAGAAGGCCAGGTCGAATCTGCGCAAACATGGTGTGAGTTTCGAGACGGCCATTCGCGTTTTCACCGATCCCTTTGCGCTGACCGAGCAGGACAGAGTCGAGGACGGCGAGTACCGATGGCAAACAACAGGCGTAGTCGAGGGTTTCCTTGTGCTGTTGGTCGCCCATGCCGATCGAGAAGAAGACGGGATAGACGTGATCCGCATCATTTCCGCGCGGAGGGCTACAACAACGGAAAAGAGACGTTATGCGCAAAATCGTTCGATATAAGTTTGACCCGACAAATCCGCCTCCCTTGACGGAAGCTCAGAAGGCGGAAATCGCAGCGCTGAGGGCGCTACCCGAAGGCAATGTCGATACAAGCGATATTCCCGAATTGACCGAAGATTTCTGGCAGAACGCTGTTCGAAATCCCTATTTCAAGCCAATTAAGCAGCAGCTAACGCTTCGTCTCGATTCCGATCTTGTCGCTTGGTTCAAAACACGCTCGCCGGACGGTCGCGGCTATCAGAGCGCGATCAATAAAGCACTGCGCGAATATGTTGCGAAACAGGATCGCAAGGCCGGCTGATCGAGCCGAACGATCTCTCAATTATACAGCCGCATCGACAACCCAAGCGATGCCGGCAGCGGGTTCCACCAGCCGGTGCGCAGGCCGGCGGTGCGCAGTGCCGCCGCCGTCCAGGTGTTGCAGCCGATCAGCGCATTGAAACGGCCATTGGCCTCATAAAAACGGTCGAAATTGGAGTAGGCGGCATTATCGATGATGATCGGGCCGCTCGGTCCCTGCTGAAAACTCGCTTCGATGAAGTCGAGCAATGCGGCGAAACGGTCCTTGTCCACGTCGAAGCCGGCGACATCGGGGTGCGCCTCGGTGATATCGCCAGCGACGTCGACATGCATGACCGACGCGTCGAGCGTCAGCGCCTTGAATACGGGCAGCGCCTTCACTTGCGACCATGTCGGCGTTTCCAGGTAAAAGGCCCGCCCACCCCAGCCGAAGACGATGTAGCGCACTTCAGGTGCGTCCGAAGGCAGGCCGCCATCGGTCAGGAAACGGAAGCGCCGGCGCATCTCGTCGTCCACCGGAATGGCGATGTCGGTGTGGATCGCGTTCTTCAGCACCAATATGCGCCGCATGCCCTCACCCGCGGCGGCCGCCGGCCAGAGCGGCCGCGGCACCAGCGTGCCGAGCGCCACGGCGAGCACCACTGCCGCAACCAGCAGGGCCAGGAAACGCAGGAGTTTTCTCATCGGTGCGGCTTCGCGATTCCGTTCGCGGCTCAATGGAGAAGATCATTACCCGACGAGCCAGACGCAAAAAAGCCCGGCAATGGCGCGGCCGAGCTTTTTCGAATCGGCGTCGGAGCGCTCAGTGCAGGATCTGCGACAGGAACAGTTTCGTGCGTTCGTGGCGCGGATGGTCGAAGAACTCGGCCGGCGTGTTCTGCTCGACGATCTGGCCCTGATCCATGAAGATCACCCGGTTGGCGACTTTCCGCGCAAAGCCCATCTCGTGGGTGACGCAGAGCATGGTCATGCCTTCCTCGGCGAGGCCCACCATGGTCTCCAGCACTTCCTTGATCATTTCCGGGTCGAGTGCCGAAGTCGGCTCGTCGAACAGCATGATGCGCGGGTTCATGCACAGCGAGCGGGCGATTGCCACGCGTTGCTGCTGGCCGCCGGAAAGCTGGCCCGGATATTTGTTGGCCTGCTCGGGAATCTTGACCCGCTTGAGGAAATGCATGGCGATTTCCTCGGCCTGCTTCTTCGGTGTCTTGCGCACCCAGATCGGCGCCAGCGTGCAGTTCTCCAGGATGGTCAGATGCGGGAACAGGTTGAAGTGCTGGAACACCATGCCGACCTCGCGGCGCACCTCGTCGATCTTCTTCAGATCGTTGGTGAGTTCCTTGCCGTCGACGATGATCTTGCCCTTCTGGTGCTCCTCCAGCCGGTTGATGCAGCGGATCATGGTCGATTTGCCGGAGCCGGACGGTCCGCAGATGACGATACGCTCGCCGCGCATCACCTTCAGATTGATGTCCTTCAGCACATGGAACTCGCCATACCATTTGTGCATGGCGATGATGTCGATGGCGACATCGGTGGTGGAAATCTGCATCTTCGCGGCGTTGACCTTGATCTCTTCCGCGCTGACGGCGTTTTCGGTGGCCATGGCTGGGGTCCCCTTGTTCTTTTGTTTAGCGTTTGTAGCCGGTGTCGAGCCGGCGTTCCGTGTACATTGAATAGCGCGACATGCCGAAGCAGAACAGCCAGAAGACGAAGGCCGCGAAGACGAGGCCGGATTTCGCGGTCTGCGCCGTTGCCCAATTGGCATCCGAGAAGTTCTGCTTGACGATGCCGAGCAGGTCGAACATCGAGATGATGAGGACCAGGCTGGTGTCCTTGAACATGCCGATGAAGGTATTGACGATGCCGGGGATGACCAGCTTCAGCGCCTGCGGCAACACGATCAACCCCATCTTCTGCCAGTAGCCGAGGCCGAGTGAATCGGCGCCTTCATACTGGCCCTTGGGGATCGCCTGCAGGCCGCCGCGCACCACTTCGGCCATATAGGCCGCCGCAAACAGCGACACACCGATCAGCGCCCTCAGATACTTGTCGAAAGTGACGCCGGCCGGCAGGAACAGCGGCAGCATGACGCTGACGAAAAACAGAACGGTGATCAGCGGTATGCCGCGCACGGCTTCGATGAAGATAACGCACAGCATCTTGACGATCGGCATCTTCGAGCGCCGCCCGAGCGCCAGCACGGTGCCCAGCGGCAACGACACGGCAATGCCGACGAAGGACAGGCTCAGCGTGATCAGCAGCCCGCCCCAGCGCGAGGTTTCGACATGCGGCAGGCCGAATATGCCGCCGACCAGAAGGAAGAAGGAAACGATCGGCAGCACCAGGAAGAGCAGGATGGCGTTCAGCCCCTTGCGCGGCACACGCGGCACCAGCATCGGCACCAGCAGTACCACGAACAGGATGGCGACCAGGATCGGCCGCCAGCGCTCCTCGACCGGATAGGTGCCGAACATGAACTGGCCGAACTTGGCGTTGACGAAAGCCCAGCAGGCTCCGCTCCAGCCGTCGGGCTGAATGCCGCCTTGCGCAACGGTCGCGCAGACCGTGCGATCCGGCCCGGTCCACTGTGCGCTGATGAACGCCCAGTTGATGACCTGCGGCAGAATCCAGGCGACGATGACGATGCCGAGGATGGTGAGGATGGTGTCGCCGACCGAACCGATCAGGTTCCTGCGCACCCAGGCGATGGGGCCGCTGACGCTCGCCGGCGCGGGCTGCGCGAGCACCATCTCGGTACGTACCCAGGACATGTCATGTTCCTGCATGGCTCTACCTCTCCACCAGCGCCATTCTGGCGTTGACCACGTTCATGACAGCCGAGGTCACAAGGCTGAGTATGAGATAGGCGATCATCATGATCAGCACGCCTTCGACCGCCTGCCCGGTCTGGTTCAGAACCGTGCCGGCTGTCGCCGTCAGGTCGGGATAACCGATGGCGATCGCCAGCGAGGAGTTCTTGGTCAGGTTGAGATACTGGCTGGTCAGCGGTGGGATGACGATGCGCATGGCCTGCGGCACCACGACCAGCCGCAAGATCGACCCGGATCGCAGGCCAAGTGCCGCCGCCGCCTCGGTCTGGCCCTTGCTGACGCCCCTGATGCCGGCGCGCACGATTTCGGCGATGAAGGCCGCCGTGTAGCAGGACAGCGCCAGATAGAGCGACAGGAATTCCGGCTTGACCTGGAAGCCGCCGGTCAGGTTGAAGGTTGACTGTTTCGGCAAATCAAAGCTCAGCGGAAAGCCGCTCAGCACGTAAGCGAGCAGCGGCAGGCCGACGATCAGCGCGGCGGACGTCCAGAACACCGGAAATTGCTGGCCTGTCGCCATCTGCCGCTGACGCGCCTTGCGGGCGACGAACCAGGACATGGCGATGCCCACCACAAGGGCGACCAGGATCAGCCAGGAGCCGTCGCCCCAGACCGGGCGGGGAAAATAGAAGCCGCGCTGGTTGAGGAAGGAGCCGAAAGGCAGATGATAGGAGTCGCGCGGCGGCGGCAGTACGGCGAGCACGCCGGAATACCAAAAGAAGATGACCAGCAGCGGCGGGATGTTGCGGAAAATCTCGACATAGACCGTGCAGATCTTCTGGATCAGCCAGTTCTGCGACAGGCGGCCGATGCCGATGACGAAGCCGATGATGGTGGCGGTGATGATGCCGGCGGCGGCAACGATGATGGTGTTGATCAGGCCGACGATGATGGCGCGGCCATAGGTCGAGTCCGACGTATAGGCGATCGGCGTGTCCGATATGTCGAATCCGGCGCGCCCCTTGAGGAAGCCGAAGCCGGAGGCGATGTGCAGGCGATGCAGATTGTCGATGACGTTCTGCACGATCCACCAGATGGAGCCGAACAACAAGACGACGACCAGCGTCTGGAAGAAGAGACTGCGTATTCTCGGATCATTGACGAAGGAGCCGCGGCTCGGCTCCTCGCGTAGGATTTCCTGCGATGCCATGTCACGTCCCCTGTGAAAGAGAAACCGGAAGGCAGGTGCCTGCCTTCCGGATCACATTTCGATCAGCGGATCGGCGGCGCGTATTGCAGGCCGCCCTTGGTCCACAGCGCATTGATGCCACGGGCGATCTTGAGCGGGCTGCCCGAGCCGACATTGCGGTCGAACATTTCGCCGTAATTGCCGACAGCCTTGACGATGTTGACGACCCAGTCGTTGGAGACGCCGAGATCGGTGCCGATCTTGGTATCGGCTTCCTGGCCGAGCACACGCTTGATTTCCGGGCTGGCGGAGTTCTTCATCTCGTCGACATTAGCCTTGGTGATGCCGAGTTCCTCGGCATCGAGCAGAGCGAAATAGGTCCACTTGACGATGTGGTACCACTGGTCGTCGCCCTGGCGAACGGCAGGTCCGAGCGGCTCTTTCGAGATGATCTCGGGCAGCACGACGTGATCGGCCGGCGAGCCGAGCGTCAAGCGAATGCCGTAAAGGCCCGACTGGTCGGTGGTGTAGACGTCGCAGCGGCCGGCATCATAGGCGGCGTTGACCTCTTCCAATTTCTCGAAGACGACCGGATTGTATTCCATCTTGTTCGCCTTGAAATAGTCGGCGAGGTTGAGCTCGGTGGTCGTGCCGCTCTGCACGCAGACGGCGGCGCCCGAAAGCTGCAGCGCCGAATTGACGCCCGGCAGCTTCTTGGCGTTGATCATGAAGCCCTGGCCGTCATAGTAGGTCGTGCCGATGAAATTCAGGCCGAGCGCGGTGTCGCGGTTGATCGTCCAGGTGGTGTTGCGCGACAGGATGTCGACCTCGCCGGACTGCAGCGCGGTGAAGCGCTCCTTGGCGCTGAGCGGCGTGAACTTGACCTTGGTGCCGTCACCGAAGACGGCGGCCGCAACCGCGCGGCAGAAATCGGCGTCGATGCCTTGCCAGTCGCCCTTGTCGTCCGGCGCGGAGAAGCCGGCCAGACCGGTCGAGACGCCGCACTGGATGAAGCCCTTCGCCTTGACGGTGTCGAGCGTCGCGGCTGACGCGGCCGACGCCATCAGTCCGAGCGTGGCGACGCCAAGAATGCCGATAGCAATGTGTTTCATAACCCACAGACCCTTTTCTGTTTTTTCAGGCAAAACCCTGATCTTTTTTCCCTTGTGAACGCAGCTCCCATCCCGGCCCATTCCCGAAACCCCGCATCGCAAACCGACGCGCCGCCTCCCATTCACGAACAGCATCGAAGGCGATAATTCCCGTGAGGTCAAGGAAAATGACCGAATTGCAACGGGTTTGAAAATCGATTGCCTGAAATGCCTGAATTGCAGACAGATGCGCCCGCGATTTAGTCAGAAGCGCAAATTTGCTCGGCAAAGCTCATTTGACGCGGATGTGACCCGGGGCCGTAAAATCCGTTCCGGGCTATACCTTAGCGTTACTACGCTCAGGACGAAATGCATTGACGTTGCGTGATACCCTTCGGCCGACGATACCCCGTGATTGCCGGCCAATATTGCTTGTGGACAAAGTTGGCGCGCACTCTCAAAGCGCCGGAAAGATGAGAAAGGTGCCGACCGCAACCATCAATGCACCGGAGACCCGCGGGATCAATTGCCCAGTTGGGACCACCTTCTCCAGGAGAACAAGGAAGGCGATGCCGGCGATCCACAAGAGGTTCATGATACCGCCGACAAACAGCAGGGCCATCAGCGCCCAGCAGCAGCCGAGACAATAGGCGCCGTGATCGATGCCGAGCCGAAGCGCGCCGGACGCGGTGGTGCGGAACCCGCCATGGCTCGCCAGGAACGCGATCGGCGCCTGGCATTGGCGCAGGCAGACGCCCTTAATCGGCGTCCATTGATAAAAGCCGGCGGCGATCAGGACGAGGCCACCGACGACCGCACTGCCGGTCGCCATCGCGGGGTTGAGCAAGGCGAAACGAGCAAGCAGCCATTGCGCACCGGTGGCCACGATGCTGAAGAAAACCCATACGGTGACATATCCGGCAAAAAACCATCCCGTCGAAGCGACAGGCCGGCCATCCGCCAGCGCCTTGCGGCCGACGCCGGCATAGAGCAGCAACATCGGCGCGACCGACGGCGTCATCATGCCGACCATCATCACCGCCCACATCGTGAAGATGAAAGCAAAATCGGCCGATGCCCAGGCCCGGAAACCCGGCGCCACGGCGGCACCCATATCTATGTTCGACATGTACAATCCGGCCATGTCGCCGCCCGATATAGGGGCACCAGGCATCATAGCGGCAGCGAGCCAAAGGATATAGGCCCAGGCGAGCGCGACAATCACGACGAGCGCGCCCGTCACGACCGCATGGTCGCGCCGCAGCACCGCATTGAGTGCCGTATCGCCCATTGGATCAGCTCAATGCACGACGCCGCTCTGCGTGAGATGCAGATTGGCGAAATGGCTGTGCGTATCGGCTACCTCGAACTTGATCGGGCCCGTTGCCTTGGTCCAGCCGCGCCCGATTTCGGCGATCGCGTATTCGAAGCCGCGCGGTAGGTCGATGCGCGCCCTGTGCCGGGCGCCGGTGACCGGATTCTTGATCGGCTCGCCATGGCCATCGGTTATGCCATTGACATGCAGCCGCCCGGTTCGCGCGTCGACGTCGACCGTGAAATCGATCGGGGCGAAGATCGGGTCATGGAACTTCTCAAGCGTGGTCGAGAACACCTCGAACATGGTTGCGCCGGGCTCGGTGTCAAGGCCGCCGAAAATGCGCAGCAACGCGTTGCGCTGGGCTTCGGTCGCCCGCTCGTCGATGATCACAGCCGCTTCGCCCTTGCCCTCGTGGATAGCGCCCGGCCAGCGGAAGATCCCGACAAACCGTAGCCCGTCGAGCCTGGTGTCGCCATGGTGACCGGTCTCGATCTCCATGCCAGCAACGGCTTGGCAGAAACCATGGGTCGGCAAGGCATTGAACTGGCAGGGGCAACCATAGGCGCAATTGCAGCTGACGAATTCGCGCGCCTTCATTGTCCATTTGACATCAGGCATGGCATTCCTCCCTTTGCCGCGCTCGGTAAGCGCGATACCCGGATCGGGAGGACCAGGCGGTCAACCGGCAACAATCATCCGGCAGCATCTGATCGAGGCAGTCCGGCGATTAATATTAGAAGTTTATTATATAACTTTCACCGCCGGCTACAATAGGTAGATCGGCTAGCTCTCGAAATTGCCAACAAGACATTGCCACACGGTCGGCCGGTTTCAGAATCCGAGCCTGGCTGCGATGTCCCCCAGACCAAGAATTGGCATATTCGAAGTCCATTCCTGGCGGACAGTGGGCTGTTGCACGGCCCACGACGCCGCACTATGGCTAGCGCCTTATCAAACAAGGCGACCAAGCATGGCGAAAGACGGCAGCGAGCAGGGTTCCGGCAAGGTTGGCATCAACACACGGCTTGCCCATTCGGGCAACAACCCGCACGACTATTTCGGCTTCGTCAATCCGCCGGTGGTGCATGCCTCGACCGTGCTGTACCCCAATGCCGCCGCGATGGCCGCTCGCAACCAGAAATACACCTACGGCACGCGCGGCACACCGACGACCGATGCCCTAGCACTGGCGATCGATGCGCTGGAAGGATCCGCCGGCACCATCGTGGTGCCATCGGGCCTGGCGGCGGTGACCATTCCGCTGCTCGCCTTCGTATCGGCGGGCGACCATCTGCTGATCGTCGATTCCGTCTATCACCCCACGAGAAACTTCGCCGACACGATGCTGAAGCGGTTGGGCGTCGAGGTCGAGTATTATGCTCCCAATGTCGGCGCCGGCATCGCGGCGTTGATTAAGCCGAACACCAAAGTGGTGTTCACCGAATCGCCGGCCTCCAATACGTTCGAGGTGCAGGATATCCCGGCAATCGCCAAGGCGGCGCATGCGGCCGGCGCCATCGTGATGATGGACAACACCTGGGCGACGCCGCTCTATTTCCGGCCGCTCGACCATGGCGTCGACATCTCGATCCACGCGGCGACGAAATATCCGGCCGGACATTCGGACGTGCTGCTCGGCACGGTCTCGGCCACTGAGGCCTGTTGGAAGCAGCTCTACGAGAGCTTTTGCACGCTTGGCTGCTGTGCAGGCCCCGACGATGTCTATCAGGTGCTGCGCGGCCTGCGCACAATGGGCGTGCGGCTCGAGCATCATCAGCGCAGCGCATTCGCCATCGCGTCGTGGCTCGAAGGCCAGAAGGGCGTGGCGCGCGTGCTCCACCCTGCCCTTCCCAGCCATCCGGATCACGCCCTATGGAAACGCGACTTCTGCGGTTCGAGCGGCATCTTTTCCATCGTGCTTGCCGGCGGCGGCCAGAAGGAGCAGCACGCTTTCCTGGACGCGTTGCAGATCTTCGGTCTCGGCTACTCCTGGGGCGGCTATGAGAGCCTCGCTGTGCCTGTCTGGCTTGGCGACCGCGTCGTTGCGAAAGGCCCTTATGACGGTCCGTTGATCCGCCTGCAGATCGGCCTCGAGGATGTCGACGACTTGAAAGCCGACATCCTGCGCGGACTTACGGCGGCGGCACGCACGGGCTGACGTAAAACAGGTCGGCAAAGGGCCGCAAGCCCTTGACGCTGATGACAAAACGGGAGCCGCAGCCAGCACTCCGGCGAAAGCCGGCGCGCAATATTATTCTCCTGCGCCGTGACTTTACGGATTTGTTTGACTTTCAAATCGGTGAATTGGGCCGCATTGCGTGCCGCACGCATCCTCGACAGATCCATTCCTCGCAAAGTTTCTCCATGGCCTTTCGTCTTTTTGTCCCCATCCTAGCCGGCGCGACGCTGCGTGAACGCATCCTGGCGTGTATCGGCGCCACGATCGGCATCGCTCTGACCGGCGTGATCAGCGGGCTGGCGATGGGCGGCGGCCCGCATGTGGCCCTGCTGGTGGCGCCGATGGGCGCATCCGCCGTGCTTCTGTTCGCCGTGCCCGCGAGCCCGTTGGCGCAGCCCTGGTCGATCATCGGCGGCAACTCCATATCTGCGCTGGTCGGCGTGACCGTCGCGCATTTCATCCGTGATCCGGTGATGGCCTCGGGTCTCGCGGTGGCGTTGGCCATCGCCGCGATGTCGTTCACGCGCTGCCTGCATCCGCCAGGCGGTGCCGCCGCGCTGACGGCGGTGCTCGGTGGGCCGGCCGTCATCAGCGCGGGCTTCCTGTTCCCGTTCGTGCCGGTGGCCCTGAATTCGACCATCCTGGTGGCGCTGGGTTTCCTTTTCCACAAGCTGGCGCGGCGCAACTACCCGCATGTCGTGGCACCGGTCGCCAACAGCCACGGCACCGCCGATCCCCCGGCTCAGCAGCGCGCCGGTTTCCGGCCCGAGGACATCGACGCGGCGCTGACGGCGCTCGACGAGACCTTCGATATCGACCGCGACGACCTCGAACGGCTGCTGCGACAGGTCGAATTGCAGGCCATGGTGCGGTCGCACCGGACGCTGCTGTGCGAGGACATCATGTCGCGCGACGTGGTTTCGGTGCCCGAGCAAGCCACCGCCGACGAGGCACGCCGGCAACTGCTCGATCACAATATCCGCACCTTGCCGGTGGTCGATGCCGAAGCAAGGCTGGTTGGCGCCGTCGGCCTACGCGAGCTGACGAAAGCCGTCGACACGGTGAAGAGCGTGATGGCAAAAGCCGGCACCGCCTCGCCCGAGACGCCGGCGATGAGCCTGCTTCCGGCGCTGACCGACGGCCGCAGCCATGCCGTGGTGATAGTCGACGGCGAGCGGCGCATTCTCGGCCTGATCACGCAGACCGACCTGCTGGCGGCCGCCGCACGCGTGCAGACAGCAGACAAAGGATTGGCGGCGGCCTAGAATAGCGAGCCCGGATCCCGCTGATCCGGGAACCTTTTGCCGGCAGGCGCATCCAACGTGCAGTCAAGTGCATGTTCGAAGAGGCGCCTGTTCGGGGAGATCCGGTCGCGATGAGCAAGCTCGCAACGCCCGCCATGGCACCCATGGTTGCCGAAAGCCTTTCCGGCGACATGCTGCTCGTCCACAAGGCGCAGGCGCGCGAGCCGAATGCTTTTCGCGCCATCATGAAAATACACAACCAGAGGCTCTACCGCATCGCGCGCGGCATTCTGCGCAACGACGCCGAAGCCGAGGATGTCGTCCAGGAGGCCTATGTCAGCGCCTTCGCCAGCCTGGCGGCATTTCGCGGCGAATCCACGCTCGCCACCTGGTTGTCGCGCATCGTCATCAACGAAGCGCTTGGCCGCCTGCGCAAGAAGCGTCGCACAGTGGATATGCCTGACAATCCGGAAGCGCAAATCATCCGGTTTCCCCTCAATTCCAACGACGATCCGGAGCGCGCGATGGCGCAGCGGCAGATTCTCGCACTTGTCGAACGAGCGACCGACAATTTGCCCGACATTTACCGCATGGTCTTCGTCGCCCGCGTCATCGAGGGCCTGAGCATGGAAGAAACCGCCGATTTGCTTGGCGTGCGGCCGGAGACCGTCAAGACGAGGCTGCACCGGGCCCGTGTCCTGCTACGCAAGGCGCTGGACGATGAAATCGGCCCTGTGCTGCTCGATGCCTTCCCGTTCGCCGGGCGGCGCTGCGAGCGACTGACCCGGGCGGTGATGGAACGGCTGGGTTTCGAATGATGCGGTCCTGATTTTCCGGGAACGTTTCTCTCCGCCCCGCATCCAATGAGCGTCAACTGAAAGATTTGAGCCCGGCGCCTCTTCGCGGCCGGGCCAAGGAGGATGCCATGTTCACCCGATATCCCGTTGCCCTTGCCGCCCTGCTTCTCGTCGGCGCTGCCCCGGTCTCGCAAGCCGCCGACAAGCCGACCGACCCGCAGATCGCCCATATCGCCTATACGGCAGGCGTCCTCGACATCGAGGCGGCCAAGCAGGCGATCAAGACATCGAAGAACAAGGAGGTCGTCGATTTCGCCAAGGACATGGAGCGCGACCACGAAGCGGTGAACAAGCAGGCGCTCGACCTCGTCAAGAAGCTCAAGGTGAAGCCCGAGGACAACGCCACCAGCCAAGCGCTGACGAAGGCCGCGAAAGAGGAACGCGCCAAGCTCGCCAAGCTGAAAGGCGCGGCCTTCGACAAGGCCTATATCGAAAACGAGGTCGCTTATCACAAGCAGGTCGATGGCGCGCTCGAAACCCTGCTCATCCCCTCGGCCAGCAATGCCGAGCTGAAGAGCCTGCTCGAGACCGGCCTCAAGATCTTCCAGGGCCATGAGCAGCATGCCGAACACGTCGCCGGCATGTTGAAATGAAAGCGGGCGCCTTGGATCATCTGGCGTGGCTGGCAATGCTGGCGCTGACCCTTGCGGCGGCGCCGGCGGCGGCCGCAACCATCCAGGTGACGATCGACAGGCTCGTCTATTCGCCGGCAAGCCTCCAGGCCAAAGTCGGCGACACGATCGAATGGGTGAACAAGGACGTGGTCGCCCACACGGCTACGGTGAAGGGTGGCTGGGACGTGATGATCCCGCCGAAGTCCAAGGGACAAGTGACCCTCAAGACAGCGGGGGCGGTGGATTATTTCTGCCGCTTCCATCCCAACATGAGGGGCCATCTCGATGTGGCGCCCTGAACCGGTCCAGCCGCAGGACCGATCAGGACATCATCGCCAGCCAGGCAGTGCCGAACGCGAGCGTGATCAGCGTCAGCGGCAGGCCGACCTTGAAGAAGGCACCGAAAGACAACGGTGTGCCTGCCGACTTGGACTGTTCGGCGACGATCAGGTTGGCGACCGAGCCGAGCAAGGTGAAGTTGCCGGCGAGCGTCGAACTCATGGCCACCACCAGCCAGGCGCGCTCGGGGTTCTCCAGGCCGGGTATGAATGGCCTGAGCGCCAGCACGGCCGGAACATTGCTCATGATGTTGGATAACACGGCGGTGAAACCCGACAGCCTCCAGACATCGTCGAGCCCGATGTTCTTGGCCGAGGCGATCATGTCTGATGTCAGCAGCGTCTTTTCCGCGCCCGCAACCACCACGAACAGACCCGCGAACATGAACAGCAGCGGTCCGTCGATCTCGCGGTAGATGCGCGATGGCTTGATGGCGCGGGTGAGCAGCAGAATGGCGCCGCCGATGAGCGCCGCCTTGGCTACGGGAACACCGGCGAAGAAGGCGATCGCCAATCCGATGCAGACGACCACCGCCTTCAGCACCTGGCCACGATGCATGCGGCCGCGCGAGATGTGTGGCGTCAGTTCGCCGTTGCGGGTGAATTCGGCGCGATAGACGATGCGCACAATGACGATGACGGCGACAAGGCCAAACAAGGCCACCGGCGCGAGCGCCGCCGAAAAGGCCGGATAGGAAATGCCAGACAGCGCGCCGATGACCATGTTCTGCGGATTGCCGGTGATGGTGGCGACGCTGCCGCAGTTCGAAGCGGTGGCGGTGGCGATCAGATAGGGGATCGGGTTGCGGTTGATGACGCGGGTGACGTGGACGACGATCGGCGCCATGACCAGGCAGATGGCGTCGTTGACCAGGAAGGCCGACAGCACGCCGGTCAGGAGCGTCACCATCACCAGGAGCATCAACGGCGCATGCGCGTGCTCGATGGCGATTGCACCCAGACCGCGAAAGGCCCCCGATACCTTCAGATGCGCCACCACGATCATCATGCCGAGCAGAAGCGTGATGGTGTCGAAATTGATGGCGCGATAGGCGTCTTCCATGCTGAGCGCGCCGATGGCGATCATCGCCGCGCCGCCAAGCAGCGCAATGCCTGCCCGGTCAAGCCGCAGGCCAGGTATCCGGCCGATGGCGACTCCGGCATAGGTCAGGACCAGGATCAGCAGTGCCGCGGCGCCCGTCAATGTCATCGGTAGAAGCCCTGCTCGATCTGTCCGCGCACCGATGCCGGCCGCCCGCGATTCACGTGATCCCAGCTTTAGCGCGATGTCGGGATTGATGCCAAACGGCTACGTGGATTATTGGCGAAGAGTATCTGAAGGCAGATGGCGCGGGTGCCGCTAACGCCGATAGAAATCCAGCCGCTGTTGCAACGCCTGGGGTGAAAACAGCTGCTCGACTGTCTGCCGCGCCTTGCGGCCGACCGTCGCCCGCAGGCCCGGGTCGGCTTTGAGATCCGCCAAGATCCGCGCCGCCTGTTGCGTCGTTTCAAACAGGAAGCCGTTTTCGCCATGCCTGATGTGGTCGGCGTAGCCGCCATTCGCATGGCAGACCACCGGCAAACCGCAGGCCATCGCCTCGAACACCACACGGCCGAACGTCTCCACATGGGAGCCGGTGCGATAATAAAAGACGTCGAGCGTCGGCAGAAACTGTTCGGCGACAACTTCACCCTGCGGCAGGAGTTCGAGTTGCGGATGCGGCGCAAGCCTGTCCTTGAGCGGCATGCCGCCCTGAATCCGCACCGCGATGCCATCGCCAAGCAATGCCTCATAGAGCGCCACATCGTCGGCGTGATGCTTGTCCGCCGTGTCGCGGCTCAGCCGCCCCACGGTGAACGGACCATTTGGCCTTGCCGGCAGTGATGAGAAGCGCTCGATATCGATCGGCGAGGCATGGACGACGCCTTCGACCTCCAGCATGCGCCTCTGAAAGTCGGAGATCAGCACCAGTTCGGCAACGGGCCAACCCAGCAGGCGCGGCCTGCGTGTCGTCAGAGCGATGATCTTGGGATGAAAGGTGTTGAAGACATAGATCAGCCGGTGCGGCCGCGGGATCAGATAAGGCCACATCTTGTTGCGCCAATGCGCGCCAAGAAAGACATAGGTGCCGCCATCCGGCACATTGCGTGTTGCCGGTGAGACGCGGCGTATCGGAAATTCCCGCATCAGGTCTTCGGACACGCGCGACGAGGTTGCCCAGAGGCGCACCTGCGAGCCGGCGCTCAACAGCCGATACAACTCCAGGGTTTCGCGCTCACTGCCGCCAAACGGGTTCTGAAAGCCGTTGAATAAATGGATCATGATCGCGGTGCTTACTGGTTCTATCCCGGCGCGTTTCGCCATTCATTGCCTGCACCCAAGGGCCGTGCTGCACCCGCGAACCGCACGATCGGGGGGTTTAAGTGGCAGGACTATTTCCGGCGATACTTCCTACATTGCTTGCCCGGAGGAAGCACACAGACAAGCAAGCGTCAAGGAAGCGGCCGGTGCGAGCTCGCTGCGAGGCCGCCGTCAATGGACGGTGGCGATGCTGGGCAGAGACACCAGGGAGGCTTCCGCCGGATCGAAGCTGACCTGATCGCGCCCGTTCGACTTGGCGGCATAAAGCCGTCTGTCGGCGGCGGAGAATATTGCCTCGTAGGTGGTCGGCCCGCTGAAGCTGGTGCCGCCGATGCTGACCGAAAGCGGGCAGGAGCGGCCGCCTGGGGAAAAGTCCATTTCGCGTATCCGTCGGCGGATGCCTTCGGCAACCAGCCAGGATTGTGAGGGGTCGACACCGGGAAGGAATACGCCGAACTCCTCGCCGCCGATCCGGCCGACGATATCGCCGCCGCGCAGCTGGCCCTTGATCGCCTGCGCGATCAGTTTGAGCGCCTGGTCGCCGCAATCATGGCCGAGGCGGTCGTTGATCGACTTGAAGTGATCGGCATCGATGATCAGCAGCGCGCCGGAACGGGTCTCTTCCTGCTTGCGGGTCTGCTCGAGATAGGCCTCGACCAGCATCGAGAAGGCGCCGCGGTTCAATACCGCCGTCAGGCTGTCCGTCGCGGCGATGACGCTGAGGTCGCGCTGGGCTATCGCCAGCTGGCGGATCTTCCACATCAGGAAAAACAGAAACGAGCCACCCAGCACCAAGGGCAGCAGTAGGTCGGTCAGCTTCGCGCGCCAGACAGATTCGGGCGAAAGATAGGGGAAATTGAACGAATCGACGAAAAACGCCACGCCAATGAAGAATGCCGTGCCGGCGCCGGTGACGGCGATCACCCTGCCCCAGCTGGTCGGCGACAGGTCCAGCTTCATCCCTTCCACTCCGTTAGCCGTCCCTACTATGACGTGCCAACGCAAACAAAATGATAAGACTTTCCTTTCAATTCGAGATCGGATGACGGGGAGACGAGATCAGATGGCCAGTTACCGGGGCACGATCGCCCAACAGGCGGCCGTGCCCCGGTCATGGAAGCAAATTTACTCTCCGCATTTCGGACCGGGAGAATTTCCGAAGTCAGCGGCTGGACGCCGGCCCAACCGCCTCGGCGACGAAGGATGCCGCGATCAGGTCGTCGGCATCCAGTTGCAAGGAATCGCCGCCGGATCCCATGATGGCCGCGACCTTGTGAAAGATTTTCATCTCTTGGCCGGAAATTTCGGCATCCTGCATTCGGGCCCTGAGTTCGGCGATACGCCGCCCCAAGGCAGGGGACGTTCCAATCTCACGTTTCGACATAACCTGGTTTCTCCTCCCCCAACCCGTGCTTGTTTTGCCCACCCATTCGCTTGCCCGCACATTGCCCTTTATGAGGCTCCACGAATACAAGCCCCCGAACGCGCAGTTTTGGCCAAGGTTCCAACACGGCCAGATCACGAAATAATTCCAGAGCCCGGCGGGCCCGGAACTCCTGTTCCAGATTCCATCACATGGCGTGGCAGCACTGACAGGCAAGGGTGAAGGTCAAGCGGCCGCGTGAAGTCATGCGGCGTAAGCCATTGAAATAATGGCGACCCCGACAGGATTCGAACCTGTGACCATCGGCTTAGAAAGGTCGAAAGACATGAACCTTTCTCAGCAGTGTTCCAACTTGCGACACTCTGCAGCATGTGGAACAGAATAAGAAACTTGGAACTATGCGACGAAGCTAGACGCCCTTGGTTTCCCATAACCGTTCGGTATGGAATTGGCGATCAGGTGAATGACTGTGACCTTATGGCCGCAGTGTTCACATCGGCAGGCAGAGGCGATCGAATTTCCTTGGCCATGTTGTCTTCGTCGCCATCAGCCAATTCAGCGGAAGTGGCTTGCCGTGCCCGCAGTTCGGGTCGGCGCAATTGCCCATGGCCTTCGCCGCGCGCCTTGATTTCGGCGAGCATCCCGTCCTCCGCGGAACCGCTCAGGCAGTGACGTTGAGCGGCATTGCCATGAGAAGTCGCGCCCCGAGTGCCGCTCCTGAGCTCGCCTGCGCGATCTGATCCCCTCGTGAACGGCTCAGGTGCTCTTCAGCGTACCGTTCATTCCTTCCGGATAGAAGCCGCCCTTGCTGACGCCGTCCTTGTCGGTGAGATACACAATCCGTAGCACTTCCTGCGGTGTTCTGGTGAACGCGATCGCGTCGGGAGTCGAGGGTACGATGTTGGCTCTGCCATTCACCTGGATGCCCTGGTCCTTGTCTTCCGGCCCGTCGATCTTGTCTCGTGCATCGGAGACAGCGTTGGCGGCCTTCCAGGCCTTCTCTCCCTTCCGGTATAAGGTGGAACGCGCCATTCCCATATGGTAAGCCTCGACCGCCAATATGCCAGCAGCGGCGGCGAGGAATTCCTTGTTCTTCAGAACCGTTGCCGCACCGGCATAGGCGGTGACGCCAACATCCTCGAACAACATGCCGCCGAGAACGAAGTTGGTTTCGTCGCCGAAGGGATCGAAGTCCGGTCCAAGGCCAGCTGCCTCCGCGACAGCTTTGAATCCTGCATCGAAATCGATGGCCGGTCTGTCGACGGCGCTCTTTCCCAGCGTCTTGCGGTAGAACCGAACGTGCGCGAGTTCGTTTTCAGCAACTTCCTGCATGAATTCGCCGATGGCTGGGGTGTCGAACGACACCTTCTTTCCGCCAACGACCTCGCCGGGTTTCGAACCGGCATCGGCGGCGTCAATGCCTTTTCCGGTGGTGCCGCGCAGGTAGTATTCGGCCTCCATGTATTCCAAGTTGAGCGCAAAACGGAAAATGTCTTCGTCCTGCATTTTCTCCTGGGCATAGGCGCGAGAAACTGGCGCCACGCCCGTCGTCGCGGCGAGGCTGGCTCCCAGCCCAAATTGCAATGCCCGCCGACGGGAAAGGTGGAGTGAGGGGATGGCACGTATCATAGCTTTCTCCCAAAAGCCCGCCGGCATCACCTGTTGGCACCCGATCGCGGGCCAACTGTCCCAACTTCGCGATAGGAGGAATGTTCCTGAAGAAGCTCGGACTTTGTAGGAATCGAGGATTGAACAGACCGTTTGCTGCTATGACGGCATTCTGAAGCGTGCGTGCGGGTTTCAAAATGGTCCGGCTCGATCCGAGACCAGTGCGCATCGGCCGGCGTGCCTCAAGCGATGGGAGCATGGCGCCTGACGACGGCCCGCCCGCCAGCGGTCGAGACCGCATCATGGAAGGCGCGGCGCGCTGCGCCACCCTGACCGGCACGCGCTGGACTTTCCACAACAGCGGCTACGCGCCGAGTTGGAACTTTTCACCCACAGCGGCACTAAGTAACTGAAATTGTGGCGATCCCGACAGGATTCGAACCTGTGACCATCGGCTTAGAAGGCCGGTGCTCTATCCAGCTGAGCTACGGGACCGTTGGCCGGCCAATGGGCCGGCTGGAAATACTTGGCGCTGGCCGCCAGTTAATGCGTCCAGGGCGTCCTGCGGTCATAGCGGAAATTCTCCGCATAGGAAATCTGGCGGCGCTTGGTCTCTTTCGGCTCCTCGACGCGGAAGGCAAGCCCTTCCTTTTCGGCGTAGGCAACCGCTTCTTCGCGCGTGTCGAAGGTGAGCCTGATCTGGCTTCTCATGTCTCCCGACGTGGTGTAGCCCATCAGCGGGTCGATCTTCTTGCGCATCTCGGGATCGAATTCCAGCACCCAATGGCCGGTCTTGGCCTTGCCGGACTGCATCGCGGTTTTGGCTGGGCTGAAAATGCGCGCGGACATGGCCACCTCTTTGTTGTGCGAGGCAGCATCGCCGCCCGTAGGCCGTCATTACTGCGCATTGGCACCGGCGGCAAGGTTTTTGCACTTGCCATGTAACACCGAAATGAATAGGCAACAGACCGTTCGGAGTGTAGCGCAGCCTGGTAGCGCATCTGGTTTGGGACCAGAGGGTCGGGAGTTCGAATCTCTCCACTCCGACCATTTCTCTCTAAAATACGATACCGATGGCACCGAAGGGGTTTTGCGCTTATTCGCGTTTCACCATTTCAGGCTCGCTTCCCTCGCCATTGCCGGCTTAAGCTGCGGCAAACGGGGGATTTGCGGTGCTTGGGATCGATGCTTGGGTGTCGCTGTTCGGGCCGGCCTATTTTGCCTATGCGGGCGTGAGGATTCCGTTCATGGTGACGTGGGCGATCGCCTGCGCGGCCCTGGCGATGTGGAACAATCGCGAGAGCCGCAGACAGGCCAGGCTGGCCCCGGGCATAGCCGCCTCCCATTCCTGGCCCGCCAGCATCGGGATGTTCGTGCTGGTCGCGGCCTGTTACATCGCCGCGCATTCCGCCGTCTATGTGATGGTCCGGCATTTCGTCAGGCTATGGCTGTGACCGCAAGCTCACCGGCTGACGGTGCCACGTTCAGAGCACACCCTCGATATCGGTTTTCGAAAAATCGGCTCCGACATGTTTCGACGATGCGAGTGGTCCGTGTTGTTGGGTGAATGTCCGCTGCGGCGGCACCCGCTCGATACATTCTTGAAGGCAAGCTCGCCGGGCGAGAACCCCAACCGCCCTCATTCCCGGCGAGCCTACAACCTGATTTGGAACGCAATCAGGACCGGGGTCAGCCGGCAACCTCACGCTGCAAGACCGGTGCCAATCTTGTGTGCCAAAATGGGACCGAGGTGGAGACGGAGAATCGCTGGAGCCCTGAAGCCATCAAATCTCGAACTCACCCTGCCCCTCGTCCATGGCGCTCACGGTCTCGGCGGCCAGTGCCCTTGTGATCGGCATCTTGCGCTCCAGCGCGGTGCGATCCAGGCGCTCCACCACACGCATCGCGGTTGCCAGCGAACGCTCGATGCGCCGCACCAGATACTGCACGACATGCGGCTCGACCTCGACCTGCCGGTCGGCGAACAGCTTGGTGATGACGCCGGCGAGCAAGAGATCGTCAGGCTCGTGGATCTCGACGGTCGCCGCCGCCTTCAGCCGCGAGGCAAGATCAGGCAGCTTGACGCCCCAGGCCGACGGAAAGCGCCGCGCCGTCAGAAGCAGTGTCGAGCCAGCACCGCGCACGGTATTGATCAAATGGAACAGGCCTTGCTCATCGACCGCGCCGATATCGACATCGTCGATCAGCGCCGGCCGCGCACCGAGATTGGCGATGCTGTCACCCATGCGCCTGGCGTCGACGGCCACCGCGTTGGCGCGAGCACGCCAGATCGAGGCCAGATGCGTTTTGCCCGAACCAGCGGGACCTGCCAGCACCACCACTGGTGCTTGCCAATCCGGCCAGCGGTCGACCAGTGCGGCCGCCTGGTTATTGGTGCCGGAGACGACCAGCTCGTCGCGCGAGTAACCGGTGCCGTGGCCGAGATCGAGCGGCAGTTGGCGCGGCGGATCGGTTCGCTGGGCAGTCACGTCAACGACGCGGTTGCGTGCGATGGCCGCCGCCGCGATCGGCCGGCAACGGCGGCGCGGGTGCTGTCGCGTGGCCCTTGTAGAGCGGCGATTCCAGATAGCGGGCGATGGCAAACCGCACCAGAACGGCAACCGCCGCGGATGCAGGAACGGCAATCAACAGGCCGACAAAACCGAACAGCGCGCCGAAGGCGAACAGCGCGAACATGAGCCACACCGGATGCAAGCCGACACTTTTGCCGACCAGCCTGGGCTGCAGGATGTTGCCTTCGACGAACTGGCCGATAAAGAAGACCACGGCAACGGCGACAATCATCGTCCAGTCCGGCCAGAACTGGACGAAGGCAACGCCGACGGCCAGCACCAGCCCGGTCAATGAGCCGACATAGGGGATGAAGGAGATCAGCCCGGCGAACAGGCCGATGAGGATGGCGAAGTTCAGCCCCGTCAGCGTCAGGCCGGTGGCATACATGGCGGCCAGCACCAGGCAGAGCGTGCCCTGGCCACGCACGAAGCCGGCGGTGGCGGTGTTGATGTCGCGCGCGATGGCGCGGACCGTCGCCACGTTGTCGCGCGGCACCCAGCTGTCGATAACCGCCACCATGCGATCCCAGTCGAGCAGCATGTAGAAGGCAACCACGGGCGTCACCACGAACAGGCTGACCACCGAGACCAGCGCCACGCCCGAACTCCAGATCGAAGTGAAAACCGTGGTGAGCAGGCCGAAACCGGAGGTCAGCAGCGAGTTCAACCCGTCGCGCAGGCCATTGGCGTTGACGCCGAATTTCTGTTCCAGCCACTTCGGATCAAAGGAGGTGATCAGGCTCTGCAGCCGCGTCAGGTACTCCGGCAGCTTGCCGGCGAAATCGGCCATCTGCGTCGCCAGCACCGGAATGAGGATGACGAAGGCCAGCACCAGCACGATGAGGAAGGTGATGAGGATGACCACGGTCGCCATGAAGCGGCTGAGGCCGAGCCGTTGCAGCCGGTCGGCGACCGGATCAAGGAAATAGGCAAGCACCATGCCGGCGACGAAGGGCAGCAGGATGGCGCTGAAGACATAAAGAAAAAGCGCCAGGATCGCGGCACCCGCCAGCCAGAAGAAGATCTGGCGGCGGAACGTGGCCGACGCCTCGGCCTCCGCCGCCGTCTCGCCGGCCGGCACGACGACCGTCTGGTCGTCCACGGTCTTGCCCCGCGCCACCGCTTTGCGGGCGGCCGGCTTGCGGGCAGCCTTGCCGTCGATGGGCTTGTCAGCCTGATTTACCGCCTTCGCCATAGCCGCTCATATGCCTCAGCCAAGCCACGAGATAGGCCGCGGCCGAAGCCACGGTCAAGACCCCGGACAGCAATATGAGGGTGGGCCGCAGAGGGTCGAGGTGCCCGGCAAAGGCGAGTTCGCCCAGCACAACCGCCGCCAGCGCGATCTGTACGGCGGTATTGGCCTTCGACACCAGAAACGGCTTTATCTCGACGGGATGGCCGATCACCGTGGACAACAGGACCGCGCACACGATCAGCGCGTCGCGCGACACCATGGTGACGACCAGCCACAGCGGCAATTGCCCGATGAAGCCCATGACGACGAACACCGAAACCAAAAGCAGCTTGTCGGCGATCGGATCGAGATAGGCGCCGAACCTGGACTGCTGGTTGAAGCGGCGCGCGATGAAACCGTCGACACCGTCGGAAACGCCGGCAACGACGAAGCCGGCAAAAGCCCATTCCCAACGTGCCTGCAACATGGCCAGCACCACGGCAGGCACCAGCACAAAGCGCAGGATGGTGATTAGGTTGGGGATGGTCAACGCATTGTCCCGCCGTATTATGCCTCGGGATAGATGAGGGAGATGGAGGGCCGAGGCAAGGGAGAAGCAGGACGGGCCAGCGGCAGACGCAGTGCGCGATGCGCTGGCTATCCACGCTTTTGTCAACCAAACGGCGCCCGGTTCGGCCGTTATCCTTGCGGACCGAAACCGTTCATGCGAAGAGCCCGCAAACGAGCAGGAACATTGCGATGAGCAAGCGCGAAACCGGCCAGCATAAAACGGGCCAGAACAAAACGGCCAAGCGCAGAAACGGGCTCACCTATGCCGAGGCCGGCGTCGACATCGATGCCGGCAATCTCATGGTGGAGAAGATCAAGCCGCTGGTGCGCGCGACGCGCCGGCCAGGCGCGGATGGCGAGATCGGCGGCTTCGGCGGCCTGTTCGATCTCAAGGCCGCCGGTTTCACAGATCCGGTGCTGGTCGCCGCCAATGACGGCGTCGGCACCAAGCTCAAGATCGCCATCGATGCCGGCAAGCACGACACGATCGGCATCGACCTCGTCGCCATGTGCGTCAACGACATCGTCGTGCAGGGCGCGGAGCCGCTGTTCTTCCTCGACTATTTCGCCACCGGCAAACTCGATCCCGAACAGGGTGCCGCGATCGTCGGCGGCATCGCGCAGGGTTGCCGCCAGGCCGGCTGCGCGCTGATCGGCGGCGAGACCGCCGAAATGCCCGGCATGTATCACGGCAAGGACTATGACCTTGCCGGCTTTGCGGTGGGCGCGGCCGAACGCGGGCAGCTTTTGCCCACGGACGACATCGTCGAAGGCGACGTGCTGCTCGGCCTTGCCTCCTCCGGCCTCCATTCCAACGGTTTTTCCCTGGTGCGCCGCATCGTTGCCGCGAGCGGCCTGGCGTGGAGCGATCCGGCGCCGTTCAACGACGAAGCGACGTTGGCCGAGGCGCTGCTCGAGCCGACCCGCATCTACGTGAAATCGCTCCTCAAGGCGATCCGCAACACGCACGGCATCAAGGCGCTGGCGCACATCACCGGCGGCGGCTTTCCGGAAAACATCCCGCGCGTGCTGCCCAAGGATTTCTCGGCCGAGCTCGACCTCGAAGCCATCGACGCGCCGCCGGTGTTCTCCTGGCTGGCCAAGACCGGCGGCGTGGCGCCGGAAGAAATGATGCGCACCTTCAACTGCGGCATCGGCATGATTTTGGCTGTCGCTTCGGGTCAGGCGGCGCAGGTTGCGGCCGTCCTGCAGGAAGCCGGCGAGACGGTGACGCCGATCGGCCGCATCGTGCCGCGCCGCGACGCCGGCGTCATCTATCGGGGCTCGATCGGCCTATGAGCGCGCGGAGGAAACGCACAGTCGTTCTGATTTCGGGGCGCGGCTCCAACATGACCGCGCTGATCGCGGCGGCCAGCGACCCGTCCTTCCCGGCCGAGATCGCAGGCGTCATCTCCGATAAGGCGGACGCCGCCGGCCTCGTCATCGCCAGGGCACGCGGCATCGCCACACAAGTCATTTCGCGCGCCGATCACGGCAGCAAGCAGGCGCATGACGCGGCGATCGACGCGGCACTCGCGGCCTTCAATGCCGACATCGTGGCGCTGGCGGGCTATATGCGCATCCTGACCCCCGGCTTTGTCCAGAAATGGCAGGGCCGCATGATCAACATCCACCCTGCCCTGCTGCCGGCCTTCAAAGGGCTCGATACTCATGCCCGCGCGCTGGCCGCCGGCATCCGCATCCATGGCTGCACGGTGCATTTCGTGACGCCCGAGATGGATGACGGGCCGATCATCGCCCAGGCGGCGGTGCCGGTGATGGTCGGCGACAATACCGATACGCTGGCTGCCCGGGTGCTGAAGGCCGAGCATCGGCTCTATCCGCTGGCGCTTGGACTGGTGGCCGAAGGCAAGGCGCGCATGGAGGCGGGCCGCGCCGTGCTCGCCCACTTTGCCGACGATGCCGACAACGGCACCTCGGTGGTAATGGCACCCGACCCGCTGCGCGAGGAAGCCGATCTCGAGCATCTGGCGCGGATCACGCCTTAAGCCGAGGACATGGCGATGAAACAGCTGCTCCTCCTACGCCATGCCAAATCGAGCTGGGATGATCCTGATCTCGATGATTTCGACCGGCCGCTCGCGGAACGTGGGTTGAAGGCAGCCCGATTGATCGGTCGCGAGCTTGCCGCGCGCGACTGGCTGCCGGACCTTGCATTGGTGTCACCGGCGCTGCGCACCCGCGATACGTGGCGGCTCGTGGCCGCGGAACTGCCCGCGCAGCCTCGGGTCGCGTTTGCCGAGGCGCTTTACGATGCTTCGGCGGCGGATATTCTGAGCCAGGTACGCAAAGCAGACCCGTCCAGCGGCTGCGTGCTGGTTCTCGGCCACAATCCAGGCCTGGAGGATCTGGCAAAACAGCTTGCCGGACCGGGATCGGAGGCGAAGGCGCGCAAGAGGCTCGAGCAAAAGTTTCCGACAGCAGCCCTCGCGCGCTTCGTCTTTGACCACGATTGGTCTGGCTTGTCGGCCGCCCGGCTGACGCACTGTCTGCGGCGGAAGGATCTGAGCTAGACGGGTGCGGCAGATCAGACCTGCCGCACCCCTGACATCAGTTGCCCCATATACCCTGGCCGGGCTCCGGCCAGTCGATGCCGGGCTTGACCTTGGTGTCGGCAGCCTTGTGCCTGGTCATATTCGTGTTGTTGTCGACGGCGCCGGTGGCGGCGTGGTCCACGCCGGCGACCGGGGCGACCGGCTGGTTGGCATTGTCCGAGCCATAATGGTCGCTGCCGGCGAGTGCACCTCCGGTTGCGACGAGCATAGCGGCGGCAGCGAGAGCAAGTTTGTTCATTTCAATCTCCAGGTTCATCCGTTGGGCGGCGTCTTGGGAGGACGGTTCCGCTGAGGACAAGACCAGAAGCAGCCTGGTTTTATTCCTGACCGTGAAATGTTTTTTGCCGACTGCCAGGATCGGCTGATACGGCCAATGCCCAGGGCTCATCCAAAAAAACAAGAGCGGCGGGCCAGGCCCACCGCTCTTTGACGTCGAGTTAGTCGAGGCCCCGCGCGGGATCAGTGGCCCCAGTTGCCCTGGCCGGGGTCCGGCTGATTGGAATCGGGCGTCAGTTTGAAACCGCGGTGTTCGACCGGCTTGCGGATCGAAGCCGTAGAGCTGTGGTCGATCCTGTCCGCAGGCGCGGTGACAGCCGGCTGATTGACGTTGTCCGAGCCATAGTGGTCGCTGCCGGCGAAGGCGCTGCCCGTGGCAACGAGAATGGCGGCGGCGGTAAGTGCGATCCTGTTCATTTTCTTTACTCCAATAGTTCTGGTCTGTCCGTCAAGTGGCGAGCCTTGGGAGGATTTCGCGTCGCTCGGACCACCTGGAAGTGGGTTTTTCGTTCGCCGGCTTCCAATCACGAAGATGTTCCTTCACGGCCCGATTTCGGACCTCAAAGGTCGACAAGGAATTTGAAAATGAGACGCTTTTCGTCAGTAATAACAGATAGTTATGAAGATCTCACGGGGCATTGCGTTGTGTTCCGCCGAGCTCCGTTTCGCGCTGCGCTCACGGCTCGTCAACATTAATTGAACCGATTGGTTCGATCCGTGATCAGCACGCGGGGTGCGCCCGCTCGATGGTTGTCCGGCATGGCCGGCCCGGTTGCCTCAACCGGCCCCTCTGGCAAAAAACAAGAGCGGCGGGCCAGGCCCACCGCTCTTTGTCGTCATGCGATGCTTGAAGGGATCAGCGGCCCCAGATGCCCTGGCCTGACTGAGCGGGCACCTTGGCATTGGCGTCAGCCTGCGCCTTGTCCGCCTTCAGGATCGAACCGGTGCGGAAGGTGTCGACCTTGGAGGTCGACTGGCTGGCAACCGGCTGGTTGGCGTTGTTGGACCCATAGTTGTCGCTGCCGGCAAAAGCGGTGCCCGTGGCAACGAGGATGGCGGCGGCGGTGAGTGCGATCTTGGTCATTTCAAGTACTCCTGAATCAAAGGTGGATGGATTGGCAGTCGCGATTAGCGGCCGAAGAGGTTGCGGTCAGCGCCCTGCGGAGCCTGGACCGACGCTGCCGTCGACTTCGAGGTCGAAGCGGTGACCGAATGGTCGACAGTGGCGGCAGACTGGTTGGCGTTGGCCGAGCCATAATTGTCGCTGCCGGCAAAAGCAGTGCCCGTGGCAACGAGGATGGCGGCGGCGGTAAGAGCGATCTTGGTCATTTTATTTACTCCAGAATTTCTTTGTTCTGTCCGTCTAGTGGCGTGCCCTTGGGAGGATTTCGCGTCGCTCGGACCACCTCCAGATGGGAAAGGCCTTTTGGGATTTCTAGTCGCATCGGTTTTGCAGCATTTCATTACATTATGGACAATGCATATTGCATCGCAGCATTTTGAGTCTGATTTATCTCATGTTTTCAGATTGTTAGCGTTTCCATCCCGGGCGCATGCCAGAGCAGATCGGAGGACATTGTTCACCGTTTGCGATACAATCCGTCAACCAGAACCGAACCGTTCGGTTCGATTTAATTTTCAAAACGGGGTGTCTGAGCCTGCAAAAATCGGATCCCGACCGCGGCCAAGCCGCATTTGCCTTGCGTTGCGATCGAGACTATCGATCATTTCGGTCCGATTGCCGAATGGGCCCGCCAATCGAGTCCGAGGCGGCCGTTGAGACCAAAAATGGGCGGATGCTGGAACGGCAATAGACATGCGATTGCTGCTTGTGGAGGACAATCGCGAACTGGCGGACTGGCTAGGCAAGACCTTGCGCCAGGCCAATTATGTCGTCGACATCGTCCATGACGGCGAGGATGTCGAGCATGCGCTCGCCGCCGGCAACCACGCGCTTGTCATTCTCGATCTTGCGCTGCCTCGCATGGGTGGACTGGAAGTGCTGCGTATGCTGCGAACACGCGGCAACCGAGTGCCGGTGATCGTACTGACTGCCAATTCCAGCCTCGATGGCCGGGTCAAAGGCCTCAACGAAGGCGCCGACGACTATCTGCCGAAGCCCTTCCAGATCGAGGAGCTCGAAGCACGCATCCGCGTCCAACTGCGCCGCGCCAGTGACCGGACGGCACCGGTCGTTGCCTGCGGCGACCTCGTCTTCGACACCAACACCAGGCTGTTTTCGCTCGGCGGCGAGACGCTGGCATTGACGCCGCGCGAACATGCCGTGCTCGAGCAGTTGATGATCAAGGCGGGACGCACCGTGAGCAAGGCCGCCTTGTCCGCGGCGATCTATGACTTCGAGACCGACGCCGATCCAAGCGCCATCGAGATCTATGTGCACCGTGTGCGCAAGAAGCTTGAAGGCTCGCGGGTCCAGATCACCACTTTGCGTGGCCTCGGCTATCTCTTGCGCCACGATGACCTGGCGCCATGATGATTTGGCGCCATGAAGACTAACAGCCTGCGCCTGCAATTGCTGGCCTGGGTCGTGCTCCCCCTGGCCGGGCTTGCGACCATCAATCTGTGGACCAGCCAGCGCAACGCTCTGGCGACCGCCGATCTGGTCACCGACCGCATGCTGGTCGGCTCGGCCCGCGCCATCGCCGAGCAGGTCGCCATGGCCGATGGCGTACTCGATGCCACCATCCCGCCGGCGGCGATCGAGATGTTCGATACCGGCGATCGCGACAGCGTCTATTATCGCGTCGAGACCGCCGGAGGACGGTTGCTGACCGGTTACCCCGATTTGCCGCAAGCGCCGCGGCATGCGAGCGTCGAGGCGAGCTATCGCGACCATACGTTGCGGCTCTTGACGCTCAGTCACGCGGTGATCGGCGCCGGCGGCGATTCCCCCATAACGGTCACCGTGGGCATAACGCTCTCCGGGCATGATGCGATGGTGAAGCGGCTGTGGTTCAGCGCCTTCATCCAGCAACTGGCGCTGGTGGCGATCGCCGGCGTGTTCGTGCTGCTTGGCCTGCGCCGCGGCCTGGCGCCATTGATAAGCCTGCGCGACGCGGTGCGTTCGCCAAGCCGAAGCGACCTCGATCCGGTTGACGTGCCGGGCGCGCAGAGCGAAATCCGGCCACTGATAGAGGCGCTCAACGCCTACATGGAACGGGTGCGCGCGCAGATGGGAGCGCAGCGCCGTTTCATCGCCAATGCCGCACATCAATTGCGCACGCCGCTGGCGCTGCTATCGACGCAGGCAAGCTATGCGCTGCGCGAAACCGCCACCGATGCGCGCCAGGAAGCGCTGGTGGCGCTGCAGGCCAGCTCCGGCAAGCTGGCGCGGCTGGCCGAACAATTGCTCACCCTGTCGCGTGCCGAGCCTGGCAGCCGGCGGCCACGCGCCGATCGCATCGACCTGACCGAAGCCGCCCGCCATGTGCTGGAAACGCAGGCGCCCGCGGCGATCGCCCGCAAGATCGATCTTGGGCTGGAGGAAACAGGGCCGGTTGCAGTCATTGGCGACGGCACCATGCTGCGCGAGATGATCGTCAATCTTGTCGACAACGCGCTGCGTTACTCCACGGCAGGCGGCAGCGTGACGGTGAAGCTGGCCGCCATCGATAGCGAAGCCGTGTTGACAGTGGCCGATGACGGGCCCGGCATCCCGGCCGAAGAGCGGGATCACGTGTTCGAGCGCTTTTATCGCATCGCCGGTTCGACCGAGGAAGGCAGCGGCCTGGGCCTCGCCATCGTGCGCGAGGTTGTCGAGAATGCCGGCGGCCGCGTCACCCTCGGGGATGGCGCGGCCGGCGGTCTGGTGGTCGAGGTCAGGTTGCCCCTGGCATGACCCGACCCGCGCCAAGCGCGGACTCGTACTGTCCTCGGAACAAAATCAGGTGCCCTGCTCGTTGAACGGCGCCGGCCGCCACTTGACGACATAGTTCTCGAAGCGGGTGATGATGAATTCCACCACCAGCGCCATAACCGCCAGGATGATCATGGCGGCGAAGACGCCATTGGCGTTGAAGGCGCCCTGCGCGGTCGAGATCAGCAGGCCCATGCCTTGCTTGGCGCCGAGGAATTCGCCGACCACGGCGCCGACCAGGGCAAAGCCGAAGCTGACATGCAGGCTGGCCAGGATCCAGCTCATCGCCGACGGGATAATGACGGTGCGGGTGATCTGGAACGGCGAGGCGCCGAGGATCTGGGCGTTGGCGATCATCGCCCTGTCGGCCTCGCGAACCCCCTGAAAGGCGTTGGCGAAAACGACGAAGAACACCATCACCACGGCGAGCGCCACTTTCGAGGCCATGCCGAGGCCGAGCGCGATGATGAAGACAGAGCCGAGCACGACGCGCGGCACGGAATTGGCGATCTTGATGTAGATCGAAAAGACATCGGCCAGCAGCCGGTTGCGGCCGAGGATGATGCCGGCGGCGATGCCGCCCAGTGCGCCGATGGCGAAGCCGAGGAAGGTTTCCTCCAGCGTCACATAGATCTGCAGCCAGAGCGGTCCCTGCGAGGTGCCCTCGGTGATCCACGACCAGATCTGTTCCCAGATGCCCGAGGGGCTGGCGAAGAAGAACGGGTCGATGATGTTATAGTCGGCGCCGAGTTCCCACAGGCCAAGGAAGGCAACGAGGATAGCCAGGCGCAGGCCGATGACCAAGGCATGGCGCCGGCGCAGCCGGGCCCTCGCCCGGGCCTCGGCAACGGCAATGGAGGCATCGCGGACGGCGGCATGGGAAGCGGTGGGAGCGATAGCGGTCATGTTGGTGTCTCCTCTCAATGCCCGCTCTGCAAGGTGCGGCTCTGGCCGAGTTGCACTTCTTCGCGCAGGTCGTTCCAGATCACCTTGGCGATCTCGACGAATTTCGGGTCGTAACGGATGTCGGCCATGACACGCGGACGCGGCAGGTCGATGCGGTAGACGCTCTTGACCGTTCCCGGCCCGGCGGTGAGCACATAGACCTTGTCGGCCAGCGCCACCGCCTCCTCCAGATCGTGGGTGACGAAGACGACGGAGGATTTCTGTTCCGACCACAGGCCGAGTAGCTCGTCCTGCATGGCCGTGCGCGTCTGCATGTCGAGCGCACTGAACGGCTCGTCCATAAGCAGAATCTTCGGCTGGTTGATGAAGGTCTGGGCAAGGGCGACGCGCTTGCGCATGCCGCCCGAAAGCTGGTGCGGATAATGTTTTTCGAAGCGGCCGAGGCCGACGCGGGCGATCCAGTCGCGGGCCCGATCATAGGCCTGCGCCTTGGGGATCCCGCGATAAAGCGGACCGGCGGCGACATTGTCAATGACGCTTCGCCAGGGAAAAAGCGCATCGGCCTGGAAGACGAAACCGATGTCGCGGCTGATATCGGTGACCGGTTTGCCCATGACGCGGACATGACCCGTGGTCGGCCGCAGCAGGCCGGTGACGAGGTTGAGCGTCGTCGACTTGCCACAGCCGGTCGGCCCGACGACGCAGGCGAATTCGCCACGCGCCACCGTCATGGTGAAGTCGCGGATCGCCGTCATCATATGGCCGTCGGGCGTGACGAAGCGTAGCGTCACATCATCGATGGCGATCGCGGCATCGGCCGGCGGCGCGGCCTGAGACAACTTCTCGGCCGCCATCGTTTGCACTTGCATGGCATACTCCTGTAGCGATGATGCGAGAATGCCTGCGGCCAAAGCTTGTGGGCCCGCCATCTCTCGACATCGGTAGGCGCGCCGCTGCCAAATCGATTCAGGCCAGCGGCGCTACTTGTTGTTCCTCAAGGGCGAACCGGGTAATCCGCCTCGCCTGCCTGCCTACTTGGCGGCGTCGACGAATTCCGTCGTGAAGGTTTTCGACAGGTCGATCTGCTTGCCCTGCAGGCTTTTTGAGAAAGTCGACAGAACTTTCAGCACCGTCTCCGGGCCATCGGCCGGCATGCGTCCGTCGGGCGTGAACATCGCCTTGCCGCCGGCGAGCCCCTGGATATAGAGGTCCTTGTTGCCGGCGTAATAGTCCTTCGGCATCTTGTCGGCGATCTCCTCGGCCGAATGGCCGGCGATGAACTTCATCGTCTTGACGAAGGCATTGGCGAGCTTCTGTGCTTCGTCCTTGTGGCCTTCGACCCAGGAAGACTGGACGTAGAAGGATGCCGCAGGATAGTCGCCGCCCAGCGCTTCCTTGGTCTTTTCGGGCGTGCGCATGTCGACCAGGACACTGGCCTCGCCGGTCTTGAGCAATTTCGCGATGGTCGGCTCCGTGGTCATGCCGGCTTGAATCTGGTCCTGCTTGACGGCGGCGATGAAGGTATTGCCGGCGCCGACCGGCAGCAGCGTGTAATCACCCGGCTTCAGGCCGCTGCGGACGGCAAGATACTGGGTCAGGAAATCGGTCGACGACCCAAGCCCGGTGACGCCCAGCGTGGCGCCCTTGAAGTCGGCCGGCGACTTGATCTCCGGGTGCTTGGCTGAGACCAGTTCGACCTCGCCAGGGGCCTGGCTGAACTGGACGATCGACTGGATGTATTTGCCCTTTGACTGCAGGTCGACAGTGTGGTCGTAGAAGCCGACAACGCCCTGCACGGCGCCGGCCAGCAATTCATTCTCGGCCTCGACGCCGGCTCGCGAGTTGATCAGTTCGACGTCGAGCCCCTCATCCTTGAAGTAGCCGAGCTGCTGGGTGAGCACGGCAGGCAGGTAAATCTGCTTTTCCATGCCGCCGACGATGATGGTGATCTTGTCCGCGGCGGACGCCGCGGTCGCGCCCGTGCCGACAATGGCGAGCGTCAGCGCCGCCGAACGCAAGATGCACTTCGAGATCAAACCGGTCATGTAACTTCCTCCACCTGGGCGGCGCGCCATCCAGGCTGCGCCGCATTCCTCCTGCCGGCCACTCCCGCACCGGTCACGCGGCGAACGCCGCAATGAATCAATTGCATGCCCAAGCTTTCAGCTGGCTTTCAGCCATTTTAGCAACCGGGGAATGAAAACAGCCAGGGTTTGCCGGTTACGATGCGCCAAAACCCAACACGTCGCGCATGTCGTACTCGCCGGGAGCGCGGCCCGCCACCCAGAGTGCCGCGGCGATGGCGCCTCGCGCGAACATGATGCGGTCGCCAGCCGCATGCGACACGGTGACGGTTTCGCCCTCGGCGCAGAAGCTGACGCTGTGCTCGCCGATGATGCTGCCGCCGCGCGCCACCGCGAAGCCGATCTCGCCAGCCGGCCGCGCGCCGGTGACGCCATCGCGGACGCGCCTGGCAACCGCGTCCAGTTCGACGCCGCGTCCGCCGGCAACGGCTTGCCCCAGCATCAGCGCCGTGCCCGATGGAGCGTCGACCTTGTGGCGATGATGCGCCTCGAAAATCTCGGCATCCCAGTCTTGCGGGCCAAGTGCCCGCGCTGCCCGCCCGACTAATCCGACCAACATGTTGAGCCCGAGCGAGAAGCTTCCGGACCGCACAATGGCGACGGTTTTCGCGGCGGCGGCGATGGTGGCCAGTTCGGCGGCATCGAAACCCGTCGAGCCAATTACCAGCGCTGGTCCACCGCGCTCCGCACAGAAGCTGGCCAGGTCGGCGGAGACGGCCGGCGTGGTGAAGTCGACGACCACATCGGCCATCGCAAGCGCCTCGTCGCGGCTCACCAGCCCATCACCGACACTGCCCGGGCGGTGAAAGCGGGCGGCAAGCGCCAGGCGCGCATCGGCCCGCACCGCATTCGCCATCTGGCGTCCCATGCGGCCGAGCGCGCCTGATATGGCGATCCTGATCGGCGGCTGCGCCATCGGCTCCTGCTATTTCCACATCCCGCGCATGCGGGCGCCGATGTCGACGCGCACCTCCGGCCGGGGTGCCCTGCCCTGCGCCGCTTGCGCGGCCGGCCACGAAAGCTGCTGGAAGGCGGCAAGAATGGAGGCCGGGATGAAACGGGTGCGCGAGGCATAGAGATGGCGGTCGCCGCGCGCCGCCTGGCCGTGCGGAAAGAAGCGCTGCGGCATGACCAGGTTAAGGCTGTCCTTGGCTCGTGTCATCGCCACGTAGAGCAGCCGGCGCTCTTCCTCGATGTCCTCCTTGGTGCCGACGCCGAGATCGGCCGGAATGCAGCCATCGACCGTGTTGAGCACGAAGACGTTCTTCCACTCCTGGCCCTTGGCCGAGTGGATGGTGGACAGGATCAGATAGTCCTCGTCGCGATGCGGCGGCCCGGCCTGATCGCTGGTCGCGTCCGGCGGATCGAGCGTCAGCTCAGTCAGGAAGCGTTCGCGCGAGGCATAGCCCGAGCCGATCTGCTCGAGCTGCAACAGGTCCGCCCGGCGCGTGATCGCATCCTCGTGGATGCGTTCCAGATGCGGTTCGTACCACAGCCTGACCTGTTCGAGGTCGGCTGGCCATTTGGCGCCAGCTCGCAAGCCGGAATAAAGCGAGACAAAACCCGGCCAATCGTCGGCGGCGCGCGGCGGCGGACGCCAGCCGGTCAGGCCCATCGCCTCGTCCAACGCCGACGTCATCGCTTCGACGATTTGCGCGGCGGCGGAAGGGCCTATCCCCGGCAAAAGCTGCAGCACGCGAAAACCGGCGACACGGTCGCGCGGGTTTTCGGCGAAGCGCAGCACCGCCAGCACGTCCTTGACGTGGGCTGCATCGAGGAATTTCAGGCCACCGAACTTGACGAAGGGAATGTTGCGCCGCGTAAGTTCGATCTCCAGCGGTCCGCTGTGGTGCGAGGCACGAAACAGCACCGCCTGCGACTTTAGCGCGGTGCCAGCCTCGCGCTCCGCCAGGATCGTGTCGCAGACGAAATTGGCCTGCTCGACCTCGTCACGCACGGTCACAAGTCTTGGCTTGTCGGCGGATTTGCGTTCCGACCACAGGTTCTTGGTGAAGCGCTCCGAAGCTTCGCCGATGACCGCATTGGCGGCCGCAAGAATGGTCTCGGTCGAGCGGTAATTGCGCTCCAGCATCACCACATCGGCGGCCTGGGCGAACTGCCTGGGGAAGTCGAGGATGTTGCGCACTTCGGCAGCGCGGAACGAATAGATCGACTGCGCGTCGTCACCGACCACCGTCAGCCCGGCGCCGTCGGGTTTCAGCGCAAGCAGAATCGACGCCTGCAGCCGATTGGTGTCCTGGTATTCGTCGACCAGCACATGGTCGAAACGCCCGCCAAGATGCGCTGCGATTTCAGGCTCGGCGGTCATCTGCGCCCAGTAGAGCAGCAGATCGTCGTAATCGAGCACGTTCTGCGCCTGCTTGGCCTCGACATAGCCGGCAAACAGCTGCTTGAGCTGCTCGGCCCAGCCGGCGCACCAGGGGAAAGCAGATCCCAGCACCTCACCGAGCGGCACCTGCGCGTTGACGGCGCGCGAATAGATGGCAAGGCAGGTGCCTTTGGTCGGAAAGCGCGCTTCCGTCCTGGAGAAGCCGAGTTCGTGGCGTATGAGATTCATCAGATCGGCGGAATCCTCGCGATCATGGATGGTGAAGGCCGGATCGAGGCCGATCTCCAGTGCATAATCGCGCAGCAGCCGCGCACCGATGCCATGAAAAGTGCCGGCCCAGGTCAGCGCATCCGTGATCACGGCGGCATCGCGGCCTAGCACCTCGCCGGCGATGCGCTCGACGCGCCTGGCCATTTCGGATGCGGCGCGCCGCGAAAACGTCATCAGCAGGATGCGGCGCGGGTCGGCTCCCTTGACGATCAGATGGGCGACGCGGTGCGCCAGGGTGTTGGTCTTGCCGGAGCCGGCGCCGGCGATGACCAGCAGCGGGCCTGCAATCTTGCCGTCGCCATGTTCGACGGCCTGGCGTTGGGCGTCGTTTAGCCGGGCGAGATAAGCCGGCTGGACGGTCGAGTCCAAAAAGGTCGAATCATGGGCGGCGAGGTTCATCGCCCATCAAGCATCGTTTCCGCTTTGTTCGCAACAGAGAAGCAGCTCCGCCAATTCGGCGGAACAAGAAGGTCAGCGTTTCGGGTCAACGCCCATCGACGCCGATTGCCGGCGCAACGCCTCGCGGTCGTTTGCGGGCGCCGGCAGCAAGAGAGGATCGACACTGTCGGGTACCTCATCGATCATCTTGCGGGCGAGACGGTAAGTAACAAAGGCCAACGTGCCAACCAGGAGCAAACGGATCATGCGGCGGTCCTCCTTCGCTGGGTCAACCTGAGGCAGCGGATTTTGTTCCCTCGGTGCAATCGCGCAACCAAACCGACACCGCGTCGTTTTGGGGGTGGAGGAAGTAGCGATGAAAAAGCTGGTACTGATCCTCGCGCTGGTGGCCTTGGCTCTCTCGGCTTGCGACAACAAACTGCCGCCGACTAAGGCGACTGGAGCGGACCAAGACCTCGCAATTCCTGTCGTGAACAATGGCATTGCCGGCCAGTGAATGGTGCCCTGCGCCAGACGATTACGGCATCGCCCTCAGGCATTGCCGTGATGCATTCCTCGAGGCGATCGAGGCGGAACTTGGCGGTTCGTGGCCCGCCAAGCGCGAGCATTCTAAATTTAACGAAAGCTAATTTAGCGCAGGGAAGAAGGCCGGCGCCGCTTGGGAGGTAATCTGATAGCGCCGGCCAGGCGGATATCAGATCCGCCGCGCCAGGTAGGCTAGCTGAGTCTTGCCGTTGCGTCATGCGAGATCAGGGATTTCAACCTTTCCCGGGCGTTTTTCCCCCCGTAAAGTGCCGCGAAAAGCCCACGGAGGTTCAAGTCCCAAGCCGCTGCCTGGCAATGGCGACATGGAAATTGACACCGAACAACAGCCCGTCATCGTTGAAGTCGTAGCTGGAATTGTGAAGCGGTGACGAGGCTTCGCCGTTGCCAAGGAAGACGAAGCAGCCCGGCACGTGGTCGAGGAAGCGGGCGAAATCCTCCGACGCCGTCATCGGCTCGCGGGCGACCGCGATATTGCCGGGCTCGAAAACGGTCCCGGCGGCTGCGAAGGCCGCATCGACCAGTTCGGCATCGTTGCGCAAAGGCACGAATTCCCTGGTGTAGTTGACCTCGGCGCTGACATTGTAGGCGGCAGCGATACCTTCGGCGACAATGCGCATCTGGCGTTCGATTTCGGCGCTGACCTCGGGGCGGAAACTGCGCGCGTCGCCAAGGATGCGGGCAAGGCCCGGCAGTGCGTTGCGGGTGCCGTCGGTGATCAGTTCGGTCACCGAAACCACGGAAATGTCGGCCGGGCTCAGCCGTCGGGAGACGATGGTCTGCAGGTTGGTGACCAGCGCACAGGCGGCAACCAGCGTTTCCTGACCCGAATGCGGCCGAGCAGCGTGGCCGCCCAATCCCCTGAGGACGATCTCGAAAATATCCTCGGCCGACATGACCGGACCGGCGCGGGTTTCGAAATGCCCGACGGGCAGGCCCGGCATGTTGTGCAGGCCGAATATCTCGTCGAAGGGAAAGCGCTGCATCAGGCCATCGTCGAGCATCGCCAACGCGCCTTTTCCCCATTCCTCCGCCGGCTGGAAGATGAAGCGCACGGTGCCGTCGAAACCGCCCTCCCCAGCCAGAAGCTTGGCCGCACCCAGCAGCATCGCCGTGTGGCCGTCATGGCCGCAGGCATGCATGAGACCGGGATTGCCGGAGCGGTATGGCGCGGTCGATTGCTCCGATATGCGCAGCGCATCCATGTCGGCCCGCAGCGCGATGGCACGGTTGCCGCTGCCACGCTTCAAAGTGCCGACGACGCCGGTGCCGCCGACACCCTCGGCGACATCGTCCAGGCCGAATTCGCGCAGCTTGGCCGCGACGAAGGCCGCCGTGCGCTTCTCCTCGAAGCCGAATTCGGGATGCGCGTGCAGATCGCGCCGCCATCCGGTCATCTCCAGCTTCAGCGCATCGCGATCGATTTCAGCCATTGCCTGATATCTCCTGATCAGCAAGGCGGGTGACGACATCAAGCAGAATGTTGGCGCCGGCGACAAGCTCGGCATCGGCGGTATGTTCGCGCGGATTGTGGCTGATGCCGCCGGCGCTCGGCATGAAAATCATCGCCGCGGGCGCAAGGCGCGGCATCATCTGCGCGTCGCGGATGCGGCCAAGCAGTCTTTGTGCGTCAAGCGAGGTCATGGCTTTGCTTCAGAAAACGCCTTGCCGGCAAGCACATCCTCCGGATTCATGCCGACGAGTTCGGCATAGCGGCAAGGATCGGTCGCGCCTTCGGTGTTGACGACCAGCACGCGCGAAGTGGCGTCGAGGCCAAGCTCGGCCTTGTGATCGGCCATCGCGCGGATCAGCCCGGCAAGACCGACCCCGCCGCTTTCACCGGCGACGATGGCCGGATCGTTTCCGGCCGGCCATGCCAGCCGACGCATGACCGCGATGGCGTCATCCTCGTCGACGGTCATGAAGGCATCGGCGGCGCGTGCCAGCACCCGCCAGGCGACCGGCGACGCCTCGTAACATTCGAGCATCGCCATGACCGTCGCCTCGCCATGCGCGATCTTGACCGGATGCCCGGCCTTGGCGGCGCCGAAGACGCAGGCGGCACGGGCGGGTTCGACCACCGTGAAAACCGGTCTGGTTTCGCCGAGCACGATGGCGAGATGGCCGGCGATCGCGGCCGCGATGCCGCCGACGCCGGCCTGCACGAAGACATGGGTCGGCGGTTCGGAGAGCTGGCGCAGCGCCTCGCGCACGATCGCCGTGTAACCCTGCATGACAAGGCCTGGAATGCGTTCGTAGCCCGTCCATGAGGTATCGGAAACCACCGTCCAGCCTTTCTCCGCGGCGATGCGCGCCGCCTGCCTGATCGAATCGTCGTAATTGCCGTCGACGCGGATCATCTCGGCCCCATAGCGGGCGATGACCGCGACGCGCTCGTCGCTGACGCCGGCATGGACAAAGATCACCGCCTTGGCACCGACGAGCTCGGCGCCTTGCGCGACGGAGCGGCCATGATTGCCGTCGGTGGCGCATGCAACCGTCATGGTCGCTGCAACCGACTGGACTTCGGGCCGATCGAGATCGCCGACATCGACGGGGCGGCCGAGCCGCTTGCTGGCCTCTTCCAGGACCAGGCGGAAGACCGCATAGGCGCCGCCCAACGCCTTGAAGCTGCCGAGGCCGAGACGAAAGCCCTCATCCTTGACATGCAAGGCAGCGAGACCGAGTTCGCCAGCCAGCGCCGGCAGCGCGTGCAGCGGCGTCGTCAGATAATTGTCACGGCGGGCAAGGAAGCGCTCGACCGTGTCCGCCCCGGCAATGCCGAGGATTTCGGCATCGGCCGCGTCCAGCGGTCGGCCATGCAAGGCGTTTCGATTGGGCAGGAACATTGACGGTCTCCCCTCGGCGTCGTCTGAGAGAAGATATTGCAGGAGATGCGCAAAAGGCGCTGTAATTCGGCACCTAGAATGCAAGTTTCTTTCGTCAGGATACGCCAGTGCCTCAGCCGCCACCCTCACTCGACAGATTCGATCTTGCTATCCTTGCCATTTTGCAGCGGGACAACACGACGCCGCAGCGGCTGATCGGCGAGGCGGTGAACCTGTCGGCACCGGCGGTGCAGCGCCGCATCAAGCGCATGGAGCAGACCGGTGTCATCGCCGGCAATGTCGCCATTGTGGAGCCGGCGGCCCTCGGTCAGCCCATCACCATCTTCGTCGAGGTCGAGCTGGAAAGCGAACGCACCGAACTGATCGATGCGGCCAAGCGGCAATTCTCGGCGGAGCCGCAAGTGCAGCAATGCTATTATGTCACCGGCGAAAGCGACTTCATCCTCATCATCACCGTGGCCGACATGGGCGCCTACGAGGCGCTGACGCGAAAACTGTTCTTCGGCAGCAACAATGTGCGGAAGTTCCGCACCTTCGTCGCCATGGACCGCGTCAAGGTCGGGTTGACGGTGCCCTTGCCTGGATGAGCCGGTGGCACCCTTGCCACGTTTCTGACATTCTGGATCGCGAATTGGCGGTGGAGGCGCGCATGGACGAAGCCACGAAAGTCGCGATCATCGGTGCCGGACCGGCGGGCCTGGCGGTTGCTGCGTGTCTGCGGCAAGCCGGGCTGGATTTCGTCATGCTCGAAAAGGAGCAGCAGGCGGCGCCAGCCTGGCGGCGTCACTACGACCGCGTGCACCTGCATACGACCAAGCGTTACTCCTCGCTGCCCTTCGTCCCCTTCCCGAAGGACTATCCGCGCTATGTGCCGCGCCATCTCGTGGTCGAGTATCTCGAAGCCTATGCAAAGCGTTTCGACCTCGAGCCCCGCTTCGGAGAGACGGTGCGGGCGGTCGCCCGGGAGGGCCGCGGCTGGCGGGTGGAATCGACGTCCGGCGCCTTACGTGCTTCGCATGTGGTGATAGCGTCCGGCTACAATGCCGAGCCCTTGCTGCCCAAATTTGCCGGCATCGACAGCTTCAAGGGCAAGACGCTGCACAGCGCCGACTATCGCAACGCCACGCCTTTTGCCGGCCAATCGGTGCTGGTCGTCGGCATGGGCAACACCGGTGCGGAGATTGCGCTCGATCTGGCGGAAGCCGGCGCCCGGCCGACGATCTCGGTGCGTGGCGGCGTTCACATCGTGCCGCGCGAACTGTTCGGCGTGCCGATCCAGATGGTCGGCATGGCAACGCGGCTCGGGCCGCAGCGCATCAACGACGCCCTGTTCCCCGTCATCCTCGATCTGGTGCTGGGCAGGCTGGAGAAGTTTGGGCTCAGGCGGCCGAAGCAGGGACTGCTGCAGCAGATCGCGCTTGCATCGCGCATTCCGGTGATCGATGTCGGCACCATCGGCAAGATCCGCGAAGGCGCGATCAAGGTGGCGCCCGACATCGCTGAAATCTCGGAACGCGGTGCGCGTTTTGCGGACGGCAGGAACAGCGAATTCGACGCCATCCTCTTCGCCACCGGCTATCGGCCGGGCTATGCCAGGTTCCTCGAACCCGGCATCGAGCCGGGGCCTAGCGGCGTCAATGCCCGCGCTTCGGATCTCGGCCTCTATCTGGTCGGCTTTCACAACGCGGTCACCGGGCTGCTGCGCGAAATCGGTATCGAAGCCCAGGCGGTCGCCGACGACATCCGCCAGCGGCAAAACAGGAAAAAGGCGACTGAGACCCTGCCGGTGTGAAATTCGGCCGCGCCGTCAATCCGCCGCTGATGATGTTCTGAGCATCATGCCGGCGATCTCCTTCGTCAGTTTGGCGGCGACAAGCGCCGTCACATTGGAGAGGTCCTGGCTCGGATTGTATTCAACGATATCAGCAGCAACGATCGGCTGGTTGATGCCTTGAATCAGGTTGATGGCTTGCCGTGTCGACAGCCCGCCAGCCTCACGATGGGAGACGCCGGGCGCAAAAGCAGGATCGAGCCCGTCGAGATCCATCGAGATATAGACGGGCGTCTTGAGATCAAGCGACAGGCTTTCGCTGAAATGCGCAGCCTCCACGACCTCTACGCCAAAGCGCTTGAACTGATCGCGGTGATGGTCGTTCACGGTGCGCAGGCCGATCTGGATCAGGCGGTCGGCAAGCCGCTCCTCCATGATCCGTGCGAAAGGCGATGTGTGCGAACGCGGATTGTCACCGTAGGCCTGATAGATGTCGGGGTGGGCATCGATGTGAACGATCGTCAGGCTTGGATGGCGACGGCGCACCGCACGCAGCACCGGCCAGGAGATGGCGTGATCGCCGCCCAGGCTGATCAGGGGATGGCCTGCGTCCAGTGCGCGGTCGACTTCGCTTTCGATCCGCTGCCAGGGATCGCCCGGTTGGGCGAAGTCGATGTCGCCATGATCGACGAAACGGCCGGTCAGGTCGAAGCCGGTCTCGCTCCATGAGGAGTAAGCATCGCTGATGAGTTCGCGCCTGATGAGCGGTGGCGCCTTGGCAGCCCCCTGGAGATAGGACGAATTCTCGTCATGCGGTATTCCCAGAAGCGAAATCGCGCCGGCCATCGACACTCTCCCATTTGCGACGGACGACTGCCTCTATAGAGACGGGAGTTGGCGTTCGCGACCGCTGGTGCTTGGGCCAGAGGTGGAATCGGGAACGGGAATCAGCAGCGCTAGGCGCCCAGGTTTTCCGCCTTGCGCAGCCACACCTTGTTGTCGTGGAAGGCAGCGCCGCCGTAGGGGGCGGGCGCATCGGCTCCCGTCAGCACGTTGATGCCTTCGCCGCGCTCATGCGCGCTGTTCGGCCAGATGCCTTCGGCGATCACGACACCGCGCTTGATACCGTCGAACAATCTGGCGCGCAGCACCACCTCGCCGCGCATGTTGCCGATCTCGACACGGTCGCCGTCGGCAAGATCGAGAGCCGCCGCATCGTCGGGATGCAGCAGGAGCTCCGGGCGGCCCTCCTTGGCCTTCGACACCGGTGTTTCGGAAAAGGTCGAGTTGAGGAAGTTGCGCGCCGGCGAGGTCGCTAGCCGGAACGGATGCGCTTCGTCGGCCACCTCGATCAGGTCGACATGATCGGGAAATTCAGGCAGTCGCGCCACCGGGCCGAACAAGCCCATGCTCTTCGGCGGCCGGTTGGGAGCCGCCTGCCCGGTCCAGTCGGCGCGGAAGCGGAATTTTCCGTCTGCGTGACCAAAGCCCCGGATGAAATGCGCCGTGTCGAAATCCGGCTGCAGGTCGATCCACTTCTCGTCCTTCAAGGAGTCGAAGCTGCCCAGCCCGCGCTTGCCAAGAATGATGTCGATATGCTGCTGTTCGGTGAGGCCGAAGCCCGGCCTGTCGGCGACACCGAGGCGCTCGGCCAGTTGCTCGATGACGAAATGGTTGGTGCGCGGCCCTTCCGGCGGCTCGATCAGTTTTGGGCCGAGCGTGATGTGCTGGTTGCCGCCGCCCTTGTAGATGTCGTCGTGCTCGACGAACATCGTCGCCGGCAGCACGACATCGGCCAGCTTGGCAGTGTCGGTCATGAACTGCTCGTGCACGCAGGTGAACAAATCGTCGCGCAGGAAACCCTGTTTCACCAGCCGCTGCTCGGGCGCGACATTCACCGGATTGGTGTTCTGGATCAGCATCGCCGCCACCGGCGGTCCGCCATAAAGCGCGTCGCTGGCGCCAGTCAGCACCGGGCCGATACGCGAATGGTCGAGATAGCGGATCGAGGGATCGCGCATCCTCGTGCCTTCGAGCACATCCTGGTTGAGTTTGAAGATGCCGGAATTGGAATGGAAGGCGCCGCCGCCCTCATACTGCCAGGCGCCGGTGACGGCGGCGATGCAGGACGCCGCATGCATGTTGACGGCGCCGTTGCGCTGGCGCGCAAAGCCATAGCCGAGGCGGAAATATGTTTTCCTGGTCGAGCCGACCAATCGCGCGAAGGCCTCGATCTCGGCAACGCCAAGGCCAGTGATGGCAGAGGCCCATTCCGGCGAGCGCGTCTTCAGGTGCGCTTCCAGTCCTTTCGGATCGTCGGTGTATTTTTCGAGATAGGCGCGGTCGGCCAAGCCTTCCCTGAACAGGACATGCATGACAGCACAAGCCAGCGCGCCATCGGTGCCGGGCTTCAGGACCAGGCCCATATCGGCCTGTTTCATGGTCGCGTTTTCATAGACGTCGACGGCGACGATTTTCGCGCCACGTTCCTTGCGCGCCTTGATGGCGTGGGTCATGACATTGACTTGCGTCACCACCGCATTGGTGCCCCAGATCACGACGCAATCGGATTTGGCCATCTCGCGCGGGTCCGGTCCGCGCAAGGCGCCTGCCCCCATCATCCAGCCGGTCCATGCGAGATTGGTGCAGATCGAGCCGAAGAAGCCCGAGTACTTTTTCGAATGCCGCAGCCGGTCGATGCCGTCGCGCTGCACCAGCCCCATCGTGCCTGCGTAATAGTAAGGCCAGACCGTCTCCGAGCCATGCTTCTCCTCGGCCGACATGAACTTTTCGGCGACGAGGTCGAGTGCGGCCTCCCAGCTTGATTCCTGCCAGACGCCCTCGCCCTTGGCACCCTTGCGCACCAGCGGCTTCAGCAGACGGTCGGGATGATGGACGCGGTCGGCATAGCGGGCAACCTTGGCGCAGACGACGCCCGACGTATAGCTGTTGGCCTTGGCGCCATGGACACGCCCGATGCGGTTGCCATCGAGCAATTCGACCTCGAGCGCGCAGGTCGACGGACAATCATGCGGACAGGCCGAATGGCCGATGCGGAGGTTCGCGTGCTGGTTCATGGGGGCAAACTAGCCGTTTATGATGGCCACGTGTAGGGCCAGTTATTCGCCTTCAATGCGCTTGAGCAGCCCGTTGTAGGCGCCGCATTTTGGGCAGCGCATGTGGCGCTCGAAATGGGTTGCATCCACTTTACTATCGTGGACGTCCAGAGTTGCCTCGCCGCAGTCGGGGCATTTGACGACAGCTTTGGGATCACCTGCCAGAATCTTCCCTGCGTCGACCCACAATTCCTTCGACATCCGCTACTCCGCCGTGCCTTCCTCATACTCGGCCGACATGGTCAACCACTTTTCCTCATGGCCGGCAAGCGTCTGCGCAAGCTGCGAGCGTTCCTTGGCGAGCCTCGTCGCCGTCGACGGATCCTTTTCATATACCGCCGGGTTGGACAGCTCATCCTCGATGCCGTCGATGCGCTTGCGGATGCGGTCCATCAGCGCCTCAGTGGCGCGGATTTCCTTGGCCAACGGTTCGAAGGCGGTGCGACGCGCGGCCGCATCGCGGCGGCGGTCAGCCTTTGATGCCTTGTCGGCCTCGCGCTTGCCGCGGCGGTCGCCGGAGACGCCGGTGACCAGTGTCTTATAATCCTCGAGGTCGCCGTCATACGGATTGACCGCGCCGTCCTTGACCAGCCACAGCCGGTCCGCGGTCGCCTCGAGCAGATGGCGGTCGTGCGAGATCAGGATGACAGCGCCGGGAAACTCATTGAGCGCATGGATCAGCGATTCGCGGCTGTCGATGTCGAGATGGTTGGTCGGCTCGTCGAGGATGAACAGGTTCGGCCCCTCGAAAGCCGACAGACCCATCAACAGCCGCGCCTTCTCGCCACCGGACAGGTCCTTGGCGGGCGTGTTCATTTTCTCGGTCGTGAGGCCGAATTGGGCGACACGGCCGCGCACTTTCGATTCCGGCGCCTCCGGCATCATCCGGCGGACATGCTCATAGGCGTTTTCCTCAGGGCGCAGATCGTCAAGCTGATGCTGGGCAAAGATCGCCACTTTCAGCCCGGGCGCCACCGTCATGGTGCCGGTCTCCTGCTTCAGACGGCCAGACAGCAGCTTGGCGAAGGTTGACTTGCCATTGCCATTGGCGCCCAGCAGCGCGATGCGGTCGTCGGCATCGATGCGCAGCGTCATCTTCTTCAGGATCGGCTGGCCTTCGGTATAGCCGACATTGACGTTGTTCAGCGCAACGATCGGCGAGGCCACCGTCTTCACAGGTTCGGGGAAAGAGAACGGCCGCACCGTGTCGTTGACGATGGCCGAGATCGGCTTCATCTTTTCCAGCGCCTTGATGCGCGATTGTGCCTGTCTTGCCTTGGAGGCCTTTGCGCGAAAACGCTCGACGAAGGATTCCATGTGCTTGCGGGCGGCTTCCTGCTTGACCCGGCCCTTTTCCTGCAATTCCTTCTGCTCGGTGTATTGGCGCTCGAACTGGTCGTAGCCGCCGCGCCAGAACGTCAGCTTCTTCTGGTCGAGGTGAACGATCGAATTGACGGCACGATTGAGCAGATCGCGGTCGTGCGAAATCAGCAGCACGGTGTGCGGATACTTTGAAACGTAGTTCTCAAGCCACAGCGTGCCTTCGAGGTCGAGATAGTTGGTCGGCTCGTCCAGCAGCAGGAGATCCGGCTCGGAAAACAGCACGGCGGCCAACGCCACGCGCATACGCCAGCCTCCGGAGAAGGACGAGGCCGGACGCCGCTGCGCGGCGTCGTCGAAGCCGAGGCCGGCGAGGATGGTGGCCGCGCGCGACTCCGCCGAATGGGCGTCGATATCGGCAAGCCGCATATGGATGTCGGCGATACGGTGTGGATCGGTGGCGGTCTTTTCTTCTTCGAGCAGCGCCGTGCGCTCAAGGTCGGCCTTGAGCACGATCTCTATCAGCGGGTCCTCGGTGCCAGGCGCTTCCTGCGCCACCTGGCCGATGCGCGTATTCTTCGGCAGGTTGATCGAGCCGGTCTCGGAGGGAAAATCGCCTGTTATAGCCTTGAACAGCGTCGTCTTGCCGGTGCCGTTGCGGCCGACAAGACCGGCCTTGGTGCCGGCCGGCAAGGTGAGCGAGGCGTGGTCGAGAAGCAAGCGCCCCGCCATGCGGAGCGAGAGGTCATTGATGATAAGCATGGCCGCGCTTTTGCACTGGACATCAACGCTTCGCAAGACCTTGCGGGCCAGTTGGCCACACAAGGCCTGGAAACGGCGCAGATAATGCGCCGCCAGAGCAGCCGATCAGTGGCCTGCCATACCGGCCAGCAAGGCCTCAGGCAATGGCCTTGCCACGCTTTGTCGCCTTGGCCACGACTGCCGGCGCAGCGGCCGGCTTGCGGCCAAGTCCCGTCGATTTCGCCAGCGCCGACCGGGTCGCCGAGTAATTCGGGGCGACCATCGGATAATCCGGCGGCAAACCCCATTTGGCCCGATAGTCGTCCGGGCTCAAACCGTAGTCTGTCCTGAGGTGTCGCTTGAGCGACTTGAACTTCTTGCCGTCCTCCAGGCAGATGATGTAGTCGGGAAACACCGACTTTTTCGGATTTACAGCCGGAACCAGGCTCGGGCTTTCCACGACGGCCGCGCCAGCCAGCTTTCGGACCGAGGCGCTGACGCTGGCAATCAGGTCAGGCAGGCCAGAAGCCGGAAGCGGATTGTTGCCTACATAGGCCGAGACAATATCGGCGGTTAGCTCGATAACGGTCTTATCCTCGATATTTGACAATTCTTTCACCTTATTTGCGACAAAGTCATCTACCCCAGTGAAGACTTTTGTCGATGTATCTCTTTAACCGCGCCCCCAACGGACCGCCAAAGTCCCAAAACGAATCAAGACTTGGCATCAACTACCTTTATGGGAAATCGACGTCGCGCAAATTAGAAAATCTAATACTTCGAAGCGACAGACTTGGTTGTCCGACCATCCGCCAATATCTCAAGAATACGCTTCCAGCGGGCACAGCGCCCGAAATCCTTCTGCTCAATCGCCTTTTCAGCCTTCATCGCGGCATAAAGTGATGCCTCCGCGCCGAATTCCTTGATGAGCCAGTGCGCTTCCTGCCTGGCCAGACGTTCATTGTCGTCAAACATAGTCTTGCGCCTCCGTACGCTCCAGGCCGACCGCGACACAACTGCCGATCACGAGGACGGCTCCGGCAATGGCGGTCGTCGTCAGCCGTTCACCGGACAAGGTCAGCAGCAGCGTCGAGACAATCGGCGTGAGATAGGCGACGACAGCGACCTTGCCGCTGCCTCCGAGCTTCAAGGCGTGCGACCAGAAGTAATAACCCAGCCCCATCGGCCCGGCGCCGAGATAGAGCCCGAGGGCCAGATCCATCCCGGTGGGCCAGGCGACGCCTTCGCGAGCGGACCATATGAGTGTCAACGCGACGCCAACCAGCGACGAGGGCAACAACAAGCGGTCCGGCGAATTGGCGAGCCGTCCCACCATCACCGAATAGAAAGCCATGCACAGCGCAGATCCGAATGCGGCCAGATAGCCGGCGAGATCACCCTGGAACCAGGTGCGGTCACGTCCTCCCGAAATCACCAACGCGACGCCGACGAACCCAAGGGCCGCGGCAAGGCCCAGCAAGGCCGGACGCCGGGGATTGTCGAAGGCGATCACCGCCGCGGCAACCATCAAGGGCCAGGTGTAGGCCACGAGATTGGCTTCTATCACCGGCATCAAGGCAAAGGAGATATATTGCAGCACCATGGTGCCGACCAGACCGATAAAGCCAACCGCGAGCGGCGCCAGCGCGGTGCTCGCCGTGACTGCCGCGGCTTTCTCGCGGCTCATCAACCGGATGACCGCGAACACCAGTGCGGCCCCTACAAATTGCAGGAATTGCACTTGCGACACCGGGTGAATGGCCAGCAGGGATTTGCCGACCAGCGCATTTGTCGACCACAACGCCACCGCGCCGGTGGCGAAGACCAGCGCGGATACCGAGCCCGATCGATGCCGAAACAACCGGCAAGAGGCTCTATCCCTGTGGTCGATCATGATCCTGTCCGAAAACCGGTTTCCACTTTTCGGGGTCATGGGTCGTTACCATGATTCCCTGGCTCCGCCCGGAACCGGCGCTTCGGCGGGGGCCGGCGTCGGATGTTCCGCCTCGAACCGGCGATAGGCCGGCAGCTGGTTGGTCCACACGTCTTCGGCCAGTTCGTTGACCCACTCGCGGTCGTGATCGTTGTCGGCGGCAAGATAGAACATCCTGTTATCGTCGACATAGGGCTTGGCCACAGAGCGCTGGTTGAGCACCAAGGTGACGCGCTCGCCGAACTGGATCGGCGCTGTGCGATGCAGGACGCCGAGGAACTGCCCGAGCGTGGCGTAGTTCATCTTGTGATCGATGCGCATGATGCGGTTGCGCGGAATCTCGCGGCCGGATTCGAGAATGGCGCGGCCGGTCTCGGAATCGTCGCAATAGATTTCGAGCTGGCCGCCGACCAGCGGATCGCTGATCGACAGCGGAATGAGCTCGGTGACCGGAACGCCGTCGCAATGCCATTCGACGGCGCCATCCCTGGGGTTCATGAAGGTGACGGTCGAACCGACGATCGACAGCGGATAGGGCTCCAGCTTCGTGCCCATCATGTCAGAGAGCCGCTCCAGGCGCAACTTGTCGTTCAGCAACTCCTTGATTTCGGGGATGAAACGGTCGGCGCCGGTGATGAAGGTCAGGTCGAGGTGCTTGTGCACGGCATGACTGGCCTTGAGCTTCAGGGCGGCTTCCTCGATCGCGGCAAGCAGTGCCGGATCATAGCCATGCAGATACTGCGCAACGCCAAAGCGCGACACTTTCCAGGCGGTTTCGTGACCGATAATGGCCTCGCGGCTCATCGCATAGCGCAATTCGGGTATCGTATGTGCGTTCATTGTACTTCTCCAAGTGGGGGCAAACACTTGGTTAACAGTCGATTAAATTAGCTCCCCCTGTAAAATTAGGAATGCTAGTGCTACCATAAGCCCAGCTTAAGGTCGAAACCGTGCGTCTGCTCAGTCAGGTCAACCTCAATTCGCTGAAAATCGTGGAGAGTGCTGCGAGGCACGGCAATTTCACGCGTGCCGGCGAAGAACAGTTCATCACCGCTTCGGCGGTCAGCCAGCGCGTCAAAAGCCTGGAGGACCAGCTGCGCTTCAAGATTTTCCAGCGCGGCGGCAATGCGGTGTCGCTGACCCCGGAGGGCGAGACCTATGTCTCGCGCGTTCGCGAGGCGCTGGAGCGGATCGTCGCCGCCAGCATGGAAGCGACCGGGCAATCACAGGAACATGTGCTGAAGATATCCGTGCTGCCGACATTTGCCGCACGCTGGCTGTTTCCGCGCCTGCCACTTTTTCAGCAGCAATATCCCGATATCGTGATGCGAGTTTCGACCTCGTACGCGACGCATGAGTTCACGACTTCCGAATTCGATCTCGAAATCCGCTATGGCGACGGCCACTTCAACGGACTGCCATCGGACCTGTTGTTTCGGGAAGACCTGACGCCGGTGTGCAGCCGCAAGCTGTTCCATGAAGTTCTCGGCCAGAAGCCGCTGTCAAAGGTCACACCGGACGACCTCAAGCACTTCACGTTGCTGCATTCCGACACCTGCACCCAGAACTGGCAATCCTGGCTTGGTTTTGCTGGTGCCAGTTTTGTGCTCAGCGAGACCAAAAGCATCTATTTCGATTCGTGCATGATGTCCTACGAGGCGGCCAACTCAGGAATGGGTTTTGCCGTTGCCAACCGTGCCTATATGGCCAGCGATATCCGCGCCGAAAAGCTGATCGCTCCGTTTGCCGTTCATCATCCGAACACGGCCGGTTGGTACTTTGTCTCGCCCCACAAGAGCCCTGCCGCACGCAAGGTGCTGCTGTTCAAACAATGGGTGATGGCGGAAGCGGCCATGACGCAACGCCAGTTGGACAGCGAAGTCACCGACTTGGCTTCAGAGGCTGTCTGAATTCGAATAGGTCTCACTTGCCGCTCGATGACCGCAGGCAAGAGAAATAGGAATCATCGATTGATGGGCGTCCAATCCAGGCAACCCGCCTTGGTCGGGGATCTCGTTGAGCTCAGCCCCCTTCAGCCAGAGCATTCCGCGGCGCTTTTGAGTGCCGCCGCGGATGGCGAGCTATGGAACCTGAAGGCCACCGTGGTTCCTGGGCCAGGCGCGATCGATGATTATATTGCCAATGCCCTGGCTGGACGACAGGCCGGGACCGTCATGCCATACGCAATCATCCTGCGCGCCACGGGCTTGATTTGCGGTAGTACGCGGTTCTGGAAAATCGATCGGGCGAACAGAAAATTGGAGATTGGGCACACGTGGCTCGGCAGTTCGGTCCAGCGATCGGGCGTCAATACCGAGGCTAAATATCTTCTCCTGGTTCAGGCATTTGAAGTCATGCGCTGTGTTCGCGTGCAATTCACGACCGACGAACTCAATGACGCGTCGAGAGCGGCCATTTTGAGAATAGGAGCAAAACAGGAAGGAATCGTTCGCAATGAACGGATCATGCCGGACGGCCGGAAACGCAATTCCGTCCGGTTCAGCATTATCGATTCCGAGTGGCCTGATGTAAAAGTGGGGCTACGGCAAAAAATGCGACGGTAGCCCGCGCGAACCGGTCGCCCCGAATTTAAAACAAAACCATGTGGATCAGGCGAAGGCCCTTCCTTCCTCGGTGCGCTGGAAATGCGCCAGATCGAGCGGTACGGAAGGGCGGCCCAGAACCGTCAGGATCATATGCGCCTGGCCGCGGTGATGGGTCTGGTGGTTGAAGACATGAGCCAGCGCGGGCGCCAGGCGCTGCGAGACGGTGCGCATGTCCGATACGGTCATATAGGTGAAACGACCCGACAGCGCCTTGTCGTTCAAGCCGCCGAGCCAGTCAATGATCCGCCGGTCCTCGGCCTCGCGCGCTGTCCTCAGGACAGGCAAGGCCCGGTACAATATGGCGTCCAATGTCGTCGGCGCGGCGCCTTCGCCGGTGAAGCGTTTCATCCAGATGCGATCGGCAGCGAGCAGGTGGTTGAGCGTGCCCATCAGCGAGCCGAAGAAGGCGCCGACGTCGCGATTGAATTCCTCATCGTTGAGATCGTCGGCGGCATCGTAGATGCGGCCATTGGCCCATTGATTGTATGCCGCAAACATCATGAAGTGCTGTTTCATCTTTTTCCCGCCGCGCCTGTTTCGGGTGTCGGGAGCGATACCTAGACCGCAAAGGAACCGGCGCCAATGACCATTCTGCTTTATGATCTCGTCGGGCGTGACGAGGGCCGTCCGTTCAGCCCACATTGCTGGAAGGCAACGATGGCGCTGGCCCATAAGGGACTTGATGCCTCGACCGCGCCGACGCGTTTTCTCGAAGTGCCGGCCATTGAAGGCGGTGTCTCGAAAACCGTTCCGGTTATCCGCGATGGCGACAAGGTCGTTGCCGATTCCTTCACCATCGCGCTCTATCTCGATGAGGCCTATCCGGATCGCCCGACGCTGTTTGGCGGCGAAGGCGGCAAGGCGATGGCGCGCTTCATCGAGCGCTGGTCGCAATTGACCATTCACCCTTATGTCACCACCGCGGCGTTCGTTGACCTTCATGCCATGCAAGACGAGGAGAACGCCTCGTATTTCCGACAGAGCCGGGAGCAGCGCCTCGGCAAGCGGCTGGAGGACGTCGTCGCCGCACGCGACGCCGGCCTGGCAACCTTCCGGGCAGCGCTGGAGCCGCTGCGCTCCATGTTGAGCTACCAGCCGTTCATCGGCGGCGACTCGCCGCTGTTTGCCGACTATATCGTCTTCGGCGCGCTGCAATGGGCGCGTATCGCATCACCTTACAAGTTGCTCGAAGACAGCGACGCGGTGGCGCAGTGGTTCACCCGCTGCCTCGACCTTCATGGCGGGCTGGGACGAAAGGTTTCCGCCGCGGCGTGACGGACGCAAAGGCCTGCCTGCCCGCAAGGTAGCTCGAGCGCCGTCTACCTATTGCGAAAATCAGCGGCCGAACAGCTGGCCTTATTTGGCCGCCTTTTTTGGCTTGCTGGCCTTCGGCTTGCTGGCTTTCGCGGCGGCCTTTTCTTCCTTGGGGGCTGCTTTTGTCTTGCCGGCGCCGGATGCCTTCTTGGCTGGCTTCATGTCCGCCGACGGCTTCCCCGCGTCCTCCCGATCGACGTCGGCCGCCGCCTGGTGCCAATGGCGTTCGTGATGACCGGCCGGTTGCCCTTCTTCCTGCCAGATCTGATGTGCACGGTTGCGAATGCGCTCCTGACGATCGTCTGTCATGGTCATGTTGTCTCCCTTCGGGCCGACTTCAGCGCGGCGCCGACCGAGCGACTATAGCAAGCAAACCGTTGCTTTACAGCCATCTGATCCCGCCTGCCTGCGGCGACCAGCCATGGAAGCGCAGACCGGTCCGGCGCTCGCTGTCGCTCCGGGTGTTCGTCGCTCGGAGAGCAAAAGCAATTGGCTTTCCGCCCACTACGCGGACCGCTCCTCACCCCGCTCCTCACCCCTCTTGGCAATAGGCCGGGCGGCTTGTATAGAGCCCGCCACTCTCAATTCAAATTCAGACAAGGACGACCCATGGCGCTCGAACGCACTTTTTCCATGATCAAGCCGGACGCAACGCGGCGCAATCTCACCGGCGCCATCACCAGGATGCTGGAGGAAGCCGGCCTGCGCGTCATCGCCTCGCGCCGGGTGTGGATGAGCCGCCGTGAGGCGGAAGGCTTCTACGCCGTCCACAAGGAGCGGCCGTTTTTCGGCGAGCTGGTGGAATCCATGTCCTCGGGCCCGACCATCGTGCAGGTCCTGGAAGGCGAGAGCGCCATTACCAAGAACCGCGATGTGATGGGCGCCACCAATCCGGCCAATGCCGCCGAAGGCACCATCCGCAAGGTGCATGCGCTGTCGATCGGCGAGAACTCGGTGCACGGCTCGGACGCGCCGGAAACGGCCGCACAGGAGATCAAGTACTGGTTCTCGGATACCGAGATCGTCGGCTGAGCTGAACACCGTAATTTTCCATGCGAAAAGGCCGGCGAAATGTCGGCCTTTTTTCGTATAAGGACATGGTCTTAAGCTCTGCGCCATCTCACATGAAGCGAGCCGCCGGAAAGTCCGGCAAAGTACGAGATGCGTGAATGGACCGGCGCGAAGCACCGTCGCGATGGAGTCGATCCGACCATGACCAGTGCAATTCCAGGGTTCTTCCAGGGCACCGATATGCCGACCAGCGGATGGTGGGAGGCGCTGTGGCCCGATCCGGCGGCAGTGCTTGCGGCCACCGGGATCAAGCCGGGTATGGACGTGATCGATCTCTGCTCCGGCGATGGCTGGTTCACGTTGCAGATTGCCAGGGTCGCGCGTCATGTCACCGCCATCGATATCGATGGCGACTTGCTCGAAGTCGCGCGTCGGCGCCTGACTGAAAATGGCCTGTCGAATTGCGACTTCGTGACGGGCGACGCCTATGAGGTTGCCAGCCTGGCAGCCCAACCCGCCGATTTCATCTTCATGGCAAACGCCTTTCATGGTGTTCCGGATCAGCTCCGCCTGGCCCGCGCGGTCCATGCGACGCTTGGCCCGTCAGGCCGTTTTGCCATTGTGAACTGGCATCGGACGCCGCGCGAGCGAACGGTGGTGCTGGGCGAGCCTCGCGGACCGAAGACTGAGTTGAGACTGTCGCCGGAACAGACCATCGCCGCCGTGGAGCCGGCCGGTTTCAAGCTGGCTGAAATGGTTGACGTGCCGCCATACCACTACGGCGCCGTGTTCGAACAGGCAGGGTGAGCAATCAGCTTGCGGCGCTGAAGCGCAGGATTTCGCGGCCGTCCTTGTCCGATATGGCGAGCTTGCCGGCATCGACAGTGTATGACGCCGCCTTGGCCAACGCATCGAACAGGGCTTTTTCCTCGGCCATCACATTGGGCGCGCAGGCTTTGTAGGTCGAACCGATATCGCCGATAGCGATTGCCTGGCCCTCGACCTTCGCCGTGGCAAAATAGGTGTTGCAAGGACCGTTGCCACCGGCCTTGCCGGCCTCGCTGATCTTGAAGGTCGCCTGCGGCGCGGCGATGGCGCCAATGCCGTCGACATAGTCGACCACCCAGAGCTGATCAAAGACGGAAGTCATTGGCTCCTTGCTGGGTGCGACCATCTTCAGCATGATGGTCTGTGGCGCGTCGGTCAGCGGATCGAGCTGATGGCGCACATCGGAGATGAACATCAGCCTTCCGTCCACGGTGATCCGGGCCTGCAGCGCATAGGTCATCTGCGGTCGGATGACAGAGGGGTCGAATTTGATCTCGAAGCTGATCGGCACCTGACCGGCGGGCCTGACCTTCTGTTGCCCGATGATTTTGGCGGGCGCGTCCGCCAACGAGACGTCGGCAAGCTCGACGGAAAGCACGGCGCTGGGTGGCAATGCGATGCGCTCGCGATAGATCACCTCGCCCCTCACCGCCTTTTCCGCGGCAAGGGAAAGCTCCGGCACCGCCAGGATGCCGACGACCAGCGGCACCAAGCCGAAGACGAAGAACTCGGCGATCCTGTCCAGCATGACCGTCTCCCTTGCCCAAATCAGTCACGTGACCAGTTGGCAGAAGGATTGCGGTCGTTCCGTGACGCCTGCACGGTATTATTCGGACGGCGGCTGCTCCCAGCGCCGAGCTGCCTCGGCGTCGGTTTCCTTGGCATCGACCCAGCCGCCCTCGGAGCCGTCGGTGCGATGCTCCTTCTTCCAGAAGGGCGCACGCGACTTGAGATAGTCCATGAGGAAGTTCGCCGCCTCGAATGCCGCCTGGCGGTGCGCCGAAGTGGCCACCACCAGCACGATGTTCGCCCCCGGCGCGATCTTGCCATGGCGATGTATGACGGTGAGGCCTTGCAGCGGCCAGCGCTCGTTGGCTTCGGTTGCGATGCGGCCGATCTCGGCTTCAGCCATGCCCGGATAGTGCTCGAGCTCGAGTGCCGAGAGAGCGCCCTGCTCGTCGCGGCACAGGCCGGAGAAGGTGACCACCGCGCCAATGTCGGCACGGCCCTGCGTCAGCGCGGCGATTTCGGCGGCGACGTCGAAATCCTGGCGCTGAATGCGCACGGTCGGCACCAGGACGGCCGGCATGAGTGTCAGCCCCCGGTCATCGGCGGGAACAGTGCGATCTCGCGTGCGCCCGATATCTTCTCGCGGTGATCGACATGTTCCTGGTTGATGGCGACGCGGATGACATCGGGATATTGCAGCGCGTGTTGGTACCCTTCGCCGCGCGATTGCAGCCAGCGCAAGAGGTCGGCGACCGTCTCGATGCCGGCGGGCAATTCGACATCTTCTTGCGATGTGCCGATCCGTTCGCGAACCCAGGCGAAATAGATGAGACGGGTCGTCATATCACTCGTCCATGATGTGCTTGAGACCGGCGCGGAAATAGTCGTAGCCGGTGTAGAGCGTCACGAGGGCCGCGATCCACAACAGCACGAGGCCGGTCTGCGTGGTCAGCGGAAAGATCTTGTCACCGGCAGGTCCGGCCAGCAGGAAGGCGATGGCGACCATCTGGATGGTGGTCTTCCACTTGGCAAGCTGCGTCACCGGCACCGAAACCTTGAGCGCCGCCAGATATTCGCGCAGGCCCGAAACCAGGATTTCGCGGCACAGGATGATGATCGCCGCCCACAGCGACCAGCCAGCGATCCCGGCATGACGGTCGGTGTCGGCCGCCAGCAGCAAGAGGCAGGTGGCGACCAGCAGCTTGTCGGCGATCGGATCGAGCATCTTGCCGATGTTGGAGGTCTGCTGCCAGGCGCGCGCAAAATAGCCGTCGAAATAATCGGTGACGGACGCCAGCAGGAAAATGACCAGCGCCGACCAGCGGGCGAAGTCGCTCGATTTCAGATGGCCCTCGAGAAAAAAGCACAGCACGACCAGCGGCACCGCGATGATGCGGGCGTAGGTCAGCATGTTGGGCAGGTTAAATGCGCGCTGGGCCATGTCTTCAGAGACTCTTTCTGCCTGCGTACTCAAATCAGAAGCGGATGTAGGGGGTCAACAGGCCAGATTCGACTGGCCAGCTGAAAGTGACGATTTTCTTCAGCTCTCGTGGAAGTGATTGTAGACCAGTTTCGCCACCTGTTCGGAAATGCCGTCGACCTTCCTCAGATCCTCGATTGCAGCGCGGCTGACCGCCTTGGCGGTGCCGAAATGCAAGAGAAGCGCGCGCTTGCGGCCGGGGCCGATGCCGGCGATTTCGTCGAGTGGGCTCTTGACCATTTCCTTCTTGCGGCGGGCCCGGTGCGAACCGATGGCGAAGCGGTGGACCTCGTCGCGCAGCCGCTGGACGAAATAGAGAACGGGATCGCGCACGGGGAGCGAAAACGAGTCCCTGCCCTTGACGAAGAAGCGCTCGCGGCCTGCATCACGGTCCTGTCCCTTGGCTATGCCGATGGCGACGACCCGGTCCTCGATGCCGAGATCCGACAGGATCTTGCGCACCGCCGTCATCTGGCCCTGGCCACCATCGATCAGGATGACATCGGGCCAGGCAGGGAAGCTTCCGGAAATATCATCTTCGATATCGTCGCCTGAATCCGCCGAGGCAGTCTCGTCGGGAGCAACGTCGCCATGTTCCTTGAGCAGCCGTGAAAAGCGCCGCTCCATCACCTCGCGCATCATGCCGAAATCGTCGCCCGGCGTGATCTCGGTCGAGCGGATGTTGAATTTTCTGTACTGGTTCTTCACAAAGCCTTCCGGCCCCGCGACGACCATGGCGCCGACGGCATTGGTGCCCATAATGTGCGAGTTGTCGTAAACCTCGATGCGCACGGGCGGCTTGGTCAGGCCGAAGGTCTCGGCGAAACCAGCAAGCAGCCGCGCTTGCGTCGAGGTTTCGGCCAGCCGGCGGCCAAGCGCCTCACGCGCATTCTGCAAGGCGTTGTCGGTCAGATCCTTTTTCTCGCCGCGCTGCGGCACCGAGATCGCCACCTTGCGGCCGGCGCGCGTCGAGAGCGCCTCGGCCAGCAGTTCCTGGTCCTCGACGGTCTGCGACAGGAGAATGGCACGCGGTGTCGGCTTGTCATCGTAGAATTGCGCCAGGAACGAACCCAGCACTTCCGATCCCTCCAGCGCCGGATCGGCCTTGGGGAAATAGGCACGGTTGCCCCAGTTCTGGCCGGTGCGGAAGAAAAACACCTGGATGCAGACCTGGCCGCCCTCCTGGTGGATAGCGAAGACATCGGCCTCGTCGACGGTCGCCGGGTTGATGCCCTGATGGCTCTGCACGTGCGACAAGGCCGCCAGCCGATCGCGATAGATCGCGGCGCGCTCGAAATCGAGGTCTTGCGAAGCCTGCTGCATGGCAGCCGAAATCTCGGTCTTCACCTTCTGGCTGCGGCCGGACAAAAAGTCCTTCGCTTCGGCGACCAGCTCGGCATAACCCTCATGCGAGATCTCGCCGGTGCACGGCCCGGCGCAGCGCTTTATCTGGTAGAGCAGGCATGGCCGCGTGCGGTTCTCGTAGAAGGAATTGGTGCAGCTTCTGAGCAGGAAAGCGCGCTGCAGCGAATTGATGGTACGGCCGACGGCGCCCGCCGAAGCAAAGGGGCCGAAATAGTCCCCCTTGCGCGAGCGTGCCCCGCGATGCTTGTAAATGCCGGGCGAGACATGGTCGCCTGTCAAAAGGATATACGGAAACGACTTGTCGTCCCGCATCAGCACATTGAACCGCGGCCGCAAACGCTTGATAAGATTGGCTTCGAGCAGCAGCGCCTCGATCTCGGTGCGGGTGACGACGAACTCCATCGTCGACGTCTCGCGCACCATGCGGCCGATGCGGTTGGTGTGGAATCTGCCTTGCGCGTAATTGGTGACACGCTTCTTCAGGCTGCGCGCCTTGCCGACATAGAGCACGTCGCCGGCGGCGTTCATCATCCGATAAACGCCGGGCGCATTGGGCAGCCGCTTCACCAGCGTCTGGATCACCTCGGCGCCGACCATGCCTTCGGCGTCGCCGGCATGCGGCGTCCAGTCGATGGCCGTGAAGGCGACATCCGGGCCAACCGGTTCGACGATCTCCTCCAGCGCCTCGTCCTCGAGGTCGATTTCGGGAGGAAGATCATCAGTGCCGCCGCGCGCCTTGTTCTTGTGATCCAAAGGACTCATTCCGCCATGCCTGTCACATCGGGCGTCTGCCATGCAAGATGCTGGCCGCCATCGAGCGCGATCATCTGACCGGTGACCGAGCGCGTCTCCCAGAGATAGCGGATGGTGGCGCCGAATTCCGGCAATTCCGGGCCGCGCCTCAGAATGAGGCCAGCGACCTGCGCGTCAAAATCCGAATCGTCCTGGCGCACGTTCTTCAGCGTCGGGCCCGGCCCTATCGCATTGACGCGGATTGCGGGTCCGAGTGCCTGGGCCAGCATCTGCGTCTGGGTCCACAATGCCGATTTCGACAGCGCATAGGAAAAATAGCGCGGCGTCGGCCTCCAGACGCGCTGGTCGATGACGTTGACGATCAGCCCCTCATGCCCTTCCGGCAGGGAACGGGCGAAGTTCTGCGCCAACAGCGCCGGGGTTTTTACGTGAATGGCAAAATGGCGGTCCCAGGCGTGCCAGTCGAAATCTTCCACGGAATCATCGACGAAGAGCGAAGCGTTGTTGACCAGCAGCGAAATTGGGCCCAGCGCTGCTTCCGCCTGGCCGACGAGGTCGCTGACGGCGTCCATGTCGGTCAGATCAGCCGCCACCACGGCGGCGCGGCCGCCCGACCGGTTAATCCCCGCGGCCAACGCATCCGCCTCATCGTGCGAGCGATTGGAATGGATGGCGACCGCAAAACCATGGCTAGCGAGGTCCTCGACGATCGCCTTGCCAATCCGTTTCGCCCCACCGGTCACCAGCGCCACGGCAGTGGCTTTGCTCATCTGCTGTCAATCCTCAATTTCGGCCCGAAACGCGATGCCGACGAAATGTGGCCCGGCATGCGTTAAACGGCGTTCGCACCTGGGGCAACATTGTGGCGAAGTGCCCGGTTCGGCATGCCGAGCCCTCTTGGACTCGGAACCATTGGATCGCAATATAGGTCGCTGGACTCCTTGCACCAAGCGGTGTGCAGCGCAGCATGAACTTGCTGCTGACATTTCGCTGTTGCGAAGATGCAACGTCAAGGTTCTGCCTCATTCGTGCCGGGGAATGACCCAAGTTCAGGTTCGGTTCAGCCGCATTTTGACACGACATTTGGAACCGACGAACGCCAGATCCGTTTCACCCCCCGGACGGGTCGATGGCGATCGTGAGAAACAAGCCTGTGTCCTGTGGCTTAAGGAGTAAAGAACAATGCAAGCCAATTTTAAATTCGCACGGCCGCTGGCTGTTGCGCTCGGGCTCTTCGCCCTCAGCGGTACCGCTTATGCCGCGGACGTCGTTTCGGAAGAGCCGCCGGCACCCGCTCCGGTTGCCGAACTTCCGGTCGCCTCGTGGGCCGGCCCCTATGCCGGTATCAACCTGGGCTACGGCTTCAGCGGCAAGACCAAGGAAAAGGACTTCGGCGTTTCGACCGATACCAAGGGTTTTGTCGGCAGTGTCTTCGGCGGCTATCAGTGGCAGCAGGAGAACTTCGTGTACGGCGGTGAAGCCGAACTCGGCTACAACGGCGTGAAGGGTGACGACAACGGCATCCACTCCAAGGGCGGCTTCGAAGGCTCGCTGCGTGCCCGTCTCGGCTACGCCGTGACCCCGGAAATCCTGCTTTATGGCACCGGCGGCCTCGCCGGCAGAAGCCTGAAGGTGGAAGACACCGTTCTCGGCGCCAGCGACACCGCCACCATGCTCGGCTGGACCGCCGGCGTCGGCACCGACATCAAGCTGACCGACAACGTGTTCGGCCGTGTCGAATATCGCTACACCGACTTCGGCAGCAAGAGCTTCGAAGGTGGTATTGGCAAGGTCAAGGCGACGGACAACCGCGTCACCTTTGGCCTCGGCATGAAGTTCTAAGTCGTTCAAGCCACGACACGAAAAGCCGGGCCTCGCGCCCGGCTTTTTTTTATGTCCGGTCGCTTACAGCATGTCGCGGCGAATAGGATTCGCCCGACCTGCTGTAAGCTTTTGATTTTATGCATGTCGTTGTCCCGGAACCGAGGACACTTCCGGGCGACATGCATTAGGCCGGAACCACGGACTTCAGCTCCGGGAATTTTTCGTCGAAACGCGCCGCCCAGCGGGTCAACCGGCCACGGCTCTTTTCCCATTTGCCGGCGAAACGCAGCGAGAGGTAGCCGAGGCAGGCACGCAACGCCAACTGACCGGCCGTGATCTTCTTCGGCAGTTTTGGCGGATTGGCATTGAGCAGGTCGAGTGCTGCCGTGATCTTCGCCCACTGGCGGTCGAGCCAGGGCTGATAGACCATCTCTTCGGGGCGGGTGCGGCGCTCATAGACCATCGACAGCGCGCAATCGCAGATGCCGTCGGCCAGCGCCTCCAGTACTTCCGCTTCCAGACGCTTGTCGGGATTGCGTGGAAACAATGCGTTCTTCGAAATCCGGTTGAGGTGCTGCGTGATGGCGCGGCTGTCGTGAATCGAACGGCCATCGTCGAGCACCAGCACCGGGATCTTGCCGAGCGGATTGGCGCCGATCAGTTCGGCCGGCCTGTCCTCGGTTCTGACCGGCACCTCCTCGAGAGCGATCCCGGCATAGGCCGCGGCCATCCTTACCTTGGAGCTGTAGGGAGAGGCGGACGCGTAGAGCAGCTTCGGCATGATCGGTTTCCTGTTTGCGACCGTCCAGTGTTGACCGGACAAACTCTTGCGATCAATCGCCAGAGTGCAAAAAACCAACGACCAGAAACCTGCCGCGGTTTCCGTCTTGGCATCACGACAAACCTGAACCGGCACACTAGGAAGTATCAGCAGGCCACGACAGCAAGCCGCCGGGTTTAAACCCCGCGTTCACACGTCACAGGAGCCCATACTTCGCAGGCGCCAAAGCGTCGCGCCGAGAACCTTCGCCGACCACCGCAAGGGGCGAAAGAGAGTCGGGCGAGCGAGGCAGCCAACCGGCGCCTCGCTTTGCTTGCCCCTCGGCCCCTTCCCGATGCTCAGTCCCGAGGGCTGGCCCCGTTGCCGAATATGCTCCGATCCAGAGCGTCAGAGCGTCCTTGCCGCATCCCGAAGGACACGCGACGCCCCAACGATCCGTCTACTTCTTGCCCGGAGCCTTCGCCTTCGCGGGCGCTGCCTTTGCTTTCGGCGCCACGGCTTTCTTCACCGCCGGCTTGGTCGCTGCGGCGGCTGCTTTCGCAACTGGCTTGGCCGCCGGCTTCTTGGCCGGTGCCGCTTTCGCTGCCGGCTTTGCCGCGGCCTTGGCGGGAGCCGCCTTCTTCGCTGCGGGTTTGGCTGCGGGCTTGGCCGCCGCCTTGGCCGCAGGCTTTTTGGCCGGTGCCGCTTTCGCTGCCGGCTTCGCCGCGGCTTTCGCGGGCGCCGCCTTCTTCATTGCCGGCTTCGCGACGGCCTTTGCCGCTGCCGCAGGCTTCTTCGCCGGTGCCTTTGCCGCGGCGGCCTTCGGCTTGGCGGCAGGCGCTGCTTTCTTCACTGCCGTTGCGGCCTTCGCCGCGACTGCTTTTGCGGGTGCTTTCTTTGCCGGTGCCTTGGATGCCGGCGCTTTAGATGACTGCTTAGCCATGTCATGCCCCTTCACGTTATGCCGATGGCCGTGAATGACCCCGGCGCGCAATGCATATCTGACTCGCGTCTCGCTAGCCAGCGAAGCAATGGTATGATTTTCTCAACTTAAATTTTGGTTGCGATCGACACACAATCACACTCATCACCGGAAAAATCCGCCGTTGATCTTCCGGCGTCGCCAGCAATTTGACACCGGCATTCCCGATGCGAATTCGCCATGAAGCTCCAAAGATCAGCGAGCAACTTCACGCATGATCTTCGGTCGTGAATATCATCACTTGCCGTCTCATCGAGGCGATCATCTTTTGCAAGCGAGCGGTCCATGCGGATCACGAGCGCGATGCGACACCCGATCTGAAGATCACCTTGTCAAGCATGTTCCCAGCATCTGTTTTCTGATTGACAGAATACTCTGTATGACAGAGTTTTCTGTCAGGGGATGTTATCGCGCCTTTGATTTCGGCCGTGCAAAGGCAAGTGACACACCGCTGGCAGAGATTGCCGGGTCACGCGGCGACAGCCCGAGGCTTTGCCGCATTGGAGCTTATTGATGAGCGCCGACGACATTATCCACCAGAGTACGCGGCTCAGGATCATGGCCGTCCTGAACACGCTGGAAAGGCGCGAGGCGCTTGAGTTCACCCAGTTGAAGGCCATGATCGAGACCACCGACGGCAATCTCGGGGCACATCTCGATACGCTGGCCAGAGCCGGCTATGCCGACATTGAAAAGCTCTTTGTCGGACGTCGGCCGCAGACACGGATCAGAGCCACGACGGCCGGGCGGCGGGCCTTTCGCGGTCACATTGCCTTTCTTCGCAAGATCATCGATCAGGCAGAGGCACAACGCAGGAAATAGGCCCTACGGCGAGCGAACGCCTTTGAGCGGTTCACCGTCTCATGATACGGTGACCCGCCCGTCCCGATAATTTTTCCATGGCGGCGGAATCGCCGCGTGTGTCGAGGAGGCATTATCATCACGGCTGATAGCCGAGACAAATGGCGCCGAGCGCGACGACGGCGCAGGCGCCGACTCGCCGGGGCGTCAGCGTCTCGCCGAGAAACAACCGGCCGATGAAGGCCGCGAAGACGACGCTGGTCTCACGTATCGCGGTGATCGGACCGGCAGGCCCGAGCGCGAAGGCCGCCACCACCACGCCATAGGCCAAAAGCGCGAACAGGCCGCCGCCCAGCGCCTTCCAGGTTTCCGGTGCCCGCGCATCGACAGCGAGCCTGCCGCGACAGGCGACGAAGGTCGCCGGCAGCAGTGCGCCATAGGCCAGCAGGACCCAGGCGGTGTAGGCGCCGACATTGCCCGCCGCACGAACGCCGATCGCGTCGACCATCGCATAGGCGGCGATGATTGCCCCCGTTGCCAGCGCATAGAGGATCGATGTCGTGGTGGCTCTTCCTCGCCCAAGCGAAAGAGCCATGATGCCGCCGCCGACCAGGGTAACGCCCACGGTCCCCAGAGCGGTGAGATGCTGGCCGGCCAGCAGGAACCCGCCGAGCGTGACGAGCAGGGGCACGCTGCCGCGAACAATCGGGTAGACCTGTCCCAGTTCGCCATATCTGTAGGCGGCCACCAGAAACACGCTGTAGCCGACCTGCAGGCAGGCCGAGAGCCCGACATAGGGCCAGGCGGGCGTCGCCGGAAAACCATTGAAGATTGCAAGGGGAATGGCAAGCGCCGTGCTGGAGAAGCTCATGACGGTGACGGTCCACAATCTGTCGGCACCCGTTCGCAGGAAGGCGTTCCAGCTTGCGTGCAGAATCGCCGCGAACAGCGCGAGCCCGATGACCAGCGGGCTCATTGCGGCCTGCGCGAGGCGGCGACGATGTCCAAGGCGGCCTTGCGGGCGTCGCGGATGGCGGTGTCTCCCTGCCCCATCTGCGCCATCAGGGTCGCACCTTCGATCAGCATCAACAGGGTCGTCGCCGCACTCTCGGCGCGCCCACGCGGCATCACCTGCTCGAGGATCGACTGCAGGCGCTGCCTAAGGCCATTCTTCTGCCTGGCGACAGCCTTGAACACAGGATGCTGGGGATCGCCAAACTCGGCCAAGGCATGGGCAAACAGGCAACCATGAAAATCCGGTCTGCGGAACCAGCTGCCATGCCAGTCAAAGATCTTCGCGATTTTCTGCTCCGGCGTGGTCCCCTCCCTGGCGAGCTGGTCGAGCTGATCGTCAAAACGCCTGGCGCGATAGTCGAGCACCTCGACGATCAGCTCGTCCTTGCTGGGGAAATGGCGATACATAGTCATCTTGGCCACGTCCGCCTCGGCGATGATCCGGTCGATGCCGGTGGCATGGAAGCCGGCGCGCTTGAACAGCGCATAGGCCGTTTCGACGACATGCTGGCGTTTGTCGGAAGCAGGTGACGGTGTCATGCGCTAACCAAGTGATGAGACAGGTCTGTCTCATCACAGTGCAACGGAACGCATCACCTGTCAACGCAGGACATCAAAGCGCCCGCGACCCCTTCAGGCCGCAGGCGCGAAAAAAGATCGGGAAGAAGAGACGCGTTCAGCGCAGGACGCGGCAACGGCCGTTATAGACCATCCAGCGATCGAAGCCCGAGACGCAGAACTCGACATTGTCGCCGATCGAGGCAAAGCCCTGGCCTTCCTCGATCAGATAGAAGATCGACCGGTCCCGGCCATCCGACAGGCTGACGGTTGCCCTGCAATAGTGACGGCCAATCGGCCATTCCTCGCTCGCCTGCTCATAGCGGTGTTGGCGAATGTCGCGAAAATCGGTGATGGCGACCTCGGGCAGATGCGGCACGTGATGCACCTGGTAGGAGAACCGATGCGTGATCTTGCTCAGCACCCATGTCTCCCCACAGACGCTGCCATCGTCCTCGGAATAGACGGCAAGGTCAGCCGCATGGACCGCCTGGGTGATACCGAGAGGCGCGGCAAGGGGCGTGCAGAGCGAAATCAGGGCAGCAAGTGCGGATTTGGCGAAGCGAGTCATGGCAGCCTCTCAAGGTCGATTGCGCGCACTGTGCGGATTCGCTCGACGGCGGTCAAGCGGTTGCCGAAACAATGGTTTCCAGAAACCGGCGCGGGTAGTTGCTGTAAGCAGCAACCCGCGGGTAACGGCGAAGTTCCCTGCGGGCGGATCATGCGGTCGCACGGGGCGCGGCGATCAAATCCAGCTATACCGGCGGCGGGGCCTGCTCGCCGGCCAGCCATTCCATCGACCAATGCGCCGGCTTTTCCACGGCGAGCAATTTGTGCAGTGCCGGCAATATGGTTCGCAGTTCGCCTTCCAGCATGAAGGGCGGATTGACCACCACCATGCCGGTGCCATCGAGGCTGGGTGCCGAAGAGGCCGGCCTGATCTCGAATTCTATGTCGAGGATTTTCGGGATGCCGGATTGCTTCAGCGCTTTCCTGAAGGCGATGATCGCCTTGCGGTTCTTGATCGGATACCACAGCGCGTAGATGCCGTTGGGCCAGCGCCTGTGCGCCTTCACCAGCCCCTCGACGAGGCGGCCGAACTCGCCCTCTTCCTCGAAGGGCGGATCGATCAGCACCAAGCCGCGCTTTTCCTTCGGCGGCAGGTGCGCCCCGAGCGCAAGCCAGCCGTCAAGTTCCATCACCCTTGTCTGGAAATCGCCGGCGAATTCCGTCTTCAGCTTCGCGGCGTCTTTCGGATGCAGTTCGATCGCCGACAACCGGTCCTGCTTGCGCAGGAGATTGCGCGCGAGCAGCGGCGAGCCCGGATATTTCTTCACGCCGCCCTCGGGATTGAGCGAGCGCACCGCCGCCAGATAGGGCGCCAGCAGCGCCGCCGCCTTCGCGTCGAACGAGGCATCGATCAGCCTGCCGATGCCGCCCTGCCACTCACCGGTCTTTTGCGCTTCGAGTGACGACAGGTCGTAGCGGCCAATGCCGGCATGGGTGTCCACGACACGAAACGCCTTGTCCTTCTGCTTCAGATAGTCGAGCAGGCGCGTCAGCACGACATGCTTGACGACATCGGCAAAATTGCCGGCATGGTAGGCGTGGCGGTAGTTCATGTGGGACCCCTGCCCCAGTGTGGCGGCGGCGGTTGCGAGTTCGGATTTTCCGGCCGGCCGCCACCAGAACGCAGGGATAGCAGGAAGCCGATCAAGCCGACCGCCATCAGCGTGAAGCCTATCGGCCGCGCGCGGCCGTCGATCTCGCCGACGCCGGAGCGCAAGACAAGGTCGACCGCCCGCATCGGTATGTCCTCGGCATCGCCCGGGCCGACTGTGAAGAGGTAAGCGCCAGGGCTGACGGTGGCGATCAGGCCGGCCTCGTCGCGAAAGATCTTGTCGGGCAGTTGCGGGCTGGCCTGGCGCGGATTGTCCACATGGTTGAACTGCAGCGTCGAGGCAAGCACAGTGCGGCCATTGGTGGCCGCGGTCAGCGTCAATACCGTGCGCTGCTGCGAAACGATGCGCTCGGCCCTGGCGGTCAGGTCGACCAGCACCCGCACCGGCGCATCGCGATCTTTGAGCGATATGGTCAACGGCCTGAACCGGCCTTGCTCATAGACCCGCCAGGTGCCGATTTCGCGACCGGAGAAATTGGTCATCGCCCAGGGGTAGATGAGACCGATGCCGGTGCCGGAGAGCAGGATCAGGACAAACAGAAAGCGCATCGAAAACCTTGGCTATTTCTACTTCTGCTCGCTATGGCTGCCGCCTTGCGCGGACCTGTCTGGGGTAGCAGTGCGGATCCGCTCCATCTCGTCCAGAAGCATCTCCAGGCCAAGATCGAAGGTTTTGTCGAATTCAGCGGTGCCAAAGTAGCGTCCCGCGATGGCGATGTTGGGGAAATCGCGCTCAAGCTGCTCACGGCCGACCGTTGTGACCGCCGACGGGCCCTTTGAGTAACCGGCGGTCTCGTCGAGTACCGCCCCCAACAGATAGTACCCCACCGCACGGAACAGCCTTGCGGCCATTTCCTGATCGAAGCCGCCGTCATTGAACAAGCCCACGATGTTGTCGATATAGGCAAGGCAAACGGGCGAATTCATCCGGTAGCTGAGAAAATAGCTCGCGAAGGCCGGATGCTCGCGACCGATACGCCGATAATCCAATACCACCATGCGCATCCTCTGGCGCCATGGCAGATCCGGATCCGGCATCTTCAACGGACCAATCAGCCTGTCGACCAGCGCCTCAAAGAGATGCGCCTGCGAGGGGAAGTGATGATAAATGCTCATTGCCTCGCAACCAAGTGCTGCCGCCAGCTTGCGCATCGAAAAGCCGGCAAGCCCTTCCCTCTCGATCACCTCGAAGGCCGCGTCCTCGATCATCTCGCGCGACAGACGTCCGCGCGCTCTCTTTTTCTTGATTGATTGATCCATTGCGCCGCTTGACAACTTACAGTGTAAGGTTCATTTTCACCGTCACCTTACATCGTAAGGCTAACAAAGACCAGAGGAGAAAACCATGTCGTACCATCGCGTCGTCAAATCCGTGCAGTCTTCGTCCCAGCATGTGTTCCTGTTCGCCGCCGCAGCCTGCGTGCTGTCGCTCGGCACCGCGCCGGCCCACGCCGACGACTATGATGCAACCCTCAAGGACATACAGTCGACCATGGGCGGTGTACCGAGCTTTGTGAAGCAGTTTCCCAAAACCGGTCTGCCCGGTGCCTGGGCCGAGGTCAAGGCCATCGAACTCAGCGACAAGACGGCGCTGCCGCCCAAGGTCAAGTCGCTGATCTCCCTGGCCGTGGCGGCACAGATTCCTTGCACCTACTGCATATGGTCGGACACGCAGGACGCCAAGCGCGCCGGCGCAACCGACGAGGAGATCCAGGAAGCCGTGGCGATGGCGGCGCTGACACGCCACTGGAGCACCATCTTCAACGGCATGCAGGTCGATTTCGATACATTCAAGAAGGAAATGGGCGGGCAGTAAGCCCAAGAATTGGGCGGGCAGTGAGCCTCAATGGCACTACAGAGATGACTCGGTGCGCGGGTCATCTCTGGTCCGCGTTTCGGCTTTAGGCACTGCTCTCACGCCTTGCGCTCCCAGCGGCGGTCCACGGTCTGCTGCCAATAGGTGACGGCGTGGCCCGCGTCCTTCATCGTCTTCCAATGCGCCCGGGCCATTTCGACCTGGGCCGCGTCATGGCCATCGAACAGGAACACCGCACGCTCGTAGCCGCCAAGATCGGGCGGCGCCGCGCCGTCTACCAGGAACCTGATCCTGGCTTCGTTGGGATTGCCGTCGCCGGTGGTCAACAGGATTGGTTGTTCAGCTGGGTAAGCTTCGCGATCGGTCGCGTGTGCCAGGAAGGAATCATCGCGGAAAGTCCATAGATGCTGGTCGAGCGCGTCGCGCCGCTCCTCGGTGCCGGTCTGCACCACGGCGCGCCAGCCACGATCGATGCTGCGCTCGAGCAGGCCGGGCAATGTATCCTCCAGCGTCGATTCGGTCAGATGGTAGAACAGCACATCGGCCATGGATCGACGTCAGCTCTCGTAGTGATCACGTACCAGCCGGTCCAGCAGCCGCACGCCGAAACCCGAACCCCACGACTGGTTGATCTCGTTCAATGGCGAGCCCATCGCGGTACCGGCAATGTCGAGATGCGCCCAGGGCGTGTCCTTGACGAAGCGCTGCAGGAACTGCGCGGCGATGATCGCGCCGCCGTAGCGGCCACCGATGTTCTTCATGTCGGCGTTCTTGGAATCGATCAGCTTGTCGTATTCGGCGCCGAGCGGCATGCGCCACAGCCGTTCCTGCGTTGACTGTCCGGCCGCGGTCAGCCTTTGCGCCAGTTCGTCGTTGTTGGAGAACAGGCCGGCATAATGCAGGCCGAGCGCAACCATGATGGCGCCGGTCAGCGTCGCCAGGTTGACCATGAATTTCGGCTGGAAGCGGTCGTTGCAGTACCACAGCGCGTCGGCCAGAACGAGGCGCCCCTCCGCGTCGGTGTTGAGCACCTCGATGGTCTGTCCCGACATCGAGGTGACGATGTCGCCCGGGCGCTGGGCATGACCGTCGACGGCGTTTTCGACAAGACCGATGATGCCGACAACATTGGCCTTGGCCTTGCGCGCGGCGAGCGCATGCATCAACCCGGTCACGGCGGCAGCGCCGCCCATGTCGCCTTTCATGTCCTCCATGCCGGAGGCCGGCTTGATCGAATTGCCGCCGGTGTCGAACGTGACGCCCTTGCCGACGAAGGCGACCGGGCTGTCCTTGGCCTTGCCGCCGTTCCATTGCATGACCGCCATGCGGGCGCCTCGGGGCGAGCCTTGCGCGACACCGAGCAGCGAGCCCATGCCGAGCTTCTTCATCTCCTTCTCGGTCAGGATCTCGACCTTGACGCCGAGCGCCTCGAGGTCCTTGGCACGGGCGGCGAACTCGACAGGTCCCAGCACGTTTGCCGGTTCGTTGACGAGATCGCGCGCCAGAAGCACACCGTCGATCACCGCCTCGGCATCGGTGAAAGCTTTCTTGGCGCCCGCAGGGTCGGCGGTATGGATGGTCACCTTGACCGGCTTTTTCGGATCGGCCTTGCCCCCCCCTTGGCCGCTCCCCTGGCCCTCGTCCTTATCCTTCCTGGTCTTGTACTTGTCGAAGGAATAGCCGCGCAAAAGAATGCCCGCCGCGAGGTTCGCGGCGTCCTTGCCATCGGGCGAGGCACCGGCCAGGTCGAGGACCACGGCCACGTCGGTTGCCTTGCGCAGCGATGCCGCAATGGTGCCGCCGAGCTTCAGCCAGGCATACTCGTCGAGGCCCGACACCCTGCCGGCGCCGATCGCGACCAGCCTGTCGAGCGATGTTGCTTCCGGCGCCAGGATTTCGACAGTGCCGGCGAACTTGCCGGTAAACTCGGCGACCGGGAAAGCCCGGTCGAGCGTCTTGCCCGGATCGTAAGCCCTGGCCGCATCGCTCAAGCCATCATCCGCCGACAGCACGAAGACCGTGCCCTTTCTGTTCGCCGCCGACTGGGGCGCGACGAATTTTGCAAAGGCGATCGATGGTCTCGGGTTCATCATGTCCTGCTTTCGGGGATTGCGCGATGATGCGCGAAGCGGTTTGAAGCGATCCGCGACATTTGGTCGTTTTCCGGCATTTGGCAAGACTTTGCCAAAATGGCTACCCATATGAGACATGGAATCGATGGCGATTCGTCGCGGCACGGCCCGCTTAATGCCGCAACCTGTTGTTAACCATCGATGTTCGTCCTTTCTTATCCATTGCCGCCGACACTCCGGCCTACTGCGGCACGCGACGTGGGACGGGAACCGGCTCGCCTGCCCAACGCAGCGCAACGGAGCCAGTTGTGCGGGCGTCGCCGGACAGCTACCTTTGGCGAGGTGGCATGATGCCGTTCGAGAAAATCGAGTAAAGCCTTCATGAAGGTCGTTGAACGCTACATCATGCGCCGCGCTTGCGTGGTCTTCCTGGCAGCACTGGTTTGGACGCTGGCCATCGTGTGGACGACGCAGGTACTGGCCAAGATCAACCTGGTCACCGACAGCGGTCAGTCGGCCTTGACCTTCTTCGAGGTCGCGTCTCTTATTCTCCCCTCCATCGTTCCGATCGTCGTGCCTTTCGCGCTCGTGGTGGCTGTCGCCCAGACACTCAGTGTGATGAATTCGGATTCGGAACTCGCGGTGGTCAACGCATCGGGCGCCTCGCGCTGGACCATCGTGCGGCCGATCATGCTGCTGGCGCTGGCCGCCAGCGTCTTTTCATTCGCCGTGGACAACGGCATCGACCCCTACGCACGACAGAAGAACCGCGCCCTGGTGGCGGAGTCGCGCGCCGACCTTTTGTCGCTGATCATCCAGGAAGGCACGTTCCGGAAAATCGAGGAGGGACTGTTCCTGCAGATTGGCGAGCGGCTTCCCGACAACCGGCTGGGTGGCATCTTCGTCGCCGATTCCCGCGAGGAAGGCGTCAATCTCGTCTATTATGCGAAGACTGGCAGCATCATCGAACGCGGCGGCGAAAAGGTGCTGATGATGAATGACGGCGTCATCCATCGCAAAACGCTGACGGGCGACCTCAGTGTCATCCGGTTCACGTCCTATGCCTTCGACATGTCGGCCTTCATGTCGGCGGCCAACCAGGTGACGCTCCTGCCAAAGGACCAGACGACCCAGTACCTGCTCAACCCAAGCCCTAACGACAAGAACTATCAGCAAAATCCGCAGGAGTACCGGGCCGAGGTCGACCAGCGGTTTTCGGAATGGACATACTCCATGGTTTTCGCCCTGATCGCGCTCGCGGTCGCGGGAGACGCGCGTTCGCATCGCGAGGCGCGCGTCAATCCGCTGATCACGGCCATCGCGATATCGCTGTTCGTGCGCTGGCTGGGTTTCTTCGGCGCGAGCAAGGCCGACGAGGTCCCGCAATATTCCTATGTGGTCTATGGCGTACCGATCGTGGCTTCCGCGGTGGCGATCTGGTTCATCGTGTCGAACCGGACCATGGAACTGCCGGTTGCCTGGGCGGACTGGATGACAAACCTGGCCAGCCGCATCGGTGACGGCTGGAATGCCCTCAAGTTGCGTCTATCCAGGCGCGACACCTCAGGCCAAGGAGCCGGCTGATGGGCTGGACGCTGGGCCGTTACTTCTTCTTCCGCTACGTGGCGATCACGATCTGGTTCTTCCTCGGCCTTCTGGCGCTGGTATTCCTTATCGATTTCACCGAACTGTCCGGCCGCACCACCGGCCTGCCGGGGTTCACCTATGGCACGGCGATGGCCATTTCAGGCCTTCGCATGCCGATGATCATGCTGCAGACGGTGCCGTTTGTCGGCTTGTTTTCGGCGATGGCGACGCTGGTGTCGCTCAACCGACGTTACGAACTCGTCATCGCGCGCTCCGCGGGCGTTTCGGCCTGGCAGTTTCTTTTGCCATGCTGCATCGGCGCACTGCTGTTCGGCGCGGTGTCGGTCGGGATCATCAACCCGCTCGCCGCGCACGCCTTCTCCTTGTCCGAACAGATCGAGACCGAGCTGCGCTCCGGCAAATCCAACACGGTTTCGGCCGATGCCGCTCCCTGGATCCGCCAGAAAACCAGTTCCGGCGACACGATCATCGGCGCGCGCGCCATCCTCGGCCAGGGTCTGGAGATGTCCGACGCGGTCTTTTTCATCCTCGACCAGCAAGGCAATATCGTCGAGCGCAAGGATGCGGCGCGTGCTTACCTGCGCGACGGCTATTGGGAATTGCAGGATGTGAAGATCTTCAGGAACGGCTCCATCCAGCCCGTCGCGAACGATCGTGTGCCGACCAATCTGAAGCCGGAATTCGTGCAGGAGCGGCTGGCGCGCCCGGAGACGATCCCCTTCTATGACCTGCCCGGAAAAATCGAGGTTGCCCGTTCCTTCGGCCTCAAGGCAAATGCCTTTGCCATGCAGTTTGATTCGCTGGTGGCGTTGCCATTCCTCCTCGTCGCCATGACGCTGATTGCGGCAACAGTTTCAATGCGATTTGCGCGAATGGGGCAATCGGGAACGATGATTCTGGGTGGCGTCGTTGCCGGGTTTCTGCTTTATGTCGTTTCGGTGCTGGTGAAGGCGTTCGGCGTGGCGGGGTTCGTGCCGACTGCCATAGCCGCCTGGGTGCCGGTCGTGGTAGCTATGTTCTTCGGGGTGACTTTCCTGCTATACAAGGAAGACGGCTAGTGAGGGAGGCGTTTTTGCCCAGCGACAGGCAGGCCCGTTTGGCGCGCCTTTATGCGGCGAGCGCCTTGGCGTGCCTGATCGCCTACGGCGTCCCGCTGCCGGCGTTCGCGCAGGATGTCGGCAACATGGCGGCCACGGTTCCGTCCGGCTCGCAGATGCTGCTCGCGGCAGACACCCTGGAATATAACAACGACAACCAGACAGTGACCGCCATCGGCGGCGTGCAGATCGACTATGGCGGCAACCGCCTCGTCGCCCAGAAGGTTGTGTACGACCGCAACACCAAGCGGATGGTTGCCAGCGGCAATGTCGAGATCGTCAACAGCGACGGCACCAAGATCAATTCGCAGCACATCGACATCACCGACGATTTCGCAGACGGCTTCGTCAACGCGCTGCGCGTTGAAACCGTCGACAAGGCCTATTTCGCCGCCGAAAGCGCCGAACGCATGGGCGGCGTGCTGACCACTTTCCACAATGGTGTCTACACCGCCTGCGAACCGTGCGAGGACAAGCCCGACAAGGCGCCGACATGGCGTGTCAAAGCCAGGAAGATCATCTGGAACGGCGAGAAGAAGACGGTTCGCTTCGAGAACGCGAATTTCGAGTTCTTCGGCTTTCCGCTGGCCTACCTGCCGGCATTCGAGATCGCCGACCCGACGGTGAAGCGCAAGAGCGGCTTCCTGATTCCCAGCATCGGCTACAACAGCCATCTGGGGTATAGCGTCAAGGTTCCCTACTATTTCGCTCTTTCCCCAACATATGACCTGACGGTGACCGGAAGCGGCTACACCAAGCAGGGCTTCCTCGGCGAAGCCGAATGGCGCCAGCGCTTCAACAATGGCGAATACACTTTTAAGGTCGCCGGGATCCAGCAGCAGAATCCGGACGCCTTCATCGACAGCGCCGGCCGCAACATCGATTCAGGCGCGGCTGGCGATTCCAACAAGTTCCGCGGCATGATGGGCACGCAGGGGCAGTTCGCGATCAACGAACGCTGGAATTTCGGCTGGGACGTGCTGTTGCAGACCGACAAGGATTTCTCGCACACCTACAACATCGGCAAGTACAACGAATACGTCCACCAGTCGTCGGTCTATCTGACCGGTCTCAATGATCGTAACTATTTCGACGTGCGCGCCATGCATTTCGAAGTCCAGGAAAACACGCTCAACGACAACGTCGCGGCGAGAAGCGGCCAGCAGCCTTGGGTGCTGCCCTCGCTCGACTATGCCTATATCCCCGACGCGTCGGTCGCCGGCGGCCAGTTGTCGCTCAATGTCAATACGCGCGTCATCCGCCGCGAAGATCTCGACGAGACATATTTCACCCCTTACTACCCCCCGTCAGGTACGCAGCGCGTGCGCGGCATCGAAGGCGAGTCCAGCCGTCTTACCGCCGAGGCCGAGTGGAAACGGAGCTTTGTCACCGATGACGGGTTGGTGCTGACACCGTTGCTGGCGCTGCAAGGCGACGTCGACTATGTCAGAGCGTCATCGGCCTCGCTCACCGCGATCAACCAGATGGCGACGAATCTGGGCGAGCAGGACGACATGCGCTCGTCATTTGCCCGCTACATGGCGACCGCCGGGCTCGAGATGAGCTGGCCCCTGTTGTTCTCGCTGGCCAGCGGGTCGAGCCACGTTTTCGAGCCGATGGCTCAGGTGTTCCTGCGCCCGAACGAACAGTATGTCGGCGGCCTCTCCATTCCGAACGAAGACGCGCAGAGCATGGTTTTCGATGCGACCACGCTGTTCGAACGCGACAAGTTCTCCGGCTACGACCGCATCGAGGGCGGCTCGCGTGCCAATGTCGGGCTGCGCTATTCCGGCTCCTATATCAATGGCTGGGGCACCAATGCGATCTTCGGCCAGTCCTATCAGATCGGCGGCGAAAACTCCTTCGCGGCACCTGATCTGGTCAATGTCGGTGCAAATTCGGGGCTCGAGACCACTAAGTCAGACTATGTCGGCCTGTTTGGCATAACCAGCCCCAATGGATTCGCGGCCTCGGTCAGCGGCCGTTTCGACGAACAGAGCTTCGAGATCCGCCGCGCCGAGTTTAAAGCCGCCTATTCCGGGCTGCCGGTGTCGTTGAGCGCCAAGTATGCCTTCATCCAGGCCCAGCCGCTCTATGGTTTCACGACCGACCGTCACGAGGTTACGCTCGGCGCATCGACGCATCTTGCCGAGAACTGGCGCGTGTTCGGAACAGGAACCTACGATTTGCAGGAAGGCCTGCTGGTCAAGGACGGGGTGGGCTTCGCTTACAACGATTCCTGCTTCACTTACCTGATGACGTACGCGCAGTCGCGTGACCTGAACACCAGGGAAGTGACGCAGAGCATCGGATTCAACCTGTCGTTCCGCACCCTCGGCGACTTCGGCTCGTCGACCAACGCAGTCGACACCATCCAATAAGCGGCGACATCGTTTCGCCGCATAGGGCTGGCACGGATTCGCGTATCCGGAAGGGGACGGAATTGGGCGGAGCCGGGATAGAATTGGGATGCCAACGATGAGGAAATACCTCTTTTCAGCAGGGTTCGCGTTGCTCGTGGCGGCGACATCCGTGTCGATGATAGTGATGACGCCGCCGGCTTTCGCCAGCGAGATCAAGTACGTCGTCAACGACATAGCAATCACCACTGGTGATATCGCCCATCGTGCTGCCTTCCTGAAGCTGCAGCGCAAGAAGGGCGACGCTGCCCAGGAAATGATCGACCAGACGCTGCGCACGGCCGAGGCCAGACGGCTTGGCATCCGTATCAGCGATGCCCAGGTCGAGGCCGCCTACCAGCGCTTTGCCACTAACAACAAGATGCAGCTCGGCCAGCTCAACGGCGTCATGGAAAAATCCGGCGTCGGCAAGGATCATTTCAAGGAGTTCATTCGCGCCCAGATGGCATGGAGCCAGGCCCTGAGCGCACGTTACCGTTCCGGCGAAGGTGGTAGCGTGACCGAACAGGACGCGGTGCGGCGCATGCTTGACAAGGGCGGAGCCAAGCCGAGCGCCATGGAATACATGCTGCAGCAGGTCATCTTCGTCGTGCCAGCGGCCGAACGCAGCGCGACGCTGGCCAAACGCAAGCGCGAGGCCGACGCCATGCGTGCCCGCTTCAACGGCTGCAACACGACGCGCGAGTTCGCCAAAGGCCTGATCGACGTCACCGTTCGCGACCTCGGCCGGATTCTGGCGCCGCAACTGCCGCCTGACTGGGCGGAGCAGATCAAGGCGACCAAGGTCGGTGGCGCCACCGTCACGCGCGAGACCGAACGCGGCGTCGAATTCATCGGCATCTGCTCGTCGCGCGAAGTATCCGACGACAAGACCGCCCAGATGGTGTTCCAGAGCGAAGGCTCCAACGACAAGGCCGCCGACGATCTCAGCAAGAAATATGTCGACGAGCTGAAGGCGAAAGCCCGCATCGTCAAGCGCTGACGTGAGCAGCACGATGACCGCGCTGGCGTTGAGCGTCGGCGATCCGTCCGGTATCGGCCCTGAAATCGCCATCGCCGCCTTCCTTGCGCGGAACGCCGTCGGCTTGCCCGCCTTCTACCTGCTGGCCGACCCGGCCGTGGTCGCATCGCGCGCACGCCACCTTGGCGTCTCGCTGCCTGTCGAGGAAGTGACGCCGGTGCAGGCGATCGAGGTCTTTGGCCGCGCCTTGCCGATCGTTCCCCTGACGGCGCGCTTCATCGACAGCCCCGGGCGACCCGACCCGGCCAATGCAGCCGGCACCATTGAAGCGATCGACCGCGCGGTCGCCGCCTGTCTTGCCGGCGAGGCCGCTGCCGTGGTGACCTGCCCGATAGCCAAGAAACCGCTCTACGATGCCGGCTTCCGGTTTCCCGGCCACACCGAATATCTGGCGCATCTGGCGGCTCGGCACAGCGGCGTCGAGGCGATGCCGGTGATGATGCTGGCAGGCCCCGACCTGCGCACGGTTCCCGTCACCATCCACATCGCCCTGGCCGAGGTGCCGAAGGTCCTAAGCACCGAATTGATCGTCGCGACCGCGCGCATCACGGCGGCCGACCTTGCCAGCCGCTTCGGCATCGCCAGGCCGCGGCTCGCCATTGCGGGCCTCAATCCGCATGCCGGCGAAGGCGGCTCCATGGGCCTGGAAGACGGGCATATCGTGCGCCCGGCAGTCGACATCCTGCGTGCTGAAGGCATCGATGCTTTCGGGCCCTTGCCCGCCGACACGCTGTTCCATGCCCGGGCGCGGGCAGGCTACGACGCTGCACTGTGCATGTATCACGACCAGGCATTGATCCCGGCCAAGGCGCTGGCCTTCGACGAGGCCGTCAACGTCACGCTGGGCCTGCCCTTCATCCGCACCTCGCCCGACCACGGCACCGCCTTCAACATCGCCGGCAAGGGCGTGGCGCGACCCGACAGCCTGATCGCGGCGCTGAAGCTCGCCAGAAGACTGGCTGACGTCGACGCAAAGGCCGGCACCGCATGAGCGCTTTCGCTTCCGGTCTTCGCGCATGAGCATCGATGGGCTGCCGCCGCTGCGTGACGTCATCGAGCGCCATGGGCTGCAGGCGAAAAAGGCGCTCGGCCAGAATTTCCTGCTCGATCTCAATTTGACCGGCAAGATCGCACGCAGCGCCGGCGACCTGACGAATGCCACGGTGATCGAGGTTGGGCCGGGGCCTGGAGGGCTGACAAGGGCGCTGCTATCGAACGGCGCCCGCCGGGTCATCGCCATCGAGCGCGACGAACGCTGCCTGGCGGCGCTTGCCGAGGTGTCCGCTCATTACCCCGGTCGGCTGGAGGTGATTTCAGGCGACGCGCTGAAGACCGACTTCGCCGCCCTCGCCTCGGGGACCGAACACGCTCCGGTCCGGATCGTGGCCAATCTGCCCTACAACATCGGCACCGAACTGCTGGTCCGATGGCTGACGGTCGCGGACTGGCCGCCCTTCTATGCCTCGATGACGCTGATGTTCCAGCGTGAGGTGGCGCAGCGCATCGTCGCCGCGCCCGACAGCGACGCCTATGGCAGGCTGGGTGTGCTTGCCGGCTGGCGCACGCAGGCCAGGATCGTCTTCGACGTCCCGCCTCAAGCCTTCACGCCACCGCCCAAGGTCACCTCCTCGGTGGTGCATCTGGAACCACGCGCGACGCCCCTGCCCGCCGATGTGAAGAAACTCGGCCGGGTCACGGAAGCCGCCTTCGGCCAACGCCGAAAGATGCTGCGGCAGAGCGTGAAAAGCCTCGGCGGCGAGGCCTTGCTCGAAAGAGCGGGGATCGACCCGACGCGACGTGCCGAAACGCTCAGCGTCGAGGAGTTCGTGCGGCTGACCAATGCGGTCTAGCGCCGGCAGGTCTGGAATTGTGATGACCGAGGCATAGGTAGTCTGGCGAACATGCCGGAGAACCAGGAATGCCCGCCTATGTCATTTCCGATGTCACGGTCCGCGACGAAGAGGCGTTGCAGACATACCGCTCCCGCGCCGCGGCCTCGATCGCCCGGCATGGCGGGCGTTATCTGGTGCGCGGCGGCCAAGTGCAGACGCTGGAGGGTGATTGGCATCCTGGTCCGCTGATCGTCGTCGAATTTCCCGACATCGAGCGGGCAAGGCGCTGGTACGCATCCGCCGAATATGCGGCGGCACTGGAGGTGCGCGATGCCGCGCTCAGTCGAGATCTGATCCTGGTCGAGGGCATGGCGCCCTGACGCCAGTCAGACGGTTTTTTCGTCCAACAATCCCGACACGAAATCGAAGAGACCGGGCCGGCGGTCGCGCCGCAGCCGCTCGGCCACGACGATGCCGCGAACCTCGGCGAAGGCACGGTCGAGATCGTCATTGACGATGACGAAGTCATATTCCTTCCAGTGCTCGATCTCGTTGCGGGCGTTCTTCAGCCGCGTCTCGATCACCGCTTCCTGGTCCTCGGCGCGCCGCTTCAGCCGCGCCTTCAATTCCTTCATCGACGGAGGCAGGATGAAGATCGACACGATGTCGGCACGCATCTTCTCCTTGAGCTGCTGGGCGCCTTGCCAGTCGATGTCGAACAGCATGTCGCGGCCCTGCGCCAGCGCCAGTTCGGCCGGCTCGCGCGGTGTCGCATAGCAGTTGCCATGCACCTCCGCCCATTCGAGGAGCGCGTCGGAATCGCGCAGCCGCTCGAATTCGCGCATGGTGCGGAAGTGATAGTGAACGCCCTCGATTTCCGAGCCGCGGCGTGGCCTTGTGGTGACCGAGACCGACAGTTCGAGGCTTGAATCGCTCTCCAGAAGATTGCGCGCGATCGTCGACTTGCCGGCACCCGATGGCGACGACAGGACGAGCATCAACCCCCGGCGGCGGATCCGGGACCCCATATCCCTGGGAACCATCGGTTCCTCGGCGACCATCGGCTACTCCAGATTCTGGACCTGTTCACGAAACTGGTCGACGACCGCCTTCAGTTCCAGCCCGATCGCGGTGACGGCGGCGGCATTCGACTTCGAACACAGCGTATTCGATTCGCGGTTAAATTCCTGTGCCAGAAAATCGAGCTTGCGGCCGACGGCGCCGCCGCCCTCGAGCAAGGCCCGGCCAGACGCGACATGCGTTTTCAGCCGGTCGATCTCTTCGCGAATATCGGCCTTGGTGGCAAGGAACGCCGCCTCCATGTGCAGCCGGCTTGCATCCAGATTGGCGGATGCGTCCATCAGCAGCCGGACCTGCTCGGCAATGCGTTCGCGGATCGCCGCCGTATCGCGTGACGGGTCGGCTTCCGCGCGCAGGGTCAGTGTCTCGATGGTGTCGATATGGCCGGACAAAAGCACGGCCAGCGCGGCGCCCTCGCCTTGCCTGGCCTGTTCCAGGCCGTTCAGCGCCACGTCCAGCGCGGCCATGATGGAGGTATCGAGCGCGGCCCGCACTTCTTCGGTTTCGATGGTTTCGGCAACGTCGAGCACGCCACGCAGCGACAGCAATCCGTCAGCCGTTGCAGGCGCAACGCCGAACTGTTCCTGCAGCCGCTTGGCCAGACCGGCGAGATCTTTCAAAAACGCCTCATTGACGACAGGTTGCGTCTGCGCGCTGGCGGCGCGGCCGATGGTCAGCGTCGCCTGGAAATTGCCGCGGGCGAAACGCTTCTGCAGCGTTTGCCTGACCACAGGCTCCAGCCGCTCGAATCCCTGAGGCAGCCGCAGGCGAACCTCGACGCTCTTGCCATTGACGGATTTGACTTCCCAGGCAATCGCGGTGCCGTCATGCTCGGCGACGACGCGCGCAAAACCGGTCATGCTCTGCAAATTCATGTCGCCCTGTACACCCCTGGCGCCTTACCCCGAAACGGTTTTCCGGAGGGGCAAGCGCGGCTTAAAATGACCACACCGCGAATGCGTCGAAATCGGACGCCCGGCGTTCCTTCAAATGTCAGGCCGCCGCCTTCCAGGCAACGCCTTTCTTCACCTTACTGGACCGCGCCCGCATCACCGCCGGCATCGCCGTTGTCGCCACCGGTGCCGTCGCTGTCGTCAGCAGGCTTGTCGGCAGCAGGCTTGTCGGCACTGCCGCTGGTACCGCCGGCAGCGGCGGCCTTGGCTGCTTCATCGGCCTGCTTCTTCTGCAGCGCGCGATAGCGGGCGACGTTTTCATTATGCTCGTTCAGGGTCGACGCAAAGACGTGGCCGCCCGTGCCGTCGGCGACGAAATAGAGGTCGTCGGTCTTCGACGGATTGGCCACGGCCTCGAGGGCCGCGCGGCCTGGATTGGCGATAGGCGTCGGCGGCAGGCCGCTGATCACGTAGGTGTTGTAAGGCGTCTGCTTCTGGATGTCGGACTGGTAGATCGGGCGGTCCACCGGCTTGCCCTTGCCGCCAAACAGACCATAGATGATGGTCGGATCGGACTGCAGGCGCATGCCCTTGGCCAACCGGTTCAGGAAGACAGCAGCCACCCGTGAGCGTTCATCGCCCTTGCCGGTTTCCTTCTCGACGATCGAGGCCAGGGTGACAAAGTCCTCGACGTTGGCCAAGGGCAGATCCGGCGCGCGCCGCTGCCACACCTCATCGACCAGTTTCTTCTGATCGGCGAGCAGCTTTTCGACCATCTGCTGACGCGTTGCGCCACGCGTGAAGCGCAGCGTGTCGGTGGCAAGGCTACCCTCGGGGGGCGTCTTCCCCGGCATATCGCCGCTCAGGGCGGGTTCGTCGGCGATGCGCTGCAAGGCCTGCTCGACCGTCAGCCCTTCAGGAATAGTCAGCGAGTACATCACCGACTTGCCGCTCTTCAGGAGTTCCATGATGTCGCGCATGGATGCCCTGGGCTTGATCTCGTATTCTCCGGCCTTGAGTGCGGAATCGTTGCCGAAGGCACGCACACCGAGGCGGAATACGCGGGCGTCGCTGATCAGTCCGCGGCGCTCAAGCTGGTCGGCGATATCCTGGACGCCACTGTTGGGCTTGACGAGGAAAGTGTCGCCGTTGGCGGAAGGGCCGGGCTCGGTAAACTCCTGCTTGCCGAAATAGAGGGCCACGCCCGCCGCCAGAACCATCAGCATCACCGAGGAGATGACGAAGTTCATGAACACGACGACCTGGCTGCGCGAAGCGCGCGAGCGTTTCGGCGGCGGCGTTCCGGCTTCCGGCCGCAGCGCCTCGCTGGCCGTCTTCGGCACGATCGGCCCGGTATTCGCCGGCCTTTGCCCGAATTCTCCGTTGTCTGACGGATTTGTGTTCATTTCGCCCTACCGTTCGATCTCTCAACGAATCCCCTGCGGCAGAGTAGGGGCGAATATGGCAAAATTGACGGCACGCCAAAGCATTGCCCGGTAACCGGACCGTCAGCCATTATACCGCTGGAAGACGAGCGAGGCGTTGGTGCCGCCGAAGCCGAAGGAATTGGACAGGGCTACGTCGATCTGGCGCGGGCGTGGCTTGTTCGGCACCAGGTCGATCGCGGTTTCGCGTTCGGGATTGTCGAGGTTGATGGTCGCCGGTGCGATATTGTCGCGTATGGCGAGGATCGAAAAGATCGCTTCGGCCGCGCCGGCTGCTCCCAGCAAATGGCCGATCGACGACTTGGTCGACGACATTGAAATCTTGGACGCCGCATTGCCGACCAACCGCTCGACAGCGCCGAGTTCGATCGTATCGGCCATGGTCGAGGTGCCGTGCGCATTGATGTAGTCGACATCGGCTGGCGTAAGCTTTGCCCGGTTCAGCGCCGCCGTCATGCAACGGAAGGCCCCGTCGCCATCTTCGGCCGGTGCGGTGATGTGATAGGCGTCGCCGGTCAGGCCGTAGCCGGTCACCTCGGCATAAATTTTCGCTCCGCGCGCCTTGGCATGCTCGAGCTCTTCCAGCACGACGACACCGGCGCCTTCGCCCATGACGAAGCCGTCGCGGTCGCGGTCGTAAGGCCGCGAGGCCGTTTGCGGGCTATCGTTGCGCTCGGTCGAGAGTGCCCGGCAGGCGGCGAAGCCGGCGAGCGAAAGCCGGGTCACCGGCGATTCGGCGCCGCCTGCCAACATGATGTCGGCATCGCCGAAGATGATCAGCCGGGCGGCGTCACCAATGGCGTGCGCGCCGGTCGAGCAAGCAGTGACCACAGCGTGGTTGGGGCCTTTCAATCCGTGCCGGATCGAAACCTGGCCCGACACGAGATTGATGATATTTCCGGGAATGAAGAACGGGCTGATGCGGCGCGGGCCGCGTTCCTTGAGGATGATCGCGTTCTCGGCGATGCCCTCAAGACCGCCGATGCCGGAGCCGATCAGCACACCAGTGGCGCAACGCTCCTCCTCGGTTGAAGGCTGCCAGCCGGAATCCTTCAGCGCTTCATCGGCGGCCGCGATCCCGTACAGGATGAAGTCGCCGATTTTGCGAAGTTCCTTCGGCTCAAGAATGGCTTCGGGATTGAGCGTGCCGTTGGAGCCGTCGCCACGCGGAATGACGTGGGCGATCTTGCAGGCAAGATCGTCCACCTCGAACTCGGTGACGCGCTTGGCAGCGCTGCGGCCGGTCAGCAGTTCCTTCCAGCCGTGCTCGAAGCCCATGCCGAACGGTGAAACCAGGCCAAGGCCCGTGACGACGACACGTCTCATCGCAGGTCCTCCCCGGTGACGACTGCGGAAAGCGTCAGGCCGAAGCCTTGTCGATGTACTTCACCGCATCGCCGACGGTCAGAATGGTCTCGGCTGCGTCATCGGGGATCTCAACGCCGAATTCTTCTTCGAACGCCATGACCAGTTCGACAGTGTCGAGGCTGTCAGCGCCCAGATCATCGATGAAGCTCGCCTGCTCCGTCACTTTGTCGGCATCGACGCCAAGGTGTTCGATGACGATCTTCTTGACGCGCTCTGCGGTGTCACTCATTTGGGCATCCTCGTCTTTTGTTTGTCTGTCTTCGTTAGCGGGCGGAATGCCGCTAATCAAGCTGAAAGATGGTCCTGCCGGAAACGCAACGGCCACGGACCGGTTTTTGCCCGAACCGCCGGGTTGCGGGCCGCATTACACGAAAAATAGCCAAGGTCCAAGCCGAAATGGTGGGTTTTCACAGCGCGGCGATGTTACCGCGGACCTCGCTCAGATCCTCGCTCAGATCATCGCCATACCGCCATTCACATGAATGGTCTGCCCGGTTACGTAGGCGGCCTCGTTCGAAGCCAGATAGGCAACGGCGGACGCCACTTCGGCACTGGTGCCCATGCGCTTCGTGGGGATCGCCGCCATGATCGCCTCTTTCTGCTTGTCGTTGAGCTTGTCGGTCATCGCCGATTCGATGAAGCCCGGAGCGACGCAGTTGACGGTGATGTTGCGGGTGGCGATCTCCTGCGCCAGCGACTTCGACAAGCCGATCATACCGGCCTTGGAGGCACAGTAATTCGCCTGGCCGGGATTGCCGGTCACGCCGACCACCGAAGTGATGTTGATGATGCGGCCATGGCGGCGGCGCATCATCGGGTGGGTCAGTTCACGGGTCAGCCTGAAAACGGCGGTGAGGTTAACCTCCAGCACCGTATCCCAGTCGGCGTCCGACATGCGCACGAACAGGCCGTCCTTGGTGATGCCGGCATTGTTGACCAGAATGTCGACGCCCTCGAGATCGGCCTCCGCCTTCTGGCCGAGTGCCTTGACCTCGTCGCGGTTCGACAGGTTGGCCGGGAACAGCTTGACCCGGTCGCCCAGTTCGGAGGCCAGCGTTTCCAGTTTCTCGAGGCGCGTGCCGTGCAGGCCGACGATCGCGCCCTGCGCATGCAACACCCTGGCGATCGCCTCGCCGATGCCCCCCGATGCGCCGGTGACAAGCGCCTTGCGGCCGGTCAATTCGAACATTTTTGTCTCCAGGTTGAGAAGAGGGCACCCCGTATAGGGATGGTATCAAATGGCGTTTTATGCAAGCGCCGCCAATGCCGCCTCGACCTCGGCCGCGGAACCTACCGAGGCGGTGGCGATGTCGCGGTTGATGCGCCGCGCCAGGCCCGAAAGCACCTTGCCGGCGCCGATCTCGTAAAGCGTGGAGACGCCGTTGGCGCCGAACCATTCCACCGTTTCGCGCCAGCGCACGCGGGCAACCACCTGTTCGACCAGACGCCGTGCGATCTCATCGGGGTCACTGGTCGGAGTGACGGTGACGTTGGAGACGATGGGCACCACCGGCGCGGCCCTCGCGACGCTCGCCAGCGCCTCGCGCATGATCTCGGCCGCCGGTGTCATCAGCGCGGAATGGAAAGGCGCCGAAACCTGCAGCATCAGGGCCCGTTTGGCACCCTTTTCGGTGCACAGTCTCGCCGCCAGTTCCACTGCGGCTCTCGTGCCTGATATGACCAGCTGGCCGCCGCCATTGTCGTTCGCCACCTGGCAGGCAGCGCCCTTGCCAGCGCCCAGGGCGGCCTCGGCACAGGCAGCTTCGACATCGGCCTGCTCCAATCCGATGATCGCCGCCATGGCGCCCTCGCCAGCCGGCACCGCCGCCTGCATGGCGTTGCCGCGAATGCGCAGCAGACGGGCGGCATCGGCAACGGAAACGAAGCCGGCGGCGGCGAGTGCCGAATATTCGCCCAGCGAATGGCCGGCGACATAGGCGACCTTGTCCTTCAGCGAGAAACCGCGCGCTTCCAGCGCCCTGATCGCCGCCAGCGATACCGCCATGAGGGCCGGCTGCGCATTGGCCGTCAGCGTCAGGGTCTCTTCGGGACCTTCCCAGATCAGCTTCGACAGGTTTTCGCCAAGCGCGTCGTCGACTTCCTGGAAGATCCCGCGCGCCTCTGGAAAGGCATCGGCAAGATCCTTGCCCATGCCGACAGCCTGGCTTCCTTGTCCTGGAAAGGTGAATGCGACGGCCATGCGAGGGCTCCCCAGACTTGTTTTGCTTGCCTGATACTACGAATTTTCCCTGCCTGTGACGCAAGGCAGGCCGCCAAGTCAAGCCCGGTTCAACCCGGCGCCGAATCCGAACCATGCGCCGAGCGCCTGTTCCCAAAGGGCTTTGCGGCGATCACACCTGATGAAAACCGCTCACGAATCGTTTGCTGGCTCTTCTTATTTCCGCCATAGGCGCTAGCTTTGCGTGACAATTATATGACAATCGAATGACGTGGATTGTCTTGGGGTGGGAAGTTAAAGTGGCAAAGAGCTTCAAACGTGCCGGCAACGCCGCGCCGCAGTTCCTGGAAGACGATCCGTCCACCGGCTATCTACCGGGCCGGCGATGGCCGGTCGTCCGTTACGGGCTGATCAGCCTGGCGATCTCGGCCGTGCTGGTGTTCGCCATCGAACTGATTGTGCGCGGCGACGTTGCCGGCACCGTTTCCTTCTTCCTGCAGCCGTTCAAGCCGGGCTGGACAACCATCGTCGTGTTCGCGCTGGTCCTGATCGGTCTCGACGCGGTGCTCGGGCGCAGTCATCAGAGCCTGATGATCGTGGCACCGCTGACCCTGTCGCTGGCCTTTGTCGGCCACCAGAAATCGCATTATCTCGGCGATCCGCTCTACCCCACCGATTTTCTCTATGCCCGCCAGATTTTCGCCCTGCTGCCGCTGCTGGTGCGCGAGCGGCCTATGACCGCGCTCGCCATGGTCGCGGGCATCGTCGCCGGCCTGTCCCTGCTCGTCTACGGCTGGCGGCTATGGCGCCGCAAGGTTCCAGCCCTCAGCCACAAGGGCCGCCTTGCCCGGCTGACGCTGGCGGTGCCGCTGCTCGCCTTCTTCGTCTCGATCATGGACTACGCCACTTTCTCGTGGACGCGGGACCGGCTGCAGATCATCCCCATCATGTGGGACCAGAAGGAAAACTACGCCTCCAACGGCTTTGCGCTCGCCTTCGCGCTCAACGTGCCGATGGCGCATGTCTCGGCACCACCAGGCTATTCCGACAAGGCAATTGCGGCCATTGACCGAACCAATGTGACGGCCTCGGTGCCTACCGAGAAGCCCGACATCATCGTCGTCATGAGCGAATCCTTCTGGGATTCGACCAAGCTGCCCGGCGTCACCATCACCCCGGATCCGATCCCCAATGTGCGGGCGCTCCGCTCGGGCTCGATGTTCTCGCCTGAATTCGGCGGCATGACCGCCAACATCGAATTCGAAGCGCTTACCGGGTTCTCGAACGCCTTCCTGCCGGCCGGCAGCATCCCCTACCAGCAATATGTACGCACCCCGACGCCGTCGATGGCGACCTTCCTGAAGAGCGAAGGCTATAGGGCACGCGCCATCCATCCAGGCACAAACTGGTTCTGGAATCGCGGCGCGGTCTATGCCGATTTCGGCTTCAACGACTTCAAATCGGAAGAGACGCTGCCGCCCATGGAAAAGCGCGGACCGCTGGCATCCGACGCTGCGATGACCGACGAGATCATCCGCGAAGCCGACGCCAGCGAAGACCCGGTCTTCTTCTTCGCCGTCAGCCTGCAGAACCATGGCCCGTATGAACCGAACCGCTATTCGAACCCGACCCACTCGGTGCAAGCCCCGATCAGCCAGTGGGCGCGTGACTCGCTGATCTCCTACGCCGAGGGTTCAGCCGACGCGGACCGCGGCCTCGAGCGGCTGATCGAATGGGCCAAGACGCGCGAGCGGCCAACGATTGTCGCCTTTTTCGGTGACCACCTGCCGCCGCTCGGACCGGTCTATGTCGAGACGGGCTTCTTGAAGGACAACGTCGCGCCACGCAAGGAACCGACGCCGGAGGCCGCTCTCGAACATCACGCGACACCGCTGATCATCTGGTCGAACCGCTCAGGCCCGGTCGAGAATCTGGGGACGGTGAGCCCTGCCTTCCTGCCCTATCATATCCTCACCGCCGCAGGCATCACCCACCCCTACTACACGGGTTTCCTGGGCGAGATGCGGGAGCGCTATCGCGTCGTCGACCGCAACTTGTTGCTGACGCCGACGGGCGAGGCCACGTCCGACTGGGCGCGGCAGAAGGAGATCGACCCGGCGATCCGCGATTTCCGTCTGTTGCAATACGACATGATGTTCGGCAAACGCCTCGCGGCACCCGACTTCTTCCCTGAAACGGTCGACAAGGTCGTCTCCCATACGAGTTGAGCCGACCGGTCGGCTCAGGCCCGATGCTCTCGGGCCATGGCTTCAATTCGTCAATTGCAGCTTCGAGAACTTGTTGGCGATCTGCAGGAACACGTCCGGCAGTTTGGTCGGGTCATTGACGGCATAATAGTTGCTGGGGTCGGAAGCGCAGGCGCTGTAAAGCGAGCGGTTGGCGGGCGTGTCGGACTGCAGCACCAGAGTGTAGATTTGCACGCCCTCGTTCTTCAACTGCGTGCAGACGCTCTTGGTCCAGCCGTCGACATTGCGGGCCGCCGTCGCCTGGTTATCCGACCCGAAGCGGCCACCCGCCAGATAGCCGTAGGATGTGTAGTCGGATTTCGTCGTCTGTTCGCTGGCACCATAGACGACATTCTCACCGTCGGTGAGCAACAGCACGATCTTGCTGATGCCAGGCGTCTTCCACGGCGCCCCATCGGTATAAGGCGGAGCGGGCGACAGCACACGCATGCCCCACGACAGGCCCTCCGACACGTTGGTGCCCGAGCCGTTCCACTCGGTCATCTGGCTTGCCGCCTTGCGCAGCTTGTCGAAATCTTCGGTCAAGGGAACGACAGGGGTCGGGCAGGAACGGTTCGGGCCAACGGTGACGGACGTTCCTGTCTCGGTGATAAGTTCCTTGTCTGGCGCCACATATTTGGCGACTTTTTCCTTGGTGGCTTTGTCGGGATCGCTGCCGAGGCCGCTGAAGTCGATGCCGAGCCGGTTGTTGCCTTTCTGTTTGTCCAGCTTGACCGTGTCGCCGGTGTCGGCGAGATAAGAATTGTTGTAGTATTTTGCCTCATTGCCATAGGTGCTGGACGGCATCTGCGCATCTCCGGGATCATCCGGCGCAAAATAGGGAACGAACAGCGTATCGGGCTTGGTCGGATCGGGCGGCGTGTCGGAAATGTTGTAGGCGCCGGGCCGCGCCTCCACGCAGCCCTTCCATCCCGTGTCGTTCCATCCGGGCTCGGCCCATCCGGTGTCCTTGAGCTGCTTGAACAGCGCCATGTGGTTCGGGCGTTTGCCGTCGATGACGGGGAAATTTATGCCGTTGGTCGAGGATTTGCCGTCCATGTCGATCCAGGACGGGTCGAACCCGTCGCCGTTGACGTTCACGGCCGTGACGAATGGCACCAGTGAGGCACGGACCTGGCGCGTCGGCGATTTTGTCGATTCGAGAGTATCGAGCAATGATTTGGTCGCGGCCCTGAGCGCCGTCATACGGGCGCCGCGCATCGAGCCGGTATTGTCCAGCACCAGCACGACTTCGAGCTGATTGTTCGATTCGACCGCCGAGGCATCGACCACGATGTGCTTGCTCTGGCCAAACAGGAAAGCGAAGTTCAGATTGACGTCGGCCGAAGCGACCGCCTTGGTCTTGACGAAATTGACGCCCTTGTCGACGGTCAGCGTCGCCTGCGCGTTGACGAGTTCGCCATGCCCGGCGATGTTTGCCTGGAAATAACGGTTGAAGGCGTCGGTGCGGGTAATGTCCAGATCGCCAAGATGCGACGAGGCAAGGTTTGCGGAATCGAGCGCGTTCTGCAGGTTGCTCTTCGCCCGCATCATGGTCGAGACATCGGTCGCGAAGGCCACGGCTGACAGAATGGCTGGCAGCCCCAACCCCATCAGAAGCGCGAAATTGCCGCTCTTCGAGCGCCAGAATCTGTTGAGAAGCATCCTTACCCCCGGAAATGCCTGCCGCTTGATATGCGCGGTTGCCCGGTCTTTTGCATGTTGCATGATGAATCGACCGTTGACGGTGGGGCTCAACCCGGCGCAAGCTGATATTGTGGTTAAGCGCCGGTTGCTGGGAAAACCGCCAGGCCTTGCGCGCGCCGCGGCTTGATTTTCTGGTGGCTGCGACATCGGGGATGCCGCTTGCCCTTGCCTTATCAGCGGATTGCTGTATAGACGCCGCCAATCTGCCGGTCCCAGCTGGGGGCTGAACGGAGGGCCGGAGGTTTTTCTAGAACCTTCGTGTGATGCCAGAAGCGCTTCCGCCTCCCGTGTCTCCGCTCTCGACCGTCTCGTCATGCTCCTTTCTTCCCCGCGCCTTTCGAGGCACACGCGGGTCAGAGAAGTTGCAGAGGCTTTTGCCGCCGGGAACCGGGAGAGAAACGAAGAAAGGCACTGATACATAATGGCTCTTTACGAACATGTGTTTCTTGCCCGGCAGGACCTCTCGCAGCAGCAGGTCGATGCGCTTGTCGAACAGTACAAGGGCGTCATCGCAGCAAATGGCGGGTCCGTCGGCCGGGTCGAGAACTGGGGACTGAAGTCCCTCACCTACCGGGTCAACAAGAACCGGAAGGCATACTACACGCTGATGGACCTCACCTGCCCGCCGGCGGCGCTCAACGAGATGGAGCGCCAGATGGGTCTGTCCGAGGACGTGCTGCGTTTCCTGACCATCAAGGTCGAGGCGCATGAGGAAGGCCCTTCGGCCATGATGCAGAAGCGCGAAGAGCGCTCCGAGCGCGGCGGCTTCGGCGATCGCGACCGTGGCGATCGTCCGGCGCGCAGCTTCGGCGACCGCGGCGATCGTGGCCCGCGTTCGTTCGGCGATCGTGAAGGCGGCGACCGTGGTCCGCGCCGTCCGCGCGAAGGTTTTGAAGGGGGTGCAGAATAATGGTCGACATCAACCAGATCCCGACCCGGCGCCCTTTCCATCGCCGCCGCAAGACATGCCCGTTCTCCGGCGCCAACGCACCGAAGATCGACTACAAGGATGTGCGTCTGCTGCAGCGCTACATTTCCGAGCGCGGCAAGATCGTGCCGTCGCGCATCACCGCCGTCAGCCAGAAGAAGCAGCGCGAGCTCGCCAAGGCGATCAAGCGCGCCCGCTTCCTCGGCCTGCTGCCCTACGTGGTTCGCTAATTCTTCCGAACGGGCGGTTCGCCGCCCGTTCCTTATCGCCGGCCATGACGGGCATGATCGGTTAGACATCGAATCCCGAGTTGAGGTCAAAACCTCTAACTGCCGCGACAGGCAGGACAGCGACCCGGCGGCAACGCCCTTTTGCTTCCTGACCTGTTCCAGAGAATTCGGCGCCGGCCTTGTGGACGGACGCCCAACCAAAAGGAACATAACCATGGACGTCATTCTTCTCGAACGCGTCTCCCGCCTCGGCCAGATGGGCGATACCGTCAAGGTCAAGGACGGTTTTGCCCGCAATTTCCTGCTGCCGCAGGGCAAGGCGCTGCGCGCCAACGAAGCCAACAAGAAGAAATTCGAAGGCCAGCGCGCCCAGCTCGAAGCCCGCAACCTCGAGCGCAAGTCTGAAGCCGCGCAGGTTGCCGAAAAGCTCGACGGCAAGAGCTTCATCGCCGTTCGCTCGGCAGGCGAGACCGGTCAGCTCTACGGTTCGGTGTCGACGCGCGACATCGCCGATCTGCTGATCACGGAGGGCTTCACGGTCAACCGCAACCAGATCCAGCTCAACCAGCCGATCAAGACCATCGGTGTCACCAATGTGGCGATCGCCCTGCATCCGGAAGTCGAAGTCACCATCACGCTCAACATCGCCCGCACGGCCGACGAGGCCGAACGCCAGGCCAAGGGCGAGACGCTGACCACCGCCGAAGCTATTTACGGCGACGACATCAACGACAATGCGCGGCCGGAAAACTTCTTCGATCCGAATGCCGAGTTCGAAGGCGGCGAAGAAAACGCCTGATCGCACAGGTCCGAGCCACTCGGACCACGGCTTTCCAGCCATTTCTGGACCAATGCCCGGGCCTCTCGCCCGGGCATTTTTGTGCCAAAAGGAACTTTTCGAAACCCTATATATTGATGCAGAGTAGGACAGCCTGTCTGACCGCGAGGGGACATCGGACCATGAATATTCTGTTGAAGCGCGTTCTCGACCGCCTGGTGCGCACGGGCAATCTCAAGGTAACCGGGCCGCAGGGTTCGACATTCATCTTCGGCGACGGCAGCGGCGAGCCGGTGCATATGCACATCAAGACCCGGCATGCCGAGCGCGCAATCACCTTCGACCCGATGCTGGCGGTGCCTGAATCCTACATGGACGGCGAGCTGGACATTCTGGAAGGCGGCGTGCTCGGACTGATGCGCATTGCCTTCCAGAACATGGGCAGCGGCGGCATCGACGCAACCTGGTCGAAAGCCATCGAGGGCCTGCGCCACGCCTTCCGCCGCCTGCAGCAGATCAACACCGCCTCGCGCTCGCGCCGCAACGTGCAGCGCCACTACGATCTGTCGGGCGAGCTCTACCGGCTCTTCCTCGATGAGGACATGCAGTATTCCTGCGCCTATTTCGACCAACCGGACATGACGCTGGACGAGGCGCAGGCCGCCAAGAAGCGCCATATCGCCGCCAAGCTCCGGCTGAAGGCCGGCCAGACGGTGCTCGACATCGGCTCCGGCTGGGGCGGGCTCGGCCTCTATCTCGCCAAAGCCTTCGACGTCGACGTACAGGGCGTCACGCTGTCGACCGAACAGCATGGCGTCGCCACCGACCGGGCGCATGCGCAAGGGCTGGAAAACCACGTCCATTTCGAGCTGAAGGATTATCGCGAGCTCAACGAACGCTTCGACCGCATCGTCTCGGTCGGCATGTTCGAGCATGTCGGCGTCAACCATTACCGGACCTTCTTCGACAAGGCGGCAACATTGCTGAAGCCTGATGGCGTCATGCTCCTGCACACGATCGGCCGCTCCGGCGTGCCATGGGCGACCAGCGCGTTCATCCGCAAGTATATTTTCCCGGGCGGCTACATTCCGGCAATGTCCGAAGTACTGCCGGCGATAGAGAAGTCCGGCCTCGTGGTCACCGATGTCGAGATCCTGCGGCTCCACTATGCCGACACGCTGAAGCACTGGGGCCAGCGCTTCGCCGCCAACCGCGACAAGGCCAAGGCTATCTATGACGAACGCTTCTGCCGCATGTGGGAGTTCTATGTGGCCGCCTCGGAAGCCGCCTTCCGTTGGCAGGATTTGGTGATTTTCCAGTTCCAGATCACCAAGACGAACGACACGCTGCCGATGACGCGCGATTATATGGCCAAATGCGAAAAGGCGCTGGAAATGCGCGACATGGGGCACCGTGAGGACATGGGGCACCGTGAAGATATGGGGCACCGTGAAGATATGGGCCGCCGCGAGGCGGCTCCCGCCGAGAAGCCCGCCAAGCCCGCCCGCCGACGCAAGGTGGCGGAATAGGAACCACGCTGTCAGGACGCATTATTGGCGCTTGCCATTGCCGGCTCCTGCACCGAAAAAGGCCTCGTGATCGAAGCGAGGCCTTTTTCATGACCTATCTCCTCTACACAGCCGCGGCGCTGGCCGAGATCGCCGGCTGCTTTTCGGTGTGGGCGTGGTGGCGATTGGAGAAGTCGCCGCTCTGGCTGCTGCCGGGCTTTGCCTCGCTGCTTGTGTTCGCCTCGCTTCTGGCATTGGTCGACATCAGTGCGGCCGGCCGCGCCTATGCCGCTTACGGCGGTATCTACATCGCTGCCTCGCTCGCCTGGTTGTGGCTGGTCGAGGGCGTGCGGCCCGATCGCTGGGACCTTGCCGGTGCGGCGCTCTGCGTGGCCGGCGCCTCGATCATCCTGCTCGCACCGAGAGGGGCATAGGCCGTGGAACTGCCGGCCACTCTTCGACAGGCTGTCGATCGCATTTTGGAGAAGGTGCCGCTGCCGGACCTGAAGCAGGCAGCAAAAATCCTGTCCGACCGCTACCGCGCCGAACTGCGCGACGGGCGCCTGCACATGGCGCAGGACATGGCGGTCAAGGCCTATCTGACGACGCGGATGCCGGCGACCTACGCGGCGGTCCGCGCCAGCCTCGATGCGCTCGCCGAATCCCGGCCGGATTTCACGCCTGTGACCTTGCTCGACGTTGGCGCCGGCCCTGGTACGGTGCTTTGGGCCACCGGCGATCTCTGGCCTGAACTGGAACTGGCAACGTTGTTGGAGGCGAGTGCCGCGGTGCGCAAGATCGGCGAGACACTCGCGGCCGGCGCAATCGCGGCCCGGACCATCTGGCACGCCGGCGACGTCACGACAGACCTTGCCGACCTCCAACCGGCCGACCTCGTCACATGCGCCTATGTGCTGGACGAGATCGTGCCGGCATCCTTGCCCAAAATGGTCGATCGGCTATGGCAACTCACGAGGGACACGTTGCTGATCGTCGAGCCGGGCACGCCGACGGGCTGGCTGCGAATTCTGGCGGTGCGCCAGCAACTGATCGCCGCCGGCGCGCATCTGCTGGCGCCTTGCCCGCACGAAGCACCCTGCCCGCTCAACCCGCCCGACTGGTGCCACTTTTCCCGCCGCGTCGCCCGCTCGCGCCTGCACCGGCTGGCCAAGGACGCGGAGGTGCCGTGGGAAGACGAGAAATTCATTTACGTCGTCGCTTCGCGCCAGCCCGCAGCCTCCCGGGCCGCACGGGTGATCGCGCCGCCGAAGTCAGGATCCGGCAAGGTGTCGCTGAAATTATGCGAGGCAGACGGCAGCGCCGACGAAAAGCTCTTCACCAAACGCGACGGCGACGCCTTCAAGGTGGCGCGGCGGCTGGACTGGGGCGATGCGCTGGCGTGAGATGAAACGAAGACGATCGCACCGCAATCCGGTGTCAACGATCGCCCACTTTCCTGTTTTGTTCTCGTTCGAGAAACGCTAAACTCGCAACTCTCGATTCGAGTCAATTGCGATTCTTTCCACGGAAAAATTTTGGCTGTGAATCGCGAGCATCAAAGCCGCTTCGACTCGAGCTGTTGCAGATAAGTCAGCATCGACTTGTCCAGTTCTGATATCGAAAGGCCGGGATCTAAATCGGGGACATCATGGCAGAGGCAGCGCGAAAATTCGGCGTCGCGGAGCAACCGCTCTATCGCGAATCGCCCAACAACATCGAGGCCGAGCAGGCGCTGCTTGGCGCCATCCTCGTCAACAACGATGCCTTCTACCGAGTGTCCGACTTCCTGAAGTCCGGCCATTTCCATGAACCCCTGCACCGCAAGATCTTCGACGTCGCGGCCGAGTTGATCCGCATGGGCAAGGCGGCGACGCCGATCACGCTGAAGACCTTCCTGCCGGCCGACGAAAAGGTCGGCGACATGACGGTGGCGCAATATGTCGTGCGGCTGGCGGTGGAAGCCGTCACCGTCGTCAACGCCACCGATTACGGCCGCGCCATCTATGACCTGGCGACGCGCCGGGCGCTGATCACAGTCGGCGAGGACATGGTCAACATTGCCTATGACGCACCTGTCGACATGTCGCCTTCCGAACAGATCGAGGACGCCGAGCGCCGCCTGTTCGAACTGGCTGAAACCGGGCGCTATGACGGCGGCTTCGAGAGCTTCACCGACGCGGTCAAGACCGCGGTCGACATGGCCAACGCCGCCTATATGCGCGACGGCGGTCTGTCAGGCCTCGCCACCGGCATGCGCGATCTCGACCGCCGCATGGGCGGCCTGCAGTCGTCCGATCTGATCATCATCGCCGGCCGTCCAGGCATGGGCAAGACATCGCTCGCCACCAACATCGCCTTCAACATTGCCGAGATGTATGAGCCGGCGCAGCAGGCCGACGGCTCGTTCAAGGCGGCCAATGGCGGCGTGGTCGGGTTTTTCTCGCTCGAAATGTCGTCCGAACAGCTCGCAACCCGTATCATTTCCGAACAGACGGAAATCTCTTCCTCGAAGATCCGCCGCGGCGAAATCAGCGAAATGGATTTCGAAAAGCTGGTCGCCTGTTCGCAGACCATGCAGAAGATCCCGCTGTTCATCGACCAGACCGGCGGTATTTCCATTGCCCAGTTGTCTGCCCGCGCGCGTCGCCTGAAGCGCCAGCGTGGCCTCGACCTGATTGTCATCGACTATATCCAGCTGATGCAGGGCTCATCCGCCAAGTCTTCGCAGAACCGCGTGCAGGAAATCACCGAGATCACCACGGGCCTGAAGGCGCTGGCCAAGGAACTGGCCGTGCCGATCATCGCGCTGTCGCAGCTCTCGCGTCAGGTCGAAAGCCGCGACGACAAGCGCCCGCAGCTCTCCGACCTGCGCGAATCCGGTTCGATCGAGCAGGACGCCGACGTCGTGATCTTCGTCTATCGCGAGGAATATTACCTCAAGAACCGTGAGCCGAAGCTCGGCACCGAGGAATACGTCAAGTGGGAAAATGACATGAACGAGATGCGCGGCAAGGCCGAGGTGATCGTGGCCAAGCAGCGCCACGGGCCGACCGGCTCGGTCACGCTCGCCTTCCACGGCGAATTCACCCGCTTCTCGGATTTGGCGGAAGAGCACCACATCGCGGAGAGGTTTGAGTAGCCTCTTGCCCGCGGTCGCAACAGAAATACGCAAGCAAGGCGTTCTACGACGCTCCCCTCTGTCCGGCAGGACAGAAGGGGGCGCGGAGGATCGCGGCGCCCGCAAGCGCGCGGGAAGGTAAAAGCGTGGCCAAATCCCGCGTCCAGTTCATCTGCCAGAATTGCGGTTCGGTGCACCAGCGCTGGGCCGGCAAATGCGATGCCTGCGGCGAGTGGAACACGCTGGTCGAGGAAGGCACGTCAGGCGGCATCGGCTCGGGGCCTGCCAACACGCGCAATGCCCGCAAGGGCCGGGCCGTGGTGCTGACCACGCTTTCGGGCGACATCGAGGACGCACCGCGCATCGTCTCGGGCATCGGCGAACTCGACCGCGCCACTGGCGGCGGCTTCGTGCGCGGCTCGGCACTGCTGGTCGGCGGTGATCCCGGGATCGGCAAGTCGACGCTGCTCACCCAGGCCGCGGCCGCTCTTGCCTCCAAGGGCCATCGCATCGTCTATGTCTCGGGCGAAGAGGCCGTTGCCCAGATCAGGCTGCGTGCGCAGCGTCTCGGCGTCGCGTCGGCGCCCGTGGAACTGGCGGCCGAGACCAATGTCGAGGACATCCTCGCAACGATCGCCGACGGCAAGCGGCCGGATCTGGTTATCCTCGATTCGATCCAGACACTGTGGACCGACCTTGCCGATTCGGCGCCGGGCACGGTTACCCAGGTACGCGCCGCCGCCCAGGCAATGATCCGCTATGCGAAATCCACGGGCGCCGCGATCGTCCTGGTCGGCCACGTCACCAAGGAAGGCCAGATCGCGGGCCCGCGCGTGGTCGAGCACATGGTCGACGGCGTGCTCTATTTCGAGGGCGAAGGCGGCCACCACTTCCGCATCCTGCGCACGGTGAAGAACCGCTTCGGACCGACCGACGAGATCGGCGTCTTCGAAATGTCGGATAAGGGTCTGCGCGAGGTCTCCAACCCGTCCGAACTTTTTCTTGGCGAACGGCACGCGAAATCGCCGGGAGCGGCGGTTTTCGCCGGCATGGAAGGCACCAGGCCCGTTCTGGTCGAGATCCAGGCGCTGGTCGCACCCTCCTCGCTCGGCACGCCGCGCCGGGCGGTGGTCGGCTGGGACGGGGCTCGGTTGTCGATGGTGCTGGCGGTGCTGGAGGCGCATTGCGGTGTCCGTTTCGGGCAGCATGACGTCTATCTCAACGTCGCCGGCGGCTATCGCATCAGCGAGCCGGCGGCCGATCTCGCGGTCGCCGCCGCACTGGTTTCCTCGCTCACCGGTCTTGCCCTTCCCGCCGATTGCGTCTATTTCGGCGAAATCAGCCTTTCGGGCGCGGTGAGGCCGGTTGCGCATGCGCAGCAGCGCCTCAAGGAAGCCGAAAAGCTGGGTTTTGGTAGCGCGGTTCTGCCCTTGGGCAGCGAGGAACTTGCCGGAGGGATCGGGGCCGGCGCTTTCCAGCCCACCGAGCTTGCCGACCTCGTGGCGCGCATAGCCGGCTCACGGCGCAGCCGTGTCGACGATGAAGAGTGACGCGGCTCGCCGGGCCGTGAAAATGAGATCGGAGTGGGGCCAAAGACATGCCGATTACGCTGCTTGACGGAATTCTCGTCGGCTTCACCCTGGTCTCGGCGATGCTCGCCATGGTTCGCGGCTTTTCGCGCGAGGTGCTTTCGGTCGTGTCCTGGGCGGCGGCGGCGGCGGCGGCCTTCTTCTTCTACAAACCGGTCCTGCCCTACCTGAAGCCCTATATTGACAATGAGAAGATCGCCATGGCGGCGGCCGCCGGCGTCGTCTTCATCATCGCGCTGATCGTCGTGTCGGTCATCACCATGAAGCTCGCCGACTGGATCATCGATTCACGCATCGGCGCGCTCGACCGCACGCTCGGCTTCCTCTACGGCGCCGCGCGCGGCATCCTGGTCGTCGCGGTGGCGCTGTTGTTCTTCAACTGGCTGGCCGGCGCCAAGGCCCCGGCCTGGGTCACGGAAGCCAAGTCGCGGCCGCTGCTGGAACAGATCGGCGCCAAGCTCGAAAGCCTGCTGCCAGAAGATCCGGAAAACGCCATCCTCAAGAAGCTCAATCCGAATCAGCCGGCCGCCGAGACGCCCGCCGCGCCGGACGCGCCGGCGGCGGATGCTCCGGCCGGTGGTGACGACGCCAATGCGCCGGCGCCAGACGACAACGACGCCGGTCCTGCCGACAACTCGGCCAAGCCGGCGCCAGCGCCGGCGAACTGAGGCAGCAGGCGATTGGCCCGCAGCGACGGATCAAGTTCCCGACTGGTCGTCGGGATCGTCGTCCCAGGCTTCGTCGTCCTCGGCCCAACCGAGGAGTATCCTTGCTCTAGACGCAAGCAGAGGCGCTAGCGTTGCGGCATCCTCGGGCCTGCCGATCGTAAATTCCTCGGATTCCCGGCCCTGGGCCATTGCCGCAGCCGCTTCCTTCCAACGCAAGCCAAACTCCCGGACTGCGGCGCGCGGCGTGGGGTCATGTCCGCAGGGTATAAAATCGGCGGGAAGATCCCCAGAGATCGCCCACCAACCGATCCATTCAGGTCGAGCAGCGCTCTCAATGGCCCAAATGGCAACGTAGGGATAGACGTGCCAAGCGGGCCACTCGCCCACCCTCCCGTGTTTCAATTGCTCGCGTGCCAAATAGTCGATCACATACTGGCGTTGTGATTCGCACCACGCCTCTTCTTCGGCCTCACTGGGCTCTTCAGCTTCGTTGGATGTATCGTTCATCGGCAAAGTCCTCTTTGCGATAGAAACGCTACCGGACAAGTGACGGCGATCACAAGCCGGCGTTCTTGATTTCCAGTGGCATTAGAAGCTTGACTGCACTATATGACGCCTTTCCGCAGCGAGGCTCGAACAGATGGCAGACGCAGACGACGTGCTTTCCGCCGAGGCTGACGATCATTTCCATGACGAGTGTGGCGTGTTCGGCATCTTTGGCCGGCAGGATGCGGCAGCCATCGTCACACTTGGTCTGCATGCGCTGCAGCATCGTGGCCAGGAAGCGGCCGGCATCGTCTCCTATGACGGCACCCAGTTCCATGTCGAACGCCATGTCGGCCTGATCGGCGACACCTTCACCAAGCAACGCGTCATCGACAGCCTGCAAGGCAACCGCGCCATCGGCCACACGCGCTACGCCACCACTGGTGGCGCCGGCATGCGCAACATCCAGCCCTTCTTCGCGGAGTTGGCCGATGGCGGCTTCGCCGTCGCCCATAACGGCAACCTCACCAACGCCATGACCGTGCAGCGCGCGCTGCAGCAGCAAGGCGCGATCTTCTCCTCCACTTCCGACACCGAGACGCTTTTGCACCTGGTTGCGACCAGCAAGGAACGGGATCTCAACGCGCGCTTCATCGACGCGGTGCGTCAGGTCGAGGGCGCCTTCTCGCTGGTGGCGATGACGGCCAAGAAGATGATCGGCTGCCGCGATCCGCTCGGCATCCGCCCGCTGGTTCTGGGCGATCTCGACGGCGCCTGGATCCTGGCCTCCGAGACCTGCGCGCTCGACATCATCGGCGCCCGTTTCGTGCGCGACCTGAAACCCGGCGAGATGGTCGTTGTCACTTCCAAGGGCATCGAGAGCCTGTTCCCGTTCGAACCACAGAAGACCCGCTTCTGCATCTTCGAATATGTCTACTTCGCCCGGCCCGACTCTTCGGTCGAAGGCCGCAACGTCTATGAGGTGCGCAAGCGCATCGGCGCCGAACTGGCACAGGAAAATCCGGTCGAGGCCGACATCGTCGTGCCGGTGCCGGACTCCGGCACGCCGGCGGCGATCGGCTTTTCCCAGGCGGCGGGCATTCCCTTCGAGCTCGGCATCATCCGCAACCATTATGTCGGCCGCACCTTCATCCAGCCAGGCGATTCGATCCGCCACATGGGCGTCAAGCTGAAGCACAACGCCAACCGCCGCATGATCGAGGGCAAGCGCGTGGTGCTGGTCGATGATTCGATCGTTCGCGGCACCACCAGCCAGAAGATCGTGCAGATGGTGCGCGACGCCGGCGCCAAGGAAGTGCACATGCGCATCGCCTCGCCGCCGACCAGCGCGTCGTGCTTCTACGGCGTCGACACGCCGGAGAAGTCGAAGCTGCTGGCTTCGCGCATGTCGGTGGAAGAGATGGCCGAGTTCATCCGCGTCGATTCGCTCGGCTTCCTCTCGATCAACGGGCTCTACCGTGCCGTGGGCGAGGCCGGCCGCGACGACGACCAGCCGCAATTCTGCGACGCCTGCTTCACCGGCCAATATCCGACCCGCCTGCTCGACTTCGAAGGCCACGACAATGTGCGCACGCTGTCGCTGCTGGCGAACAATGGGGCATAGGATCGCCGGACCGTCCTTAGCTCCAGCCATATCTGCGGAAGCCATCGCATGACCCTCGACCTTACCGGCCGCGTTGCGATCGTCACCGGCGCCTCGCGCGGCATCGGTTATTTCATCGCCAGGGAATTGGCGGCCGCCGGTGCGCATGTCATCGCGGTTGCCCGCACCGTCGGCGGGCTGGAAGAACTCGACGACCAGATCAAGGCGGCCGGCGGCCAGGCGACGCTGGTGCCGCTCGATCTCGCCGACATGGCCGGCATCGACCGGCTAGGGGGCGCCATCAACGAGCGCTGGGGCAAGCTCGACATTCTCGTCGCCAATGCCGGCGTGCTCGGCGTCATCTCGCCGATCGGCCATGTCGAGGCCAAGACCTTCGAAAAGGTGATGACCATCAATGTCACCTCGACCTGGCGGCTGATCCGCTCCGTCGACCCGCTGCTGCGGCTTTCGGATGCCGGCCGGGCGATTATCCTGTCTTCCAATGCCGCGCATTCGGCGCGCGCCTTCTGGGCGCCTTACGCGGCATCGAAGGCGGCGGTCGAGACCATGATGCGTTCCTGGGCGCATGAGACGCAAAGCCTGCCGCTGCGTGTCAACGCCGCCGACCCCGGCGCCACCCGCACCGCGATGCGCGCGCAAGCCGTGCCCGGTGAGGATCCCGAGACTTTGCCGCACCCTTCAGAGATCGCCAAACGCATCGTGCCGCTGGCCAGCCCGGATCTCAAAGAGACCGGGCTGATCTTCCAGGCCAAGCACAACCGCTTCGTCGCCTACCGGCAACCGGAATAAACTCGAGCCTTTGACGTGCCGAAGAGGCGGCCATGATGGGTCATCACGGCCGCACCGTTCTCGATGCCTCGGCGGCTGTTCTATTGCTTTGCGACCGATTGAGTGGCGGCTGCAACACGCCCAGCCTGAAAACCTGCAGAATCATGACGCGGCTGTGATCTAAGGCGGCGGTCATGCTTTCGTCATTTCCGAGGAGTTGTTAGCATTGGACGACTCCCACACCAAGCGCCCTGCTGGGCAGACAAGGAAAACTCCATGGCTACGACCGCAGCATTGGTCTGGTATCTGGTAATCGCCGGTCCGCAGGGCGGCATGGTCGTGCTGCCCAGCACCTTCGACAAGCGCGAACAGTGCACCGCCGCCATCACCGAGTATCAGAAGCAGCCGACACCCGCAGGCTGGTCCGTGCAGTGCGTGCCGAGCGCCTCGCCCTTCACCGACGAAGGCGACGCCGAAGAGCCGGCAGCTCAGTAAGTATCAGGTATCACAAGGCCCGCTGCCATTGCCGCGGGCCTTGTGATTCATCACCGCGCGCTCACCGTCAGTTCCGGCTTCTGGTTGATGGTCTGGAACACCACGCAATAGCGCTCGGTCAGCTTCAGCAGCGAATCAATGCGCTCCTGCGGCTCCTGCGTGTCGAGACTGAAATTGAGCCGGATGGCGCGAAAACCTACCGGCGCGTCCTTGGCGACGCCAAGTGTGCCGCGAAAATCAAGGTCGCCTTCGGCTTCAACGGTCGCGGCGCCGAGCTTGAACTCGAGCGCCGTGGCAACTGCCTTCAGCGTCACCCCGGCGCACGCCACCAGCGCCTCGAGCAGCATGTCGCCGGAGCACAGTTCGAGCCCCGAGCCGCCTGTTGCCGGATGAAGGCCGGCGATTGCCAACGCCCTGCCCGTCTCCACCTTGCAGGCCACCGACTGTTCGTCGATCGAGCCCTTTGCCCTCAGCGTGATCAGTGCTTGCGCCGCGTCGTCGCGGTAGGCCTGCTTCAGCGGCGCCTGCATGGCTTTGAGCTCGGTTGCGTCCATTTTCGTTCCTCCCGAACGGCTATCTGCCTTGATAGCACGGTCGTGCACGACGTGTGAGCCAATCCGAGCAGGACGCCCCAAGCTGTCAGGAACTGGTGTCGGCGGGACAGCAGGAGGCTCGCCATCCTCTATTCCTTTGACTTCATTCGCCTCGGCCATACCTATGCGGGTGTCGTTCCCGCGGAGGCCTCATGCGTTCCAAGCTGAAACTCGTCTGCCTTGCCCTCTTCATGCTTGCCGGCTTCGCGCAGCCTCTCCTGGCTGAAACGCCAGAGCGGCCGGCGCCCGCGGGCGGCGTGCTGTCGCTGCTGCCTCCGCCCGCGATCACCGACCATTCGATCAGCATTGGCGGGCGCAGCCTGCAGTACCAGGCAAAGGCCGGCACGCTCCCGCTGCTCTCCGGCAAGGGCGAGGTCACAGCGGAAATCTTCTATGTTGCCTATACGCTGAAACCGCGGGAGAGCGTCGCGACGGAAGCACCGCGGCCGATCACCTTCGTGTTCAACGGCGGCCCGGGCGCCGCATCAGCCTATCTGCATCTCGGCGCGCTCGGACCGCGCATCGTGGCGACCGGAGCCGACGGGGAATTCCTCCCTTCGCCGCAAAAGCTTATCGATAATCCCGACAGCTGGCTCGACATGACCGACCTCGTCTTCGTTGACCCGGTGGGAACCGGCTACAGTCGCGAGGCTCCTGGCCAGGATACGCACGACTTCTGGGGCGTCAGCCAGGACGCCAGTTCGATCGGCGCCTTCATCCGGCTCTATCTCGCCCAAAACGGCCGCACGGGATCCCCGCTGTTCCTCGCCGGTGAGAGCTATGGCGGGTTCCGGGCGGCACTGCTTGCCAGGACGCTGCAGGAAGATATCGGCATCAGCCCGAGCGGCATCGTGCTGATCTCACCGGCGCTGGAATTCACCCTGGTGCAGCCCGACGAATTCGAGCCGCTGCATTGGGCTCTCGAACTACCCTCGCTCGCGGCGGTCCGCTTGCGCAGTGAAGGTATCAACGGCGATACACTGCGGAAAAAGCTCGCCGAGGTCGAGCATTATGCACTTGGCGAGTACCTCAGCGCGCTCACCAGCGGGCTGGAGCAAGGCGGACGGCTGGCGAGCGATCGCGTGGCCGAGATCACCGGCCTGCCACCCGACCTCGTTCACCGCAACTTCGCCCGCGTCCCGACCTCGCTCTTCGCAAGGGAGTTTGCCCGTGCCACGGGCAAGGTGCTCAGCCCCTATGACGGCATGATCGCGACGGCGGACATCGCTCCCCAGAGCGCCCGCATTGCCGGTCCCGATCCGGTGCTGGACCGCAGTGTGCCGGCGCTGACCTCGGCCTTTGTCGGTTACGCGCGCGACGAGCTGAACTTTCGCACCGATGTCAGCTACCGCTTGCTGAACGGCGATGTCAGCCACAACTGGGACTATGGCACGAGTGCCTCGCGCCAGGGCTATGCCGGTGTGATGGACGATTTGCAGCGGGCGCGCTCCCTGAATCCCGCGCTGGGCGTCGTCATCGTCAACGGCTACACTGATCTCGTCACTCCTTATCTGGCGTCGCGTTATCTGGTCGGCCAGATCCCGTCGCTCGCCGGCGCCAGGCCGATCCGCCTCGACGTCGTTGAAGGTGGGCACATGATGTATCTCAAGCCGGACGGCCGGCGCGCGCTGAAAGAGGCCGCTTCGGAACTTTACCAGGCGACGCAGTAAACGACAGAGACATCGAACTTACGGGCAACCAGGGCCCGGCACCAATGGTGCTCGCCCCAGCCGAACGCAGGCCAGTGGCTAGCGCAGTGATCAAGGTATCCCAAATGGGACATTGACGGACAAGGCCCTAAAACCGTCTGATCCGGAAAAGTTTGGTCGTCCCATTTTCCGGTAGTCCCACAATGTCACATACGCTCTCGACCACACCGAGACAGGATGGATTTCGCGCCCCGGGCGAATTCGAACCCAAATCAGGCTGTTGGCTGATCTGGCCGGAACGGCCGGACACATGGCGTCTGGGTGCCAAGCCCGCGCAGAAGCTGTTCGCCAATGTCGCGGCGGCGATCGCACAAAGCGAGCCGGTGACCGTGGCGGCATCCAGCCGCCAGTGGCAGAACGCCAGAGCGCGATTGCCTGCCGACGTGCGCGTCGTGGAAATGTCCACCAACGATTCCTGGCTGCGCGACAGCGGCCCCAATTTCGTCGTCAACGACCAAGGCAGCGTTCGCGGCGTCGATTGGATCTTCAACGCCTATGGCGGTTTCGACGGCGGGCTCTACTCGCCATGGGACCTGGACGACCTCGCGGCGCAAAAGGTCCTCGAGGTTGAGAGGATGGACCGCTACCGCGCGCCGCTGATTGCCGAGGGCGGCGGACTGCAATGCGACGGCAAGGGAACGCTCATCACGACCGAGCAGTGCCTGCTCAATCGCAATCGTAATGCCCATCTCGGCAAGGCGAAGGTGGAACAGCAGCTTGGCGACTATCTCGGCGTCGACAAAATCATCTGGCTGCCGCGCGGTTTTGCCTTCGACGAGACGGATGGCCATGTCGACGACCTCTGCTGCTTCGTGCGCCCTGGCGTGGTCGCGTTAAGCTGGACCGAAGACCGGGACGACCCGCAATATGAGATCGTGCGCGAAGCCGAGGAGGTGCTGCGTTCGGCCCGTGATGCGCGTGGCCGTGGTCTTGAGGTTCATCGGCTTGCTCATCCCCTGCCGATCGAAATGACGATGGAGGAGAACGAGAGCGTGGACCGGGTCGATTCGACCTGGGCACGGCCGGCCGGCAACCGGATCGCGGCGAGTTACATCAACTATTATCCAGGCAACAGCGTTGTGGTCGTGCCTGAGTTCGGCTGCGATCTCGATCGGAAGGCAAAGCAACAACTGGCCACGCTGTTTCCCGACCACAAGGTGGTCGGCATCGAGAACTCCCGCGAAATCCTGCTCGGCGGCGGCAACGTCGCCTGTATCACCTTACCGGTTTATGCGCCGCAACGGCGTTGAGCGGCAAGGGTGCCGACAGTGAAATTGGAACGGTGCACACCGCATCGGCCCGCCACCAGCGAAAGAAGGACACCCATGCGCTCTCTGCTCTTCCCAGTCCTGACTGCCGCGCTTGCCTGCGGCATCTGCTTCGGCGTTGCCCGGGCGGACGATGAGAAGGTCGTCAACGTCTACAACTGGTCCGACTATATCGCGCCGGACACGGCTGAGAAATTCGAGAAGGAGACAGGTATCAAGGTCCGCTACGATGTCTATGACGGCAACGAGGTCCTTGAAACGAAACTGCTCACCGGCGGCTCGGGATATGACGTGGTCTATCCCTCGGCCTTTCCATTCCTGAAGAACCAGGTGAAGGCTGGCGTTTTCCTGCAGCTCGACAGATCGAAGCTTTCAAACCGCTCGAAGATCGATCCGCAAGCCTTGTCGCTGATCGCGGGCGCGGATCCGCAGAACCTGCACGCCGTGCCTTACATGGCCGTCACGGACGGCATCGGCTACAATGTTGCTGCCATCAAGCAACGGATGCCTGACGCGCCGACAGATTCCTTCGCCATGGTCTTCGACGCCGACGTCGTCAAGAAATTCTCCGATTGCGGCGTCGCCATGATCGATGCCCCGGCGGAGATCATTCCGATGGCTATGAACTACCTGCACATCGACCCCAGGTCGACCAGTCCGGACGACCTCGCCAAGGTCGAAGAGCTGATGGGCAAGGTGCGGCCCTATATCCGTTACTTCCACTCGTCGAAATACATCAACGATCTGGCGAATGGCGACATCTGTGTCGTGCTGGGCTGGTCGGGCGACATATTGCAGGCCAAGACCCGTGCGGCGGAATCCGCCAAGAAGCTGGAGATTGCCTATTCCATTCCCAGGGAAGGCACGCTGATAAACTTCGACACGATGGCGGTGCCGAAGGATGCGCCGCACCCGGAGAATGCCCAGGCCTGGATCGATTTCAATTTGCGGCCCGATATCGCAGCGGCCAATTCCAGCTATGTTTCCTATGCCAATGCGATCCCGGAATCTCTGCCCCTGATGGATCAGGCTGTCGCCAAGGATCCCGGCGTTTTCCCGCCCGATGACGTAAAAGCCAAGCTGTTCGTGGTCGAGAACAACGACGCAAAGTTGCTGCGACTGCAGAACCGCATGTGGACACGCGTCGTGACGGGGCAGTGAAGCTGGCGAAACGAAACCGTCAGTCGCGCGGGGCCTCCCAGCCGGCGGCCAACAACTCGACCTGGGAGTGCACACCGAGCTTGCGGTAGACCTGCTTGATGTGGTTGCGCACGGTGCCGGGTGAAATCGACAGGTTTCGCGAAATCGTCTTGGCGCTGCCGCCCTCGATCAGGAGCTGTGCGATCTGCCTTTCCCGGGCGCTGAGGTGCGACCCTGCGGCTTCGATTGCGGCCCTCTTGTCCCGAAGACGGCACAAATGAAGCAGCCTTTGCAGAATAAGCTTTGTGGCGCTGCTCGCCGCGCCGGCCACCGCCAGATCATGCTCGCCAAAACGCGGCGCGCCATCGCGGCGCAGAAAGGTCACATAGCCGGCGGTCAGTCCGTCGAGGTTGAACACGCCGGTTATTTCATCGAAGCTGCCGGAAGGCCCGTAGAATTCGCGATAATACGACGTGCGCTGGAAATCGCCGTGGCTGAGAGCCGACAACGGCAGCAGGAAATCCTGTCTGGTGCTGGCGAATCTCTGGAAGAAGGGATCCTGGCGATAGATGCGCGCATCATAGTCGCGGTTCCAGTGATCGGGTCCGGCCTCGTCGATGGTCAGGGAGGTTATGTCGCGACGATAGAAGCCGACATAGGCGCGATCCGAGCCAAGCAGCACGCTTGCCGCCGCGCTGAAGCGGGCCGACAAGTCTTCGGGCGTTGCCGCCAGGGCCGCGGCGGCCACGCCACCGCTCCAGCGTCCAAGCCGGTCGAGAGAAAAATTCGACTGCATGCGCGCCCAGACTAACGCAAGCCCCGCCAACTTCAAGCTGGCGGGGAACCACGACGCCACCGGCGAAACCAGTCCTGCGGCCGCCTCCGCAGATCATCGCCCCATCGACTGGTTGGAATCACGCCTGGGCTTGCGACCTCACATGGGCGATGTAGCCGCGTACGTCGCCGGCCGGGCCGGCATAGGCCTTGCCGAGCTTCTTCTCCATTGCCGCCATGTATTCCTCCGCCCATTTGGGCAGGGCGTAGTCGATGACGGCGAGGAACTCGAGGGTCGCCGCAAGGCGGATGTCGGCGATCGACGGGCTCTTGCCGCCGATGAACGGCTTGCCGTCGCGGAAGAAGGAGTGGAAGACCTCGAGCGGTTCGGCAATGGCGGCGACCGCGGCCTTCTGCGCCTCCGATTTCCTGTCCGGGTGGGCGTCGCTGTGCCCGACCTCGCCGGCATATTGCGGGAAGCCGAGCGCCGGATAGGTGGCGCGCGCCACATAGGGATAGAGCGTGCCGATCAGATAGAACATGGCGCTGTCTATCATCGCCCGCTTGGCTGGCGCCTTGGGGTAGAATTTCTCCAGTCCATGTTTGTTGGAAAGATATTGCATGATGGCGCAGCTCTCCCAAAGCACGCCGCGCGGCAGGCCCTTGTCCTCGATCATCGGCGTCAGATGGGCCGGATTGCGCGCCATGTATTCCGGCGAGCGCGTGTGCCCCCACGCATCGGCCTCCGCATGGTCGAGCCCGGCAGCGCGGGCAAAGACGCGAACGGTCATGTTGTTGACGCTCGGCTTCAGCATGCTGATTGTCAGTGTTGGTTTCTTTGCTGGTTTCGCCTTGGCCTTGCCGGAGGCTGCCTTTGACGCCGTCTTGGCCGCGGGTTTGGCCGCTGCTTTTGCTGCCGGCTTCGCTGCGGCTTTTGACGCTGGTTTGGCCGCCGGTTTCCTTGCGCTCTTCGTCACTGTCTTTGCCACGTATTCCTCCCTTGCCTGTTCAGCCTTCAATATGGATTTTTGGGTGCCCGGTCGGCCGACAATGTCGCGCGCGCGCGTTCCACCAGCGCCTGGATGGCGTCAGCCAGATGCACTTCGGCGATGTTGTAGTCGCCACGCGCGACACGAAGCTTATGCGCCTCCATCAGCACGTCGGCATGGGTGAAGCCGGCAGGCGGCTCGAAACGGTAGGAGGCAAGCTCGATCAGCAGGCCGAGCGGATCCTCGAAATAGATCGAATCCATGAAGCCGCGATCCTTGACGCCGCTGTGCTTGATGGCGCGCTCGTCGAGCCGGGCGACCGCCTGCAGGAAGGTGACGCGCGACACCGCAAAGGCGATGTGATGAACGCAGCCCGGGTCGGTCGGGGTGCGGCGCTTCACGGCCGTGCGGGTCTCGTCGGTGAAGATGGTGATCAGCCGGCCGTCGCCCGGATCGAAATACAAATGGCTTTCGGTCGGCTTGTCGAGGTTGGGCTGCTCGAAGATGAAAGGCATCCCCAGCACACCTTCCCAGAAATCGATCGAGGTCTGGCGGCCGGCACCGACCAGCGTGATGTGATGGACGCCTTGCGACTGCAGTTTCTGCATCGGCCTTCTCCCCAAAATCCGCTCTGTCAGAGGCGGTCCGTCAGGCCGGACCTGCACATGCTACATCCGGCATGGGCTGAGCGCGAATTCCCTGTCCGTCCCCCGGCGTTCTGCGCGCCTGCCCTTCGGCCCCCGCTTTATGAGGTGATGCTAAACCAATCAGCCGTGCCGCGCCAGAAGCGGCATCCGGGACCGGCTGTATTTAGCGCTGCCTTCCCCTGCCCCAAACGCAGGCACTGCGCTGGAGCAGCGCCATGCGGGATTTCGCCAGTATAGCTGGCAGGTGCGGAGCCGACAGGGGCTGGAGCCGCCTTCACTCAAGCAGGCGCACGCCTTATGGCCGATATCGCCATTCTCGATACACGCGAAAGGGTTCTCGCCGGCATTTTTTTGACCGGCGCCGCCTACTTGCTGTTTTCGACGCAGGATGCCTCGATCAAGCTGCTGGTTACCAGCATGACTGTCTGGCAGATCATATTCTTCCGCAGCATCACCATTCTCGGCGCCTGCGCGGCCATAGGCGGGCGGCAGCTGTTCGCCGATACGGTGCGCTCGCCTATCGTGCGGCCGATGCTGGTTCGCAGTGCCTTCACGCTTGCCGCATGGCTTTGTTATTACAATGCGGCCCGCAGCCTGCAACTCGCCGAACTGACCACCGTCTATTACGCGGCCCCGATCATCGTCACCGTGCTTTCGGTGGTCCTGCTCGGCGAAAAGGTGCCTGTCCTGCGCTGGCTGGCGGTTCTGATCGGTTTTGCCGGTGTCTTTGTAGCCTGCGATCCCGCCCATCTCGGCCTTTCGGTTCCCGTGTTGCTGGTGCTGACGGCGGCCGGCCTGTGGGGCATCGCCATCGTGCTCCTGCGCAAGACGGCCCTTGCCGAGCGCTCGATGATCCAGCTCCTCCTCAACAATTTCTATTTCCTGGTATTTTCGGCGGTGCCGGCTTTGTTGTGGTGGCATACGCCGGACCCGACGCAATTGCTGCTTCTTGCCAGCGTCGGTGCACTCGGCGGCCTGGCGCAATATCTTCTCTTCGAAGGCATGAAGCGCTCGCCGGCATCGATCCTGGCACCACTCGAATACACCTCACTGTTGTGGGCGTTCGCGCTCGGCTTCGCGATCTGGGGCGACGTGCCACGCCGCGAGGTTTTTCAGGGTGCTGCCCTTATCGTCGCCGCCGGCCTGCTGATCGTCGGCGGCGAGCATTTCCGCAAGCGGCTTTGATGTTCATTATTGCTGACGCTACGATGTCAGGGGGAGTGGCGTAGTCTTGCGGCATGACTGATGTGACAGCCACCACCGACACTGGCACCGAGCGCACGCTTGGTATCATACTGGTGTCGTCCTCGGCGGCCGTATTCGGGCTGACCGGTGTGCTGACCAAGTCGATCCATGCCGATCCGCTGACGATCACCTGCTGGCGCGGCTTTGTCGGCGCGATCCTGATCAGTCTCTACGTGCTGTGGCGCCGCCACCGTGCCGGCAATCGTGAGCCGCTGCGGCTCGGCTGGCGCGGCTGGCTGCTGGCGGTGGAAGGCGCGCTGGCCAGCATCGCCTTCATTTCGGCATTCAAGTTCACTTTCGTCGCCAATGTCGCGGTCATCTACGCGACTTCACCCTTCATTGCCGCCGTACTGGCATGGATGCTGGTGCGCGAGCCGTTCCGCCTGCAGACGATGGTGGCAGCGGCAGTGTCGCTGTGCGGGGTCGCCATCATGGTGTGGTCGGGTTTCGGCACCGGCAACCTGTTCGGCGACGGGCTGGCGCTGCTGATGACGGCCGGCAGCGCGCTCTACATGATCATGGTGCGCGCGTTCCGCGACACGCCGGTGGTGTGGGCCGGCGCGGTTTCGGCCTTCCTGTTGTTCATACTTGGCTGGTTCGTTGCCGATCCCCTGGCGGTCTCAGCAAGGGACGCGGTTCTGCTTGCCACATTCGGCGCGTCCTTCGCGCTGGCTTCCATCCTGTGGACGGAAGGCTCGCGGCTTATCCCGGCGCCTGAATCCGGCCTGCTCGGCTCGGCGGAAGTTCCGTTCGCGATCTTGTTTGCATTTCTGTTCCTGGCCGAAATACCGCCGCTGGCCAGCATGGTCGGCGGCGCGATCGTGCTCTGCGCGGTCTTTGCCCACGCCGGCCGCGACTGGCTGATGGCACGCTCCCGGCAAGCGTCGTCAAATATTTCTTAAAAAATTTCGGAAGTCACGGAACCATCACCGTGCTCGGACATTATGGCTGCGACGGGCCACCCCCCAAGTCCCCCCAAACCCCTCGGCCCGTCTCACTCCCAAGCCGACCGCAAGGTCGGCTTTTTCTTTGCGATAAACCGGCCCGACCGCAAGGTCGGCTTTTTCTTTGCCAACAGGCTGATGACGGAACGTGGTCTCGTTGAATTCAACCAGGCGATCCGGAGAGAGCCAGGTTGGCACCCAGCAACGCCGCCAGATCGCTCGCGGACATATCGGCGCCGGCGCGCAGCCGGATCGCGAACTCAGCCGTCGGCACCTGCGGCAGGCCAAGCTCGCGCGGTGCTTCGACAATGCCGGAATGGGCAAAGCGCGATGTTCGCAAGGTTAGCGCCACGCCCGCATTCACCGCGGTACGCAGGCCGGCCAGGCTGGCGCTGCCGGCGGCGATGCGGTAGCGGCGGCCGGCGGCATCGAGCGCGGCGAGTGCCGCCTCGCGAAACCCGCAATAGGGATCAAGCAGCGCCAGCGGCAATTCTTCCTGCCGCGAGGCCAGCCCCTTGCTCGAACACAGCCATATCATCGGCTCACGCAGGACCCCGACCTCGTCCGGTGCCGCCGTCTGGCGCATGACGATCGCCAGATCGAGGCTGCCGGCCTGCAGCGCCTGCGCCAGTTCGGCGGAGCGGCCGACACGCAGTTCGATCCTGACGCGCGGATGGCTGGAGGCGAAGGCACGCAGCAGGTCCGGCAGGCCGCTATCGGCGAAATCCTGTGTCGTGCCGATGGCGACACGCCCGGCAGCGCGTGCGCCTTTCAGCGCCAGCCACGCCTCGCGATGCACAGCGAGAATGCGCCTGGCATGGCCGACGAGGTCCTCGCCCGCCGGGGTCAGTCCGCGACCCCTGCCCTGCGGCGCCAGAAGCGGCTCGCCGACAATCTCTCCCAGACGTTGCATCTGGGCCGTTACCGCGGACGGTGAGCGGCCGACATTGGCCGCCGCCTGCGCCAGCGAACCGCTGTCGGCGAACGCAAGGAAGGTTCTGAGCAGGTCGGGATCGAGCGTTTCCATAATTCGACATTATCGAATCTTCAGTTGGAAACAATTCGATTTTTTTCATCCTAGAATGATGGCACGGTCTCTCCAACGGCGACCGACGCCGGTCAAACAAAGGAGAAGAAAAATGCCCATCATCAATGTCAGCGTCACCGGCAAGCCAGACGCCACCCTGTCCGCCGAGATCGCCAGGGAAATAACCGAGATCACCGCCGCGCATCTGCGCAAGGACCCGACGATCACCGCAGTGGCCGTGTCCTATCTCGATCCGCAGCACTGGTTCGCCGGCGGCAAGTCGCTCGCCGAGCACGGCACCAACACGTTCTGGCTCGACATCAAGGTGGTCGACGGCACCAATACCAAGCTCGAACTGGAAGCGTATCTCAAGGCGATCTTCGACGCCTTTGGCCGCCTGCTGGGCGGCGTGCACCAGGAAAGCTATGCTTTCGTGCACGAGGTTCCGGCAGCCGCCTACGGCTATGGCGGCAAGACGCAGGAGTTCCGTTTCATCAGCGGACGGCTGAAGCCGGCGTGAGGGCGCCCCTTCCGCATTGACCTTGCCCCGACTTCCGCTAGGCTCTGCTCCCGAAGCGGCCGTACAAGAGCCGCTATGACAAAATCGTTGGGAGAGACGCGGCATGGTCCTGACACTGGCGCTGCTTGCGGGTCTGGTTGTGGCCTGGCTGCTGATCGGCGTGATGGAGAAATTCCGCCTCGGCCTGCGCTTCACCCAGGCGCTGCTCTACGTGCCGTTCAAGCTCGCCTACCGGATCAGCGACAATCGCATCAGGCTCGCCCGCAGGGCGCAGGTGCCGGTCATCTATGTCATCTCGCACCAGTCGCGCTTCGAGCCGGCGCTGATGCTGTCGCTGTTGCCCGACGACACGCTGCATATACTCGACGAGGTTTCGGCGCGCTCGCCATGGCTCGAACCCTGGCGCGAACTCGGCCGCACCATTGCCTTCAACGCCGAACATGTCTTCGTCAGCCGCCGGCTGGTACGCGTGCTGAAGGGCAAGGGCCGGCTGGCCGTCTATCTGCCGGACGCGGTCGAGCCCGACGTCAAGACGTTTCGGCTGTTTCGCGCCGTTACCCGCATCGCTATGCAGGCCGACGCCCGCATCGTGCCGATCTTCGTCGCTGGCGCACGCAACCTGCCGGTCTCGCTGACGCCTAAGGACAAGGCACCCCGTCACTGGTTCCCAAGGCTGTCGATCAGTGTTCTGGAGCCGATGACGGTCGCCGAACTGGTGGCGCGCAATCCGGACCAGGCCTCGAACACCAATGCGCTGTTCGACCGGGTTGCCGAAGCCCGGCTTTTCGGCACCGACCTCGACCGAGGCCTGTTCCTGGCCATGCGCGATGCCGCTGATCGTGTCGGCGCCTCGCACACCATCATCGAAGATGTCATCTCTGGGGCCCTGAGCTACCGCAAGATGTTCATCGGCGCCCGCGTGCTGGGCCGGCGCTTCGAGGCGGTGACGGCGCCGGGAGAGGCTGTTGGACTGATGCTGCCCAATGCCAACGGTGTCGTGCTGTCGTTCGTCGGCCTTCTCTCGGCGAGCCGGGTGGCGGCGATGATCAATTACACGGCCGGGCCGGCAAGCGTCACCGCAGCGGTGCGCACGGCCGTCATCCGCACCGTTGTCTCTTCGCGTGCTTTCGTAGAGAAGGCCGATCTCGCAGATATCGTCGCCGCGGTCGAAAAGGGCGGCGCCAGGTTGCTGTGGCTGGAAGATGTACACCAGAGCGTCACCGCGCTGGACAAGCTTGCAGCCGCCTTGCTGTGGCGCCTGCCGCTGCAGCGACAGGATGCGGCCAAGCCGGGCGTGATCCTGTTCACCTCGGGTTCGGAAGGCACGCCGAAGGCGGTCGTCCTGTCGCAGAAGAACCTTTTCGCCAATGCCATGCAGGCCGAGGCGCGGATCACCATCTCGCCGGCGGACATCCTGCTCAACGTGCTGCCGGTGTTCCATTCGTTCGGCCTGACGGGCGGCACCATCCTGCCGCTGGTCACAGGGGTGAAGCTGTTCCTCTATCCCTCGCCTCTCCACTACAAGATCATCCCCGAGATTGCGCGCAAGGTGAAACCGACCATCATGTTCGGCACCGATACGTTCCTCGCCAACTATGCCCGCACCGCCAAGGACGGAGATTTTTCCAGCCTGCGCTTCGTCGTCGCCGGCGCCGAGGCGGTGAAGCAGGATACCCGCCGCGTCTATCGCGAACGCTTCCAGGCCGAGATCATCGAAGGTTTCGGGCTTACCGAGGCGGCGCCCGTGGTTGCCGTCAACACCGCGATCCACGGCCGCGACGGCACGGTCGGGCGGCTGCTGCCGGCCATGCGCATGAAGCTGGAGCCGGTCGAAGGCATCGATGATGCCGGCCAGTTGTGGCTCGACGGGCCGAACATGATGATGGGCTACATGACCGCGGACCGACCCGGCGAGCTACAGCCGCTGACCGGCTGGCACGACACCGGCGACATCGTCGCCGTCGACCGCGAAGGCTTCATCACCATTCGCGGCCGCGCCAAGCGCTTCGCCAAGATCGCCGGCGAGATGGTGTCGCTGGGCGCGGTCGAGATGCTGGTGCAGTCGCTTTGGCCGGAAGAACGCCATGCGGCGGTAGCGGTGCCGGACAAGAGGCGCGGCGAGCGCATCGTGCTGGTCACCACCGCAGACGAGGCAAGCGCCGAGGAGCTGCGACAGTTCGGCAAAAAGGCCGGAGCGGCCGAACTGATGGTGCCAAACGACATCGTCAAGGTCGAAGAAATCCCGGTGCTCGGTTCGGGCAAGACCGATTATGTATCGACCAGGAAGCTGGCGATCGACCGGCTGGGGCTTGGCCTGGCGGCTTAGAGCCGTTCAGTGTTTGATACAATTGCTGAATAAAACTACTCTTTCGAGATCGCCCGACCCAGGATTGCGTCGTCGTGCCGCAGCGATTCAGATGGACAAATCGCAGGTGAGAGAGTATTCACTCACGATGGAAAGAGACGCTGCGCGTGCCTATTTCCAGCCAGCGCGACATGACACCTCCTTTGCACGGCAAGGAGATCCCGAATGGCAAAAATCCTCGTCACCGGCGGCACCGGACATCTCGGACGCGATCTCGTGCCGGCACTAAACGCCTCCGGACACGCCGTCAGGTTGCTGGCCAGGAAAGCCGGGCTAGACCGCTCCGTGGAATGGGCGCCCGGCGATCTCGCAACGGGCGAAGGCATCGATGAAGCCCTTGGCGGCATCGATACGGTCATTCATGCGGCGACGCTGTCGCCGATCGCCAGGCGCGGTATGCGGCCGATCGATTTCTTCTCCAGTCCGTCGGATGTCGACGTCGAGGGCACGCGGCGGCTGCTTGCCGCATCGCAACGCGCCGATGTCTCGCATTTCATTTTCGTGTCGATCGTCGGCCTCGACTTCAGCACCCTGCCCTATAGCCGCGTGAAGCTGGCCGGCGAGCAGCTTGTGCGGACGTCGCCACTTTCATGGTCGGTCATCCGCGCGACGCCATTCTTTTACCTTCTGGCGCAGATGCTGGCCGGGCTGCGATGGCTACCGGTCTGGCCGCTGCCGACCTCGCCATCAAATCCCGTCGATACGCGCGACGTCGCCAGCTATCTGGCCCAGGCTGTCGGCGATGGGGAACGCGGCGTCCGCCCGCAGATCGGCGGACCCGAGGTGATGCCGTTCTCGACATTCGCTCGACAGTACCGCGATGCGCTCGGGCTACGACGTCTCATTCTGCCGTTGCCAGTCAGCCGAAAGATAAGCCTTGGCCTGGGTCTGGTCGAAACCAGCGAGCGGCTGGGAGAAAGAACATGGAAGGCATGGCTTTCCGAGCAGGGTGGAAGCGTGCGGTGAGCGAGCCTTGATTTCGCACCGGGATGGTATTGTCGAGCGCTAACCCCCGCCGCCAGGATCGGGTGAACAGGAATTGCCATGAAGCCGTCATCCGCAGGACGCGAGCGCATTCTACGCGAAGCCATCCGCCTGTTCGCCGAGCGCGGCTATGACCGGACCAGCGTTCCCGAAATTCAGGAGGCCGCCGGCCTGTCGCGTGGCTCGGGTGCGCTCTACAAGCACTTTCCCTCGAAGGAAGCGCTGCTTGCCGCGGCTGTCGACCGGTTTGTTGGAGCGGCACAGGAGGGACGGGCCGAACTTGGCGAACAAGTGCTTCCTGCCGATCAGGGGGCGCGGCGGATCGTGGAGGGTATGCTGGAAAAACTCGGCGCGAATCGCGACATGCTCAGAATCCTGTGGCGCGATCTCGAGCACTTCCCGGAATTGAAAGCCTCGGCGCGTGGCGAGATCATGCAAAGCACCTACCACGCAGTCGCCGAATGGCTGCGGGAGCGCCAGCGCCAAGGCGAACTGCGCCCCCATGACAGCGACGCGGTCGCCGCCGTCATCGTCGGCAGCGTCGCCATGTTCCGCGTCTTCGAAGCGATCTGGACCGAGCGCTCGATCGAGGTCAGCGACGAACGCTTCGCGTCCGCCTGGACCGATTTGCTGATCCGGGGCCTGCGGCCCTAACCTATATCCGAAGGCGGCACCTTCTCGCCCTCCAGCTTGGCGCGCTTGGAGTAGGCGCGCACGGAAAACGGCAGGAAGATCAGGTAGCCCGCGACCGATGCCGTCAGCGTGTACCAAGGATAGGTCATCAGCAGGAGGACGTATAGGACGACGGCGAGGATGACCGGCAGCACCCTGTCGCCAGGGATCTTGACGTTCTTGCCGGAATAAACCGGCAACCGGCTGACCAGCAGGAAGGCGACCAGGATGGTGAAGCCGGTGGCGACGAAGGCGGCCGGCCGGCTGGGCTCAACCCCAAGGCGAAGGAAAGAGAGGTAGAGCGGCAGCATCACCAGCACGGCACCCGCCGGTGCCGGCACGCCGACGAAATATTCGGTCTGCCATATCGGGCGCTCGGCTTTCTCGTCGTCGAGCACGTTGAAACGCGCCAGCCGCAACCCGCAGGCGATCGCAAACAGCAGTGCCGCGATCCAGCCCGGCGAGCCGGCACGGTCGAGCAGGAAGGCATAGAGCACCAGTGCAGGCGCGACACCGAAATTGACGATGTCGGCCAGCGAATCCATCTGCGCGCCGAATTTGGAGGTCGCCTTGAGCATCCGCGCCAGGCGGCCGTCGATGCCGTCGAGGAAAGCAGCCAGCAGCACCATCACCACCGCCGGCTCGAAACGCCCCTCGAAGCCGAAGCGGATGCCAGACAGGCCGGCGCAGATCGCGAGCACGGTGACCAGGTTGGGCAACACCATGCGCATCGGGATCTCGCGGATGCGCGGACCGCCGCTGGCATGGGCTTCAAATTTTTTATACTGCGTGCCCACCGTCAGGAAATCCGCACGAGGGGCGTGCCGGCGACGCCGCCGAACTCGGCCAGCACGGTTTCGCCGCCGACCGCCGTCTGGCCAACGGCAACACGCGGCGTGGCGGCCAAAGGCAGGAATACGTCGACGCGCGAGCCGAAACGGATCAGGCCGAAACGCTCGCCGGTGCCGATCGAAGCACCGGCCTCGGTCCAGCAGACAATGCGGCGCGCCACCAGGCCGGCGATCTGGACTGCCGCCACCGTGCCGTTGGGGCTCTCGATGACAAGGCCGTTGCGCTCGTTTTCGGTGCTCGCCTTGTCCAGTTCGGCATTGAGGAACTTTCCGGGCCGATGTTCGATCTTGGCGATGCGGCCGCGAACCGGAGAGCGGTTCACGTGGCAGGAAAAGACGTTCATGAACACTGAGATGCGGGTCATCTCGACATTGCCGAGGCCAAGCTCGCGCGGTGGCACGGCCGGCCCGACCGCCGAGATGATGCCATCGGCGGGGCTCACCACCAGGCGGTCGTCGACAGGCGTGACGCGCTCGGGGTCGCGGAAGAAATAGACGCACCAGGCGGTCAGGATCAGGCCGATCCAGAACAGGATCGAGGAGAAATAGCCGAGGAAGAGCGTCGCCGCGCCAAAGGCCGCGATGAAGGGATAACCTTCGCGGTGGATCGGTACGAACGCGTTCTTGACCGTGTCGACAAGGCTCATGGGGCGGTCCCTGTTTCAGGTCCGGCCTCAATAGCGGAAACACCCCCTGCCCGCAACGCGACAATGGGCGGCGCGGGTTTGTCTTTCCGCCGCGATGGCGAGGCGCGCTGGCCGTCGAGCAGAGCGGCACCGGCAAGGACGATCGCGCAGAGCCGCCACAAACAATCTATTCGCCAGCTGCTACCGTGAGGTCAAAATACTCCTCAAGCTCATTTCGATCAGCCTCTGCCAGACTTTCCTCGTTATCGCCGCGGAGCAGCACGCCACGCTCCGGATACGACTGGAAGAGAAAAGCGTGACCACCAGCCATCACCACCCAATTTACAACCGGCCCTTCCTCGCGCTGGGCAAGGGAATTCGCCGATACGACAGCCTTCATCGGATCGAGCCCAATCTTTCGCAACAGGAGATCGACGGCAACCGGCGCGTGGTACTCCTCCGCCAGCTCAATCAATTTTGCGACCAATTGCCCGTCCACCTGCCCGAGCCTGCGGCCAACACGAGCGCGCCGGCCGCTAATATATTTTCACCTGGGCGAGCAATCGACGGTGTTTCGGGAGCTCCGCATTCATAAACAGCCGCATGGCTTTCCGTAGCCACGCACAGGCGAGGCTCACTCGCATTGGTCAGCAGTTGAAAAACCAGCTGCTTCTCGCCATCGACATCCAACATCCTCGCCATGCCAATCGATAACTTGACTTCGGGTGGCGCTGCATTGGCGCAAGCGAGACCTACGCCAACATGGCGCTTGCTGATCATCTGGCCGACGAGCTCGGCGACCGACCGGTGGAGAAGCCGAGATTCGCGACGGGGATTGGCCATTGCCAACTGAAGTATGGCTTCATCGCAGACCTCGTCTTCCACAACTCGAAGGTCGGGCCATGACACGATCCAGCGCGCCAGCAGGTCTTGCATCGGCGAAGCTTCGTCGGCGACGTAGAAGGCATCGTCAAGTGTATCGAGAAAATCGGTGCGGCCACCCTCGAAGCCAGTCTGTTCCTCGGCCTCGTCGGGGTGTTCGGCGACCCAGGTGGACATCTTTTCAAGAGTCGCCAACTGCCCTTTTGCTCCAATGGCCGTGAGACCGGCACGAGCGTTTGCAACCATAGTGTCGAACGCCCCGCCGGCATTATGAATGAATTGACTATGGCCACCGTTCGCTATCTCCGCCGAATACAAATCAGCATGGGAGACCTGCATCGCCTTCGGGTTGAGCTCCGATTTGCGGTAGAGCCCCTCGGAAACAATGCTGTGGATGAATTTCTGGACAGCAAAAACGATTTCAAAAGGCTTTTCGTTCGCCTGATCCACAGTCGACCGAGGCACGATCACCGGCCACAAGGACTCGGCTCGCGATGCATGCGCCGCAGCGGGAGATTGAACTCCTGAGGGAGTTTTGGGACTTCTCTTGGATTTTCGCGAGAAGAAGCCAAACATCCAAAAATTTTCCTAGGTGCCAAGAGTAATTTTCAGTGAATTATTGTGATGAAACAATATCAGCAGCACAAGGGGTAATGGACCTAAAGCCTGATCCATCGCACTTCGCCATAGAAAGTGAGTAGGCGGCATTCCGGTGCATAAAAATTGCCGTGATCATGTCGGGACATTCGTCCCTTACTCGTCCTTGGGAGGCGGCAACGTCCGGTACGACCGTCGCGCAACAAGGAGTCTCCCGCCATGCAGAACCAATCTCCTCCCCCAGCGCGTGTCGTGGTTGACGGTCTCGCCTTCGGCGAATCGCCGCGTTGGCATGACGGACGCCTTTGGGTCTGCAACTGGGGCACCGGCGAGATCATTGCCGTCGATGCGCACGGCAACAGCGAGGTCATGCTCAGGGTTCCGGCTGTCCTGCCCTACTCCATCGACTGGCTGCCGGATGGTCGTCTGCTGGTTGTCTCAGGCCGCGAGGGCCTGCTGTTGCGGCAGGAAGCCGATGGCTCGCTCGTCACTCATGCGGATCTGCGCGGCCTGTCGAAAAGCCCGTGGAACGAGATCGTCGTCGATGGGCGGGGCAATATCTATGTCAATGGCGGCGGGCCGGCTCCGGCGGCGGGCCAGCATTTCGGCCCCGGCACCATCGTCTTGGTCACACCGGATGGAAAGGTCAGGCAGGTGGCGGACGCTATCGCCTTCGCCAACGGCATGGCTGTGACCCCTGATAACAAGACGCTGATCATCGCCGAATCCCATGCCAACAGGCTGACCGCTTTCGACCTTGCCTCCGACGGCTCCTTGTCCAACCGATGCATCTGGGCCGATCTCGACGGATATCCCGACGGCATCTGCCTCGATGCCGAAGGGGCGGCCTGGTATGCCGACGTTCCCAACAAGCACTGCGTGCGGGTGCGCGAAGGCGGTGACGTCTTGCAGACCGTCGCCGTCGATCGCGGCTGTTTTGCCTGCATGCTGGGCGGTGCGGACAGGAAAACGCTGTTCATCACCGCCGCCCAGTGGCCCGGCTTCGAGCACATGACAAGCGACGCCCGCACCGGCCAGGTGCTCGGCATCGAAGCGCCGGCACCGGGCGTGGGCTGGCCCGGCTAGAGTCCAGGCACGCGCTGATAGTTGGCGATATCAGCCCGAACTCCGAGCCGGGCGATCGTCTCCTGCGGGTTGAAGGCTATGCGCTCATGCGCCGCCTTGACGATCGGCACCACTTTGTCGACGGCAGCCTGGCTTTCCCATTCGACGATGGTGACGAGGTTGAACTCGCCCGGTCCGGAGAATTGCTCGAGCAGGAAGTCCTGGACGAAGCCTTGCTGCAGACGCAGCAACTCATGCGTCATCTTCACCTTTGTGAGGATCTCGTCGCGGGCATTGGCGGGTACGACGAACTTGTCCACCCTGAACACGCTGCCGCCATTAACGTTTTGATTCGTAAAGCTGATATCCATTTGATTCCGTCCTCGAGGATGCTGTTTTTCGGCTCTCGGGCGACGGTCTACAATCTCAACTTAGGTTGAGGTCAAGTGGCTTTTTATGAGCTACGACATCTCCGACGTGCGCCTGCGCACGACGACACCCAGTTCGTCGCTTTCGCGAGCAATGCGCAGCCGCTCCTCGGCTTCGGTCGCCTCGCGCTGGCGGTCCCACATCGAAGCGTAGAGGCCGTGCTTTCGCATCAGCTCGACATGGGTGCCGCGCTCGGCGATCTGGCCATCCTTGAGCACGATGATCTCGTCGGCCGAAATCACGGTCGACAGGCGGTGGGCGATGACGATGGTGGTGCGGCCCTTGCTGACCAGGTCGAGCGCGGTCTGGATCTCCTGCTCGGTGTGGCTGTCGAGCGCCGAAGTGGCTTCGTCGAGCATCAGGATCGGCGGCGCCTTCAGGATGGTGCGGGCGATCGCCACGCGTTGCTTCTCGCCACCGGAAAGCTTCAGCCCGCGCTCGCCGACCATCGACTTGTAGCCGTCGGGCAGCTTCTCGATGAACGGCCCGATCTGGGCGAGTTCGGCGGCCTTGCGCACCTCCTCCTCACCGGCGCTGACACGGCCATAACGGATGTTGTAGGCGATGGTGTCGTTGAACAGCACCGTGTCCTGCGGCACCATGCCGAGCACCGCGCGCAGGCTGTCCTGCGTCACGTCCTTGATATCCTGGCCGTCTATCAACACCTGGCCACCCTGTACGTCATAGAAGCGGAACAGCAGCCGCGAGATGGTCGACTTGCCCGCGCCCGACGGCCCGACAATGGCAACCGTCTTGCCGGCCGGGACTTCGAAGGAGACGCCTTTCAGGATCTTGCGGTTCGGATCATAGGAAAAGTGGACGTCGCGGAACTCGACCTTGCCGGCGCTGACGGCCAGCGGCTTGGCGTTGGGCCTGTCGACGATCTCCTGCGGCACGTCGAGCAGGTCGAACATGTGCTCGATGTCGGTCAACCCTTGCCGGATCTCGCGGTAGATGAAGCCGATGAAGTTGAGCGGCACCGAAAGCTGCACCAGCATGGCATTGATGAAAACGAAATCGCCGACGCTCTGGGTGCCGGCCTGCACCTCCAGCGCCGACATGCACATGACGACGACCGTGCCGACGCCGAAGATGAAGCCCTGGCCAAAATTCAGCCAGCCGAGCGAGGTCCAGGTCTTGGTGGCGGCGATCTCGTAACGCGCCATCGAGCGGTCGAAGCGCTCGGCCTCCATGCGCTCATTGGTGAAATACTTGACCGTCTCGAAATTGAGCAGCGAGTCGATCGCCTTGGTGTTGGCGTCGGTGTCGCTGTCGTTCATATCGCGGCGGATCGAGATGCGCCAGTCGCTCGCCTTGACGGTGAACCAGACGTAGACGCAGACGGTGATCGCCACGACGGCCACATATTTCCAGCCATAGGTGAAGCCGAATATGCCGGCGGTCAGCGCGAATTCGAGGATCGTCGGCGCCGTGTTGAGCATGATGAAGCGCACGATCGTCTCGATGCCCTTGGTGCCGCGCTCGATGATGCGCGACAGGCCGCCGGTGCGGCGCTCCAGGTGGAAGCGCAACGACAGCTGATGCATGTGCACGAAGGTGCGGAAGGCAAGCTGACGCACCGCATGCTGGCCGACACGGGCAAACAGCGCATCGCGCAGTTGGTTGAAGCCGAGTTGGACGAGCCTCAGCACATTATAGGCAACGACCAGCATCACCGGGGCGAGCATGAACGACGGCAGCGGCGGGGGCGTTTTGAAGCCGCCCGCCAGCGCATCGGTTGCCCATTTGAAGAAATAGGGACCGGCGACCAGCGTCACCTTGGCCACGACCAGCAGCAGCGTCGCCCAGGTCACCCGTGCCCTGAGGTCGGAGCGGTCGGCCGGCCACATATAGGGCCAGAGATTGCGCAACGTCGTGAGTGTCGAGGTGTCGGCGGAGACGGTTTTTTCGGCCACTTTTCTTGCCTTTTGGGTGAGAGGGTCAGCGGCCGGAGCAGCAGGAATTGATGAGTGCGCCCAGCGATGCCGATAAGTCGGCAAGTGCCGCACGATCGACCGCATAGCGCGATCGTTGACGGTCGGGCTCGAACCGGACCAGGCCAGCCTCGACCAAGATTTTCAGATGCTGTGAGATGGTCGACTGCGCCAGATCGAAATGATCGACGACCTCACGGCAGCAGCAGGAATTGCTGGCGGACAGATGCTTCAGTATCTCGATCCGGGCCGGATGCGAAAGCGCTGCGAACCGGGCCGCGACAACGCGACTGTCCGGCATGCGGCCGGACAGTGCCGAGACGGCGTGGTCTGGTATGGGGAAGCACTCTGTCATCGTTCATCGGCGATAGACGATGAACGATGACAGGGCAAGCTAGGCCGATGGGTAGATCGCCGGAATTGCCGGTCTCCCTACTCCGTCTTCGTCGCGGTGGTCGCCTGTTCACCCATCGCCTTGAAGTCGGCGGCTTCGCCTTCCTTCGACTTTTCCGGGACTTTGAACACCTGCCCCGGCCAGATGCGGTTCGGATTCCTGATCTGGTCCTGGTTGGCGAGGTATATGGTGGAGTAGCGCGTGCCGTGACCATAGACCCGCCGTGAAATCCGCCACAGTGTATCGTTGCGACGAATGATGACCGCGCCGTCGGCATGTTCGAGCTTGGGCGACACGATTTCGGGCACGTCGCTTGGCGGCGTGGCTGCCGCGACGGCGGCCGGAGCCTCGGTGGCCGGTGCGGTCTCAGCCGGAGCAGCGGCGGCAGCAGCAGGCGCCGGAGCGGCTGGTGCTTCCGCAGCAGGTGCAGCGGGCTTGGTCGCGGCGGGGGCAACAGCTGCGACCGCCTCGCCCGGCTCGCGCTCGAAGGGCACGGCGGCGCGAGCCACCACCTTCACGCCATCGGTATCGAGGCCGTCGACATGAATGGTATAATTGCCGACCGGAATGTCGCGCGTCGCCTCGACCAGGAAATGGCCGTCCGACGAGGTCTGTGCGTCGCCGAGCAGAATGTCGTTGGCGTAGGCGCGCACCTTGCGGCCCGGATCGGCCAGACCGGCGACAAAGATCTTGTTGCCTTCGATCTCGACCGCCTCGACGACGATCTTAGGCTCGGCCACAGCCGCCGCGGGCGCGGCCGGTGCCGCCGGATCGGGTTTTGCTTCAACCACGGCTGGCGCAGTCGCCGCCGGCGCGGCGGTCGCTGGAGCGACCGTCGCGGGCGCTTCAGCAGCCGGAGCGGCGGCCTGGTCGCCGGTTGCCGGCGCAGGCTTTGTCTCGGGCGCCGGGACCGTCAGCAGTTCGGCCGGCTTGCCTGGCTCCTCGACCATGGCCAGCACCTGGCCAGCCGCATTCGCGGGCACCGAGACCACGGCGGTCTGCGTCGAGGCGGTCACGACCGTGCCGACCGTCGAACGCAAGGCGATTGTATAGTCGCCGGGCTTCAGCGGATCATCGAGCACGATGACAAAGGCACCATCGGGGCCAGCCACCGTCGAGCCGATCACCATCGTGCCGTTGAGGATTTCGACCTTCGAGTTGGGCGCCGCGTTGCCGGCAATGACGATCGAGCCGTTGCCCTCAACGCGAACGACGTCGAAAGTCGGGGCGATCGGACCCGCCGTCGCGGGCGCCGCAGGCGCCGCCGCATCGGTTGCGGGTGCTGCCGGAGCTGTCGCCTGGGGTGCTGTGGCCGGAGCGGCCGGCACCGCCGGAGCCGGCAGGCGCCCTTCCGTGGCCGGCTTCGGCGCCGCGGGCGGCGTCAAGGCCGCGACTTCCGCCGGCGGCGTTGGATGAAGATACGGGTCGAGCGCGCCCGATACATAGGCGGTTCCCGCGGCCGCGACGGTCCCACCCGCCGCGAACAGGAACGCCTTCAGTGGATTGATTGCCATATTTCCCTACCCCTTAGCCACCTAACGCCGGTCTAGCGTGTTTTGCCATGACCGACAAGAAAAAGCCCGGCCTTCTCAGCCCTTGGGGCTTGACCGCGCTTTCAGACCCAATCACCAATCATCGGCATGAACACGATTCGATCCGTCTGCGTCTATTGCGGCTCGTCTCCGGGCCGCGACGAAATCTATGCCAAGGCCGGTCACCTGCTTGGACGCTCAATTGCCAAGGCAGGACTGCGGCTGGTCTATGGCGGCGGCACCAAAGGCATCATGGGCGCCGTCGCCGAAGGCGCACTCAAGGCCGGCGGCAAGGTGACGGGCATCATTCCGCGCTTCCTCATCAACAAGGAAGCAACCGAAACCGCGCTTGACCGGCTCGACGAGTTGTTGATCACCGACAACATGCACGAGCGCAAACATAAGATGTTCGAGAAATCCGACGCCTTTGTGGCGCTGCCTGGTGGCATCGGCACAGTCGAGGAGATCGTCGAGATCATGACCTGGGCGCAACTTGGCCATCACCGCAAGCCGATCGTCTTCGGCAATGTCAACGGATTCTGGGATCCGATGACGGCTTTGCTTGACCACATGGCGGCGGAAGGCTTCATTCATACCGCGCAGCGTGTGAAGCCGCTGGTCGTCAACGATCCCGAGGCTATCGTCGCCGCCATCATGGTAGCCGGGTCCTCGGTCGATGCACCAACGGAAGGCGTCCAGTCGGTGATCGACAAGATGTAGAGTCACGGGAGTAGGGCAGTAGGTTTGCAGTCTCCGGAGTGTACACTTTTCCCCTACTCCCCTACTCCCCTACTCCCCCCTCCCCTACTCCCCTCCCTCCGGGCAGCCTCCCGCAGGTCAGTGATCACCACGCGCCGGTCCTGCCGCCGCCAGGCGAGGTGGATGGAAACCATGCGCCCGAACCATGGCATGTCGCGGAACAGGATCGAGGGCGGCGCGGCGGTGCGCAGGCTTGCCTGCACGGTGGCGAGACCGAGGCCGGCGCTCACAAGCCCGAGTGAGGTCAGAGGGTCCGCCGTCTCGTAAGCGATGTCGGGCGTAAAGCCAGCCTCTGCGCAAGCGGCCAGGAACTGGCCGCGATTGGTGTCGTCGGGCTGGCGCACGACGGTGATCCAGACGCGGCCGTCGAGATGATGCGGCTGGATATCAGCCACATCGGCGAGCGGATCGTCTTCGGGAATGGCCAGCACCAGCGGCTCGTGGCGCAGCGGCGTGCTGGCGATGTCAGGATCGTCGGCCGCCGCGGGGGCATACACCAAACCAAGATCCAGCGACCGCTGCCGAAGCCCGTCCATCTGCGCCGCCGAGCGCAGGCTTCTCAACTGCAGATGAAAATCCGGCCGGTCGCGGCGGAACTGGCGCAGCATGCCGGCGACAAGCCCGGCATGGACCGCACCCTCGACATAGCCGATGGCAAGACGCCCAATGGAACCGCTGGCCAGATTGCGGCCAAGTTCCTCCAGCCGGCGCGCATTCGACAGCAAGGCACGGGCTTCGGTCAGGAAGGCGCGGCCCTCGGCATTGAGATGAACGCGCTGCTTTGCCCGCTCGAACAGGGGGACACCAAGCTGTTGCTCCAGCTGCATGATCTGCCGGCTGAGCGGCGATTGCGAGATATGCAGCAGTTCGGCGGCTCGACCGACATTGCCGGTTTCGGCGACGGTGACGAAATATCTGATCTGTCGCAGGTCGAACATTTTTAGCTCCTCGAAACCCAAGTCCTATCAGGTCTCAACTTTAGCCTAATCAGTCTTGGACAGTCTGACCATCCGGCGCGATATCTCCTGTCATCAACCGCTGACAACAGGAGACCGAAATGCAGTTCCTTGCCCTTCTCATCCGCAACACGGAAAAGTTCGCCGACGCCGACTTCGCACCCCTTCTGCCTGGCGAGGCCGAGCAGCGTCGCACCCTCTATGCCGAAGGCGCCGTGCGCCAGATCTGGAATCGCGGTGACATTCCCGGCAGCGGCATGATGTTCGAAGCCGGCAGCGATGCCGATGTGCGCGGCCATCTCGCCACCTTGCCGCTGGTCAAGGCCGGCATGATGGACATTGCCGCGATCGTGCCGCTCAACCCCTATCCGGGGTTTGGGCCGAAACGCTGAGGCTGACGACCGCGACAACCGAGGCCGTCAGCCAGGCGCCAGGGCGACAAAGCGCCTTGCATGTCGTCAAGCCACGCGGCACGCTGGTGCTGCCGCTCGCCGAGGTCAGACGAGCCTTCGCACTGGCGGCGATAAATCGCAATCGATGAAGGTGCAAAATTGCATTCGACTGACTATCTCGGCCGCCTGTTCGGCCTCGAGGGCAAGCATGCCTTCATCACCGGCGCCAGCCGCGGCCTGGGCCTGGCCTTCGCGGAGGCGCTTGCGAGCGCGGGCGCTCGCGTCACGATCGGCGGCCGCAAGGCCGACGATCTGAAAGCGGCCGCAGACAGGCTGCGCGCCGCGGGCCATTCGATCGCTGAAGCGGTGATCGACGTGACCGACACCCAGTCGGTCGACAGCGCGATCGCGGCGGCGGAAACCGGCACCGCACCGATCGACATCCTGGTCAACAATGCCGGCATCCAGCGACGGGCGCCGCTGGAGACCTTTAGCGACGCCGACTGGGACGCGCTGATGGCCACCAACCTGGACGGCGTGTTCAAGGTGAGCCGAGCCGTCGTAAAGGGCATGATCGCCCGCCAAAGGGGGGCGATCATCAATGTCTCCTCGGTGCAGAGCGTGCTCGCGCGCCCCTCGATCGCGCCTTACGCGGCAAGCAAAGGCGCCATCACCATGCTGACCAAGTCGATGGCCGGCGAATGGGGCCAGCACGGTGTGCGCGTCAACGCCATCGCGCCGGGCTATTTCATGACCGAGCTCAACTCCGCGCTGGTCGCCGACGAGACATTCTCCGCCTGGCTGACCGGCCGCACACCGATGCGGCGCTGGGGCGAAGTGAGGGAACTCGCGGGTGCCGCCGTATTCCTGGCATCCGACGCCGCCAGCTTCGTGAGCGGACAGACGCTGCTGGTGGATGGCGGGATCACCAGCGTCCTGTAGGCGGCACGCCGTCACGAAACAGTCACACTAAATCGGGCATGCCATGCTAGAAATCGCGCTTGGCCGCCCCCGCGACCCCGACCGCATCAGAGACCGGCGAAGCCGCCATGAATATCGCCCTCCCCTCCGAAGGCACTGACCTGTCGCCTTACCTGCCCGATGAGCACGGGCTGTTCTTCATCTACCACTTTACCACCGAGGGCGCGCGTACCAGTGATGCCGCCGCCGCGCACTGGACATGGCGCAGCTACCAGCTTTCCGACATGCGCGCCCGTCACGAGATCGGCGCCGATCAGGCGTTGCCGGCGCCGGTGCGCGAAGCCTTCCTGAGCGCCAGCCATGGCTGCCACATCGATCTCGAGGATGACTGGCTCTATGGCGATCTGCCGGACCTGCGCCATGACTATTCGGCGGAAGCCGGCGGGCTTGGTCATTTCCGCTTTGCTCTCAACGATACGATGCTGGTCGGCGCCCGCAAACAACCGCTGCAATCGGTCGACAACATCCGCAAGGCGATCGAGAACGGATCGCGCAAATTCCGCTCTCCGGCCGAGCTGATCGAGGCTGTCGTCGGCCAGTCGTTCGACGGAATGGCCGCCGAACTCGCGACACTCAGCGACAGTCTCGACGGCATCGAGGACCGTATCGTCTGCGACGCATGGCACAATGAGCGGCAAGCGCTGGTCGATGCACGCCGGCACCTGGTGGTCATCCATCGGCAGATGGCGACGCTGACCAATCTGTTTCGCCATCTCGACCATTCGCACCGCAACGACCTGCCGGATTCGATCAACGACATGGCCGCGCGGCTGTCGCACCGCGCCCAGACGTTGCACTATGACGGCGAGCAGCTGCAGGCGCGCACGCGGCTGCTGCAGGACGAGCTGATGGCCAAGCTGACGACGCAGTCGAACCGGCTGCTCTATGTGCTGTCGGTGATGACGGCGGTACTGTTGCCGATGACCATCATCTCGGGCCTGTTCGGCATGAATGTCGGCGGCTTGCCGCTGGTCAACACCCCATTGGGCTTCTGGGTGGTCACGGCCGTATCGCTGCTGATCGCGGGCGTGACCTATCTTTTCGTCAGGCGGCTCGGACAGATGTAGCCCGACGCGCCGTCGCCAGCATGGACCAGGAATAGATCGCCAGCGCCGCCCAGATCAGCGCAAAGGCGATGGCCTGCGTGGTGCCGAACGGCTCGTCGAAGATCAGCACGGCGATCAGAAACACCATGGTTGGCGCTATGTACTGCATGAGGCCGATGGTCGACAGGCGCAGCAGCTTGGCGCCGAAGGCGAACAGCAGCAGCGGGACGGCGGTCACCGGCCCGCAGCCGATGAGCAGCGCGGTGTCGGTACCACTGCCGGAGACGAAATGATCCTGTCCGGTGGCGATCAGGAAGATGATGTAGCCCAGCGCCGGCACCGACAGCAAAAGCACTTCGAGCAGGAAACCCTGGCTGGGACCGATCGGCAGGGTCTTGCGGAAGAAACCGTAGGCGGCGAAGGAAAACGCCAATGCCAGCGACACCCAGGGCAGCTTGCCGCCCTCGATTGTCAGCACGCCGACGGCAACCGCAGCAAGCGCCACCGCCGCGATCTGCAGCCGATTGAGGCGCTCACCGAGCAGCAACGCGCCGACGACGACGCTGACCAGCGGGTTGATATAATAGCCCAGCGCGGTCTCGACGGTGCGATCGACGGCGATCGCCCAGACATAGATGCCCCAGTTGACTGAGATCAGCGCCGCCGTCAGCGCCGCCATGGCGATGGTGCGGGGCGAACGTATCGCCGCCTTGAAGTCCGCCGTGCGGCCGGCCCAGATCAGGACCGCCGCGGCAATCGGCACCGACCAGACGATGCGATGTGCAATCACCTCGGCAAGCGGCAGATGCGCCACCGCCTTCATGTAGAAGGGCAGCAATCCCCACAAGAGATAGGCACCCAGCGCCAGCAAGAAGCCGCGGCGGGCTTTTGAATCTGCATCGGGGGTAATTGCTTCAGCGGCCATGGCCCAACGCTATGGCCCAGTAACCTTGGGAAGACCATCGCAAAGTTCTGATGGATCAATGGACTTTCGCTGATGGTTCAAAGTTACTCCGCCGCCACCAGCCCCGCCATCTCGCGGTTCTTCATCAGCTTGTAGATGATCGAATCCATCAGCGCCTGAAACGAGGCGTCGATGATGTTTTCGGAAACGCCGACCGTCCACCAGCGGGCGCCGGTGCCGTCATGCGATTCGATGAGCACGCGGGTAATGGCCTCGGTACCGCCATTGAGGATACGCACTTTGAAGTCGGCGAGTTCGAGATCGGCGATCTCGTTCTGGTATTTGCCGAGATCCTTGCGCAGCGCGATGTCGAGCGCGTTGACGGGGCCATGGCCCTCGGCCACCGACATCTTCTCCTCGCCTTCGACCAGCACTTTGACGACCGCTTCCGACACGGTCTTCAACTGGCCATTGGCATCGAAGCGGCGCTCGATCATGCAGCGGAACGAGGTGACGTGGAAAAACTCGGGCAGGCCATGCAGCATCTTGCGCGCCAGGAGCTCGAACGAGGCGTCGGCGCCCTCATAGGCATAGCCCGACGCTTCACGCTCCTTGACCACGGATATCAGGGCATCGAGCCGGTGATCGTCCTTCGGCACATCGATGCCGCGCCGCTTCAACTCGGCGAAGAAATTGGCCTTGCCGCCCTGGTCGGAGACCATGACGCGGCGGCGGTTGCCGACCGATTCCGGCGGCACGTGCTCATAGGTCGCCGGCTCCTTGGCCAGTGCGGAAGCATGGATGCCGGCCTTGGTGGCGAAGGCGGACGAGCCGACATAGGGTGCCTGCGCTTCCGGGGCGCGGTTCAGCAATTCGTCGAAGGCGCGGGACAGCCTGGAGATGCCAGTCAGCGCTTCAGCTGAAATTCCAGTCTCGAAGCGGTCGGCGAAAGCCGGCTTCAGCGCCAGTGTCGGCACGATCGAGATCAGATTGGCATTGCCGCAGCGCTCGCCGATGCCGTTCAGCGTACCCTGGACCTGGCGTACGCCGGCCTCGACGGCGGCAAGGGAATTGGCCACCGCCTGGCCGGTGTCGTCATGGGCGTGGATGCCGAGATGCTCGCCCGGAATACCCGCGGCGATGACCTTTTCAACGATTAGCCGCACTTCCGAGGGCTGCGTGCCGCCATTCGTGTCGCAAAGCACCACCCAGCTCGCGCCCGCATCATAGGCTGTCTTGGCGCAGGCCAGCGCATAGTCCGGGTTGGCCTTGAAGCCATCGAAGAAATGCTCGCAGTCGACCATCGCTTCCTTGGCCGAAGCGACCGCCGCCTCGACCGAGGCCTTGATGGCCTCCAGGTTCTCCTCGTTGGTGCAGCCGAGCGCCACGCGGACATGATAGTCCCAGCTTTTGGCGACGAAGCAGATGGCGTCCGACTTCGATTGAACTAGTGCCGCAAGCCCGGGGTCGTTGGAGGCCGAGACCCCTGCCCGCTTGGTCATACCGAAGGCGACGAACTTGGCGCGTGCCGTGCGCTTCTGCTGGAAGAAGGCGGTATCGGTGGGATTGGCGCCGGGATAGCCCCCTTCGACATAGTCGAAGCCGAACTCGTCCAGCAGTTTGGCAATCGCGATCTTGTCCTCGACCGAAAAGTCGATGCCCGGCGTCTGCTGGCCATCGCGCAGTGTGGTGTCGAAGAGATAGAGACGCTCGCGGGGCATGGTCATTTGCCTGCAAACTTGTCCGTCGCCCGGATCAGTTGATCGAGTATGCCCGGTTCCGAATAGGCATGGCCGGCGCCTTCGATCAGATGAAAGTCCGCCTTCGGCCAAGCCTTGTGCAGCGCCCAGGCGTAGCGCGCCGGGCACGGCATGTCGTAGCGGCCATGGACGATGGTGCCGGGGATGTCCTTGAGCTTCCCGGCATCGCGCAGCAACTGCCCCTCCTCCAGCCAACCGGCGTGGACGAAATAATGGTTCTCGATGCGGGCGAAGGCGACGGCGTAGTCGTCCTCGCCAAACGGACCGCTGGTTTCAGGCTCCGGCAGCAGCGTGATCGTCTCGCCTTCCCACAGGCTCCAGGCGCGGGCGGCCTCTATCTGAGCCTTGCGATCGGACCCGACCAGCCGTTTGCGGTAGGCGGCCATCATGTCGCCGCGTTCGGCCTCCGGGATCGGCGCCAGGAAGCGCTCCCATTTGTCGGGGAACATCTCCGAGACGCCGAACTGATAGTACCATTCGAGCTCCGCGCGGGTCAGCGTATAGATGCCGCGCACCACCAGTTCGCTGACGCGATCAGGGTGTGTCTCGGCATAGGCGAGCGCCAGCGTCGAGCCCCAGGAGCCGCCAAACACCAGCCATTTATCGAAGCCGGCCATTTCGCGCAGCCGCTCGATGTCGGCAACGAGATGCCAGGTCGTGTTGGCCTCCAGTGAGGCGTTCGGCGTCGACTTTCCGCAGCCGCGCTGATCGAACAGGATGACATCGTAGAGCTTGGGGTCGAACAGCCGCCAGTGTTTTGGCGAGATGGTACCGCCCGGGCCGCCATGCAGGAACACCGCCGGCTTGGCGCCCTTGGTGCCGGACCGTTCCCAATAGACCCTATGGCCATCACCGACGTCGAGCATCCCCGAGTCGAACGGTTCGATTTCCGGATAGAGGGTGCGCAAACTCATAGTTTCAGGCCCTGTTGCGGCCAATTGGCCGTTTCGTGATCGGGATGTTGGAAGGAGATGATCTGCTCCTGCCGCGCGTAATAGTCGGGATCATCGTGGACAGGCTGATCGAAGATCGTCTCGACCCAAGGCAGCCGTGCCGCGTAGTTGACCTGGATCCGCGGCGCCAGATCCGAGCGGTCGTCGAAGGCGCCGATGGCGATCTCGAGCCCGCCGGGCTGGCGATAGGTCAGCGGCGTGCCGCAACGGGCGCAGAATCCGCGATCGATGTTGACCGAAGAGTGGAAATAACTTGGTTCTTCATGGGTCCATTCGACGCCGTCCCTGGGCACCGTCACCAAGGCGCCGAAGAAGGAGCCGAACTGTTTCTGGCACATGCGGCAATGGCAGATGGACGCGCGTCCCAGCGCCCCCTTGATGCGGAAGCGCACGGCGCCGCATTGGCAACCGCCGGTTCGAACGGTCTCGGTCATGGTCTTTCCTCCGGCGGCCATTGGTCGGTGTCGTGGTCGGGATGCTGATAGGAGACGAGTTCGGCGAGATAGGGGGCCGAGCCAATATCCGCCATCGTGTCCTCGCCCGGCAATCGCGGTATGGAATCCACATAGGGCAGTTTTGCTTCCGTGCCCCATTGGATGGTCGGCGCGATACCAGCCGGATCGTCGAAGGCGGCGATCGCCAGCGCCATGCCGTCGGGCGCCTCGAAGGTCAGCGGCGTGCCGCAGTCGGCGCAGAAGCCGCGCCAGGCGGCATTGGAGGAACGGAAACGCTTGGGCTCGCCGCGCGTCCAGTCGACCTTTGCGCCCCGCACCGAGACCAGCGGCAGGTAGAAATTGCCGCTCGCCTTCTGACACATGCGGCAGTGGCAGACCGAAGCGCCGCCATGCGCGCCTTCGACGCGGAAGCGCACCGCCCCGCATTGGCAGCCGCCGGTGTAGACCGGCCGGTTGTCGAGGCTCATCGGCTTTCACTCCGGATCATGACAGACCGCCTCGACATTGTTGCCGTCGGGATCGAAGACGAAGGCGCCGTAGTAGTTGGGGTGATAGTGCGGACGCAGGCCCGGCCCGCCATTGTCCTTGCCGCCGGCTGCAAGGGCGGCGGCATGGAAGGCGTTGACCTCGGCGCGGCTGCGCGCGGTGAAGGCGACGTGCTGGTGATCCCGGGGCTTTTCCCTGGCCGAACTCAGCCAGAACACCGGCCGGTCGCGGCCATAACCGCCGACCTTGGTGCCGCCGGTATATTCCTGCGGCACCATGTAAAGCAGCGAGGCGCCCAAAGGCGCCATCGCCTTGTCGTAGAAGGCCTTGGAAGCATCGAAATCGGAAACTGCGATGCCAAGATGATCGATCATGGAACGAGCTCCTCCGTTGCTGGTTGGCTTGCCGGCATCACAGCATCGGCCAAACCGGCCACGATCACGATGTGCTGGCAGACATTGTCGATATCGCGGATGACGTCGTCATTCCAGAAGCGCAGGATGGTCCAGCTCAGCGCTTCAACCTTCGCGGTACGCGCCGCATCCATCTCCGAGGCTTTGGCCGTTGCATGTTGGGAGCCGTCAATCTCGACGATCAGTTTTCTGGTCGGGCAAGCAAAGTCGACGATGTAGCCAGCGATCGGCATCTGGCGCCTGAAAGCCAGCCCCATAAGGCGATGTGCACGTATCTCATTCCAAAGTTTGAGTTCGGCATCGGTCATTGCCTTGCGCATGTTGCGCGCATTGCCACGATTAAGGGAAGATACGAGATGATGGGTCATCGCGAGGCGCCCCCCTCTGTCCTGCCGGACATCTCCCCCTCAAGGGGGGAGATTGGACGTCGCTTCGGCTTTCGCCAATCGCCGACGTTGAAGATTCGGCGCCATCGATGAAGCTGCCGATCTCCCCCCTGGAGGGGGAGATGCCCGGCAGGGCAGAGGGGGGCGCCTCGCGATGACCTCTCCATTCCCGCCGTCACCCTCATCGCTTGATCTCCCACGTCGTCACGCGCTCGCCGGTGACCGGGTCCTTGCCGTCCTTCAACTGTACACCTTGCGCCAGAAGTTCATCGCGGATGCGGTCGGCCTCTGTCCAATTTTTCGCCGCGATAAGCATCAGGCGCTCGCCAATCGCTTTGGCGACCACGGTTTCGTCCACCTTGGTCGCGCCAATGTCGAAGCCAAGGAAGGTGAGCGCGGTCTTCAATGCGACGGCGGCGGCGTTGTCGCCGCTACCGTCAAAGTCGGTCGCCTCGCCGGCAAGCTGGGTGAGTTGCTGGAAGGCCGCGTAGGTCGCAAGATCATCCGACAGCGCCTCCACGACCTCAACCGGCAACTGACTTCCCGCGGCCGGCGCCAGATCCGCCGCGCGTTTCCATTTGCGCAGCGTGTTTTCCGCCTCCTCCAGCTTGCGCACGGAAAAGTCGATCGGTTCGCGGTAATGCGTCATCAGCATCGCCAGCCGCAGCACATCGCCGGGCCATTTGCGACCACCAAAAATGTCGGTCTCCAGCAACTCGTGGATCGAGTAGAAATTGCCGAGGCTCTTCGACATCTTCTGGCCCTCGACCTGCAGGAAGCCATTGTGCATCCACACATTGGCCATGACCGACGTGCCGTGGGCGCAGCGCGACTGGGCGATCTCGTTCTCATGGTGCGGGAAGATCAGATCGAGGCCGCCGCCATGGATATCGAAGACCTCGCCGAGATAGGCGGCCGACATGGCCGAGCACTCGATATGCCAACCGGGCCGGCCCCTGCCCCATGGACTTTGCCAACCGGGCTCCTCCGGCGACGACAGTTTCCACAGCACGAAATCGCCGGGGTTCTTCTTATGCGCGTCGACGGCGATGCGGGCGCCGGCCTGCTGCTCGTCGAGATTGCGTTTCGACAATTGCCCGTAGTCCGGCATCGACGCCGTATCGAACAGCACTTCGCCCGCCGCGACATAGGCATGGCCGCGCCCAATCAGGCTTTGAATCAAGGTGATCATGTCAGCCTTGCCGTCGGCGCGGGGCTCGACGAATTCGGTGGCGCGCGGCTCGACCGTCGGCTCCAGGCAGCCAAGCGTCGCGACATCCCTGTGGAACTGATCGGCCGTTTTTTCGGTAACCCGCCGGATCGCTTCGTTGAGCGAAAGCGCCCCTGAAGCGATCTCGCCGCCGAAGTCCCGCAACGCGCGCGCGTTGATCTTGTCGTCGACGTCGGTGATGTTGCGCACATAGGTGACGTGCGTCTCGCCATGGAGATGGCGCAGCAGACGAAACAGCACGTCGAAGACGATCACTGGCCTGGCGTTGCCGATATGGGCGAAGTCGTAGACGGTCGGGCCGCAGACATACATGCGCACATTTCGCGGATCGATCGGCACGAAGTCCTCTTTCGTGCGCGTCAGCGTGTTGTAGAGGCGCAGGCCCTGCGATGCGTCAGACATTCCATGCCTTCCCGGTTTCAGAACTTCTTGTCTGGATGGAGCCAGCCCAGCGCCGAGGCGCAAATCTGGCTCCAGCCTGCTGGCCGGGGCGTTTGTCCAATCTGGGGAAAGATGAGGCGAAAACGTCCGGACCAGCGCGAGGCTAGCCAATAATGCAAATGCCACAAATGGCGAAAGACGTTTTCATGGGCCGCTTTATCGCCTTGGCAGGTGTTGCCGTCAAGTCGCTGATCCCGGGAAAAACGTCGCAAAGACTGGCAACCGCATCGCCCGATCACACGGAATCAGCCAATGAAACATTTTATTAAACATGTCGGCACAGTCATGAAACATTCGCCGGCTAGATCACCAAGCGTCACGATTTGGTCGGATTCGGCGACCAAATCGCATACACGAAAACGTTATCTGGGAAGAGAAACATGCCTCGAAGCAAGCAGGAAGCCAACCGCGCCAAGCAACCGGCGCTGGCCAACCACTATCGTGCGATCGGCCCGGCGGCTATCGTCGCCGCCCTTCTTCACACCGCCAAGAAGAACAAGCCGGCGCAGAAGGTCGTATCGCCCCGCGCCGCCTGAAGCGGCACTCCAGCCGACGCAATCGCCGGCACCGAGGGGCGCGAACAAGCGCCCTGACATAATGACCTCGACGGACTTCGCTAGAACAGCGTCATTTGACTGTCGTCCGCGCCGGGTTTCTGGCGCCTGGCTTTCTCGGGCTCAGGTCCGATCTCGCCCCTCTCTTGTATCTCCGGTCCGGTGTTGGCGACTTTGTTGACGAGGTCGGAGACGGGAATCGCCTCGAAGAAATCGGGCAGCGCCGGCCGCAGCAAATCGGCGACCTCGCGCGGTTCGCGCGTACGGCAATCCAGCCAGCGGGCAAAGTCGGGGACATCGATCACCACCGGCATCCGGTCATGGATATGGGCGATGTCGGCGTTGGCGTTCACGGTCAGGATGGCGCCGGTGTCCATCTCCGAGCCGCCCGGCTCGGCATAGGTTTCGATCAGACCGGCAAAGGCGACCAGCCCGCCATGCCGTGGTCGGACCCAATAGGGTTGCCCCTTCTTGCCTCCGGTCTGCCGCCACTCGTAAAAGCCGGATGCCGGCACCAGCGCGCGCCGATGGCGCATGGCGGCCTTGAACGAGGCCTTTTCGATTGCACCTTCCGAACGCGCGTTGAACAGCAGCGGAAATTCCCTGGTGTCCTTGACCCAGGCGGGAAGGAGGCCCCAGCGCACCAGCATCGACTGCCGGTCCGGCAGGTTGGAGCCCGGAGCCCGCGGCGCGCCGGCGGTCGCCATCAGGACCGGCTGTGTCGGCGCGATGTTGTAGCGGGCCGGGAAATCCTCCAGCTCGGCAAGGCCCAGGAAGGCGGCGGTCTCGTCCGGCGTGGCGGTCAAGGCAAAACGTCCGCACATGATGGAGCCTTTCGAATGGTTCGGCTTCGAAAGTGGCTATGGAAGCGGTGTTGCGCAACCGGTAATGCTTCCCCTTACCGGGCGGTCCACAACAGACCGGTCATCGAATGGGCCTGATCATGAACGAAGCACGCAAGACACTTCCCGCCGTCTCGGTCGCCGTCGTGCGGGGGGACAGCGTACTCCTCGTGAAACGGGCATGGCCGCCTTCGCAAGGGTTCTACGCCTTTCCCGGCGGCAAGGTCGAAGGCGACGAGACACTGGAGGACGCGGCACGGCGTGAACTGATGGAAGAGACCGGCTTGCGCGCCACCGGTTTGCGTCCGCTTCGGGAAATCCACATCGACGGCAGGGACGACAGCCACCCGGTCGATTATCTCCTCACGGTGTTCGGCGCCGCCTATGCCGGTGGCGAGGCCGTGGCCAGCGACGACGCCGAGACAGCTGCCTTCTACACACTTAAAGAGATGACCCTGTTGCCGCTTGCCGGCTCGGTGTTGGCGGTCGCTGAGGAACTCCTCAGTCACATTCAAACACGCTGACGCAGCACTGAAAAATCGCCTTGCAGGCGACAAATTGTTTCGTCACAACGCTTATGTTGTCTCGCCAGCCACGATTTAGGCCGTTCGGCGGACCATAGCGGCTTTGGGCTTATGAACCGTCCGTCAATACTCCTCGCCATTTGCCTTGCCGTCAGCGCGGCCGTCCCGGTACGGCCCGCGTTCAGTGCCGAGTCGCCGTTCGAACCGGGGCTGATGCGACTGGCGGAGGTTCTGGGGTCGCTGCATTTCCTGCGCAATCTGTGCGGGGAGAAAGGCGACCAGTGGCGGGGCGAGATGGAAAAACTGCTCGATTCGGAAAATCCCGATCCAGAACGCCGCGCCCGCTTCATCGCCAGCTTCAACCGCGGCTATCGCTCCTTCGGCGGCACCTACACCCAGTGCACCGCTTCGGCCGCTGAAGCCATCAGCCGTTATATGAAGGAAGGTGAGACGCTGTCGCGCGACATCGCCTCGCGTTATGGCAACTGAGCATCCATCAACAGATATTAGACGCGTCGCCAGGGATCGTCGGTATATCCTACTTGTGCCTGTCCATGTCTTGGTGCAATTCTGATGTTGCACTTCTGCAACAGCGTTAATCAAACGTTACCACGCGAATGCGGAATTAACTCAAACTGAAGGTTTTCGCCCCGCAGGCCGGCCTAATCGGCTAAGTTTGATCCGGGTTGAAACGCAGCTTCGCCAAACACAATTGGCCCCTGTAAAACGCGACCAAAAAAATGTCGTATTTACAGATACTTACTTGGCGCTGCCTATGAATGGAACAGATCAAGCCTGATCCACACTGATGGGTTGCCGCTTGAAAGGGTGGACATCGCTTATGGAACATGCTGCCAACGACATCGACGCGCTGGTCAGGGAAGAGAAGCGCCTGACGGCGGTTGAGAGCCACAGCGAAGCCTGGGCGGAAGGCCTTTCGGCCGGCATCGAGCCCGAGATCATTGCCGAGGCGGCGCTCGAAACGGCATTCGGCGAAATGTTGCGCGCCAATGGCGAGACCTCGGCCCTTGCCCTGCTGGACCGTATGCGTGAAAAGGTGATTGCTGGCGCCTTCGAACCCGAGCGGCTGCGGCACTGAACCAACATCAGGTTCTTTGACGAGTAGATGCCGACCGGGCACCATGCCCGGGAGCAGGGAGATAGGGGCAGTGAATTTTCCGATGTCAGGCAGGCCGAAAGGCCTTGTCCTCTACATCCGTCTCGCTGCCTGCTGTGGCGCGATTGCCTTGGTGACATGCCTGGCCAGCAGCCCTGCCTATGCGCTGAGCGAGATCAAAAGCGAAGAACTCCCCTCGCCGGTCACACCCCCGACGGGCGACGACGCGACGTCGCCCGGGGGCGCGATTCCCGTGCCTGGCCCGCCGGGAACGCCGCCTTCGGCCAGCCAACCGGCCGCTCCCGACGCCGCGGAGCCGGACATTCCGTCGGATGGCGGCAGCAACAGGCCGCGTGTCGATCCTCAGGCGCCCTTGCCCGAGGTCGTCTATGACCTCGGCAAGCTGCCCGAGTCCGTGCGACGCATGCATGACCTCATCATCGAAGCTTGCAAGAGCGGCGACATCGAGAAGCTCAGGCCTTTAATCGGCAAGGGCGACAGCATGACCCAGCTGTCGCTGGCCGACATCGATGGCGATGCCATCGCCTTCCTCAAAGGGCTGTCCGGCGACCCTGACGGCCAGGAGATCCTGGCCATTCTGGAGGAGGTGCTTAGCGCCGGCTACGTCCATGTCGATGCGGGCGCGCCACAGGAACTCTATGTCTGGCCGTATTTCTTCGCGCTGCCGCTCGACAGGCTCGACGCCAAGCAGCGGGTCGAGCTGTTCAAGATCGTCACCGCCAGCGATTTCGACGACATGAAACAGTTCGGCGCCTACATCTTCTACCGCGTCGGCATCACGCCCGCCGGGCAATGGACCTTCTTCGTCGCGGGCGATTGAAGGTGCCTGCCTGCCAGCGGCAGGCTGCGAGCAGCATTGTAGACAATGCTGCCATTAAGCGGGCTGGCGGGCTATGCAATGATGTCAGCATTCGGCCAAATGCGAATGCTTTCGTTTCGAAGAAACGAGATGGCACCGCTAGCCTTACCTGCCTCCATCTGCAGAATCTCGGCTGCGTAACTCAGCTCTACCGTATCCCGAAGCTTGTTGACCACCCACGCAACCTTGTGCTGGACATCCTGTCCATATGCAGCCTGAGCCTTCGCTACGGCGTCGTTCGGGATCTCCCGATAGGCACTGACCAACATCCCAAGATCAATAGCATCGCGATAGCCGACAGCACGGTCTTGGCATCGGTCAGCATTCGCCAATAATTTCTCGGCGAACATGTCCGAGGGGATCAAAGAAGGTACGTTTAGATCTTCATCGAAACGACCTTGCAATGGGATGCGGGCTTCACGAACGATTTCAAACTTGATCAATTGCCCCTTCAATCGCACCACGGTCCTCAGGCCATACTGATCAATCCGAAAATCTCGAACAGCTTCGACTGGTTCGGGAAAGAATGCCCTTACCCCGCTTTCGACCGCCGACATTCGCAATTGGCGATAGCCGTCGGCATCCGCGCACAGAAAATCGACATCCAACGACCGCCGATACTCGCCCAATTTCAACACAATCGCCGTCCCGCCACCGAACCAGCATTGGGCTGCCGTCAGGAAGTCACGGTCCATAAGCGCGAGGGCTTCCGAGATGATCCTGTGCTCGGCCTTCCTGAATTCCTTCATGACTTTCGCTCGCGATGTGTCCGGTTTGATGTTGCAGATGCGAGACGAAACCACGACAGGAAGAGATTTTAGCCGGCGGTCAGAAGGATGCCGTGACCGAATTCGCTGGCAAGATTCTGGATAAGCTGTTTTTCGCGCGCCGTAAGCCGAGTTTGATCGACAAAGCGCCAATTGCGCTCGTACAACGCAAATGCTTCGTTGGCCGGGATCAGTCGTGCGACATCGCGGTTCCACAAGAGCGCTTGCAGCTCTGGAAACTCGGCGGGGTCAATCATAGGCGCGAATTGTGCCTTCATAGTGCTTTGAACATAGTGCAGAGCGCTTAAAAATCAAAGTGACGCGTCGGCGATGGCCGTCTAGCCGGGCAATGCCTCGGAGAACTCCACCGCCCTGCCCCGGCCGGGCGTAACGATTTCGCCCTCCCACATGACACGCTGACCGCGAATGACCGTGCCGACCGGCCAACCGGTCACCTCCTTGCCGTGATAAGGTGTCCAGCCGGCTTTCGAGCCGGCTTGCGCGTTGGTGATGGTCTCGCGCCGCTTCATGTCGACAATGGTGAAGTCGGCGTCATAGCCGGCGGCGATACGGCCTTTCCGGGCCATGCCGAAGATGCGCTGCGGGCCATGGCTGGAGAGATCGACGAAGCGCTGCAGGGTCAGCCGGCCGGCGTTGACGTGGTCGAGCATGATCGGCACCAGCGTCTGCACGCCGGTCATACCCGAGGGCGAAGCCGGGTAGGGTTTTGCCTTCTCCGCCAATGTGTGCGGCGCGTGGTCGGAGCCGAGCACGTCCACAATGCTCTGTGCAATACCATGCCAGACGCCGTCGCGATGGCGCTTGTCCCGCACCGGCGGGTTCATCTGGATCAGCGTGCCGAGCCGCGCATAATCGTCGGCGCTCAGCGTCAGATGGTGCGGCGTGGCCTCACAGGTCGCGACATCCTTGTGCTGCTCGAGGAACAGGATTTCCTCGGCGGTCGAAATGTGCAGGACATGGATGCGGGCACGGACCTCGCGCGCGATGCGCACCAGCCGTTCGGTGCAGCGCAAGGCGGCGATCTCATCACGCCAAACGGGATGCGATGACGGGTCGCCCTCAATGCGCTCGCCCAGGCGCTCGCGCAGCCGGAACTCGTCCTCCGAATGAAAAGCGGCGCGGCGGCGGGTATTCCTCAGGATCGAGGCGACGCCTTCATCGTCCTCGACCAGCAGGTCACCGGTGGACGATCCCATGAAGACCTTTATTCCCGCAGCTCCCGGCAAACGCTCGAGGTCGCCGACATCCCTGGCGTTATCGCGGGTACCGCCAACCCAGAAAGCAAAATCGCAATGCATGCGGCCGCTGCCGCGCCGGACCTTGTCGGCAAGCGTCGCCTCGCTGGTGGTCAACGGGTTGGTGTTCGGCATCTCGAAGACGGCGGTGACACCGCCGAGCACAGCAGCCCGCGATCCCGTTTCCAGGTCTTCCTTGTGCTCAAGTCCCGGCTCGCGGAAATGCACCTGGCTGTCGACGACACCGGGCAGGATGTGCAGGCCCCGGCAGTCGATCGTCTCGCCGGCCGAGGCCTGGCGCAGATCGCCGATCGCGGCGATGCGCCCGCCCTTCACGCCGATGTCGCGCAGCCCCTCGCCGTCATGATTGACCACTGTGCCGCCTGTCAGGATGAGGTCATAGGTCATGGTGATGCTCTCTTGCGGGGGGAGTGTCAGCGGCTTACGTAATGGCCAACCGTTTTGCAAGATCAGGCTTTTATCCGCCCCATGCCCTTTGCCCTGCTGAAAGACCGCGCGCTTATCTCCGTCTCCGGCCCGGATGCCGAACACTTCCTGCAAAACATCCTGACCACCGATCTCGATGCGCTTGGCGATGGTGAGGCCAAGCCGGGCGCGCTGCTGACGCCGCAAGGCAAGATACTGTTCGACTTCCTGATCTCACGGGCAGGAGAAAACGCCTTCCGCATCGAATGCCGTGCCGACGTTTCAGACGATTTCATTCGCCGGCTGATGCTCTACAAGCTTCGCGCCAAGGTCGAGATTGCCAAGTTGGAACAAACGCTTGTCACTGTCGTGTGGGGAAAAGAGTCAATCGCCTCAGAAAGTGATTCAACCGCGGTTGCCGACAGGCGCTTTGGCGACGGAGGCGTCACGCGCTTCCATGCCGGCACCGCGGACGCCGGCGACATCGCCGCGTGGCAGGCCTTCCGCATCGCCCGCGGCATTGCCGAGAGCGGGTCCGACTATGCACTCGGCGATGCGTTCCCGCATGACGTGCTGCTCGACGAGATGGGCGGTGTCGGCTTCAAGAAGGGCTGCTATGTCGGCCAGGAGGTCGTGTCGCGCATGCAGCATCGGGGCACGGCCCGGCGGCGCGTGCTGATCGTCCAGGCTGGGCTTCCTCTGCCCGCCGCGGGTGCCGAGCTCACCGTCGGCGGGCGTCCGGTCGGCACGCTCGGCTCGACCGCCACCGTGACCGGGCTCGCCATCGCCCGCATCGACAGGGTCAAGGCGGCGCTCGATGCCGGCCAGCCGGTCCTGGCGGACGACGTGCCAGTGACGCTCACCATCCCCGCCTGGGCCAAATTCAGTTTCCCGCAGGAAACCGCCGGCGCGGGGGAAGCCTGATGGCGGCGGACCGCGCCGGTGCGCCACCACGCGCCTGGCAGCGCATGCTGTCCGGCCGCAGGCTCGACCTGCTCGACCCCTCGCCACTCGACATCGAGATTTCGGACATCGCCCATGGGCTTGCCCGCGTCGCGCGCTGGAACGGCCAAACCAGCGGCGAGCACGCCTTCTCGGTGGCCCAGCATTCACTGCTGGTCGAGGCGCTGTTCAACGAGCTGGTGCCGCAGGCTTCGGCCGACGACCAGTTGGCGGCACTGCTGCACGACGCGCCGGAATATGTCATCGGCGACATGATCTCGCCATTCAAGTCGGTGATGGGCGGCAGCTACAAGGACTGCGAATTGCGCCTGCAACGCGCCATCCATCTGCGTTTCTCGCTGCCTCCCGAACCGGCCGCTGCCCTGCGCAAGGAGATCAAGCGCGCCGACCAGATCGCCGCCTATTTCGAGGCTACGCTGCTCGCCGGCTTTTCGACCGCCGAGGCGACCGAGTTCTTCGGCCGCCCGCGCGGTTTTTCAGCCGAACGTTTCGACTTCACGCCACGCTCGGTGATCTGGGCACAGAATGCGTTCCTGAAGCGGTTTTCGGCGATCGAGACCTCAAGGCATCACGTTGCGACATCCGCATTAGGGTAGAAAACGCTAAATTAACCGAAAGCGTCAACAGTGTGGTGTTCGATCAAGCACCGCAGGGGCGCCTCATGCCCGTCGTCAAGGATGGTTCGATCGTCCCGGAACGGGTGGCCGGAGGCGTGGAGCGGTCGCGCCGCATTGAAGATGAGCTGCGCGAGCAGAACGAACGTTTTTCAGCCGCTGTCGAAAACATGTCGCATGGCCTGTGCATGTTCGACGCCGATGAACGCATGATCATCTGCAACCGCAACTACATCGACATCTTCCACCTCGACGCCAAGCTGGTACGGCCAGGCATCCGCTTCATCGACATCCTGCGGCACAGCGTCGATCTCGGCGTCGCCTCGCAAAGCGCCGACGAGCTCTATGCCATCCGCAAGCCCTACATCGACCAGGCGAAGCCTTCGACCTACGAAGAAATCCTGTCGGACGGCCGCATCATCCTTATCTCGCACCGGCCGCTGGCTCCGGGCGGCTGGGTCTCGATCTACGAGGACATTACTGAACAGCGGCGCGCCGAGCATGATCTCAAGGAGCAGCATCGCCGCTTCGACGCAGCGCTCGCCAACATGTCGCAAGGCCTGCTGATGTACGACGCCGACGGCAAGATGATCGTGCGCAACGGGCGTTTTCTGGAACTGTACAACGTCACGGCGGCCGACTTCCCGCTTGGAACGACGCATCGCGACGCGCTCGAACGACTGCTGGAACTCGGCATCTACACGAAGATCGACGTCGACAGCGAAGTCGCCAAGACCGAAGCCTGCCGGCGGGCGGGAAAAATGCATTCGACCTATCGCCATCTTGCCGACGGCAGGACGTTTCTGGTCGTGCGCCAGCCAATGAGTGGCGGCGGTTGGGTGGCGACGTTCGACGACGTCACGGAACGTCGCCTGGCCGAAGAGCGCATGACCCATCTCGCGCATCACGACATGCTGACCGGACTGCCCAACCGATCGATGTTTCGCGAGCGGCTCGACCTTGCGCTGGAGGATGTGGCCGCTACACCGCTCGCGATCTTCTCGCTCGACCTCGACCGCTTCAAGGCGGTCAACGACACCTGGGGACACCCCGCCGGCGACTGGCTGTTGAAGAGTGTGGCCGAAAGACTGCAGCGTTGCCTGCGCAATGATGCAGATATGATCGCCCGTTTCGGCGGCGATGAGTTCGTCGTCATCCAATCCAACTCCGTGGGCATCGCCGATGCCGAGAAACTGGCGAAACGCATCGTCGAGGCAATCGCAAAACCATTTCGCGACAAGGGCCGGGACATGCATGTCGGCGTCAGCCTGGGCATCGCCGTTTTCCCCGCCGATGGCCGTGACGCCGACACGCTGCTGAAGAACGCCGATACGGCGCTCTATCGGGCAAAGAACGATGGGCGAAACCTCTATCGCTTCTTCGAACCTGGAATGGACGCCGTGGTGCAGGCCCGCCGGGCGCTTGAAGTCGATCTGGAGGCGGCACTGCCGCGCCAGGAGTTCGATCTCGATTTCCAGCCCATCATGAACATCGCCTCGGGCGAGATCATCGGCGCCGAGGCCTTGATGCGCTGGCATTCACCAGCGCGCGGCAGGGTGGCGCCGGACCACTTCATTCCGGTCGCCGAAGAGACAGGACTGATCGTGCCGCTTGGCGAATGGGCGCTGAGGAAAGCCTGCGCGGTGGCGGCTAGCTGGCCGCCGGGTTTGCGCATCGCGGTCAATGTCTCGGCGGTGCAGCTCAAAAGCAGCGGATTTGCCCGCAGCGTCATCTCGGCGCTGGCTTTTTCCGGCGTGCCGGCCGGACAGCTGGAACTGGAGATCACCGAAACCGTGCTGATGGACGAGAGCAAAGCCGTGCTGAAAACGCTGCGCCAGTTGCGTGAGCTCGGTATCCGCATCGCGCTGGACGATTTCGGCACCGGCTATTCCTCGCTCGGCTACCTCAGACGGTTTCCGGTCGACAAGATCAAGATCGACCGATCATTCATCCGCGACATGGGCAACCGCGACACGGCGGCGATCGTTCGCACCATCATCGGGCTGGGTGCCGAGCTTGGCATCGTGGTCACGGCAGAGGGCGTCGAAACCGAGAGGCAACTCGACATGCTGCGCGACAATGGTTGTGTCGAGGCGCAAGGCTATCTGATCGGCGTGCCATCGAAGCCGGCCGAGATCCAGCGCCTATTGAAGTCGCGTGCGACGCGCAGCCAAACCGGCTGACGGCATCGGGACAATGTCAGCTCAATGTTTCCAGGTATTTCTCGTGGAAGCTGACGTAGCCGGGCTCGACCACCTTCAGATGCCGCTCGATCAGCGCGTGAAACCGCGGCAATTGGTGAAACGGCACTCCGGGATAGGCATGATGCTCGGCATGGAACGGCATGTTCCAGGCCAGCTTGCGCACCACCCAATTGGTCAGCGTGGTTCTTGTGTTCTCCAGCATGTTGGCGACGAACGGACAGCGGCCATGCTCGGCCAGCAGATACAGGCGCAGGAATGGCTGCCCGAATAGTGCGGGAATGATCCAGACATAGAGCAGCACGGTGAGCCGGAAATAGACGGTGAGCAGAATGACCACAGCGTAGAAGGCAATCATGGCGCGCGCCTCGGCCCGTACCTTGGGTCGACCTTTCGGCGGCACATAGCTCTCCTGACTACCACCAACTGCATTGGTGAACAGCGTCTTGACATGCCCCCACCACACCGGGAGGCCCGAGACGTGGACAATGTATTGCCGCAAGGTCTCGGGTTTGGGGAAAGCGAGCTCGGGATCGTTCTCCGGATCCTGCGTGTATCGGTGGTGAGCGAAATGGAAGTAGCGGAACCAGTCGGCCGGCAGCGCGATCGCCAGGCTGCACAGCCGCGCCACGCCGTCGTTCAGCCGCTGTGTTTCGAAAGCCGTGCGGTGAACCGTCTCGTGCAGGAGCGTGAACAGGAACACGATCAGAATGCCCTGCGGCAACATCAGCAATGGCCAGAACGGCACCTTGGCCGCGATCAACGATCCAATGATGACAATCGCACCCAAGTGAGCGCCGAGCTGGAACAGGCCCGCTGCATCGGATTTGGCCGTCAGGCGATTGCGCTCTTCCGGTGTCAGTGACGCGATGATGTCGCGATGGTCCATCGGCTTTGATCCAGGCTGGAGATTGATGATGACCATTCTAGCCGGCGAAAAAGCTTTCCAAAAACGACGATTCCTGCGATTTGGATAAGGTAAGCTTATCTATCGGGCGATCATGGTCACATCTCCATCCCTGAAAGGGCTTCAGGCTTTCGAGGCCGCGGCACGTACGGGCAGTTTTGCCGCGGCGGCGGAGGAGCTGTCGGTTTCGGCCGCCGCCGTCAGCCAGCTTATCCGCACCTTGGAGGAGCAGATGGGCCGCAAGCTGTTTCAGCGGGTCAACCGGCGCGTTGTCCTCACCGAGGCCGGCGTGGAAATGCTGCCGCGGCTGACCGTGGCCTTTCAGGAGATCGGCAGCGTCTCGCGCGAGCTTGCCGGCGACGCATTCCGCCCGCGCCTGGTGGTCTCGGTGCCGCCATCCATGGCCATGGGTTGGCTTTCGCAGCGTCTGGCCGGCTTCGTCGCAAGCCATGGCGCCGCCGACATATCGCTCCGGTGCGATGACGACCCGGTGCCGTTCGACCGCGAGCTGATCGACATCAGGCTCTCCTACGGCCCGCATTATCGCGAGCATCCGACCGAGGACATTGCCAGGGATGCGGTCTACCCCGTCTGCGCGCCAAAGCTTGCCGGCATGACCAAGGCGGGCGGCGAGCCGCTCGCCGGGCTGCCGCTCATTCACACGGATTGGGGACCGACCGGCGCATCGTTTCCGTCCTGGCGCAACTGGTTCGAGGCGGCGGGTGCCCAATCTGGCCGGGCGGTACGGCGCGGCCTTTCGGCCAATTCGTCGCGCGCGGCCCTCGACCTCGCCATTTCGGGGCTGGGCGTGGCACTGGCGCAAGGGATCTACTGTGCCGAGGCGGTGGAGGACGGCCGGCTGGTCCGCCCCGCCAAGAGCGCAATTGCCCTGCGACAGCCCTATTGCCTGACCGTCCCGGAGCGAAGCGCAAGGCGCGATGTCGTGGCCGCGTTCCGCGATTGGCTGATCGATGAATGCCAGCGCGCCGTCGGCTCGCCGGCGCTGCGCTGACCGGGTGGGGCGATGGTCAGAGGTGCGCGCTCAAGGCCGCCACCATGTCCTTGTTGGCCGCCACGGGCACGATCTCGAACTCGACCAGATCAGCCCATTCGATGACCCAGCGCTGCAGCAGCGTGACGTCATCGGTCTCCACCAGCAGGAAACAGCGGCTCATATCGGCAGCGATCCAGCTATGATGCACGACAAGCTCCTCCGGCTTCAGGCGCCCACGGTCGCGGAACCGGCGATAGATTTCCTTGCGGTCGCAGCCGGTGAAATCCTCGATGACGATGAACTGCATGTTCCCCTCGGTTGATTACCGTCCCGGTCTGTCCAGCCGCTCCAGGAACCACTGCGTCAGCCGCACCCAGACCTCGTCCTTCTCGCCGGAATCCTCCCAGCCATGATCGAGGTTGGGATTGTCGTTGACCTCGATGACGAAGACGCCGTCATTGGTCTCCTTGAGGTCGACCCCATAGAGACCATCGCCGATACATCGCGCCGCCTTCACTGCCGTCTCGACGACATGAGGCGGCGTCTCCTTCAGCGTGAAGGTCTTGATGCCGCCCTGGTCGGGCTTGCCATTAGCCTTGTGGTTGACGATCTGCCAGTGCTTCTTGGCCATCAGATAATGCACGGCAAACAGCGGCTGGCCACCGAGCACGCCGACACGCCAGTCATATTCGGTCGGGATGAATTTCTGCGCGATCAGAAGATCGGAATCCTCGAGCCATTCGGTGGCAAGCGTCTTCAGCTCCTCGAAATTGGCGCATTTCTTGACACCGCGCGAGAATGACGAATCCGGGATCTTCAACACCAGCGGAAAACCCAGCGTCTGCGCCGCGAGTTCGAGATCGGAGGCGCCGGCGATCATCACCGTCGGCGGCACCGGCACCTTGTTGTAGGCCATCAGTTCGTTGAGATAGACCTTGTTGGTGCAGCGGATCATCGACAGCGGGTCGTCGATGACAGGCATGCCTTCCTGCTGGGCGCGGCGGGCGAAACGATAGGTATGATTGGAGATCGAGGTGGTCTCGCGGATGAACAGCGCATCGTAATTCGCGAGCTTGGCGAGATCCTTCCTGGTGATGGGCTCGATTTCGACCCCCATCTTTTCGGCGATCTTGGCCCAGTAGCGCAGCGAGGAGATTTCCGAGGGCGGCAATTCCTCATGCGGATCGACCAGCGTGGCGAAGGTGTACCGCGCCGGCGTGCGGCCCTTGGTGTCGCGCCACTCACGGTTGGTGTAGGTCTCCAGGCACTGGATGAAGCTCTTTTCCTCGTCCTCGGTCATGCGCGCCAGCGGGTGGAAGCCGATCTTGCGGATCGAAGCCCATTCGGCGCTGTCCTTGATGTGGACTTCGAGCGCCGGCGCCCGGAACCAGTCGAACAACAGCTTGGCAAAACGGTCCCAGACCTTGGACGGGCCGATGCCGAAGAAGATGCAGACCTTCGCCGGGAATATACCGCCGAGATCCTTGCGGCATTTGTTGAGCGCCAGTTCCAGTTCCGGCAAGGCGTGCTCGTAGAGCTTGCGCTCCGACAGGTCGATCATCGTCTCGACGGTCGGGATGACCTTGTGGCCGCGCGAACTTGCCAGCAGCGACGCATAATAACCGCGGCTCTGGTAGCCGTAATTGTTCGACAGGTTGATGACCTTCGGCCGCTGGCCGCGGAACAGCGAGGGATGCGCGAGATAGTCACGATTGGTGATGATCTTGTGCGGTGTCGCCACCTGGTCGAGATCGCTCTGCCTGCCGGTAAGAATGACCCAGGTCATTATCTCTTTCCCAAAGTGATGGCGGCACGCAGTCCGTCGCGGCCGAACTGCGCCATATTCATGAAGATGCCGTAAGGCACGGGAATGTTGGCGGCATCAAGGATGGTTTCCTGCCTTTCATCCTCGACCCACGGATCGTGGATCAGAATATGATCGCCATCATCGCCGATGGCCAGCACCCAGTGCGGCACCTTCTTGCCAAACATCAGGAAGCCGCTGATCAGCACCAGCACCAGTTTGCCACCAGCGAGAGCCGCCCTTATATCGTCGATGGTGAACGGACGGTAATTCACCGGGATGCCGTAAAGTTCCGCGCGGCGGCGAAAGTCGACCTGTGCCAGTTCCATGATCCGGCGCTTTTCCTCGCTACGCACCGATTGCAGGAACAATGCGCCGTAGAAGGAAACGTAAATCTCCGCAGCAAGCCCGCTTTCGTACCCCGAAACGGCCAGACCGAATGGTTCGCAGCCGCCTGGTCCAGACATCATGAAGACGGTCGTTGCCTCGCGCCAGAGGCGGATTTCCATCACCGGGTCGGGTACGAAGCCACCATCGAAATTGGCCATGGCCATCATCAGGCAGCATGGACCGCAGGTGAACTCGCAGGTCTGCTGGTAGAACGGCACCCTGGTGGCGACCGGAAGGTCGCCGCGCAGGGTTTTTTCATAGCGTAGCGCCGTCGCGCCGTCTTCGTAGTACCCCGGCTCACGGCCAATCTTGCGGTAGCCGGCCTGCTCGTAGATATGGATGGCGCGGCCATTGTCCTCGCGCGCTTCGAGACGCAGCATCATGCGGTCGTGTTCGAAGGCTGCCTCTTCGGCCGCGGACAGTAATTGGCGGCCTATGCCGAGCCCGCCGAAGAACGGTCCGACGGCTATGGAATAGAGCCGTGCCACCCCACTTCCCTTGCGAAACAGCACGATCGCATAACCGCCGACGCGGCCGTCGATTTCGGCGACCAGCGTCTCGGCGGTCTCCCGCTCGATGAACTGGCGGAAGGAGCGGCGGGAAATGCGGTCGCTCGAGAACACGGCTTTCTCGATGGCGGCGAGATCATCGACGTCTGACGCGCGGGCCTTGCGGATCTCGGCAGGCATGCGGCTTGAGAAAACCTCGATTGCGTTGCGGAAAACGGCCCCGGTCAAAAGCGTCGCGGACACCGGCCGAAGCGCCGGTATTCATCATGCGCTATCGCTCCTTGATTAGGGCCGAATTGTGACAGTTTCCGCCACGACAGGGAAGCTGGCAAGCTTTGAACGCAATCGCTGTTTTCAAGTCAGTCGGCCGCGCAAGTTCGCAACCGGCTCAACTGGCCAGCCCGGCCAAAAGCTGGCCATACGCGTTCTTGGCCACGACCGCCAATTGCTCGCGCGGCAGCGAACCGACGACGGCACAGCCATAGCCCTTGTCCAGCCAGTAGACCGCCTGCGGACCGTCCTGCGCCGAAGCGTAAGTACCCTTGGCATTCTCGGTCGATTCCGCCGTTACGAAGAGGGATATGCGTTCGCCCTTGCCGTCTTCGTAAAGCAGCATCGCGGCCTTGCTTTCGCCGGCCGGCAGCAACCGGCCACCAACCAATTGGAAGCCGTTCGCGCTCAGGTCCGGCACCACCAGATTCAGGCCGATCCGGTTGGACAGCCAGGTCTGCAAATGATCCTTGTCGCTGGCCGGAACTTCCACCGCATGCCGCTTCTCGGCGGCATAGATGACGTGGGCGGCGATCGCCTGTTCGGCGAGCTGATCCTCCGCCGGGTCCTCCTGCCCGAGGCCGCCGATGCCGGCAAAATAGCCGCCAAATCCGCCCGTGGCGAGAAGCACGGCCGCGGCGGCGGCAAGCCACCAGCGTGAGCGTGGCACCGCAACCTTAACAGGCGCTTCGCCGAGCACCACCTTGCGCAGGCGCAGCGGTACAGCCTCATCCAGCACGCCGGCAAAAGCCGAGCGCAATGCCTCCCGGTCGGCGGTGAAGCGGGCGCTCCTGGCCTTCATCTCGGGATTGGAGTCGAGCCAGGCATCGTAGGCGGCGCGTTCATCGGGCGGCAGTTCGCCGTCGAGCGCCATGTGGATGTCCCGTTCGGAAAAATCGCGGCGGATCATTTCTCGACGATCCTTATGGCTCGGCGGCGTGCTGTGTCGTCCAGCAACCCGCGCAGTTCCTCACGGCCACGCGCGATGCGCGACATCAGCGTGCCCGCGGGCACACCCAGAATGTTGGCGGCTTCGGCATAGGAAAAGCCCTCGATGGCGACCATGACCAGCGCCGCGCGGCGATCCGGGCTGATCGCCTGCAATGCGTCGATGATCTCGCGCGAAGCGATGCCCTCCAACTGTTCGGGCGGCTGGGCAACCGTCTCGCCCGCCTCCAGCGGCAGCATCGCCGCTTCGCCGCGGCGGTTCACCTTGCGCATCTGGTCGATGAACAAATGATGCATGATCGTAAACAGCCACCTCCTGGGGCTTTCTCCTGTCTGCCAATTGTCGAGCCGCAACAGCGCGCGCTCGAGGCAGTCCTGAACGAGATCGTCGGCAGCATCGCGGTCGCGCAGAAGCGAGCGTGCGTAGCGTCGCAGGCGCGGTATTTCGCCAAGGATTGCTGCCTTCTTTTCGTTCATGACCGCTGGTTCTGAGGTCGCCCTTGTTGATCTCGATTGAACGCGCCTTCCCGGCACGGCGCAAGCGGCCAGCGCGAAGCGGTCCACCGCTCCGGTCACCCAAGCAACGAGATAACGCCGGCGGGTGCCGGTTTATTCCCGACCGGCAAAGAAAACCAATGATTCGCAGGCGATTATCCTTTTTCCTTCGCCGCCCGCGTCAAAAGCCGCTGGTAGAACAGGCCAATGCCGATCAGCACCGCACCCAGACCGATGAAGGACAGCGCCCTGAGCACACCCTCCAGTTCCGACATGTCGAAGAGGAAGACTTTCAGCACGGCAACCGCGATCAGCCCGGCCGAAGCAATGCGCAGCACCTGCGATTTCAGCCAGACGCCAGCTGTGAGCAGCGCTACGCCGATCACCAGCCAGAGTGCCGAATAAGTATAGGTCTCCAACTGGCCAAGGCCGCTCCACAAGCCGATGAACTCGCCTTTGAACAGGCGCCTCACCGAGAGCGTGGCATAGGCGAAGGCAAGCAGCGCCGCCACCAGCGCCAGCATGGCAGAATACCATTTCGGCCGCTTGCCCCTGCTATAGAGCGCCAGACCGCCAGCGGCGACGGCCGGCAGGAGATAGGCCAGGAACAAAAGATTGAAAACCGGAATCCGACCGGTCGATTCGTCGGTGAACAACGGATTGAGCACCAGGAAATGTTGGATGACGACAAAGGCAACCGAGACCACGCCCACCGCCATCGAACCATAGCGCAGCACCGAACTTGGCGAGCGCCTGTCGATGGCGATCAGGATGGCGCCGGCACCGATGGCGATCAGCGTGTAGATCGCTTGTTCGGCGAGCGTCGGCGCATCGCTGTTGATGACGCCGCCATGCATGGCGTGACGCACCAGTATTGCGAGCGTCAGCAGCGCGAACAGTGCCGCCGCTGCTTCCATGGCGAGGCGCGGTCGGCCATCAGTGGTGTTGGCGAGCTGCCAGGCCGCGAAGCCGAAGGCGAGCGCCGGCACGCCGTAGCCCGGCAGCAACCAGTTGAAGACCGGTGTCGTCGACAGGAACTCGGCGCCGACGATCGTCGGGTCGAAGGCGACGCGGCCAAGCACCGCGATGACGGCGGCGACTGAAATCCAGCCGAGCACGGGATAAGAGCGCCAACGCGTGGCGAGCGCCGGCACGATTGCCGCGGCACCGAGCAAGGTGGTGGTCCAGCCGGAATCAAAAGCCATATGCAGCATCAGGAGTGCGGCGACTGCTGCGCCACCCAAGGCAAACGACACTGCCACGCCGCCCCTGAGCGGCGGTTCCTCAGCCCGCGCGATCCACTCGCCGCCGGCGGCGAAGACCACGACCAGCAGGGCCGCAACGGCGGCATAGACAAAGTCACGGTCGAGATCGCCGAAGGTGAACCAGAGCGCCAGCAGGATAACCAGAGGCGCGATGACACCCCATGCAGCCCACGAGGCTGCTCGGATCTGCGCCGAGGCGGCGAAACGGCGCGCGGCCCAGAGACCGGCGGCAATGAAGACCACGCCAAGGCCGATGCCAAGGCGCAAGCTCAGCGCGTTGGCCGTGGCCAAAGGCACCCCATCAACACCCAGAGCGCCGCTCGAAAAATCGGAAGCGATAGAGGTCGGCGGGATGATGCCGAGATAGATCAGTACCGTCGCCATGGCGGCGGCATAAAGCAGTGGCAGCGCCAGCGGGCGGTAGAGCGCGACCGCTACCATCACCATAAGCAGCACCGCGCCAGGCAAGGCATCACCGGCAGCGGCGAAGACCGGGTCAACCGAGAGGCCCAGCGCCGAGAAGGCGACGAACAGTCCAGGCACGATGGACGGCCAGTCAAAGGACCTTGCTGGTCCGGTCTCGTCGCCGCGACTGCTCAGCCAGACAAGGGCAAGCACAGCCAGCGTCACAGTGTCGATGAACAGGATCGCGGAGAGGTTCGCGCCCGGTGCGTCGGTCATGTAGAGGATGGTCCAGATGCCGGTGCCGAAAAAGGCGGCCGCCATCAGCGCCTTCCAGTCGCGCATGCGGGCGATGACGCCGGTGGCGGCGAGCACGATTGCGAGATAGCCGAACAACGCCCAGGGATTGGGCGCCTGCGAAGCGATCAGCACCGGCGTCACCATGGCGCCGACGAGACCGATGCCAGCCAGCGCCTGGCCATGGATGAGAGCGGCGGCGATGGTGGCAATGCCGATCGCACCAAGCAACGTGAAGGCAAGCGCCGGGCCGATGAAGCCGTAAACGCCATGGGCGGCATAGACGGTGCCGAACAGGATGAAGGCGCCGGCTGCCGTGAGGACCGCCGGAATATAAGCGCCGGCAACACCTTGCACCGGTACCTTGAATCCGGTGCGAAGAATGAACTCGCCGGCGGCGACCAGCACCAAACCGAGCACGGCCGCCATGGTGAGCCGCACGCCGGGACCGAAAATGCCGGCCTCGATGGTGTAGCGGATCAGGAACAAGCCGCCCAGAGCAAGCGCAATGCCGCCGACCCAGACCGCCCAACGCGTGCCGAGCGCGGTTTCGACGTCGGACTGGCGAGCGGCTTTGGCGACCGCGGCCGGCGCGACCTCTGGCGTTTTCGGTGTTGCCTCGGGGGTGCTCCAGGGACCGGGCACACTCTCTGCGGCCGGGATTTCCGCCTCGGTGGCCTGTACCGGCGCGGACTCGCTGATTGCTGCCGGGGCGATATCGACCGCGTGCGCGGCCACCGGTGCCGTGTAGGCCTCGCCCTCGGCCGCTTCCTGTTCCGACGGCCTGGCCGCGGGTGATACAGCGCCCGACAGCACGAGACTGCGCAGCGCGCCAAGTTCGCGCTCGATCAGGCCGATCCGGCTCTGCTGGCGCGAGATGATGACGAACAAGGCGATGATGGCGACAAGGCCGATCAGGCTTTCAAACATGGCGGTTCCCCCAAACCAGGCCAGTTTTCACTGACGTATCGTCTCATTGACATTCAAATGCGGCGGTCAAACGGCTGAAAACTCAACGTGCCGCCAGATTGGCGGCTGGAAATATCGAACATGTCTCGGTGCCGAAAGCCAGCAGTTTGCCGCCGGCGTCCTTCAGCGTCGCTTCGGAAACGGCAAGCGTGCGGCCTTTGTGGACCACCTTGCCTTCGCAGACCACCTCGCCGGTCCTGGGCGTAATCGGCCGCGTGAGGTTCACCTTGAACTCCGCCGTCGTGTAGGCCTCGCCCCTGTCGAGCAGTGACTGCACGGCGCAGGCCAACGCCGAATCGAGCAGCGTCGCCGCCCAGCCGCCATGAACGCCACCCAGCGGGTTGAGGTGACGTTCGTTCGGCACGCCGCGGAATACGGCGCGACCTTCCGATACTTCGGTCAACGCGAAGCTGAGCTGGAAGGAGATCGGCGGTGCCGGATATTTGCCGTCGATGATTCGCTGAAGCAATTCCAGGCCGGTGTATTTCAGGATGTCGGCGTGAGGAATGGTGCCGAGGCCGAGCGGCGAGACCCGGCCTGGATAGAGTTCGACTTCGCTCATCTGATGATTTCTCTGGCCGCGTTCTCTCCGGCGATGGGCTTGTGCGCAGCGTGGTGCTTGCGCAACGCTGCAAGAAAGCCGGCGCGCGCGTCGGGCTGGTCGATGCCGCGCGGCTCGTAGACATGGCGGGTGAAGAAGAAACCGGTCAAGCGGAAGGCGTCCGCGATCGCCGCATGATTCGCGCGCATGCCGGAACCGCGCTGCAGAAATGCAGGCAGCACCAGCATCCTGTCGTGCCATGGTGCTCCGGCTTCACGCGACACCGCGCGTCCCGATTTCGGCGAGACATAGGCAAGGTCCTGTTTGGTGCCGGTGGCGGCGCATTGGCTGAGATCGAGGCCAAAGCCGAGTTCATCGAGGATCAGAAGTTCGAAACGCGCCACCAGCTCGCCGGCGGCGTCGGCATCGTCCAGGTGGACGATCATCACCGAAAGCGCCTCGTAAAGGCCCCCATGGGCATCACGCTCGGGCAGCAGGCGCAGATGCGCCGCCATCGTCTGAAGGCCGTAGACGGCGATGGCACTGTCCATCAGCCGGGCGGCGTTCATCTCGATCGCTTCGGCCTGGAAGGTACCCAGATGCTCGTCAAGGCGCGCGCGCCACAAGAGATCGACGCGATTGCCGGGCTGGAGAACGGGTTGCAGCTTGCGCGAGCGGCCGCCACGCACGAGGCCGAGATGGCGGCCATGGGCACGCGTCATCACCTCGAGAATGGCGCTGGTTTCGCCATGCTTGCGGGTGCCGAGAATGATTCCCTCGTCGCGCCATTCCATATCACGAGCTTTTCACCGATCGGGTGGCGAAATCAAGCTATGGGCCTGAGCGCCTGGGCCGTCTCCCGCAACAACGCATAAAAAAGCCGCCCGCAGCGATGTGCTGCGGGCGGTTGGTGAGGTCAGTCGATCCGTTAGAACGAGCGCTGGAAGCGGAGAATGCCGCCGACGCTGCTCTTCTTGTTGGCCTTGGTCCAGTTGCTGAAATCTGCGTCGTCGAACTTTCCAGCATTGAGGTAATCGACTTCAGCCGTGACCGTAAAGCCGGGCACAACGGTATAGGCAACGTTCGCGGCGATGCCGAGATTCTTCCAGTCGTCATAGGAGATCTGGGCGTTGAACGAGGTCTTGTCGTTGAACTTGTAGGTGCCGCCACCCCAGATCGCCCAGTTGCCGCCCCACTGTTTGTAGAAGCCGCGACCGTGTGCATCGATGGCGTTGTTCGCATCGTCGGTGAGATTGTCGTCGGTGCCGTAGCCACCCATGATGAACAGCGCCAACTCGTTGGTTGCCTTGACGTCGAGGCGAACCTTGCCAGCGACTTCTTCATAGTTGCTGTCATAGGCCACGACGCCGGTGAGCGAACCCCAGTCGCCCTTGTACTTCAAACCGCCGACGACATGCGGAACATAGCTGTCGATGGTGCCGACCTTGCCAGCACCCTCTTCGAGCGAGACCAGCCCCGAGAAGCCATTGCCTGCGTCGAAGTAGTACTGAACGACGTTGCTCTCCTGCCCGCCATACGGAACCAGCGTGTCCTGGATGACGTTGCCGGCATAGCCGATGAACGTATCGAAAGCCGTATCGTCCTTGCCGACGCGCAAGCCGCCGAGCTGAATCCAGGCGAAACGCAGCGAGAGCGACTTGTTACGACCCGTCCAATCGTCGGCGTTGGAGGCGGCTTGATTAGTATAGTCACCGGAGCTGTTGCCGTAGTTGAAGCGGGTCTCGGTGTAGGTCTTCAGGGTACCGAGCTCGGTCTCCTGACCGGTCCAGGTCTTCAGCGTGAAGCGGGTGTTCTTGTAGTAGGTCGAATGAGTGGTGCCGGCGTCCTGATGATCCGGGACGTGGTTGACGCCATCGAGCGAGCCGGAATCGCCGACACCGATGTCGTAACGGACATAGCCGCCGATGCGCAGGCAGGTTTCGGTGCCCGGGATATAGAAATAGCCGGCGCCGTAGACGTCACAGATCTTGACGTATTCGGCCGGTTCCGGTTCGGCGACGACGACAGCGTCCGCGGCGCGTGCGCCGGACACCGCGATCAGTGCCGCGGCTGAGCCGAGAAGGAGGCTCTTGATGTTCATTTTCTGACCTCTCCAGTCAAGTTAATAAATGGCTTCCGAATTGTGGCTGGCGGATATGTTTTCCCGCCTCACCCCCACAATGAAAAAAGGCTCGCACCGCGTCCCCTTTTCGCGGCGAACATACCCACCAATCTTCCGCCTTCAATGACAATTCCGCAAATATGCCGGATTCACGCCACAGATTAAATCGGTGTTGCACAAATAACACTAACCGTCCCAGGTCGATTTTCAAATCGGCACAAATGGCACATCGTCATTTTTATGTAATAATCCCGGATGTCTTTTACTTTAGACTCCAGCCTTCTCGTTTTATTCCATTATTTTCAAGTAAATTGCGCACGTTGTCTAACAAATGTCGAATATGTTATTTTTCAACATCAGATTCTCAAGTCAAATCTGGCCAATTTCTTGAGCGCTCAACCGACGATAGAGGCCCATGCGAAAGCTGCCGGGACAGCAGGTTTTTTGATCCATCAGCGCCGCCCGATGACGGAGTCAGGCGTCTCGCCTCATGCCTGGCGCTTGCGATCGATCAGCACAGCATCGATCACTCGCCACGATTCTTCGATCTCGGCCGGGGCGATGTCTATTTGCCCGGCGGCGGTGATCAATGCCTTCCACAGCGCCCAGCCACGCCCGCGCGCCCAGGTTGCTTCATCTGCCGCGAGGCAGGCGCGAAACGTGTCCCGGCTCTCGCCTTCGAACACCGTCCAGGCAATTGCCAGATCGCAGGATGGATCGCCGACACCGGAGGTGCCGAAATCGATCACGGCGCTCAACCTGCCGTTTTCGACCAGGAGGTTGCCCCGGCTGACATCGCCATGAAACCAGACGGGCGGACTTTCCCAGGCCGCGGCAAGGGCTGTCTCCCAGACGGCGGTGGCGGCGCCGGCATCGATGCGGTTGCCGAGCGCCGAGATCGCTTGCCTTGTCTCGCCGTCATAGACCGTCAGCGGTCCGCCGCGAAAGAAATTGTGCTGCCCAGGCGCGGGCCCATCGGTCGCGTCCACCTGTTTCAACGCAACCAGGAACCGAGCCAGGTCCGCCGCGAATTCCGACAGATTTGCGATACGTTCCCGTTTCGCTATCTCGCCCTCGATCCAGCCATAGACTGACCAATGCCAGGGATAGCCCTCGGCCGGAACGCCCATCGCCAGCGGTACGGGAATGGGCAGTGGCAGCAGCGGCGCCAATCTCGGCAGCCAGCGATGTTCCTTTTCCACTTGCAGGGCGTAGGCAGCGGCGCTCGGCAACCGCACGGTCATCTCGTCGCCGAGATGAAAGGTCCTGTTGTCCCAGCCGCCAAAATCAACCGGCCTGACCGCAAAATTCTTCCAATGCGGGAATTGCGCGGCAATCAGCCGGCGCACCAAGGCGGCATCGATCGCTACCTCAAGCATGATCTTTCCCGAAAACGGCGCTCACGTCTCGGGATCGCGCCTAATGCGGAAACTCCAACCCCATCTCGCGATAGCGCTCGGGGTCGTCGCCCCAATTCTCGCGCACTTTCACGAACAGGAACAGGTGCACCTTCTGCTCCAATATGCCTGATATTTCCATCCGCGCGGCCTGCCCGATGGCACGGATGGTCTCGCCCTTGTGGCCGAGCACGATCTTCTTCTGGCTGTCGCGCTCGACAAAGATAGTCTGGTCGATGCGCACCGAACCGTCCTTCTTCTCTTCCCATTTCTCGGTCTCGATGTGCGAGGAATAGGGTAGTTCCTGATGCAGCCTGAGATAGAGTTTCTCGCGGGTGATCTCGGCCGCCAGCTGGCGCATAGGCAGGTCGGAAATCTGATCTTCCGGGTAGTACCACGGGCCGGCCGGCAGCGCCTTGGCCAGGTAGTCGAGCAGGTCCTTGCAGCCGGAGCCGGTCAGCGCCGAGACCATGAAGGTGCGCTGGAACGGCACTTTCTCGTTCGCTGCCGCGGACAGGGCGAGCAGCGCCTCATGCTTCACCCGATCGACCTTGTTGAGGATCAGCACCATCGGCTGGCGCACATCCTTCAGCCGTTCGAGGATGGCATCGGCGTCGCCCCTGATGCCGCGCTCGGCGTCGATCAGCAGCAGCACGATATCGGCATCCTTGGCGCCGCCCCAGGCGGTGGTCACCATCGCGGTGTCGAGACGCCGCTTGGGCTTGAAGATGCCCGGTGTGTCGACAAAGACGATCTGCGCGTTGTCGTGCGTGGCGATACCGCGCACGATGGCGCGTGTCGTCTGCACCTTATGGGTGACGATCGAGACCTTGGCGCCGACCAGTTGGTTGACCAGCGTCGACTTGCCGGCATTGGGCGCGCCGATCAGCGCGACGAAGCCGGAATGCGTGACAGGAGCGGCTGCGGTGTCTTCGGCGGTCATGCCGCACTCCCTTCATGAACCCAGACGCCCTCGCGAACCAGAAGGGCAGCAGCGGCGGCCTGTTCGGCCTCGCGCTTGGAGCGGCCGCTGCCGGTTGCCGGCTGAAACGCGCCGACCTTGACGCTGACGGTAAACAGCGGATCGTGATCGGGGCCTTCCCGGCCGTCGATCTGATAGGCGGGAACAGCACTCGCCGCCTGATGCGCCCATTCCTGCAATTCGGTCTTGGCGTCGCGGCGCGCGGCACCCGAGGCCTGCGAACGCGGCTGCCAGTATTTATGGATGAATGCGCGGGCTGCTTCCAGACCACCATCGAGATACAGCACGGCGATCAGCGATTCCAGTGCGTCGGCGCGCAGGTTGACGCGCTTGCGTCCCTCGAGCCCGCGCACATCGGACCCGGCACGGATCAGGTCCGGCAGCCCGATGTCTTCGGCGATATCAGACAGCGCCTCGGCATTGACCAACGCATTGAGCCGCAGCGACAACTCCCCTTCCGCGGCATCGGGAAAGGCAGCCAACAGCATATCGGCGACAACAAGGCCAAGAACCCGGTCGCCGAGGAATTCGAACCGCTCATAGTCGGCGCCCGCATTGGCGCCTCGCGCACTGGCATGGGTAAGCGCACGCTGCAGGCGCTGGCGGTCGGCAAAGGCATGGCCCGTGCGTTCCGCAAGCGCTTCGGCGAGCGCATCGGCGGTCAACCTTTTTGGTGCCGCCATGACCCTAGTTGACGAAATGGAACAGGCGCGAGGCGCGCATCAGCGACGGCCATTTCCAGATTTCGAGCGGGCTTGCCTTGCCGGCGATCGAGAAGAAGACAAGGTTGGCGCGGCCGACCAGGTTCTCGGCCGGAACAAAGCCGACGGTGAAGCGGCTGTCGGCGGAGTTGTCCCTGTTGTCGCCCATCATGAAATAGTGGCCGGGGGGAACGTCGAATTCGCGGGTGTTGTCGCCAATCGAGTTCGGCGACAGATCCAGCGTGTCGTAGCTGACGCCGTCGGGCAGCGTCTCGCGATAGACATCGATCGGATAATCCTTTTCCGTGATGTCGGGATTGTCGATCTGGCCGGTCTTGACGCGCGGCACGCCGACGCCGTTGATGAAGACTTGGCCATCCTTCATCTGGATCTTGTCGCCGGGCAGACCAATGACGCGCTTGATGTAGTCGACGGACGGATCCGGCGGGAACTTGAACACCACCACGTCACCACGCTTGGGCTCGGAGCCCCAGATACGGCCCGAGAAAATGTCCGGTCCAAAAGGCAGCGAATAGCGTGAATAGCCGTAGGACCATTTGGTGACGAACAGATAGTCGCCTTCCAGAAGCGTCGGCCGCATGGAGCCCGACGGGATCGAGAACGGCTGGAACAGCAGCGTGCGAATGACCAGGGCGAGCAAAAGCGCCTGGACGATGACGCTGACGGTTTCGCCAAGCCCGCCGGATTTCTTCTGGGATTTTTCAGCCACGCTCATGTCGTCCTCGATTGTGCGTTGGATGGTATAGAGTCTCGGCGCGCGCTGGGCAACGTCAATGCCGGTCGTCAGATGCAATCAATGTGGCGCTTCTTCGACCGGTAGCGCTTCTATGATCACAAAGGCTTGAGCGAGCGGGAAATCATCCGTGATGGTGAGGTGGATCGCCGCCCGATGACCTTGCGGCAGGATCTTCTCCAGCCGCGCCAGCGCTCCGCCGGTCAGCGCCATCGTCGGCGCACCGCTGGGCAGGTTGACGACACCCATGTCACGCCAGAAGACCCCTTGCGCCAGACCGGTGCCCAGTGCCTTGGCGCAAGCCTCCTTGGCGGCAAAGCGCTTGGCGTAGGAAGCCGCGCGGGCGCGCCGGTTCTCCGAACGCGCCTGCTCCACCTCGGTGTAGATCCTCTGGATGAAGCGCTGGCCATGACGCTCAAGCGATTTCTTGATGCGTGTGATGTCGATCAGGTCGCTGCCGATGCCGATGATCATTGGGTGGCGGAACCGATGCTTCCGCCGGGATGAGGCGAATGCTCACGGCGTCTCGCACGCTCTGCCAGCCGCTTGCGCCTCTGTTCGCGGAAGACATTCATGCCCCAGCGCGTGATGCCGTAGAACACCAGGCCGAACACGAGCCCGAGCGGCACCGCCCCGATCAGCATGGGCTCCAGTACGGGATGCCATAGTTTGGCGAAGGAAAGCTTGTGCATCATCTCGCCCAGATGCGCCGGCGGGCCATGCGTAGGCAGGCGATCGTGCAAGATGAGCTTGCCGGTTTCCCAGGACGCGCCCCACAAGAGCGGAAAGGTCAGCGGATTGCCGAAAAACACGGCTCCGAGAGCCGCTGCCACCAGATTGCCGGCGATCACCCAACACAGAACGGCGGCGATGATGAAGTGGAAACCGACGGGGAAGAACGAAGCAAAGACACCTGCCGCGACGCCAGCCGCCACCGCATGCGGGGTGGCCTTGAGCCGCAGGATGCGCTTGGAGAAATATTGAAGCGAGCGCGAAAACGAACGGCGCGGCCACAGATAGGTGCGCACCCGCTCGAAAAGGCCATCCGGTTTGCGGCGACGAAAAAGCACTCTCTTCCTATTCCCGACTATTCACAGCTTACAGGCCCGCTGTTTCCAGCCGGGCTTCGACCACCACATCTTGCGCTTTACGGTCGCCAGAAGGCAATCGCGACTTTGATATAGCCATCCGCGACCCCGACAACAACTGGAGGCCGTCCGCGCAGCGGCCGCACCGCCAAATTCGGGTAAGGTCCGTCTCCTCCAACATCGGACAATCGCGGCGAATTTGAGAAGTGGTTTCGGCTAATTGTCGCAGCCGATGATCGATATGCTACCGCAGGTACTGGCTGACTTCGACAAGGTTGCCATCGGGATCGCGGAAGTAGACCGACATCATCGGCCCCTGCGCGCCGATGCGTTCGACCGGCCCGAGTTCCACTATTACGTGATTGGCTTCGAGGCCGGCAACGAATTCATCGAGCGGCCGGTCGGTGATCAGGCAGAAGTCACCGGATCCGGGCGTCGGCGACTTCGCCTTCGGCTCGAAGGTGCGGCTGATCTCGTGGACATTGATCTTCTGGTTGCCGAAGGCAAGTGCCGTCGGCCGGCCCGGCGTGTCGACGCGTTCGAAGCCCAGCACGCGCTGATAAAAGGCGCAGGTCGCGTCGAGCGACACCACCGTCAGCACGAAATGATCGATACCGACGATCAATGCGACCTCCTCAGATGTTGCGGCTGCCCGGCTTGATGGCCGGGATGGCGGCAAGCTCCGGCGGCAATCTGTCCGGCGGATAGGCTGGGACCTCGTATTCGGCAAGCGCGATCAGCGGCACGCCGACATGGGTCTTGCCGGCCGATCGGTCGATGATGCAGGCGGCCGCGACCACCTCCGCACCAAGGGCGCGCAGGCAATCGATGGTTTCGCGGATCGACAATCCGGTGGTGACGATGTCCTCGACGATGACGACGCGCGCGCCTCGGTCAATCTCGAAGCGCCGCAGGCGGAACTCGCCCCCTTCCCGCTCCACCCAGATCGCCGGCACGCCAAGGTGGCGCGAAGTTTCGTAAGCCGGGATCAGCCCGCCGATCGCCGGCCCGACGATATAGTCGATCTTGCCTGGTACCGCGGCGCGGATCTTCTCGGCCAGCGCCTTGCACAGCCGCTCGGTCTTGTCGGCATGCATGAACACCCGTGCCTTCTGCAGGAAGACTGGACTGCGCAGGCCCGACGTCAGGATGAAATGACCCTCCAGAACAGCGCCAGCCTCACGGAATATGCCCAGCACTTCGTCGGTATTCATCTCGTCCCCCATGGTCGGCTATCGCTAGCCATTGACGCGCCGCGCATCGCTGACGCTCGAATTGTCCTTGAGCTGCGACAGCAGCCGGTTGAGATGCTTCAGGTCCCAGACTTCGAGATCGATCAGCATTTCGGTGAAATCGGGCGCGGTGCGCACCATCGACAGCGTATGGATGTTGGCGTCGTTGGAGGCAACGACCTGGGCGATGTCGGCAAGCGAGCCCGGCGCGTTGATGGCGGTGACCGAGACGCGCGCGGGAAACCGTTCCTTGGTGCGTTCGTCGATGTCCCAACGTACGTCGATCCAGCGCTCCGGCTGGTCGTCGAAAGCCTGCAGCGCCGGCGACTGGATCGGATAAATGGTGATGCCGGTGCCCGGCTGGACGATGCCGACGATACGGTCGCCAGGGACCGCGCCTTCCGGCGCGAAGCGCACCGGCAGGTCGCCGCGCACGCCACGGATCGGCACCGCGCCGGCGCCTGGCTGGTCCTTGTCCTTGCGCGCGGCCCGGCCCGGAATCTGGAACAGCATGCCGGCGGCGTTGCGGATCTTCGACCAGCCCTCCTCGCGCTGTTTGGGAGCCGCGGGGGTGACGCGCTCGTCCTTGTAGTCAGGGAAGACCGCCTTCATGACATCGGTGGAAGCCAGTTCGCCACGACCGACGGACGCCAGCACATCCTCGATGTCCTTGCGCGCCAACCGGTGCAGGACCGGCTTCAGGCTTTCCTTGGTGAAGGTCTTGCCGGCTCGTTCGAAGGCACGCTCCAGGATACGCGCGCCAAGGCCGGAATACTGCTTGCGGATCGCATTCTTGGTAGCGCGGCGGATGGCGGCGCGCGCCTTGCCGGTGACGACGACCGATTCCCACGCGGCCGGCGGCACCTGAGCCTTGGAGCGGATGATCTCGACCTCGTCGCCATTCTTCAGTTCCGTCATCAGCGGCATGATGCGGCCGTTGACCTTGGCGCCGACGCAGGTATCGCCGACATCGGTGTGGACGGCATAGGCGAAATCAATCGGCGTGGCGCCGCGCGGCAAGGCAATCAGCATGCCCTTCGGCGTGAAGCAGAACACCTGGTCCTGGAACAGCTCCAGCTTGGTGTTCTCGAGGAAATCTTCCGGGTTGTCGCCCTCTGCCAGCTGCTCGATGGTGCGCCGCAGCCAGGCATAGGCATTGGTCTCCTTCGAGATCGCGTGCACGGCGCCGTTCGTCTTGCCCCCGGTGTCCTTGTAGATCGAATGGGCGGCGACACCGTATTCGGCGATCTTGTTCATCTCGCGGGTGCGGATCTGCAGCTCGACACGCTGGCGCGAAGGACCGACGATGGTGGTGTGGATCGAACGGTAGTCGTTCTGTTTCGGCGTCGAGATGTAGTCCTTGAAACGGCCGGGCACCATCGACCAGGTGGTGTGGATGGCCCCCAGCGCGCGATAGCAGTCTTCGACAGAGTCGACCACGACGCGGAAGCCGAAAATGTCGGACAATTGCTCGAAGGACAGCGCCTTGGCCTCCATCTTGCGGAACACCGACCACGGCTTCTTCTGGCGGCTTTTGACGCCGGCCTTGATGGCGTGTTTCTCGAACAGTCCCGAAAGAGCCTTCTCGATCTCGGACAACACGTCCTTGTTGCGCTCGAAGATTTCGGCGAGCCGGGCGGTAACGGCGCGATAGGCTTCCGGATTGATGAAGCGGAAGGCGATCTCCTCCAGCTCCTCGCGCATGCCTTGCATGCCCATGCGCCCGGCCAAGGGCGCATAGATGTCCATCGTTTCCTCGGCGATGCGCAGGCGCTTGGCCTCCGGCATATGGTCGAGGGTGCGCATGTTGTGCAGGCGGTCGGCGAGCTTGACGAGGAGCACGCGGACATCTTCCGAGATCGCCAGCAGAAGTTTGCGCAGGTTTTCCGCCTGCTCCGCCTTCTTCGACACGAGGTCGAGCTTCTTCAGCTTGGTCAGTCCTTCGACCAGCTTGCCCATTTCTGGGCCGAACAGCTCATCGATCTCGGCCCTGGTCGCCGTGGTGTCCTCGATGGTGTCGTGCAGCAGGGCGACGGCGATCGTCGCCTCATCCATATGCATCTCGGTGAGGATGGCGGCGACTTCGAGCGGATGCGAGAAATAGGGGTCGCCGGAAGCGCGCTTCTGGTGACCATGCTTCTGCATGGCGTAGACGTAGGCCTTGTTGAGCAACGCCTCGTTGACGTCAGGCTTGTAGCGCTGGACGCGCTCGACAAGCTCATACTGACGCATCATGGGCGGACACTCTCGGCGATGAAATGAATCATGCGCCGCACTACTGTACGGCGCATGTCATAGATAGCCACGAAACCGCCGGGACGGAAGTGCCGGAAGATTGTTCCAGCCAATTCCAAAGGGCTTTTCAGAATTCGCTCAGCCGAGCCGGATAGCGTAGTTTTCGAGAACCGGAGCGGAGCGGACATTTGGGTCCGTGAGCACCGGAAGCGCAGAAAACGGCGCTAGGCGACCGGCTGGGTAGAATTATCAAAAGCTCTTAGTAGTCGTCGCTCTTTTCCGGGGGAACCAGACCTTCGATGCCGGCCAGCAGGTCTTCCTCGGTCATGCGATCGAAGGTGACGTTGTCCTCGGTGTCGTCCGCGTCGGCGGCGGCAACGGCACCGCCAGTCTGGTCGGCGATCACTTCGCCATCGGCTTCGGGCTCGTCGACCTCGACATGCTTCTGCAGCGAATGGATCAGATCTTCCTTGAGATCGTCGGGCGACAGCGTCTCGTCGGCAATCTCGCGCAACGCGATGACCGGGTTCTTGTCGTTGTCGCGCGGCACGGTGATCTGCGCGCCCTGGCTGATCTGACGAGCGCGGTGGCCGGCCAGAAGCACCAGCTCGAAGCGGTTGTCGACCTTGTCGATGCAATCTTCAACGGTTACGCGGGCCATGGATTGCCCCTTTCATGCCTGGATGTAATGGAAAACAGGCGCGGTCCATAACCCGAACGGCGCCAAAATACAAGCATCATGGCAATGCGTGCCCACAGGGCAGCCCGCGTCCACGGTTCGGCGCCGCGATCACAATTGCTTGCAGTGCGCCACGCGCCCTTGGATTGCCACCAAACTGGCGTTATCTCGGTTGGTCCAAGGTCGGCCGGTTTATTATGGGCCTGACCGCTAGTCGCTACCGCATTTCGTTAGACGGCTGTTATTTCGAAAAGGACTATTTCCATGTTCGATCCCCGTGAAAAAATCGCCCTGTTCATCGACGGCGCCAATCTCTACGCCACCTCACGCGCGCTCGGGTTCGACATCGACTATCGCAAGCTTTTGGCGAGCTTCCACAAGCGCGGTTACCTGCTGCGCGCCTATTATTACACCGCGCTGGTCGAGGACCAGGAATACTCCTCGATCCGGCCGCTGATCGACTGGCTCGACTATAACGGCTTCAAGGTGGTGACCAAGCCGGCCAAGGAATTCACCGACTCGACCGGCCGCCGCAAGATCAAGGGCAATATGGACATCGAGCTCACCGTCGATGCGCTGGAACTCGCCGACGTCGTCGACCACTATGTCATATTCTCCGGAGACGGCGATTTCCGCACGCTGGTCGAGGCGCTGCAACGGCGTGGCCGCAAGGTGTCGATCGTCTCGACCATGGCCTCGCAACCGCCGATGATCTCAGATGACCTGCGCCGCCAGGCGGACCATTTCATCGACCTGGCGACGCTGAAGAACGAAGTCGGCCGCGATCCCTCGGAGCGGCCCGTACGGCGGCCCGAACCGGCTGAAGTCGACGAGGACGACTACTGAGGCCGGTCGACTTGACCGCCCACCCCGCTTCCGAACCCAGCCGCGACTGCCCACTCTGCCCGCGGTTGCATGATTTCATCGCCGAATGGCGGCAGCGCGAGCCGTCCTGGTTCAACGCGCCGGTGCCGACCTTCCTGCCACTGGGCGGCGAGGATACCGTCCGGCTTCTGATCGTCGGTCTGGCGCCTGGCTTGCGCGGCGCCAACCGCACCGGGCGCCCGTTCACCGGTGACTATGCCGGCGACCTGCTCTACTCGACGCTGATTGCCCACGGCTTCGCACGCGGCGAGTTCAAGGCGCGGCCCGATGATGGGCTGGAGCTCGTCGGCACGGCGATCACCAACGCGGTGCGCTGCGTGCCGCCGGAGAACAAGCCGGTGGGTGCGGAGATCGCCACATGCCGGACATTTCTGGTGCCGACGATCGCTCGCTTTCCCAACCTGCGCGCCGTGCTGGCGCTGGGATCGATCGCGCACCAGTCGACCGTACGGGCATTGGGCGGGCGCGTCGCCGCCTACCCGTTCAAACATGGCGGGCAATTGCCGGCCGGCGGCATTACGCTGTTTTCGAGCTATCATTGCTCACGCTACAACACCAATACTGGCGTGTTGACCGAAGACATGTTCGTCAGGGTGTTCAGCGAGATCGCCGCATTCCTGAAGAATTGAGGATCGGACACCGGGCGGTATCCGGTGCCTGCTCACACCGGCAGCAGGGCATCCGGTTTCACGTCGCCGATGGATGCATAGGTATGTGTTTCCTTCACTCCCGGCAGCGGCAGGATGACGCGTTTGAGAAAATCCTGATAGTCGGCCATCTCGGCAATGCGCGCCTTCACGAGATAGTCGAAGCCGCCGACGACCATGTGGCATTCCAGAACCTCGGGCGCCTTTGCGACCGCCTCTGCGAAGCGGTCAAAGATATGCGGGGCCGTGTGATCGAGCCGCACCTCGATGAAGACAAGCATGCCGCGGCCAATCTTTGCCGGATTGAGCACCGCCCTGACGGCTGTGATGAACCCGTCGCGAAACAGGCGCTTCACGCGCTGGCTGGCGCCGGTCGGCGACAGGCCGACGCGCGCTGCCAGGTCAAGCGTGGTGCGGCGTCCATCTTCCTGCAGCAGTCGCAGAAGAGTGCGGTCGATGGCGTCCAGGTCGCCTGATTCAGAATTCACGTTCAAGCCACCTCTTTTGCGTGAATTACACTTTAAGTTGCGAAAAACAGCGTATTTCGTCGCGGCTATTTCGGCAATAGGCTGCGCTTCGTCGCGAGGTCGGGGCTATTTCCTCCTGGCGACAATGAATATGACGGCAGAACTGACATGGCGGACGGACGAGACACGGCAAACACAAGACTGGCGGTGATCGCCGGCCTCGTCATGATCGCCATCTATGCGGCGCAGTTCGTCGCCGCCCGCTTCAGCCTCAGGGAGCATCTGACGCCCACCGACATGGCCAGCCTGCGCTTTGCCGGTGCCGGCATGGTGTTCCTGCCGATCGTCTGGTGGCGCGGCCTGGCGACCCTGAAGGCGCTGGGCTGGCGACGTGGACTGACGTTGGCGGCACTGGCCGGTTTGCCCTACCCACTCATCATCAACTGGGGCCTGACCCATGCGCCCGCCGCCCATGGCGCGGCACTTTGCCCGGCCTCGATCGTGTTCTTCTCATTCCTGCTGTCCTTGTTCAGGGAAAGTGCTTCGCGGCAGCGGGTCATCGGTGTCGTCACGATCATCGCTGGGCTGCTGCTGTTCATCGCGCCGGCGCGCAGCGGTGCCGGCGATGTCCTCTTCGGCGATCTGCTGTTCATCGGATCGGGCGCGATGTTTTCCGCCTATGCGGCTCTTGTGCAGCGATGGCGCGTCGAACCCGTCACCGCAACCGCGACCGTCGTGATCTTGTCGTGCCTGCCGCTGCCGCTTCTCTGCCTGTTGGCACCAAGCGGCTTCCGTGCCGCCGCAGGCGCCGAAATCGCCAGCCAGATCGTCATTCAAGGTCTTCTCGCGGGCGCGGCCGCAATGTTCCTCTACACTTACATTGTCGACCGATTGGGCTCGCAGGCTGCATCGCTGTTCCTGCCGGGAGTTCCGATCGCCACCGTGATGGTCGGCATGATCGTTCTTGGCGAGACCCCGCTGGCGATCCAATGCGTGGCCATCGCCATCATGGCCGCCGGGATGGGTTATTCGGCGACGGGTCGACGCGGCACCAGGGAAAATCTGGCTGTCCCGACATCAGCTGGATCGTGAATGGTTTCAGCGGCATGGCAGGCTTCTGAAGAACCGGCCGGCATCGGATCGGGTCTGTCCGTCAAGGTGCGGAGGCAAGCAGCGCCGCCAACTTCTCCGGCCCACCCTGCAAAACGTTCAGGTCGACGTCCCCCTCTATGCCGTCCACGCGCCCCCTGTTGTGGTACTGCCAGTAAATCCAGTCACGGCGGTCCGGCTCCATGAGCAGCGAGCGCAGCCAGAGTGGGCGAGCGGCGATTTGCCCGGCATAGGCAGCCTCGGCTTCATCCGTCAGATAGATGATCGCCGGCTTGCCGAAGGCAGCCTCGACGGGTCCGAGGAAATCCCTCAGTTCGGTATTCAGTTGCTCGGCTGACAGGCGCTGCGGACAGTTGCCCCCGAACTCGATGTCGACGACCGGCGGCAGCAATGGCTGATCGTGCGGCACCACCGAGATAAAATTCCTGGCCTGGTCGGCGCCCGGCCGGCAGAAGGTGAAGAAATGATAGGCGCCGACGGCGAGCCCGGCGGCGCGGGCCTCGCGCAGATTGCCGGCGAAGGCATTATCGACATGGTCGCCGCCTTCAGTCGCCTTGATGACGGCGAAAGCCACATCATCGGCGGCAACACGCCGCCAGTCGATTTTGCCTTGATGATGGGAGACGTCGATGCCCCGGACCGGATATTCGCCCCGGTTGGGGGAGTAGGTGTGGAAATAGACCATGGCGCCCACCACAACGACGCATGCCAGGGCAAGACCGGCCAAGCCCCCGAGAACAATCCGCTTCTTCAAGACCATCCCCTGTAGGACTTGCCGTTATTCGATCTTGAAGCCCGATCGTTGGCTTTTTTCAGGCTGTCACCTGATCACCCACGTTCCTTGAGCAGCCGGCCCTTTTCGCGCGACCAGTCGCGTTGCTTCTCGGTCTCGCGCTTGTCATGCAGTTTCTTGCCGCGGCCAACTGCAAGCAGCAGCTTGGCGCGCCCTTGATCGTTGAAATAGATTTTCAGCGGCACCAGCGTCATGCCTTCGCGGTCGACGCTCTGCGATAGTTTTGCCATCTCGCGCTTGTTGAGCAGCAGTTTGCGGCGCCGGCGCGGCTCGTGGTTGAAGCGATTGGCCTGCAGGTATTCCGGCAGATAGGAATTGATCAGCCAGATCTCGCCGCCTTCGACCGAGGCATAGCTGTCCTGGATGTTAGCCTGGCCCTGGCGCAGCGACTTGACCTCGGTTCCGGTCAGCACCAGGCCTGTCTCGATCGTGTCGAGCATTTCATAGGAAAACCGCGCCTTGCGGTTTTCCGCAACGGTCTTGTTGTTGGGATCGGCTTTTCTGACTTGGTTCATAACGTCTAGAATCCGTTTCGAAACTCGCTCCTGCGAGTCAGATGATGGTGCTACTAGAGCGCCGCGCGTTTTTTAACGCGCAAAGGACGCTCTAGAAATCCGACTTTGCGCATGGTCCTTTCCGAAAGCGAAGTGCTTTCGGGGCCACGCGCGGAACCGGAGCGGAGCGTACATATAGTACGCGAGCACCGGAAGCGCAGGTGGCGCCTTCAGATGGCCGCAGGAGTAGAGTTTCCAAACGGGCTCGTTAATTAATCAAGCCGGCGTGCTTCATGGCCGCATCGATCTTTTCTGCCGTCGACTGCTCGATGGTGACCAGCGGCGAACGCAGGACGTTCTCGACCTTGCCCAGCTTCGACAACGCGTATTTGGCGCCGGACACGCCGGGCTCGATGAAGATCGCCTTGTGCAGCGGCAGCAAGCGGTCCTGCAGTTCCAGCGCCTTGGCGCTGTCGCCGGAGAGCGTCGCTTCCTGAAACTCGGCGCACAGCCGCGGCGCAACGTTCGAGGTCACCGAAATGCAGCCGACGCCGCCATGCGCGTTGAAGCCGAGTGCTGAGGCATCCTCGCCGGAAAGCTGGATGAAATCCTTGCCGCATGTCATGCGCTGCTCGGACACGCGCTCGACCTTGCCGGTCGCATCCTTGACGCCGACGATGTTCTTGAAGTCGTGCGCCAGCCGGCCCATCGTTTCCGGCGTCATGTCGATCACCGAGCGAGGCGGGATGTTGTAGATGATGATCGGCAGCTTGGTCGCCCTGGCGACGGCGGCGAAATGCTCGTAGAGGCCGCGCTGCGTCGGCTTATTGTAGTAGGGCGTGACGACCAGGGCGGCATCGGCACCGGCCTTTTCGGCATACTGCACAAGCCCAACAGCTTCCTCGGTGTTGTTGGAGCCGGCGCCTGCAACCACCGGAGCGCGGCCCTTGGCCACCTCGATGCAGACCTTGACGACATGGCGGTGCTCGTCATGCGACAGCGTCGGGGATTCGCCGGTGGTGCCTACCGGGACGAGGCCCGTGGTGCCTTCGCCAAGCTGCCATTCGACGAACGCGCGAAAGGCTTTCTCGTCGAAACGCCCGCTCTTTTCGAACGGTGTCACGAGCGCAGTAAGCGAGCCTCTCAGCATGTCGTCCAACTCCTTGGGACTTCTTGGTTCACGCATGTCGTGGTCCCAAAACCGGTATCCACTTTTGGGCGACATGCACTTTGTCGGTTATGCATGTCGTGGCCCCAAAACCGGTATCCACTTTTGGGCGACATGCATCGGTGTTTTGTCGTGCGCGCCTTCTAACCGAAAGCGAAGCGGCGCACCATAGTCTCGACATTGTTGCGCGGCAAGCATTGCCATGGTGCCAGCAAGCGTAATTCGAGCGGCCTCGATAACCCTTTGTTTACGAGCCCTTCACGACCTAAGCTTAGGCTTCAAGGCTTCTTCGCCCGCAGGTAAAATGCTGGATTAAGGAAAGACACGAAATCATGCCGCCCAGTTGGCCCCAGCTGTTCGCGCTTCTTGGCGCCATCGCCGCGCTGATGCCCGGCGTGGCGATCAGCGGCAGCGTCGATGTGCGGGTCACCTCGGCCATCCCGATGCCTGGTGTACAGGACAAGGCGCAACTGGACCCCTCACCGGCCGTCACGCTCCTGAAAAGCGGACTGGATGCGCTGGCTGCTGGAGATATTCCCGGCGCGCGCGTTGTGCGCGATGCGCTGCCCGCACAATCGCTCGACCAGCACATATTGGCCTGGGCGATCGCGCTTTACGGGGGCGACAAGGTTCCGAGCGGCGACATCGCCACGGCCGCGAAGATGCTGCCCAACTGGCCGGGCACCGTTGCATTGCGCAAGAACAGCGAGCGCGCACTCTATCGCGAGAACCCGGCGGCGGATGTCGTCGTCAAGGCATTCGACGGCAGCCAGCCGCAGACATTCGAAGGCGTGATGGTTCTCGCGCGCGCCTACGTGTCGTCGGGCAATGCCAAGGCGGCGCGATCGGTGCTGTCGCCGTTCTGGCGCACAGCGATCCTGGAAGCCAAGGACGAGACGGCTCTGATCAAAGAGTTCGGCAGCCTTGTTCCCGCCGCCGATCACCGTTTTCGCATGGAGCGCATGTTCTATGCCGACCGGATGAATTCCGCCTTGCGTGTCGCCGGCCTCGCCGGCGCCCAGCAGTTTGCCGACGCCTGGGCGGCGGCCGACAAGGGCGACAAGAATGCTGCCAAACTATTGAAGGCTGTGCCGGTGGCGCAACGCTCGGCCGGCTATTTGTTCGCGCAGGCCGAATATCTGCGCAAGCAGAAGGATCTTGCGGGCGCCGCGGCAATTGTCATGAAAGCGCCGGCAGACCGGGAATCCCTGGTCGATCCGGATGCCTGGTGGGTCGAACGCCGGGTGCTGTCGCGCGAACTGGTTGACCAGGGCGACATGAAGACCGCCTACAAAATAGTCGCCACGCATGCCGCCGAAAGCGCGGCCAATGCGGCGGAAGCCGAATTCCATGCCGGCTGGTATGCGCTGCGCGGCCTGAACGATCCCAAGCTCGCGGCGACGCATTTCGCGCGTATCGCCGACCTTGCCCAAGGCCCAATGACCCTGTCGCGCGCCTATTACTGGCTCGGCCGTGCGGCAGAAGTTGGCGGCCCCGGCAATGCCAAGGACTATTTTGGGCGTGCGGCGACCTACGGCACGACGTTTTACGGCCAGCTAGCCGCCGAACGCGTCGGCCGGCAGGCGCTCAACATCGTCTATCCCCAGCCAAGTGCCGCCGACCGGCAGAACTTTGCCGGCCGCGAGGCCGTCTCGGCCATCAAGCGCCTGCAGGAGGCAGGCTACGACCGTTATGCCGAAACGCCCTATCGCGACCTTGCCGGGCAGTTGACCAGCCCGGGTGAACTGGCGCTGCTCGCTGTCCTTGCCGAAAAGCAGGACAACCATTTCATGGCGCTGAAAATCGGCAAGATCGCCGGGGCGCGCGGCATCGATGTCGGCGCGCTGTCGCATCCGCTCGGCGTCATCCCCGATTCGGCCAATATTTCCGGTTCGGGCAAGGCGCTGGCCTATGCGATCGCCCGCCAGGAAAGCGAATTCAATATCGGCGCCGTATCCAGTGCCGGCGCACGCGGACTGCTGCAGCTGATGCCGGGAACCGCCAAGCAATTGGCGAAGAAGGCCGGATTACAGTTTTCGCAGACCAGGCTGACGACCGACGCCGGCTACAATGCAACGCTTGGTTCGGCGTTCCTCGGCGAACAGCTCGATCGCTTCAATGGCTCGTACGTATTGACCTTCGCGGGCTACAATGCCGGCCCGACCCGAGCCAGCCAGTGGGTGGCGAAATACGGTGATCCGCGCGGCAAGGACATCGATGCGGTGGTGGACTGGATCGAGCGGATTCCTTACACGGAAACAAGAAGTTACGTGCAGCGCGTGATGGAGAATTACGAGGTCTACAAGATGCGTATTTCCGGCAAGTACGACATCGTCGGCGATCTCGTGAACGGGCGCAGCTGAGCGCTCTTGCCCTCCCCTTGCGTGGAGAAGGAGGAGCTTTTCCCGTTTGACCCTCCCGCGCTCCGTCTGTAGCAGTCGTGGACGATCCTTCGGCCAAAGAGCCCGTCCCTTGTCGAGCAATCCAGATTTCTCCGACTTCTTCTATGCGGCGCCAGATGGGCTGAGACTTCACGCGCGCGTCTATGGCGAAGCGAACTCCGCACATTGGCCGGTCGTCTGTCTGCCTGGCTTGACGCGTAACGCGCGGGATTTTCACGAGCTTGCGCTCCATCTCTCGACGCGATCCGACCTTGCGCGCAAGGTCGTCGCTTTCGACTACCGCGGACGCGGGCAGTCGGCCTACGATCCCGATGTCAGCCACTATAATGTCGGCATCGAAGCCGGCGACGTCCTTGCCGGGCTGGCGGCGCTCGGCATCGAACAGGCGGCCTTCATCGGCACCTCGCGCGGCGGGCTGATCATCCATGTGCTTGGCGCGATGCAGCCGGCGGCGCTGAAAGCCATCGTGCTCAACGACATCGGGCCAGTGATCGAACCCGCGGGTCTCGCTCACATCCAGTCCTATCTCGAACGCGCACCGAAGCCGAAAACCCTCGCCGAGGCGATGGCTGCCCAGCGCAGCGTTCACGGCCAGGATTTTCCAGCCCTCACCGATGCCGACTGGGAACGAATGGTGCGCGCGATCTATCGCGAGACGAATCAAGGGCTGCTGCCCGATTTCGATTCGAAGCTTGTCGACACGGTTGCCAATCTCGACCTGTCACAGCCGTTGCCGCCTCTCTGGCAGCAGTTCGATGCGTTGGCGGCCATACCACTGCTCGTCATACGCGGCGCCAATTCGAGGCTGTTGTCGCCTGAAACGTTGGAGGAGATGCGAAAGCGTCATCCCGGCACCAGGACAATCACCGTTCCAGATCAGGGCCACGCCCCCTTCCTGGAGACCGGCAACCTGCTCACCGACCTCGCGCTCTTTCTGGATCAAGCAGAGGCGCGGAAAAACCCAAGATAAGCCCAAGACCAACCAAGGTCTGCGGGCCATGGCGGAGAGGATGGGATTCGAACCCACGAGAAGCTTTTGACCTCTACTCCCTTAGCAGGGGAGCGCCTTCGACCACTCGGCCACCTCTCCGTTGAGCCGCTGGATAAAGAAAAGCGCCGGCACAATCAACAAGCCCGCGTCATTATATGGAAAAATAACAGCGTACCGAGCCGCTGCCTTCCCAGGTGCGGCGGTTCTGCGGCAATTCCCTGGCTGTCGACTCCAGGCCCTGCCATGATTTCCGGCTGGCGGCCGCGGCTTCTACAAGCATTGGGACGGCAACTGGGCAGTTTGGGGCGGCGGCACCTACAAGTTCAACGACAAGATCTCGTTCAACGCTCAGGTTTCGTATGACGCTGGAAGAACCTCGGCATCGCCGCGCGCATCGCCCATGACGTTGTTCCCGGCTTTACGGTCACGGCCGAAGTCGACTATCAGAACGTCGGTAGCGATCATCTGACGCGGGCCTGGGACGGCGCCGAAAAGAAGAGCAATATCGGCGGCATTCTCCGCTTTCAGCGCTCGTTCTAAAACATTTCGGCTTATTGAAATCGGAGCCCGGCGGGCGCCGCCGGGTCTTTGCATTTACAGCGATGCTCTATCGCGCAGCTTGCACCGGCCGGTGGCGCGCGTTAGCAAGAAGGCTCCTTCCAAGCGAGCCTTCGACATGCCTCTGCGCCCTTCCCTCTCGCCGCTCATCGCCGCACTCCCGTCGACGGTGCCGTTTGTCGGCCCCGAAGCGCAGGAACGTGAGCGCGGGCGCGCTTTCCGTGCCCGCATCGGCGCCAATGAAAGCAGCTTTGGCCCCTCGCCGCGCGTCATCGCCCGCATGGAGAGTGTCGCGCGCGACCAGTGGATGTATTGTGACCCGGACAATTACGATTTGAAAGTCGCGGCGGCCGCTCATCACAATGTGGCGGTCGAGAACGTCGTTGTCGGCGAAGGCATCGACGGCCTGCTCAGCCTGGTGGCGCGCATGTATGTGGCGCCTGGCGATGCCGTGGTTACCTCGCTCGGCGCCTATCCGACCTTCAACTTCCACATTGCCGGTGTCGGCGGCCGGCTGGTGACCGTCCCTTACGAGAACGATCGCGAAAGCCTGGACGGTCTGCTCGCGGCGGTCGTCAGGGAGAAGGCGCCACTGGTCTATCTGTCCAACCCGGACAATCCGATGGGCAGCTGGTGGGAAGCCGACGAGGTCATCGGCTTCATACAAGCCTTGCCGGAAAGCACCATGCTGGTGCTCGACGAGGCCTATGGCGAACTGGGGCCGGCCTCGGCCCTGCCGCCGATCGACATCTCGCGGCCAAACGTCATCCGCATGCGAACTTTTTCGAAGGCCTACGGACTTGCCGGCATACGGTGCGGCTATGCGTTGGCCGAGACGCAGGTGATCAGCGACTTCGAGAAGATCCGCAACCACTACGGCGTCAGCCGCATGGCGCAGATCGCCGGCGTCGAGGCGCTCGCCGATCAGACCTATCTCGAGACGGTGGTGGCCCGGGTGGCCGCCGGACGGCGGCGCATCGCTGATATTGCCGAACAGAATGGGTTGAAGCCGCTCGCCTCGGCGACCAATTTCGTCAGCATCGATTGCGGCCATGACGGTGCTTTCGCTCTGAAAGTGCTGCAGGGATTGTTGTCGCGCGACGTCTTCATCCGCAAGCCGATGGCGCCGGGGCTCGACCGCTGCATCCGCGTCAGTGTCGGTCTCGACCACGAACTGGATATCTTCGCCGAGGAATTGCCCGGCGCGTTGGCAGCGGTGCGCGGAAACTAGGGCGCTTCACGGCGCTCAGGAGGCATCGCTGCGCCGAGCAGATGCCTGACACGCGTCAGCACATCAGACAACTCCGCGGCTTCCCTGTCATTCAGCCCCGCGGTCAGGCGGGCAAGATCACGATCCGTGGCCGCATGAAGGGCTGCAAGCGCGGCCTGGCCGCGCGCGGTGAGCGATAGGACGCGCGGCCGCAGGGGCGCGGGACCGGTGCACATTTCAATCAGGCCGGCGGCAGAGAATTTGCGAAGGATTCTCGCGACATAGGCAGCATCCAGTTGGAGGTCCCAGGCGACCGCGGAGGCCACCGGTTCGAAATCGAGCCGAAACGCTCGCACCAGAAAACCTGTCTTGCCGCCGGGATTGGTGGCGCTATGGCGGGGGCGGTGGCCGAGCTCGAACAGCACCCGCGCCTCGGTCAGGGTATAGGCGCTGTGCATCAACGTCTCGTCGAGCAACCCGATCAGGCCGGTGTAGAACCGGTTGAAGTGGCGGATATCGCGGACCAAGCCATTCCGATCGCACATGCCAGGTGCCTCCCGTGAAATTACCAGGCCACAGAGATGATTGCTATCAAATTGACTTAGTCAACCATTTACTAGAACGAGTCATCTATTTTTCGCAAGGAATCCAGGTTCTCGACTGGATAGACCTCAAGCCAGTTGCCTTCGTTCGGCGCTGCGCCAGACTCTATGCAAGGGAGCGAGCCATGAGTGACCGAAAAAGGGCAGTGCAGGCGCGCGTATATGGCAAGGTCCAAGGCGTCGGCTACAGGATCTGGGCGCGAGGCGAAGCGACAAGGCTCGAGCTGCTGGGCTGGGTGCGCAACGAAAGAGACGGCTCGGTTACATGGCTTACCGGCGCCGACGCGGCTGTCGCGACCATGATCGAACGGCTTCGGCAAGGCCCGCCCGGCGCTGCGGTCTCGCGGATCGATCTGGACGAGTTGGAGACCTGGACCACGCCTGGAGATTTCAGGATCATGACGTAGACGGATTTCTCCGCCCTTGAATTAATTGAACGTTCGTTTTATTATCTGCCGTCAACGAGGCGAGGATGGCACGCACCACAGGATCAGACGGCGAGCGAACCGAAGCGGCAGTTCGCGAGGCGGCGGTCAACCTGATTGCGCGCTATGGCTATGAAGCGATGTCGATGCGCCAGTTGGCCGCCGAGGTCGGCGTGCAGGCAGCCGCGCTGTACCGCTATTTCCCGACCAAGGAAGACCTGCTGTTCACGCTGATGTGCGACCATATGCAAGGGCTTCGCGAAGCGTGGGAGCACTCCAGGCCGGCCGGCGCGGATCCGGCGCGGCAGCTTGCCGCCTACGTGCGCAACCACATCGCCTTTCATATCGGGCGCCGCCACGCCACGCATGTGTCGAACATGGAATTGCGGAGCCTGTCGCCCGACAGGCTGACACAGATCCTGCGCATGCGCACGGCCTACGAAAAGGAGCTGCGTTCGATCCTGCGCGATGGCGCCGAGGCCGGCATTTTCGGCATCGAGGACACCGGCCTGACGGCCATGGCTCTGATCCAGATGATGACCGGCGTCATCGTCTGGTTCCGGCCCGGCGAGCGATTGTCCATCGCCGAGGTCACGGAGACATACCTTTCGATGACAATGCGCCTGGTCGGCGCGAGGATGGCTACCGATACTACAGCGCCGCGCGTCCCTTCGGATGCGCGAAGTATGCTGTAGCACTTTAATTTCGCGCATGATCCTTGCCGAAAGTCGAAGTCGATTTTCAGGGGTCATGCGGCAGGAGGAACGGCATGTACACGAACACGCTCAGCTTCGGGCATGACGAGGACGTCGAGGCCTTGCGCGACCTTGTCCGGCGCTTCGCGCAGGACAGGATCGCGCCGATCGCCGCCGACATCGACCGGGAGAACGAATTCCCGGCGCATCTGTGGCGAGAACTCGGCGCGCTCGGCCTGCTCGGCATAACCGCCGATCCCGATTTCGGCGGCAGCGGCATGGGCTATCTCGCCCATGTGATCGCGGTCGAGGAAATTTCGCGGGCCTCGGCATCGGTCGGCCTCTCCTATGGCGCCCACTCCAATCTCTGCGTCAACCAGATCAACCGCTGGGCAACGCCGGCACAGAAGGAAAAATACCTGCCGCCGCTGTGTTCGGGCGAGCACGTTGGCGCGCTCGCCATGTCGGAGCCCGGCGCCGGCTCCGACGTGGTCTCGCTCAAGCTGCGCGCCGAAAAGCGCAATGACCGCTATGTGCTCAACGGCACCAAGATGTGGATCACCAACGGCCCGGACGCCGAAACGCTGGTTGTCTACGCCAAGACCGACCCGGAAAGGGAATCGCGCGGCATCACTGCCTTCATCGTCGAAAAGGCGATGCCGGGATTTTCGGTGGCGCAGAAACTCGACAAGCTCGGCATGCGGGGATCCAACACCGGCGAACTGGTTTTCTCGGATGTCGAGGTGCCGTTCGACAATGTGCTGCACGAGGAAGGACGCGGCGTCGAGGTGCTGATGTCTGGCCTCGATTATGAACGCACCGTGCTTGCCGGCGGCCCGATCGGCTTGATGGCGGCGTGCCTCGACGTGGCGATCCCCTATGTTCACGAGCGCAAGCAGTTCGGCCAGCCGATTGGGGAATTCCAACTGGTGCAAGGCAAGCTTGCCGACATGTATACGGCGCTGAACGCCGCGCGCGCCTACGTCTATGCCGTCGCCGCCGCTTGCGACCGTGGCCAGACCACCCGCAAGGATGCCGCCGGCTGCGTGCTGTTTGCCGCCGAAAGAGCGACGCAGATGGCGCTCGACGCCATTCAACTGCTTGGCGGCAACGGCTATATCAACGACTATCCGACCGGCCGGCTTTTGCGCGACGCCAAGCTGTACGAGATCGGCGCCGGCACCAGCGAAATCCGCCGCTGGCTGATCGGCCGCGAGATCATGGCGGAGGGGGTGTGAGCGTCCTTCGCCTAGATGAGTTGGCCAATTGTAAACCTGACAGGGCACATGTTTCAGTCGGCTAGCGCGGCATTCACCAGAGACGTGAAGTTCGCGGCTCTCAAGGCGAAATCACATGCGCTCTCTAAAGAGTTGTTCATTGACTGTTCATACAAGTGGAGGTCGCTACGCCTTTCCAGTACATATTTTCGCAACCGCGCCCTGCCGTCCCTCACGATAAAATCGACGACATCCTTTCTCGCGAATTCTGGGTGCAGAGGCCTTAGAAATAAATACGCATTAAGCTGCGACAGATCAGATTCTACTCGAATTCTCACGCTCTCTTGGTGCGTATTAATTCCTCTTCTCTTTCTATTATCGAAGAAAAAGCGACCAATCTCTTTTCTCAGTTTCATACGCCATTTCTCGAATTCCGGCGTACGGATCGCAAATCTGTTTGAGCTCGAAGCCTCAACAAATTTTAATGTAAGCTCCTCGAACCGGTACTGCGCATCCCATATTGCATACTCCAACGCTTTAATACGAGCAGCTGCCTCGCTCATTCTTTCAGAACGAATTCGAATCGATAGAAGAATTTTATACAGCGTATCGACATCATTTTTTGCACCCCACGCGGCAAGGTAGGAATCAAAAATGCGATACGCTTCCGCGGACACAGTATCAAACGCGTTAACGGCCACTCCGGTTGGACACGACAGGAGCGGATTGTCAGGATCGCGTTGCGCATATTTGCTAGGGTTACTGATGAGATACTCTGCATCCCGCTTACTCAAGCGACTTGCTTCACTAGAGAAGCGCATCTGATGAAACTGTGTCCTGAGGAAATCGTTGTCTTGCCTAGTCATGGTAGCTCGTCACGAATGACCGATTTGGTCCTCATTTAGGTATCTGACATGGCAGTTATCCAATCGCAAATTTCGCCCTCCTCCGAAACCTTCCGCGCCAATGCCGAGCGCATGCGGGCGCTGGTTGCCGACATCACTGAAAAGGCCGCGGCCGTCGAGCGCGGCGGCTCGGACGAGGCGCGCGAACGCCATGTCGGCCGTGGCAAGCTGCTGCCGCGCGAACGCCTGGCGCAATTGCTCGACACCGGCTCGCCCTTCCTCGAGATCGGCCAGTTCGCGGCGTGGTCCATGTATGGCGAGGAGATTTCGTCGGCCGGCCTGATCGCCGGCATCGGCCGCGTCGAGGGTACCGAGGTGATGGTCGTCGTCAACGACGCCACGGTGAAGGGGGGCACCTATTATCCGCTGACGGTGAAAAAGCACCTGCGCGCGCAGGAGATCGCGCTGCAGAACAACCTGCCTTGCGTCTATCTGGTCGACAGCGGCGGCGCCAATCTGCCCAACCAGGACGAGGTTTTTCCCGACCGCGAACATTTCGGCCGCATCTTCTACAACCAGGCCAACATGTCGGCTGCCGGCATCCCGCAGATCGCCTGCGTCATGGGCTCCTGCACGGCTGGCGGCGCCTATGTGCCGGCGATGTCGGACGAGACAATCATGGTGCGCAACCAGGCGACCATCTTCCTCGGCGGACCGCCGCTGGTGAAGGCGGCCACCGGCGAGGACGTCAGCGCCGAAGAGTTGGGTGGCGCGGATGTGCACACCAGGCTTTCCGGTGTCGCCGATCACTATGCGCTGGACGACGAACACGCGCTCGCCATTTGCCGGCGCATCATCAAGAACCTGAATCGGAACAAGGCTGTAAGCCTGAACTTACATAAAGCTCATCCGCCGCTTCATCCGGCAGATGAGCTCTACGGCATCGTCCCGACCGATCTGCGCCAGCCCTATGACGTGCGCGAAGTGATCGCGCGCGTTGTCGACGGCTCCGAATTCGATGAGTTCAAGCAGAACTACGGCACGACGCTGATCACCGGCTTTGCCCATCTCCACGGCATGCCGGTCGGCATCATCGCCAACAATGGCGTGCTGTTTTCCGAAAGCGCGCTGAAGGGCGCGCACTTCATCGAATTGTGCTGCCAGCGCAAAATCCCGCTGGTTTTCCTGCAGAACATCACCGGCTTCATGGTCGGCAGGAAATACGAGGCCGGCGGCATCGCCAAGGACGGCGCCAAGCTGGTGATGGCGGTGGCCACCGCCAGGGTGCCCAAGGTGACCGTCATCATCGGCGGTTCGTTCGGGGCCGGCAATTACGGCATGTGCGGCCGCGCCTACTCACCTCGCTTCCTGTGGATGTGGCCCAACGCCCGCATCTCGGTGATGGGCGGCGAGCAGGCGGCAACCGTACTTGCCATGGTCAAGCGCGAAGGCATCGAGCGCAAGGGCGGGGAATGGAGCGCCGAGGAGGAGGCGAAATTCAAGAAGCCGATCCTGATGAAATACGAGCATGAAGGCCATCCGCTCTATTCCTCGGCAAGGCTCTGGGATGACGGCATCATCGATCCGGCCAGGACACGCGAGGTGCTGGCGCTCAGCCTGTCGGCCGCGCTCAACGCCGAGATCGAGGAGACACGCTTCGGCGTGTTCAGGATGTGATGATCGCCATGGGCGACCGGATCAGCGTTCACACCGGCGACATCACCAAGCTGGCGGTCGATGCCATCGTTAATGCTGCCAACTCCTCGCTGCTCGGTGGCGGCGGGGTCGATGGAGCCATTCACCGCGCCGCTGGGCCGGAGCTCGAATTCGAATGTCGCATGCTCAATGGCTGCAAGACCGGCGATGCCAAGATCACCAAGGGTTATAAACTGCCGGCTCGACACATCATCCATACTGTCGGGCCCGTCTGGCAGGGCGGCGGCAAGGGCGAAGCCGAATTGCTGGCCTCCTGTTACCGGCGTTCGCTTGAACTAGCAGCCGCCAATGATTGCCGCTCGGTGGCATTCCCGGCCATCTCGACCGGTGTGTACCGATATCCGAAAGATGACGCGGCCAAAATCGCTATTGATGAGGTGAATGACTTCATCGGGCAGAACGCACTTCCCGAAACCGTTGTTTTCTGCTGCTTCGACGAAGCCATGGCGGAACTATACCGACGTATCCTTGCAACATTGGGTGAAGTATGAATTTTAGGCGCCTGCCGGAACGGCGCCGCCCGACCCTAATCCGGGAGGCTCCATGTTCACGAAAATCCTGATCGCCAATCGGGGCGAGATCGCTTGCCGTGTCATCCGCACAGCGCGCAAGCTCGGCGTACACACCGTCGCAGTCTATTCGGATGCCGATGCGAGATCCCTGCATGTCGAGATGGCCGACGAGGCGGTCCATATCGGCCCCTCGCCCGTCGGCGAGAGTTATCTGCGCGGTGACAGGATCGTTGCGGCGGCTCTTGCAATGGGCGCGCAGGCCATCCATCCCGGTTACGGATTCCTGTCGGAAAACCCCGATTTCGTCGACCAGGTGGTGACTGCCGGTCTCATTTTCATCGGCCCGTCGGCGGCCTCGATCCGCGCCATGGGGCTGAAGGACGCCGCCAAGCGGCTGATGGAGAAGGCCGGCGTTCCGGTCGTTCCGGGTTATCATGGCGAGGCGCAGGAAATCGTGCTGCTAGCCTCAAAGGCCCGCGAGATCGGCTATCCCGTGCTGATCAAGGCGCGTGCCGGCGGCGGCGGCAAGGGCATGCGGCGCGTCGAGCATCCCGATGACTTTTCCGAGGCGCTGTCCAGCGCCCGGCGCGAGGCCAAGGCCGCCTTCGGCGACGACCGCGTGCTGGTCGAGAAATATGTTGATAAGCCGCGGCATATCGAAGTGCAGGTGTTCGGCGACAATTTCGGCAATGCGGTGCATCTCTACGAACGCGACTGCTCAGCGCAGCGCCGCCACCAGAAGGTGATCGAGGAGGCCCCCGCCCCCGGCATGACGCCGGCTTTGCGCAAGGCGATGACGGAAGCGGCGGTGAAGGCGGCCAAGGCAATCAACTATTCCGGCGCCGGCACTATCGAGTTCATCGTCGACGCCTCGCAAGGCCTCAAGGCCGACCGCTTCTGGTTCATGGAAATGAACACCCGCCTGCAGGTCGAGCATCCGGTCACCGAGATGGTCACCGGCACCGATCTGGTCGAGTGGCAGTTGCGGGTCGCCAGCGGCGAAAAACTGCCGAAGACACAAAGCGAGATCGCGCTTTCCGGTCATGCTTTCGAGGCGCGCATCTATGCCGAGGACGCGGCCAAGGGCTTTCTGCCGGCGACGGGCACGCTGCACCACCTGAAATTCCCGGGCGTTGCCCCAGAAGGAGCCGCGATGCGCATCGAGACCGGCGTGCGGGCCGGCGATGCCATCTCGCCCTATTACGACCCCATGATCGCGAAGCTGGTCGTCCATGCCGGGGACAGACAGGCGGCGCTGGAAGCGCTCCGCACAGCCCTCGCGCAAACCGAGATTGCCGGCTCCACCGTCAACACCGCTTTTCTTGCAGCTCTTGCGGCCGATCCGGATTTTGCAGCCGGCGACGTCGATACCGGCCTGATCGGCCGACACCAGGAAGCGCTGACGGCAGTCGCGCCGCCGACCGGCGAAATCATCTCGGCCGCCGTCCTGGCGGCCTCGGGTGCCGGAGCACTGCCGTCGTCGGACGACCCGTGGTCGTCGCTTGCCGGCTATGCGCATTTCCACGGCGTGGCGCGGCGCATGCGGCTGAAGTTCGGCGACGAGCAAATTCAGGCAAAGGTTTCAATGCGGCCGGACGGACGCTTTCAGGTGGCCCTCGATGCGCCTTACGACAGCACCAATTCGCATGATCTTCGCGCCGTTCCCCGCCTCGCCCGCTGGCCCGCCCACATCACGGTGTTCGAAGGCGCTGTCGGATATGCTTTCACCGTGCCGGATCCCCTGGCCAGGAGCGATGAAGCAGCTGCCGCCTCCGGCAGCCTGCGCGCGCCGATGCCGGGTCTCGTCAAGCTTGTGCGCGTGGCGAAAGGCGACGCTGTGATCAAGGGGCAAATTCTGCTGATCCTCGAAGCGATGAAGATGGAGCACACCATAGCCGCCCCGCATGATGGCGTGATCGCCGAGATCGCCGGGGAAGGGGCGCAGGTCACTGACGGGACGGTGCTGGTGCGGTTCGTCGAGGAACAGAGCGCGTCGAACTCAGCCACCAGTTGATAGCCGGAGCGCATCGCGGGGCGCAAACAGAAATGGCCGGGACGAACCCGGCCATTTCCTTAGAGCGGTTCAGCGTTTGGTAGAATCGCCGAACCGCTCTAACTCTTTGTTTTCACGCAACTCCGGACGGAAAACCGCTACGCACTTTTCCTGGAATTGCTCTAGGCTACAGAGCGATTATTGCGCGATCGGCGCGTACTTGCCGTCGTGCCACTGGTTGATGTCGTAGCTGGCATTCTTGAGGTCGCCCTTCTCGTCGAAGGTGACGTCGCCGACAACGGTGCTGATCGGCGTGCCGTTCTTCAACGCTTCGGCAACCTTGGCCGGATCGTCGCCGCCGGCACGCTTGATGCCTTCGGCGAAAGCCTGGACCACGGCGTAGGAGAACAGCGTGAAGCCTTCCGGCACGAAGCCGCCGGCCTTGATCTTCTCGACGGCCGCCTTGGCTTCCGGCTTTGCCCGCGGATCCGACGGGAACACGAACATGGTGCCCTCGCCGGCCGGGCCGGCAACCTGCCAGAACTCCGGCGAGGCGATCGAATCCGGCATGATCAGCTGGAACTTCAGGTTCTGCTCCGCCGACTGACGCAGGATCAGGCCGGCCTCAGGATGGTAGCCGCCGAAATAGACGACATCGGCCTTGAGATCCTTCAGCTTGGTGACAAGCGCCGAATAGTCCTTCTCGCCGGGGTTGATGGCGTCATAGTAGACTTCCTTGAGGCCACCAGTATTCATGGTTGCCCTGACGGCGTCAGCCACGCCCTGACCGTAGGCGCTCTTGTCGTGCAGGATGACGACTTTCTTTCCGGCATACTTCTTGGCGATCCAGGGGCCGATGAAGGCGCCCTGCGCGTCGTCACGCGTATAGAGACGCATGATCGTCGGCCAGCCGGCCTTTGCCGCGGCGTCGGTCAGCACCGGGTTCGAGGACGCCGGGCTCATCATCAGCGCACCGGCTTCGGCGTAGACCGCCGAGGCCGGGATGCTCGAACCCGAGCAGGCATGACCGTCGATGAACTTGACGCCGTTGGCAACGATGCGGTTGGCGACCGACACGGCCTGCTTTGGATCGCACTGGTCGTCCTCGATGTCGAGCTTGATCATCGAGCCGTTGACGCCGCCGGCGGCGTTGATGGCATCGGCGGCGGCCTGTGCGCCCTGCTTGAACTGATCGCCGATGGTCGCGAGTTGTCCGGTCATCGGGCCGACCACCGAGACGGTGATATCGTCGGCGAATGCAACCGGCACGCTCATCATCAGGCCGAAAATGGCCGCGCTCAAAATACTCATTCTTTTCATGACAATAGAACTCCTCCACTCACGCGCGGCCGCCCCGGCCGCGCTTCTTCCAGAGAGGCGGGACAATTTCATCCTTCATCGGACCTGTCTAGGCGCATTGGCGCCACTCGATTGGGCCTGCCTGGCCTCATCCACGCAAAAAAGCCACGCCAGCCTTGTTCCGGCTGGTCGTGGCCTTTTTTGCCTGTCAGGCCGTTTCCCCGGCGCCCCCGCGCTGTGAACCCAACCCACCTTCCCTGTCTTCCTGTTGGCCATGATCTTGCCGAAGCCCCGATTGCACTTTCGGGATCATGGTTCGTCGCGCGGCTTGGACCTGTCGGCCTGCCGCATTCTTTTTGTTGTTGGCCTGTGGCCCGGCTGTCTGCGCAGCCTATCCCTGTTGGCCCGACCGTCTTTCAGCGGTCTTGGCCGGAGCGTTCCCGTCTGGCGGAACTCAGTGCATGGTCATCCATTCGCGGGCTTCGCGCAGCGCCTTGGCGATCTCGACCTTCGACATGGCCGCCGAGAGTTCCGAGCGCAGTTCGGCGGCGCGGGCCGAACCCTTGATGGCGGCGATGTTGAACCATTTGTGCGCGGCAACGACGTCGGTCTCGCAATCGCGGCCGGTCGCATACATCATGCCCAGTTCGAAAAGAATGTCGGCCTGGGCAGTTGCCCCCATGGCGCCGAAGCCTGCTTCAAGCATTTCAAAACGTGCCATTTTAGTCCCCTGTCTGGCTCCCGAGAGCTGCCTCCGTTTGTCTTGTCCGGGCCGCTCTTTCGATGCTTTCGAGAATGCCGCGCAGGCTTGAATCCGTCGTTAAATGGCGTGCTTAATTTGAGGAAAACAAAGCTAAAACAAGAGGTAAACACAGAAATTCGTTAAGGATACGGAGCCAGCAATTCGGCTGGTTTTCGCCAAATTTGACGAAAATTTTCAGGGCTGCAATCAACACTCCGCTAACCACGGGAAACAAACGCGACGAGCCGATCGTTTTCATTTCCGCGCCGGCAGAGCGAATTCAGGCGCTTTCAAAATGCCAAAGTCTTCCGTTGCGGCACCGCTTTTGTTTTGACGGAAGCTGGATTAGCTTACGTTTGCGTAAGCGGCAGACCGGCGAGGCGGAGCATCCGGCCGGCCATCCAAAGGGAGGAAGACATGTTTCGAAAAGTGAGCCTGGCCCTGGCGGCCACTTTGATCCTGAGCGGCGCGGCGTGGGCCGATCCGATCGAGGGCAACTGGAAAACGCAGGCAGGCGACACAGCGGCCATTTCAGGCGGCGGTTCATTTTCCATCACGCTCAAGTCCGGCAAATATGCCGGCAAGACCATCGGCTCGCTCAAGGCGGCCGGCGACAACAAATATACCGGCAACATCACCGATCCGGCAAACGACAAGACCTATTCGGGCAAGGCGACATTGTCGGGCGCCTCGCTCAAGATGAGCGGCTGCGTGCTCGGCGGACTGATCTGCAAGAGCCAGACCTGGCACAAGCTCTGATCGACCATTTCCCAGTGATCTCAAAACGGGGCCCGGCGGGCCCCGTTTTCGTTTTACCGATGCGCTGACTGTCGCACCCGATCGCCGTCCGGGGCCGGCGGTGACCCAGCCAACGTCGCGTCAATCAATTTGAACCGCAGATGAACGCCGGCATCAGAGCAGGTTCAGCGGCGTCAGGGCATTCTCATGCGTGTTGAAGGAGACACATACCCAATGCTTGCTCGCCGCTTCACCATCGTCTGCCTGCTGATGAGCCTGTTTGGAATGTTCTTCGCCATTCTCGTCGCCGAAGCGGGCCGTTCCCCCCGCTCCTGGGACGAAGCCACCAGGCTCTGCCATCTCGCCTGCCCGACCAACCTTCGCCACTGAAACCAAATAGCCCGGACCTCGAAAAGAAAAGCACAGACATCATGAACCGCATCGCCGCCAACACTCTCAAGACCCTCCGGCTCCTGCCGCGGGCGGCGCTTATCCTGATCGTTCTGGCCGCCCCGGTCCTGGCGGTGCCGATGATGCGCGCCGATGCCGGCTCGACGATCGAGGCGCCGGCGCTCAGAAAGTCCGGTGTCGGGTTCGTTCTGCTGGTCAGCCTGCAGCGGGGTTGAAGAAAAAAGGGGCGCTTTGGGCGCCTTCGGCGGCGACACCCCTCCCAACCGGCCGCCCAAGTCTCTATATTGGGCCATGGAAAAGCGAATCTATCCCCAAGCCATCGAATCTGTCGTCATGCCCGAGCCTTTTGGGCGGCAGAGCTTCGACGACGCCGAAAAGGCCGTTGCCGCGCTGCAGGTGCTCTACGACCGCAACACCAAGTTCCTGCGCGATTCCTTCGCGGCCCTTGCCGCCGGCGGCGACAGCAGCAAGCGCTACCGGGCCTTCTACCCCGAGATTGGCGTCACCACGAGTTCATTCACCCAGGTCGACTCTCGCCAGGCCTATGGCCACATGCCGACGCCCGGTCATTTCGCTACCACGGTTACCCAGCCGGACCTGTTCGAGACCTACCTCATCGAGCAGCTTCGGCTGATCATGCGCAATCACGGCGTGTCGGTGACCGTCTCGGAATCGACCACGCCGATCCCGCTGCATTTCGCTTTCCTGGAAGGCACCTATGTCGACGGCGCTGATGCCGAACGCATCAAGCGGCCGATCCGCGACCTGTTCGACGTGCCGGATCTCGACGGCACCGACGATCAGATCGCCAACGGTACGTTCGAGGTCGCCTTCGGCGAGCCCCGGCCGCTGGCGCCGTTCACGGCGCAGCGCATCGACTATTCACTGCACCGCATGACGCACTACACCGCAACCAGCCCGCAGCATTTCCAGAATTTCGTGCTGTTCACCAACTATCAGTTCTATATCGACGAGTTCGTCGCCCGCGCCCGCGACCTGATGGAAAACGGTGGTGAAGGCTACACGGAATTTGTCGAACCTGGCAACGTTATCACCCGGTCCGGGCAAAGCGCTCCCAGTGAAGGCGTAGCGCCACAGCGCCTGCCGCAGATGCCCGCCTACCATCTGAAGAAGCCGAACCATGGTGGCATCACCATGGTCAATATCGGCGTGGGTCCTTCCAACGCCAAGACCATCACCGACCATATCGCGGTGCTTCGGCCACATGCCTGGGTGATGCTTGGTCACTGTGCCGGGCTGCGCAACACCCAGGCGCTGGGCGATTATGTGCTCGCGCATGCCTATGTGCGCGAAGACCACGTGCTGGACGACGATCTGCCGGTGTGGGTGCCGATCCCGCCGTTGGCCGAGATCCAGGTTGCGCTACAGGAAGCAGTAGCCGAGGTCACCGGCCTGTCGGGCTATGATCTGAAGCGCATCATGCGCACGGGCACCGTCGCCACCATCGACAACCGGAACTGGGAACTGCGCGACCAGCGCGGACCGGTGCAGCGCCTGTCGCAGTCGCGCGCTATCGCCCTCGATATGGAATCGGCAACGATCGCCGCCAATGGCTTCCGCTTCCGCGTCCCCTACGGCACGCTGCTGTGCGTTTCCGACAAGCCGCTGCATGGCGAGTTGAAATTGCCTGGCATGGCGACAGAATTCTACAAACGCCAAGTGGCGCAACACCTGACCATCGGCATCAGGGCGATGGAAAAGCTGGCCGAGATGCCGATGGAGCGGCTGCATTCGCGCAAGCTCCGGAGCTTTTCGGAGACAGCATTCCAGTAGGCGGTCGCGAAGCGTCGGCGAGGCAATTCGTCATCTTGCTCAGGCCGCAATTTGACCGATAAGCAAATCGAACTGATCGACAGGCGGCATTCAGCGGACACGACCTCGCAGATAAGACCTCAATGACAACAGGCGCGCGCTTGAACATGATGGCTGGGCTGGCATTCCTGGCGATGACGGCATTGTCGGCCGCTTTGTTGGCCGGGTTTTTCGGCGCGTTGCACCCCGCTTTCGATTCCTTCTCACATTTCCGCATTCACCTCAGCGTGCTGATGGCGCTTTTGGCGCTGCCGCTGCTTGCGAGTTCCTACCGGCTGCAGGCGGCCGCGGCACTGCTCTTCGCGGTCGCCTGCCTGGCCACGACGGCAAGCGCATTGCCCAGGCTGTGGCCGCAGCCAGCGGTTGCCAAGCCCGCCGGCCAGATCGTCTACAGCCTGCTGCAGATGAACCTTCGCTTCAACAATCCAACACCGAAGAAAGTGCTCTCACTGATCGGCCGCACCAATCCTGACGTGATCACGCTCGACGAGGTGTCGGCGATGTGGACAACCGAGCTTGGCTACATCGCCAGCGCCTATCCCTACCGGATCCTCTGCCCTTACCCGAACCGCATGTTCGGCGTGGCGCTGCTGTCGCGCCGGCCGTTTGTCGCCGACACCGCGCCGCGTTGCGAGCCGCGCGGCGCAATGGCGACCGCCACCATCGACTTTGGCGGGAGCGATGTCGATGTCGCCGCGATCCATTTGACCTGGCCTTGGCCGAAGGAGCAATACTGGCAGATCAGCGACCTGGCGCAGCCACTGGCCGCGCTCGGCGAGACGGCGATCCTGGCCGGGGATTGCAACGCTGTGCCTTGGAGTGCCGCGGTGCGGCGGGTCACGGCTCTCGGCGGGCTGACACTCATGCCTTCAGCCGGCCCGACCTGGATTCACCGGACACTGCCCGATTTCCTGCGCCGCTATGCAGGCCTGCCGATCGACCAGGTGTTCAGCAAGGGTGGGCTGACCATCCTGTCTTCGACGCGGCTGGAGGATACCGGCTCCGACCATCTGCCGGTGCTGGTCGAGTTCTCCGTCCGCACGGGCGACAAGCAACCGCATGACGAGCACGAGAGCGCGCTCGCGGCACGCGATTTCCAAGGCAGACCGCGCGGCTGATGCTTCCCCGTCCAGGACGGGGCACCATCGCGAATGCGCTAGATGTTTGATCCCAGGCTTTGATGGGGCATCCTTGTCTTCCGAATCAAAGGAGGCATTATGGGCCAGGTTCTCCATGGGAGCGCCACGACGACAGAGGCGGTCCGTCGAGCGATACAACATAGTCAAGAGAGCTTGAGGGCGCTGGCCAAGCGCTACGGGATCAACCAGAAGACCGTCGCCAATGACGCCTTCAAGGCTTGGTCAGCGCGTCGACCAGGTGCTCGACATGGCCGCCATCACGATGCTCGCGCGCATCGAACGCATTCTGCCTGGCTTCGTATTCGGCATAGATGGCGTTGATGCGCCGCCTCGCTTCGATGTGCGTGCCCGCACAGAACCAGTTGTCGGGGCGCTTCAGCCCGACAAGCGCGGTCTCGGTGGCCCGCATCATCCGCGCCGCGATGCGGCCGTGCGTATGCTCATGCTTGCGGACGCCGGTCATGAAACGGTCCCAGCGCTTGCGCAGTCTTGTATCTGTTGGCGAGAGCCGCCGTGGGAAAGTGTAGGTTACGTCGAGCGTCCCGTTGGCCTGGCGCAGCCGACAGGTCCCATCCTGACGGGCGACATCGAGATCCCAGTGCGTGGTGTAGCCGGTTTCGGCGATGGCGCGCGCCATATAGCCGTGCTTGGGCCCCAATCGGTCCATCGCCTCGACAAGGGCGGCGCCGGTCCTGCCGGCAACGTCATAGGAGCGGATATGCACGGTGAGCTTTGTGTCGGCCGAAGCGGCCGATGCGCAGACCAGCATGCCGGCAGCGGCGATCATAGTCAGGGTCCTCGGGCGCATGTCCGCCTCCTCTCCGGAAGCCATGAGACCATACTCCGAGCGGCGCTTCAACGGGCTTGGTTGAAACGGCCGCCCCTGCGGCGACAGACGAGGTCCGCCGCCGCTCACATACTCTGGTAGACCGGTCCTTCACCGCCCTGCGGCGGCACCCAGTCGATGTTCTGGTTCGGGTCCTTGATGTCGCAGGTCTTGCAGTGGACGCAGTTCTGCGCGTTGATGACGAAGCGCACGTCCTTGGCCTGCGGATCGGCGGCGGCGTTGCCATCCTTGTCGACCCACTCATAGACGCCCGCCGGACAATAGCGCGTGGAAGGTCCGGCGAAAACATCGTGCTCGGAGCGTTGCTGCAGCGCCATGTCGCCGACGATGAGGTGCACCGGCTCGTTTTCCTCGTGATTGGTATTGGACAGGAACACCGAGGAGAGGCGGTCGAAGGTGAGCACGCCATCCGGCTTCGGATAAGCGATCTTCTTGTGCTGGGCGGCAGGCTCGAGCGTGGCATAGTCGGCCTTGCCATGCTTCAGCGTGCCGAAGGGCGAGACGCCGAACAGCGTGTTCAGCCACATATCGAGGCCGCCGAGGCTGACGCCTATGACGGTGCCGAAGCGCGACCATAGCGGCTTGACGTTGCGCACCTTCTTCAGGTCCTTGCCGATGTCGGTCGCGCGCCAAGCTTCTTCGTAGGCGGAAAGCTCGTCATTGGCACGGCCGGCGCCGATCGCCTCGGCGACATGATCGGCCGCCAGCATGCCGGACAGCACGGCATTGTGCGAACCCTTGATGCGCGGCACGTTGACGAAGCCCGCCGCGCATCCCATCAGCGCGCCGCCCGGGAACGACAATTTCGGCACCGACTGCCAACCACCCTCCGTTATGGCGCGCGCACCGTAGCCCAGGCGCCTGGCGCCCTCGAACGTGCCTGCGATCGCCGGATGGGTCTTGAAGCGCTGGAATTCCTCGAAGGGCGACAGATAAGGATTTTTGTAATTGAGGTGGAGGACGAAGCCGACAGCCACCTGGTTGTCCTCCAGATGATAGAGGAACGAACCGCCTCCGGTCTTCATGTCGAGCGGCCAGCCGAAGGAATGCTGCACCTGACCGGGCCGATGGTTCTCCGGCTTGACCTGCCAGAGTTCCTTGAGGCCGATGCCGTATTTGCCCGGCTCGCGGCCATCGGAGAGTTTGTATCTGGCGATCAACTGCTTGGCGAGCGAACCGCGCGCGCCCTCGCCGATCAGCACGTACTTGCCCATCAGCGCCATGCCCGGCGCGAAGCCCGGACCATGCGTGCCGTCCTTCTCGACGCCCATGTCTCCGGTAACGACGCCGGTGACGGCACCTTCTTCATTGTAGAGCAGGCCGGTCGCGGCAAAGCCTGGATAGATCTCGACGCCAAGCGCTTCGGCCTTGCCGGCCAGCCAACGGCAGACGTTCCCCAGCGAGACGATATAGTTGCCGTGGTTGTTCATCAGCGGCGGCATGAGGATGTTGGGCAGGCGGAACGAGCCGGCGGGGCCGAGCACAAGGAAATGGTCCGCCGTGACCGGCGTCTTGAAGGGATGACCATCCTCCTCGCGCCAGCCGGGCAACAGCCGATCGATGCCGATCGGATCGACGACGGCACCCGATAGGATATGGGCGCCGACCTCGCCGCCCTTTTCCAGCACGACGACCGAGAGCTCGGGATTGACCTGCTTGAGGCGGATGGCCGCGGCAAGGCCGGCCGGTCCGGCACCGACGATGACCACGTCGAATTCCATGCTTTCGCGTTCGATATCGCTCATCAACCCCTCCGCACTGGCTTGCCGCCGTTGGCGTATCTTGCTGGCTCTCGCGCTGCATAGCGCATCATTTGGCGACAGGAAACCGGCGCATACGTGACAATGCGGATTTGGCCAAAAAGTCGCGCATTCCGCGGCAGGCAAGCCGCTTCCGCGCGGCGCGACCCGCCAAACTTGCGTTTTTTATTGTTCGACGGCTTGCTTATCGGCCATACTTCCCGCCATGCGCATTCCCGGGCCAGGCGGCTTCTCTTCGACGCGCTTTCCATCAACGCCCGGCCGGGCCTGCCGGGCGATTACTTTGGCCCTTCTGGCTTTGGCACCGGGTCATGCCGTCGCCGATGATGTGAAGGTCTGGTCGACAGGCGCGTACTCATTCTCCGACGAGCTTGGCGGTTTCCGCATCACCGGGGCCTCCGGCATCGGAACCAAGGACGATCCGCTTGTCATCACCGAAGAGCTGAATTCGGCGACACCCGTGACGCTGACCATCCGCACCACAAAGCCGATCCAGACATTCGGCAAGGCGGGTGAGTTCGCCAACGGCATCATGTATATGCGCATAGACGTGCTCAACAACAGCGGCCAGGGCTGGATTGAATTCCAGTTCGAGCTGCAGGAAATGCTGGACCAGCCAAGCGTGTTCGGAGACGGGCTTTCGTTCGACCAGCGCAACAAGACACCTGACAATATCTGGTCGAGCAATTTCGCCGATTTCGATCGCGAGTTCGAACCCTATGATCGGCTGCTGTTCAAAAACGGCAAGGTCGATCCGCTGAAGACCGCTCGCTTCGAATTCCTGATGACCGACTACACGCCGCGTTGGACCTTCTATCTCGTGCAGGATCCACGCATACCCACCGGCTAGACCGCGACGTCGCCTTGGCAGCGGGATTGGCTGCCGCCACGGCCTTCCCGAGGTTGCAAATTGGCGCCGCCCGGACGATGGTGCGGCCATGACTGCCGCCTCTCCCAATCATCCGGTCGATTTCGCCGATCTGCTCGCCTTCTATGCCAGCGCGGGTGTTGACGAGGCTTTGGAGGATGCGCCGGTAAACCGGTTCGCGGAGGCCGCGCCGAAGCCGGCGGAGCGCATGCCGACGGCGACGCCACGCGAAAGCAGCGCACCAGAGCAGCCGACCGCGACTCCGCCGCGCCTCAGTGGGCGCACCGTGCCGGATGCTCCAACCCCGCGCCCATCGACCTCCGCCGTGCCCGACGAGGCGCAGGCGGCGCTGGCGCGCCAACTGGCGACCGCGGCGGTATCACTGGACGAGCTGCGCCAGCACATGGCCGCTTTCGAGGGCTGCAATCTCAAGGCCACCGCCAAGAACCTGGTATTCGCCGACGGCAACCCGCAAGCCGCTGTCATGCTGGTCGGTGAAGCCCCCGGCCGCGACGAGGACATTGAAGGATTGCCCTTCGTCGGCCGCTCGGGCCGCCTGCTCGACCGCATGCTGGCCGCGATCGGGCTCGACCGCAGCTCGGTCTACATAGCCAATGTCATTCCCTGGCGGCCGCCCGGCAACCGCACGCCGACGCCGCACGAGACCGAGATCTGCCGGCCGTTCATCGAGCGTCAGATCGAGCTGGTCAATCCCAAGGTGCTGATCAATCTCGGCGGTCCGTCGGCCAAGACCTTGCTCAACACCTCGGAAGGAATCCTGCGGCTGCGCGGCAACTGGCGCGTCCACACCACGGCGTCCGGCATTGCCATTCCGGCCATGCCGACGCTGCATCCGGCCTATCTCTTGCGGACGCCCGCACACAAGAAGCTCGCATGGCGGGATTTTCTGGAGGTGAAGGCGAAGCTGCGGGCGCTCTCCCAGCGATGACCTCGCAGGTAATTGAAATGCTTTGGCCCGCGGCCTAACCATTCTTCCATGACAACGCCTCAAACCTCCGCCGGCAGTCTCATCCGCGAATGGCGCACGCGCCGCCGCATGAGCCAGCTCGACCTCGCCATGGAGGCCGAAATTTCGCAGCGGCATCTCTCGTTCGTCGAAAGCGGTCGCGCCGCACCTTCGCGCGACATGGTGCTGCATCTGGCCGACCAGCTTGCGATCCCATTGCGGCAACGCAATCAATTGCTGCTGGCCGCAGGCTTCGCGCCGAGCTTCAGCGAACGGTCACTCACCGATACGACACTGGCACCAGCGATGACGGCGGTCGAGATGGTGCTCAAGGGGCATGAGCCGTTTCCGGCATTGGCGGTGGACCGGCATTGGAACCTGGTTAAGGCCAACGCGGCAATCGGGCCATTCCTGGCCGATGTTTCCGAGCCCTCATTGCTCCAGCCACCCGTCAATGTGCTGCGGCTCAGCCTGCACCCAGGTGGTGTCGCGCCGCGTATCGTGAATCTCCAGGAATGGCGCATCCACCTGCTCGAACGGCTGAAGCATCAGAACGATGCCGCCGGCGACCCGGAGCTGATCGCATTGGAGCAAGAGCTTCGCGGCTACCCTTCCGGCCTGAAGAGCAGCCGGCCGGCGCCGGTCGAGCCGAATGCCATCGTGCACCCGCTCAGGCTTGCCCATGGCGACACGGTGCTTTCCTTCATCAGCACCATCACCGTGTTCGGCACGCCGCTGGATGTCACGCTGTCGGAACTGGCGATCGAGTCATTCTTCCCGGCCGACGAACAGACAAGAGCGGTGTTGGTGCGGTTGGCGAAAGAGCGGACGAACACAAAACCGAGTCCGGTTTCAGCCTGATTCCGGAGCTTTCGGGCCGCCGATCTGAGCAACAAACGGGTTCCCTGGGTAGGTCTGCGAAAGGTGATAGAGGTTCTCCTCGTCGGTGTAGCCGAGCAACTTTCCCTGCTGCCATTCCAACTGTGGGCACCAAGCACCCCGGTGCAGGAGATCGAGAAGCAATGAATACGCCTCGACCCTCCACTCCTCTCCCTTGAGAGCGTAAAACCAATAATCGATATTCAGCGTGGCACCCCGCCTCAGGGGGATTTGAAAAGTCCTTACATGTTCCGAGAGCGTTCCGTCTGCGACGTGACGGGCAAAGTCCTGATCGGCTAGCGCATCGGATTTTTCAAAACCGTCCACCCCCTCATGGGAAAACACAGCCAATGGCTTGGTCCCTGCGAGCATCATGACGAGCTCGCGGTTGGTGTGCAGGGCGTAAGGACGCTTCTTGTCATTCATTTCAAACTTCCATCAACCGAGACCCAGTTGTGAACGTGCTTTCAGGCGGTGCCCAATCAACCCTGCGGTAAGGCCGCCTTTCGGGTCCTCGTGCGTTCCAGACCGAGTTGCCGTTCGCGCCAGATGATGAAGATGCCGGCTGCCACCACGATCACACCACCGACCAGCGTGCCGGACGAGGTCACGTCGCCGAAAACGAAATAGCCGACGACGACACCGAGGATCATCGAGGTATATTCGAAAGGCGCCACGACCGAGGCTTCGGCATGGCGATAGGCCGCAGTCATCAGAATCTGGCCGAGGCCGCCACAAAAGCCGGCCATGATGAGCAGTGCTGCTTGCGCCGGCGTCAGCGATTGCCAGCCGAACGGCAGCGTCAGCAGTGAGAGCACGCTCGCCGTCGACGAGAACCACAGCACGATGGTGGCCGTCTTCTCCGTCTGCACGAGATTGCGCACCAGCAGCATGGCGACAGCCGAGATTGCCGCGGCCGCCAGCGCGGCCATGACGCCCAGGACCTCCTGGTCGTCCAGCCCTTGATCCGAATTGAGCAGAGTCAGCTCCGGCCAGGAAATGATGAGCACGCCAATGAGGCCGATCGCGACGGCGCTCCAGCGATAGACGCGGATCGTCTCGCCAAGGAATACCGAGGAGAACACCACGACCAGCAGCGGCTGTGCATAGTTCAGGGTAATCGCCTCCGGCAACGGCAACCTGGTGAGCGCGAAAAAGCCGAGCCCCATGGCACCGACGCCGACGACGCCACGTGCGACGTGGTTGAAGGGACGCTTCGTGACGAATGCCGTGGCCAGATGTCCTTTCAATGCCAGGAAGGCAATGATCGGGAAGATGGCGAAGAAGGAACGGAAGAAGACGATCTGCCCGGCAGGCACGTCGCCCGCCGCCTTGATACAGGTTTGCATGCCGACAAAAACCGCCACGGAGACGATCTTCAGCACGATGCCTCTGAGCGTATCGTGGCCGCTGGTGGTTTCTGGTTGCGCCTCCGCCCGGGATGTCACTTTGGCAATGCGTCTCTGCCCGCCGCCGAGGGCACATTGCGGGTCTCGAAACGGCAGAACGGGAAATTGTCTGCGCGCTGAACGAAAGCGCCCATCCCGATTTCCGGTGTGACGGCGGTCATGGCTGCCCTCGCGATGATGAAAGGAAGGCCTGAATTAGGCTCTGCCGCAGTTTTGTCGAGGGTGTGTTTCGTGTAAAGAGCGCGGACTTTGAATTTTTTGGACCAGCCAAAACATGTCCGGTCCCCGGAAAAGACAGGAAAAGCCAGGGAATGCGCACCGACACAGGCCAAGTCTTCAAACTCGAGGACTATCGCCCCAGCGACTACCTCATTCCGGAAACCAACCTTGACTTCCGTCTTTCGCCACAGGCCACCGTCGTCACCGCGATACTGACCGTAGAGCGCCGCGAGGGGATATCGAAATCGACTCCGCTGGTGCTCGACGGCGATGGGTTGACGCTCAAGCGCGTCGAGATCGACGGCAAGACGGTGAGACCGGCTGATCTGCTGGCGAGCCCGGACCAACTGACCCTGCTCAAGCCGCCGGCCGCACGTCGTTTCCAACTGCGGATCGAAACCGAACTGGCGCCGGCCAGCAATGAGGCTCTTATGGGCCTTTGCCGTTCGAACAATGTTTACTGCACGCAGTGCGAGGCGGAGGGTTTTCGCCGCATCACCTACTTCCTGGATCGCCCCGATATCCTGTCCGTCTACACGGTGCGGATCGAGGCGCGGCGCGACGAGGCGCCGCTGCTCCTGTCCAACGGCAATCCGGTCGAGAACGGCGATCTCGCCGATGGCTGGCACTACGCCAACTGGCACGACCCCTTCCCCAAGCCGTCCTACCTGTTCGCGCTGGTGGCCGGGAACCTTGGCCAGGTCGCCGACAGTTTCGTGACCCTGTCGGGGCGCAAGGTCGAGCTCGGCATCTATGTCGAGCCCGGCAAGGAGGCGCTCGCCGGCTACGCGATGGACGCGCTGAAGCGGTCCATGCGATGGGACGAGGAGGCGTTTGGCCGCGAGTACGACCTCGACGTCTTCAACATCGTCGCCGTGTCGGACTTCAACATGGGCGCGATGGAGAACAAGGGCCTCAACATCTTCAACGACAAATACGTGCTGGCCGACCAGGAGACGGCGACGGACGCCGATTTCGCCAATATAGAGGCGATCATCGCGCATGAGTATTTCCACAATTGGACAGGCAATAGAATCACTTGCCGCGACTGGTTCCAGCTTTGCCTGAAGGAGGGGTTGACGGTCTTCCGCGATCATGAATTCTCCGCCGACCAGCGCTCGCGCGCGGTCAAGCGCATCGCCGAAGTGCGCACGCTGCGTGCCCACCAATTTCCCGAGGACCAGGGACCGCTGGCGCATCCCGTGCGGCCGCGCCGCTACCGCGAGATCAACAATTTCTATACTGCGACGGTCTACGAAAAAGGCTCCGAAGTGGTGCGCATGATCCGCACCATTCTCGGGGCCGAGGTCTTTCGCGCCGGCATGGACCTCTATTTCGAACGCCACGACGGCGAAGCCGCGACCATCGAGGACTTCATCAAAGTGTTCGAAGAGGCGTCCGGCCGCGACCTTTCGCAATTCGCGCTCTGGTATCACCAGGCCGGCACGCCCAACCTGACGGTGAGTTCGACGCACAATCCGGCTGCACAGGAATTCACGCTCGAGATCGAGCAGTCGGTGCCGCCGACACCGTCAGAAAGCCGCAAGCGGCTGATGCATATCCCGCTCGCCTTCGGCCTGATCGGCGCCGGCGGCAAGCCGGTGGAGTATGACCGCGTCGAGGGTGCCAGCGTCGAGGACGGCGTCATCCATATCCGCAAGCGCCGTCACATGGTGCGTTTTTCCGGCGTTGCCGAACGACCGGCTGTGTCGCTCAACCGCGGCTTTTCGGCGCCGGTGACGCTGTCGGTCGAGCAGAAGGCCGCCGACCAGTTCTTCCTCGCCCGCCATGACAGCGACGCCTTCTCGCGCTGGCAGGCGTTCAACACGCTGCTCACCGATGCGCTGATCGCTGTCTTCCGCCAGATCCTCGGCGGCAAACAGCCGGACTTCGCCCCACGGCTGACCGACCTTGCCGGCGTCATCGCCAGCGACGAGATACTCGAGCCGGCCTATCGGGCCCTTGCCCTGGCGCTGCCTGGCGACGCCGACATCGCGCGTGACATCGGCAAGAACATCGATCCCGACGCCATCCATACCGCCCGCCACGCGCTTGCGCTGGCGATCGGCACGGCCAATGGCGAGGCATTTTCCGGCCTCTACGACAGCCTTGCCGACAAGAACGCCTTCAGCCCCGACGCGGCGAGCGCGGGACGACGCGCCTTGCGCAACATTCTGTTGGATTATCTCTCGCTGCTGCCTGGCGGGGCGGCATTGGCGGCCGGGCATTTCCAGTCCGCGACCAACATGACCGACCGCGCGGCCGCATTGGCCGTTCTCGCGCATCGTCACCACGGATCGCCAGAGGCGAACAAGGCGCTGGCGGCCTTCGAAAAGACATATGCATCCGACCCGCTGGTCATGGACAAATGGTTCCAGATCCAGGCCAGCGTGCCGGGGCCGCAGGCTGTCGACACGGTTCGGACCCTGACCGCTCATCCGGGGTTTTCGATGGGCAACCCGAACCGGGTGCGCTCGCTGATCGGCACATTCTCAAGCGCCAACCAGACCGGCTTCCATCGCCCCGACGGCGAAGGCTACCGTTTCTTAGCGCAGACGGTGCTCGAGGTCGAAAAGCGCAACCCGCAAGTGGCGGCTAGGCTGGCGACGGCGCTCAGGTCCTGGCGTTCGCTCGAACCGGGCCGGCAAGCCAAGGCCAGGGAAGCACTGGTTTCGATCGCCAATACCGAAAACCTGTCGGCGGACCTGCGCGATATCGTCGAGCGCACGCTGGCATAGGCGCCCCCTGCCATGTCCCGTGGGGAGAAGGCCAAGCCGCCTCACCTCCAAAGTCCGTTATTTTAGTCGATTTTTAATCTTTTTTCGCCGGAGCACTGGACAAGGCGAATCACCTTTGATTCTTTAATGGCGATTCGGAAGTGCGGTGTTGCCGGATCACCAGCACATAGAATGCGGCATACTGGAAATCGGGGAGTGCCATTTATGGCGAAGGCGGACGCGTGGGGCGCGCCCGGAGGGATGGCTTTTGCGCGTCGCGAGACGCGCAGCGACGGCCTTGCCGGGAATACGCGGCTCATCGCCGAACCAGCCTACAAGCGTCTTCTGGCGGCTGAACCGCTTTTGCGCCGGTCGATACCAGCTCTCATCGTCATCTTCCTCCTCGTCATCGCGGCGCTGCGCGTGCTCTCGCTCATGAACGAGCGCGACGACATCGAGCGCGATGCCAAGGCGATCCTGACGCTGGGCGCCGCGCAGCTCGCCAGCTCGCTCGTCACGACATCGGACACGCTGCCGGGCGCCACCCAGGACCTGCTGGAGACCACCAGCCGCCAAGGCGCGATGGGCCGCAGTCATGTGCTCGTCATCACCGACAGTGCCTTCAGGATCACCGCGGTGACACCACGTTCCGTGCCCTGGCAAGGCCATTCGCTCGACGGCCTCGTCCAGGGCGGCCAACCCCTGTTCATGTTCGGCGATCGCGCCGGTGTCATGGAGGTCAACATCGGCGGTGAGGACTGGTACGCGGCGGTCAGCCTGTCCAAGGACAGGAAGGGAGCCGCCGCGGCTCTGGTGCCGCAGGAAGCGGTCTTCGACACGTGGCGCAAGACCGTCTCGCTCAACGTCACCCTGTTCGTGCTGACGGCCGGAGTGCTGATCATCATCCTCTATGCCTATTTCGGACAGGCGGCGCGCGCGCAGGCTGCCGACCGCATCTATCTCGAAGCGCATCAGCGTATCGACATGGCGCTGGTTCGCGGCCGCTGCGGCCTGTGGGACTGGGACATGGTGCGCGGCAAGATGTACTGGTCACGCTCGATGTACGACATGCTCGGCTACGAACCCTGCGAGACGATGCTGTCGTTCGGCGAGGTCGACGAGATCATTCATCCCGAGGACGGCGACCTGTTCGAACTCGCCAACAGGATCGTCGCACGCGAGATCGATCACATCGACCAGGTGTTCCGGATGCGGCATGCCGATGGCCAGTGGGTGTGGATGCGCGCCCGAGCCCAAGTCATGGATCCGGAAGCGCCGGAGATCCAGTTGATCGGCATCGCGGTCGACGTCACCGAGCAACGGCATCTGGCGCTCCGCTCCGAAGCGGCAGATCTTCGCCTCAGGACTGCGATCGAAAATATCAATGAATCCTTCGTGTTGTGGGATTCGGCTCAGCACCTGATCATGTGCAATTCCAAATACCAGCAGGACAACGGGCTCTCGGATCGCGACGTGATGCCAGGTGTGACGCGCGCATCCCTGGAAGAGCGGATGCTGGCCTTTGCTTCGGAGCGCCGGCTTGCCAACACAAATGGTCCGCAGGGCGGCGCCACGTTCGAGCGGCAGCTGTCCGACGGCCGCTGGCTGCAGGTCAACGAACTCAGGACCAGGGACGGCGGCATCGTCTCGGTCGGATCCGACATCACCCAGATCAAGCTGCATCAGGAAAAGCTGGTCGACAGCGAGCGCCGGCTGATGGCGACGATCCATGATCTCAGCCTCGCACGGCGGGCCGAAGAGGAACGGTCGCGCGAACTGGTCGACCTCAACCGCAAATACATGAAGGAAACCGAGCGCGCCGAAGCGGCGAACCGGGCCAAATCCGAATTCCTGGCCAACATGTCGCATGAACTGCGCACGCCGCTCAACGCCATCATCGGCTTCTCCGAACTGATGGAACAAAGGCTGTTCGGCCCGCTGGGGTCGGAGCGCTACGAGGAGTACGCCACCGACATCAACAGCAGCGGCAAATACCTGCTCGGCGTCATCAACGACATTCTCGATATGTCCAAGATCGAGGCCGGCCAGTTCTCGCTGGACCAGGAACAGATCGACCTCGGTCCGTTGATCAGCGAAACCGTGCGTGTCGTGTCGCTGCAGGCGGCGCAGAAGGTGATCACCGTGGAAACGCGTATCGCCGACGCACTGACGCTGTTCGCCGATCGCCGGGCGATCAAGCAGATCGTCATCAACCTCCTGTCCAACGCGGTGAAATTCACCGGCCAGGGCGGCCACATATCGGTCAGGGCCCGCAACACCTCAGGCGCCCTGGTGCTGACCATCGAGGACAATGGCTGCGGTATCCCGAAGGAAGCGCTTGGCAAGCTTGGGCGCCCCTTCGAGCAGGTGCAGAACCAGTTTTCCAAGAACCATGCCGGCTCCGGACTTGGCCTTGCCATTTCCCGCTCGCTGGCCGAGTTGCAAGGTGGCGCACTGAAGATCCGTTCCACCGAAGGCGTCGGCACTATCGTGTCGGTTCGCATTCCGGTGAAGAAGGCTCCGCCTGCGGTCAAAGCCGCCTGAGCGGCAGGCTCCGGCTGACGGCCCGGAGCCTGCGTCAGCCAGCCTCACTGCATACCGTTTTCGTCGTCGCCTCCTTGACGATGACGGCCAAAGCGCCCGCCCTTCGGCAGCTCGCGGTTCTCGATCTTTCCGTCATTGTTCTTGTCGAGTATCGCGAAAAGCTTCTTTTCGCGGCCGCTGATGTCATCTGATGTCAGCGTGCCGTCGCCCTTGCTGTCGTAGCGGGCGATGATGCGCCTTGCCATACGTTCGAAGCGCGCCTTCTCCAGTGCGTCGGCGAGTTGAGCGACAGTCAGTTTGCCGCCATTGTCAGCCACGAGCTTCTTGAGCCGCGCGTCCATGACATCGGAGAACTGGTCGAAGGTGATAGTGCCGTTATTGTCCTTCATCGCCTTGTCGAGCCGCATCATGGTGCGCTCACGCATGGTTGCGCTGTCGACATTCTCGGCATAGGCGCCGCCGCCGACAGCTCCGGCCAGGGCGATGAAGGCAATTGCGAGCTTGGTTGTCTTTCTCATGGTTTTCTCCTGTTGCATCGTCACCCCCGATGCGGCCGAACGCTCGTTGATCACGAACCCCCGGCACGAAGCAAAAGGTCGAAATCCTTCCTGACCTTTTGCGACGTCTCCTTGAGGTGTGCCTCCAGCACACCGAAATCCGGCAGGTCGGTGACCGCCAGAAGCAGATCCGAAAGCCCCGGCGGAACGTCGTCACGTTCGAAGGGTCCGGTAAGGCACAGCCGCGTCATCTGGGTCAGCGCCAGATAAAGGGCGTAAGCATCGCCAAGGTCCTGCCTGATCCCGGCATTGGCGAAACGTGGCGTCAGGCGAGACAGGATCTCGGCCGTACCGGTGGCGCGCGGCCCGGCCTCGACCTGCCCGGTGATGACAGCCACCTGGGCGATGAATTCGAGATCGATCAGACCACCCGGGATCAGCTTGATGTCCCAGAGGTCGCGTGGCGCCTTCTCCTGCTCGATCATGGCACGCATGTCCGACGCCTCCGCCCTCACCTTCGCCGCATCGCGCGGCCGGCTGAGCAACGCGGCAACTTCCGCCTCGACCTCGCCGCACAGGCTAACGTCGCCAGCAATCGGCCGCGCACGCGACAGGGCCATGTGCTCCCAGGTCCAAGCCTCCTGGCGCTGATATTTCTTGAAGGCATCGATGTGGGTGGCGACCGGTCCCTTGTTGCCGGACGGCCGTAAACGCAGGTCGAGCTCGTAGAGCACCCCTTCCGCCGTAGGCGCCGATACAGCCGATATCAGCCGCTGCGTCATGCGGGTGTAGTAATGCGAAGGCGCCAGCGGCTTTTCACCGTCGGAGTCCTCGGCATCGGCATTGTGGTCGTAAAGCAGAATAAGATCGACATCCGATCCGGCGGTCAATTCGCGGCTGCCGAGCTTGCCCATTCCGAGCAGCGAAACCACGCCACCGGCAATCGTGCCGTGGCGCACCGCGAATTCGGCGGTCACCGCTTGCAACGCAGCCCCGATGGTCAGGTCCGCCAGATCGGAGAAGGCGCGGCCGGCGCGGGCCGGATCGATCGAACCGGCGAGCAGCCTCACACCGATCAGGAATTTCTGCTCGGAAGCAAATATGCGCAGCCGGTCGAGCATGTCCTCATAGGCACTGTCGCCTTCGAGGAAGGCCGACAGCCGCGCCGAGAGATAGCCGCGGTCGGGAAGCTCGGTCAGCAAAGCCGGGTCGAGCAGGCCGTCGAAGACATGCGGCCGGCGGGTGATGATCGCCGCCAGCCGGGGTGCTGCGCCCATGATCGTCGCCATCAGCCTGAGCAATGCGGGGTTCGACTGCAACAACGAGAACAACTGGATGCCGGCCGGCAGGCCGGCGAGGAATTCGTCGAAACGGACCAGCGCCTCATCGGCCCGGCGCGTCTGGCCAAAGGCCTTGAGCAGTGCCGGTGTCAGTTCCGTCAGCCGCTCGCGCGCCTCCGCCGACCGGGTGACGCGATAGCGCCCGAAATGCCAGCCGCGGATGACACGGCAGATATCGCTTGGCCTCTGAAAACCGAGACCGTGCAAGGTCCGCAGCGTGTCCGGGTCGTCGACGTCACCGGTGAAGACCAGGTTGCCGATGCCGGCCGAAAGCTCGGGCGCGGTTTCGAACAGCGCGGCATAGTGGCGCTCGACCTGCTGCAGCGAGGCGCGGAACGCCCCGGCAAACACGACCGCGTCGGCAAAGCCCAGCATGCGGGCGATGCGCTCCAGCCCTTCGTCGTCTTCCGGCAGCGTGTGCGTCTGCTCGTCGGCCACCATCTGGATGGCGTGTTCGACGCGACGCAGGAACCAGTACTGGCGGGCGAGCGCGTCACGCGCATCTGATGTGATCCAGCCCCGAGCCGCGAGCTGACCGAGCATCGGCACGGTTTCGCGGCCGCGCAGCTCCGGGAAGCGGCCGCCGGCGATGAGCTGCTGGGTCTGGACGAAGAACTCGATCTCGCGGATGCCGCCGCGCCCTAGCTTGACGTTGTGCCCTTTCACGGCGATCTCGCCATGGCCCTTATGGGCATGAATCTGGCGCTTGATCGAATGGACGTCGGCAATAGCCGCATAGTCCATGTATTTGCGCCAGATATAGGGCTGGAGCTCCTTGAGAAAGGTATCGCCCGCCGCGAGATCGCCGGCGACCGGGCGCGCCTTGATCATCGCGGCACGCTCCCAGTTCTGGCCGCGCGCCTCGTAGTAGCGCAGCGCGGCTTCAACCGGAATTGCGAGCGGGGTCGAGCCGGGATCGGGACGCAATCTCAGATCGGTGCGGAAGACATAGCCGTGCTCGGTACGATCCTGCAGGATGCGCACCAGCCGCCGCGTCAGGCGTGAAAACAGGTCGGTGGCGTCGAGTGGATCGACCACGGCGGGCGCTTCCGGATCGAAGAACACGACGAGGTCGATATCGGAGGAGAAATTCAGCTCATGCGCGCCGAGCTTGCCCATGCCGAGCAGGATCCAACCCGATTGATGCGACGGACTGTCGAGGTCGGGCAGTTTGAGCTTGCCCTGGCCATGCGCGTCACGCAGCAGGAAATCGACGGCCGCACGGGTGCAGGCGTCGGCGAGATCGCTCAACCGCCTTACAGTCAGCGAGGTTTCAGCCTCGCCCGAAAGATCGGCGAGTGCGATCAGGAAATGCGCCTCGGCCTTATGCCGGCGCAGCTCCATCATCAGGCCGGATTCCGAGACCATTTCCGCCAGCGGCGCCTGGTCGATCGCGGCGGTGATCGCCTTCAGGCGGGTCTCGACCGGCAGGTCGAAGAGGCCGTCCAGGATTTGCGGCCGGCGGCGCGCCGTATCGCGCAGGAACGGCGAAAGGTCAAAGACGGCGGCCAGGAAATCCTGCGCCGTCCCCTTGCCGGCCAGGAATTTGGCCGCCCGTGTCAGCCCTTCTTCGCGCGCTGCGTCCGCGATTTCGGACAGTTCCTGCCGTGCCCGGCTCTCGTCGAGCGGAGCAAGGGGGGATTCCAGGCTCAGCAACCAGTCTGTCTTGCTCCGTTTGGCAACGGCCGCCATTAGTGGTCCTCCCGCGCGGGGAAACTCATGACCACGGATAGTCCTGGATTGCCAGGCAACAGGTCAAGCCGGCCGTAATGGAATGTCATGACCGCCTTGGCGAGACTGAGGCCAAGGCCGGAACCGGGCTGCGAACGGCTCTTCTCCAGCCGCACGAACCGTTCGGTCGCCCGGGCGCGATCGGCTTCGTCGGGAATGCCCTGGCCGTTGTCGGCGACGGAAAGCCTGATCTCGCCATGCGTGCGTTCGAGCGCCACACGGACCGCCGGCTTGGATGTGGAATCGGTTGAGTACTTGATCGCATTGTCGACGATGTTGGAAAGCGCCTGGCCGATCAGTTCGCGGTTGCCGTCAACGACAAAAGCACCGTTCACCTCGGCATCCAGCGAAACGCCAGCCTCCTCGGCCACGGGCTCGTAGAGTTCGACCACATCACGCACGGCCGCCGCCAGATCGACGCGGTTGGTGTGCTCGGAAGAATACCCAGCCTCCAGCCGGGAGATCATCAGGATGGCGTTGAAGGTTTTTATCAGCTGGTCGGACTCGGCGATGGTGCCTTCCAGCGCCTGCCGATAGTCCGATGTTTTCTGCTTGCCGGAAAGCGTCGCTTCGGCCCGGTTGCGCAGCCGGGTCAGCGGCGTCTTCAGGTCATGCGCGATGTTGTCGGATACCTGCTTCAGGCCTTCGTTGAGCGTGGAGATCCTGGCCAGCATGACGTTGAGATTTTCCGATAGCCGGTCGAACTCGTCACCGGCGCCGGTCACCGGCAACCGGCCACTGAGATCACCGCCCATAATGCGCCGGCTTGCCTTGGAAACCCCGTCGATACGCTTCAATGCCGCGCGGCCAACAAAGAACCAGATCAGGATGCCGCCCACCCCCATCATGCCGAGCGCCAGCACCAGCGAACGGCGGATGACGGCACGGAACCGCTCCGGTTCGCCGAGATCGCGGCCGACCAGCATGATCATCTGGTTCGGCAGCCGCAGCACCAGGGCAATGGCGTTGTGACCCTTTTCGCCTTCGGCCTGCGGCGGCGCATTATCGCCAGTCGAAGGAGGCGTCGCCTGGTCCGACGTTCCGCTGCGCAGGCGATCAAGCTCACCCTCGCCGAAGCGCTTGTAGGAGAACGGCTCGGTCGTCCAGCCCTCGGTGTCGATCACCCCAGGTTCAAGACTCTGCACATTGCCTGTCAGGATCTGGCCGTTGGCATCGGCGATCAGATAGAGGTTGGCGCCGGGCTGGCGCGAGCGGGCCTCGACCACGCGGACCAATACCGGCAGACCTCCGCGCTGATAGGCGCGGGCGAGGCCGAGCACTTCGTCGTTGATGGTCTCCTGCGTCTGCGCCGTCAGCATGCGCGCCGAGAGCGAAGTCATATAGAGGACGAGCAGCACCGCGCAGAGTGCAAAGAGCAGGAGATACAGCGCCGAAAGCCGTGCGGCCGTCGTCTTCATGATGGCGGGCACGGAAAGCGCCATGCTGCCGCCTAGCCGCCCTTCAGCATGTAGCCGGCACCGCGAACCGTATGCAGGATGGGCTTGTCGAAACCCTTTTCGATCTTGCCGCGTAGCCGCGAGACGTGGACATCGATGACATTGGTCTGCGGATCGAAATGATAATCCCAGACATTTTCGAGCAGCATGGTGCGCGTCACCACCTGGCCGGCATGGCGCATAAGATATTCGAGCAGGCGGAATTCGCGTGGCTGCAGCGTGATCTCGCGCGCCGCCCGGCGGACGGAATGCGACAGCCTGTCGAGTTCAAGGTCGCCAACCCGGTAGACGGTCTCGGCCTCCTTGGCGCTGGCGCGTCGGTTCAGCACCTCGACGCGAGCCAGAAGTTCGGAAAAGGCATAGGGCTTGGTCAGATAGTCGTCGCCGCCGGCGCGCAGGCCAGTGACCCGGTCATCGACCTCGCCCAGCGCCGACAGGATGAGCACCGGCGTCGTGTTGCCCCTGGAGCGGAGGGCGGCAATGACCGATAGGCCGTCGCGGCGCGGCATCATCCGATCGATGACCATCACGTCATAATCACCCGCATCGGCAAGCGCGAAGCCGGTCTCGCCGTCACCCGCGACATGCGCGGTATGACCCGCTTCCGTGAAGGCTTTCTGCAGATAATCCGCAGCCTCGCGATCGTCTTCTATGACGAGAATCTTCATAGGGCCGTTATACGCGATTTCGCTGGAAGGTTGAGTAGCCGGCATCTGCATTTTAGCCTTTGCCAAAGCACATCGCGATCAAGAGGATCGAGAGCGCGCGCGACAAAATCTTTGTTCCGTGGCGTCGTTACGCCGGACATGCCGGTTCCCGGTCATGTCGTTACCCGCAACCACCGAACCAGTCGGCTTCGGGCATGGGGGCGTGATGGGCCGTCATATGCGGGCGCGGCAGCGGGCGATGGGAAGCCCGCTGCCGCTGAAGAAGAGCGCGATGACTGACTAACGGGCTCTCCTTCTTGCTTTCCCATGCGGCGACTCGGGGGTGTTGAAACCGCCGCATTGGAAAAGTCGTCTCAGCCCTTGGCCACCGGCAGCGCGACGAAGCGGTTGTTGTCGTCGCGGGAGATCTGCATCAGCACCGACTTGCGTCCGGACTTGACCGCATCGGCCATGGCCTTGGTGACGTCTTCGGTGCCGTTGATCTCCGCCGAGTTGACCGCGGTGATGACGTCGCCCGGCTGGATGCCGCGATCGGCGGCGGCGCTGTCGGGGTCGACGTCGGTCACCACCAGACCCTTGCCGTTTTCGGACTTGGTGACGGTGAGGCCGAGATCGGCCAGCGTGTCCGGCTTTGCCGGAGCGGCGGGTTGCTGCTGCTGGTCGCCCGACGCCTGCTTGTCGCTGGCGGGCAGCTTGCCGAGATCGACCTTGACAGTCTGGCCCTTCCCGTCACGCCACACGGTGACGTCAACCGACTTGCCCGGCGAATAGGCGCCGATCAGGCGGGCGAGTTCCTTTGGCGAGGCAACGTCCTTGCCATCGACCTGGGTGATGACATCACCTGCGGTAATGCCGGCCTTCTTGCCGGGGCCATCATCCTGGGCGCTCGAAACCAGGGCGCCATTGTTGGACTTCAGACCGAGCGATTCGGCGATGTCGGAGGTGACCGGCTGGATTTCGACGCCGAGCCAGCCGCGCTGGACCGCACCATTCTTCATCAGGTCTCCGACGACCTGCTTGGCGGTCGAGGCAGGAATGTCGAAGGCGATGCCGACGCTGCCACCCGAGGGCGAGAAGATGGCGGTGTTGATGCCGACCACCTGGCCGTTGAGATTGAAGGTCGGGCCGCCCGAATTGCCGCGGTTGACCGAGGCATCGATCTGGAGGAAATCGTCATAGGGGCCGGCGCCGATATCGCGGCCGCGCGCCGAAACGATGCCGGCGGTGACGGTGCCACCGAGGCCGAACGGGTTGCCGACAGCCACGACCCAGTCGCCGACGCGAACCTTGGAATCGTCGGCGAAGTCGACATAGGTGAACTTGCCGCCGCCGTCGACCTTGAGCACGGCGAGGTCGGTGCGCGGATCGGTGCCGACCAGCTTGGCGTCGAGTTCCTTGCCGTCATTGGTCACCACGGTGAAGGCGGTGCCTTCTTCGACGACGTGGTTGTTGGTGACGAGATAACCGTCTTCAGAAATGAAGAAGCCGGAGCCCTGCGCCACGGGGCGCGGCTGATCGTTGTTGCGGTCGCGGTGGCCGAAGCGGCGGTGACCTTCGTCGTTCTGACCACCCTGGTCCTGGTCACCAAAGCCGCGGAATTCCTTGAAGAAGCGGCGCAGCTGCGGATTGTTGGGAAGATTGTCGAAACCGCCCTGATCGTCGGAACCGTCATCGGCTGTCGGTTGCAGCTTGGCCTTGACCTTGACGCTGACCACGGCTGGCGAAACGCGCTCCACGACATCGGCGAAGCTCGGAACCTGCGGAGCCTCGACACGCACGGCGTCAGCCAGAACGGGGCTGGTTCCACTGGTCAGCGCGCCAAAGCCGATCGCGCCGGCGACAGCGACGGACGCGACGGCAGCCAGAAGGCGCTTGCGGGTGAGGGAATATGAATTGGGGGCAATATTCATGGATCTCTTATCCTCTTTCAAACGGACGCGCCTTGATCGGCATCCTCAAGAAACGAGAATTAGAGCGGCGCACATTACGACGCCATTTCCGGCACATGAAACTTTGGTAATGTTAGCGGGCGACTGGGCTGTCAGTCGCGGTGCAGGATCGCGTCCAATGTCGCCTGCTCGTCGGCTGACAGGGATTTCGTCGCCAACGTCCGGCGCGATCGCGCGCTTAGAGCGATAAATACGCCTCCCACCAGCAGCAACAGAACCGGCGTGCCCCACAGCAACGCGTTGCGCAGGTCGAAGCGCGGCTTCAGCAGCACGAACTCGCCGTAGCGGGAAACCACGTAGTCCATCACCTGCTGGTCGGTATCGCCGGCGACGAGGCGCTGGCGCACCAGGATACGCAGGTCGCGAGCAAGGTCGGCGTCGGATTCGTCGATCGACTGATTCTGGCAGACCATGCAGCGCAAGCCTTCCGACAGCGCCCGGGCCCGCGCCTCGAGTGCCGTGTCGGCCAGCATCTCGTCAGGCTTCACCGCCAGCGCCGTGCCGGCAAAAAACAGCGCCAGCAGCAGGACAATCGAGGTCAGCGAAAGCCTTGCCTTCATGGCAGGCCCGCCGGCGCTACCGCCTGCTTGCGACGGCGCGATGGCGCGCCGACGCGTAGGCGCCTGTCCATCAGCGACATGGCCGCACCCGCCATCATCACCAGGCCGCCGCCCCAGATCAGCGTTACCAGCGGCTTCCACCACAGACGCACCACGACCGAGCCGTCCTTGCCCTCGTCGCCGAGCGAAAGGTAGAGTTGGGAGAGGCCGATGGTCTTGATGCCGGACTCCGTCGTCGTCATCTGTCGCACGGGATAGAAACGTTTGGCGGAGCTGATTTCGCCGATTGGGCTGCCGCTGACGCCGATCAGCTCGAAGCGGCCGCGATCCTCGCTGTAGTTCGGTCCCTGCGCAGGGTAGAGCCCGACGAAACGCACCGCGCGGCCGGAGATTTCGACGATTTCACCGGCATGCATGGACAGTATCTTCTCCGTGCCGAAGCAGAGCGTGCCGACGATGCCGAGCACGGTCAGGCCGAGGCCAAGATGCGCGAAAGCGGTCCCGAAGACCGAGCGCGGCAAACCAACCAGGCGCCTGACCATGATCGGCGCGGCGGCATTGCCTAACCCCGCCTTGACGGCGAGGTCGGTCAGCGCGCCAAGGATCAGCCAGACGGCAAGGCCGACGCCAAGCGCGGCAAGCACCGAAGCGCCGTCGATGAATAAGGCGGTGACCAGCGTTGCCAGAAGGGCGGCCGCAAACGCCACCATCAGGCGCTGCGCGACGCCAAACACATCGCCGCGTTTCCAGGCCAGCAGCGGCCCAAAGGGAACCATCACCAGAAGCGGCACCATGAGCGGGGCGAAGGTGAGGTTGAAGAACGGCGCCCCGACCGAAATCTTGTCGGCCGAAAAAGCCTCGACCGCCAGCGGATCGAGCGTGCCGACCAGCACGGTGGCGGTCGCCGTGGTCAGGAAGAGATTGTTGAGGACGAGAGCCCCTTCGCGCGAAATCGGATGGAACAGGCCGCCTGCCGTCAATTTCGAGGCGCGCAGCGCAAATAGTGCCAGCGAGCCACCGATGAACAACGTCAGGATGCACAGGATGAAGACGCCGCGCGTCGGATCGGTGGCAAAGGCGTGGACGGAAGTCAGGACGCCCGAACGCACCAGGAAGGTGCCAAGCAGCGACAGCGAGAAGGTCAAAATGGCAAGCAGCAGTGTCCAGATCTTCAACGCCGAGCGCTTTTCCATGACGATGGCCGAATGCAGCAGCGCGGTGCCCGCCAGCCACGGCATGAAGGAAGCGTTCTCGACCGGATCCCAGAACCAGAAACCGCCCCAGCCGAGTTCGTAGTAGGCCCAGTACGATCCCATCGCGATGCCGCCGGTCAGGAACATCCAGGCGACCAGTGTCCACGGCCGCACCCAGCGCGCCCAGGAGGCATCGATGCGCCCCTCGATGAGGGCCGCGACCGAGAAGGAAAAGCAGATCGAGAAGCCGACATAGCCGAGATAGAGCAGCGGCGGATGAATGGCGAGGCCAAGATCCTGCAGGATCGGGTTGAGATCGCGGCCTTCGATGGGCGCCGGGTTGAGCCGGATGAAAGGATTGGACGTCATCAGGATGAACAGGAAGAAAGTAGCGCCAATGGCGCCCTGCACCGCAAGCACGTTGGCGCGCAGCGTCGCCGGCAGGTTGGAGCCGAAAGCGGCGACAAGCGCGCCGAAGAAGGTCAGGATCAGCACCCAGAGCAGCATCGAGCCCTCATGGTTGCCCCAGGTTCCGGTGATCTTGTAGATCAGCGGCTGCAGCGAATGTGAGTTCTCCCAGACGGTCGCCAGCGAGAAATCGGAGCTTGCGTAAGCGCTCGCAAGTGCGGTGAAGGACAGCGCCGTCAGGGCAAAACCGGTCACCGCGACCGGACCGCCGACTGCCATCAGGCGCTGGTTATTCAGCCGCGCGCCAAACAGCGGCACGACGGCCTGCACCAGCGAGAGCGCGAACGCCAGAACCAGGGCGAAATGTCCGGTCTCAACCATTCCCGCAACTCACGCTTGCTCTCCCGCCAGAGTTATTCACTCTTGCTCTCCTGCCAGACACCCTTGGCCTTCAGCCCGTCGGCAACTTCCTTGGGCATGTAGCGCTCATCATGCTTGGCCAGCACGCTGTCGGCGACAAAGACACCGTCGGTGCCGAAGGTGCCCTCGGTGATGACACCCTGCTCTTCGCGGAAAAGATCGGGCAGGATGCCGGTATAGGTCACCTTGACCGATTTGTGGGTGTCGGTGACCGAAAAGGCAACCGTCGTGCCCTGGCCGCGCTGGATGGTGCCTTTTTCGACCAAACCGCCGAGCCTGATGCGCTGGCCGGGCTCCACACTGGCCGTCGTCAGGTCGGCCGGCATGTAGAAATAGGACGCTTTCTGGCCAAGCGCGTAGAAGGTCAGGCCGGTGGCGGCGGCGAGGAAAGCCAAGCCACCCACAATCACCGACAATCGTTTCTGCTTGCGCGTCATGTCAAGTTCTACTCCGTCGCCGTCAAGCCGAGCGAGGCGGCAAAGGCGGTGAATTTCCTGGCTTCGTCACTGTCGGCCCCAAAGACCGCAATGGCGCGGCCCAGCGCATCGCGTGCCTGATCGGTCTTGCCCAGCACGACATAGGAACGAACCAGCCGCATCCATCCTTCCGGGTCGCGCGGATTTTGACGAAGTTTGTCGTCGAGGCCGGCAACCATGGTGTTGATCATGGCTTCCCTGTCCTGCGGCGACATGGAGGATGCCGCGTCGACATCGGCGGCATCGGGGCCTTTCGCGGCTGCGCCGGAAGCGACTTCGGGGCCGCCGGATTTGGCCAATGCCTGTTCGACGGCGCCGCGCCATGGCGAATCCGGCGGCAGCGTACCAAGCATCGCCTGCCAGGCCGCGGCCGCTTCCTTGCCGCGGCCCTCCTGCGCCAACGCCATGGCCAGATAGAAGCTGGCTTTCGCATTGGCCGGGTCAAGCTTCAAGGCCGCCTCGAAGGCATCCTGGGCATCGGCCGAAACAATACCGCCCGCGGCACCGGCGATCGCCTCGCCGAGGCCGGCCTGGCGGACGGCGCTGTCGCCGTCGAGGCGTATGGCGTTGCGGTAGGCCGCCGCGGCGTCGGCAAAGCGCTGCATGCGCAGATAGACCGGCGCCAGCACGTCCCAGCCTCTCCCATCGGAAGGATTGGCTGCAAGATGGGCTTCGGCGCGCGCTACCAGCTCATCGACCGAACTGTCGGCGGGGTTCTTGGCCAGCCGGTCGCTGAGCGGCTGCGACGGCAAGTCAGGCGAGCCGATCTGGCTGTAGAGCCCCCAACTGACCAACGGCACCGCCAGCACGGCGACGGTAGCGACAAGTCGTGCCGTCACCGACGCTGACCTGCCGGACGTCTTGCCGCCCGGATCAGCATTGCCGAGACGAAGGATGCGGCGGGCGATCTCGGCGCGCGCCTCGGCCGCTTCAGCGGGCCCGATCAGGCCGCGTGCGGCGTCGCGATCGAGTTCGGCCAATTGATCGCGATAGACTTCCAGATCGTGATCGCCGCTCGATGGCGCGCCCTTGGAGGCCCCGGCCAGCGGCAAAAGCACCGCCAGGCTGGCGCCCAGCGTGAGAATTGCGGCTATGACCCAGAACAGCATGGTTCTTCCAATAAAGGCAGAGCCCTGCCCTGCCAACACAGGCATCCTGCGACGCTTTGACGGCAGGCACGCCAAATGTCCTTGATCGACATCAACTGGCCGGATCGCAACCGGACCCGGTTGGCTAGGTCAATGGCGTCCAACTGCCGTCGGCATTGCGGCAGGCCGTTCCGTGCGCCGTGACACTGGCGCTGCCTGTGAATACCGTCTGCGTGTACTGGCGGCAATCCTGCGAACCAACGCGGTAAGGCTGGGCTGGAACCACCTCGCCATGGCGCGACGCCTGATCGCCCTTCCATGCCACCTTCTGGCCGCTCGTCGTATATTCAAGCGCCTTGTATTCGGCCTCGAGCGCGCTGCGCTTTTCGGTATCGCTCAGGCCATTGCCGATCGACCCGCCAATGAGACCACCGCCCATGGCAGAAATGATGGACTTGGTGACAACCTTGCCGCTGGCCGGGGGCGTCGAGGCCGGTGTCGCCGGCACGGTCGGGCCCTTGCCGCTCAAGGTGGTGCAGCCCGATACGGCCAGCAAGGCGGAAACAAGCGCGACGCGAATCTTCATGCCAACAACCGGTATTCCTGAGTTGGAGCCTGCCATGGATGCGCGGGGAGCATCATCTGAGAAGTGGGCGTGGCCATAGTGTTGATATTTGCCGGAAATTTGGCCGCCGCCGGCCAGTCCGAGGTCAATCGATATGCCGCCATAGCATGGGCCGCCCGTCGGTGTCGATTGGCCTGGGGAAACGTCACTGAAGGCTCCGCAATCGCACCACTGCCTTTAATCCGCCCATGCCGGACCGTTCCAGCACCAGCCCGCCTCCATATTCGTTGACGAGGTCGGCGACGATGGCGAGGCCCAGACCCGTTCCAGGCTTTGTCTCGTCCAGGCGGCGTCCACGCTTCATGGCTTCGCGCGCCTTGTCTTCGGGAATGCCAGGGCCGTCATCGTCGATGCTGATCTCGAACAGGTTGTCACCGCTGCTGGCCAAGGGCGCAACCGTAACCGACACCGCGCTCTTTGCCCACTTCATCGCGTTTTCGAGAAGGTTGCCAAGCAGTTCCTCGAGGTCCTCGCGTTCGCCGGCGAAGATGAGCTCGGCCGCGGGCAACGACAGCGACAGACTGGTCTGCGGGTTGAGCTTCTGCAAAACGCGCACCATGCGCTGCACCAGCGGTGCCACCGGCGTGCGGTAGACGACGCTGTCGCGCTGCGCCGCGACGCGGGCGCGCTGCAAATAATGGTCGATCTGCTTTTGCATGGACGCGGCCTGCTCGGTGATCAATTGTCCCTTGGCGCCGCCAAGCGCCCGGCCCTCGTTGAGCAAAACGGCGAGCGGTGTCTTCAGCGAATGGGCGAGGTTGCCGACCTGGGTCCGCGAGCGCTCGACAATGCGTTTGTTGTTTTCAATCAACGCGTTGGTTTCGTTGGCTAATGGTTCGATCTCGGCCGGGAAGCGGCCGTCGAGCCTCTGCGCGGTGCCCTCGCGCACCATGGCAAGTGCGTTCCGGACCCTACGCAGCGGCTGCAGCCCGAGCAGGATGGCGATGGCGTTGATGGCGATCATACCGATGCCGAACAGGCTGAGATAGGTCAGCAAGCGGCGCTGGAAGGTTCCTATTTCCTGCTCCAGTTCGGTCTTGTTGCCCATGACGCGGAAGCGCGCGGCGCGGTTCTTGGCATCGAGAACGAATTCGCTCTCGAACACGACCAGTTCCTCGCCATTAATGCCTTGCGCGGCATAGCTGCGCTGGAAATTGGCGTTGAAGGGAACATCCGCCACGTCCGGCGACGGGATGGTCCGGGTCATGGACGAAGAATGAAGATCGCCATGCACGCCTTCCGAGGCGGGCTCGACGGACCAGTACCAGCCCGAATTCGGTTCCGAGAAACGGAGGTCGCCAAGATCGGGGGAACCGGTCAGCGCACCGCTGTCGGAAATGCCGATGGAGCCGATCAGGTTGAACAAATGCGCCGACAGCAAGCTGTCGAAGCCTCGCTCGCTGGCCTGGCGGTAGAGCGTGGTGATCAGGGTGAAGATGACGACCAGGGTCAGGATCGCCCACACGGTGGAGAAGGCGATGACGCGGAACGTCAGCGAACGCGGCCAAGCGCGCAGCGAAAGCCGTCTGCCCACGGTTGAGTTGGTAGCGAGCGGTTCCGCCTTACGCCTCCGGCTCACGCATGCGGTAGCCCATACCGCGCACGGTTTCGATCATGTCGATGCCCATCTTCTTGCGCAGCCGCCCGACAAAGACCTCGATCGTGTTGGAATCGCGATCGAAATCCTGGTCGTAGAGATGCTCGACCAGTTCGGTGCGCGAAACGACCTCGCCCATGTGGTGCATCAGATAGGCAAGCAGCCGGAATTCGTGCGAGGTCAATTTCAGCGGCACGCCGGCGACATCGGCCTTCGAAGCCTTGGTGTCGAGACGCAGCGGCCCACAGGTCAGTTCCGACGAGGCGTGGCCGGCGGCGCGGCGGATCAGGGCCCTGACCCGCGCCAGCACCTCCTCGATGTGGAACGGCTTGGTGACGTAATCGTCGGCACCGGCATCGATGCCGGACACCTTGTCGCTCCAGCGGTCACGCGCGGTCAGGATCAGCACCGGCATCTTGCGGCCGCCGCGACGCCAGCGCTCGACCACGCTGATGCCGTCCATCTGCGGCAGGCCGATGTCGAGGACGACGGCATCGTAAGGCTCGGTGTCGCCGAGGAAATGGCCTTCCTCGCCGTCGAAGGCACGGTCGACGACATAGCCGGCATCGACCAGCGCATCCGAAATCTGCCGGTTGAGATCCTTGTCATCCTCGACAACGAGTACGCGCATGCGGGGACCAATGCCTGTTGAGGTTTCAGATATAGGCCGATTCCGCCGGCCTGGGAAACGGAGCCCTGTAGGAAGGGAAGACTGCGTCAGTTCTGTGGAACGACGATTTCGGAGCGGCGCGGACGCTGCCCGTCCTTGCCGGGCACGAGCACGACGATGACGCAGACCGGCTGGCCGCCACGCGTCGACGCCGAGGCCTTGGCGAGTGTTCCGCCATTCTGCTCGGCGACCTGCTGACCGATCGCATAGCAGTCGGACGCGGCCAGGACGATCGGGCTGGGCTGGTCGGGCCCGATCACCGGTATCGCCATTGCCTGCGACGCAAACAGCCCGGCGGCACTAAGCGCCAGGGTCGCGGTTCGGAAATGGGAGCGAAGCGTTTTCATGACCGGCGTTGTAACGCATCGGTGCTGAACGTGAAATGAACGGTGAACGGCCCTGAAACCATGCTCGCCACACCCCTGCAACGCGAGACAGACAATCTGGATTTCACCGCCCCACCAGTGAAACCCGCGAGAGCCCAGTTTAGACTCCGTTTCGATGATATTGAAAGCGCGTCAGGCGTTTTCCTGCGTCAGCGCACGGAATCGCAGCAGACCGTGATGGACAAGCAGTTCCTCATCATAACGCGCCTCGCTGAATTCCAGGGACAGCCGCGTCTGGCCACGCGGGCCGATCACCAGTACCGCGTCGGCCAAGCGTGCCTCAATGGCGGCCATGATGGCAAGCGTTTCGGCTTCACCATGGGCCTTCGACCAGACATGCAGCGTGACCAGCTGGTCATCGTTGTTCTCGGCGCCAGTATGCCAGTCAAAGGCCGAGGTCTGGCCTGAAGTCACATAGGGAAAGGCGACGTTGTCGGTTGGCCGCTCGAGCAGTCCGGCGCCGCCCAGCAGCGCCGACAGCGAAGCATCGCTTTTCAACCTGAGGAACAGGGCTTGCTGCAAATCACCGGGCGCGGTCATCGTCCATTTCCTCAAGTCGTTGCGCGACTGGCAATGCTTTCCCAAAGCCTGTCCATGTCCGCATCCCTTCGCAGATATAGCGGTTCGCCACGCGAAGACGATGGCGATTCGTCATCGGAATGATGAACGCCCATGATCTCGAAAATACGACTTGCCGACAATCTCGTCAGCCGGCGCGGTAGAGCCCCGCAAATGAACCATGAGCGTGGTCAGGTGGTCTTGCCATATATAGGCTGGTCCCTACGATGGAATGTTCCTTGCGGGCTTGGCCAGACAGAGGGCATGTTCCCGATTTTCGGAAGCTGACCATGCTCGATCCAGAACAAGCCAGGGCAGCGTCGCATCTGCTGGTAAGTCATTGGGACAACGGCACCCATGTCGCCGCCATACCTGAGGAGTTGCGGCCGACGACGCGGACCGAAGGCTATGCCATCCAGGCCCATGTCATGGATCGTTCGGCGGCCCCGCTTTTCGGCTGGAAGATCGCGGCAACCAGCCTTGCGGGTCAAAGGCATATCAATGTCGACGGCCCGATGGCCGGGCGCCTGCTGGCAGAGAAAGCGGTCGAGGTTGGCGGGACCGTCTCGCTGGCGACAAGCAAGATGCGGGTCGCCGAGATCGAATTCGCTTTCCGTTTCGGCCGCCAGATCCCACCTCGCGCGGCACCTTATGAAATCGCTGAAGTGATGGATGCCGTGGCGACCTTGCATCCGGTAATCGAAATACCGGACTCACGCTACGACGATTTCTGCGCCGTCGGCGCGCCGCAGCTGATAGCGGACAATGCCTGCGCCAATCTCTTTGTCATCGGCCAGCCCACGCAAGACGAATGGCGCGACGTGAATCTCGCGGAGTACCCGGTGACCGGTCTTGTTTCGGGCAAGTCGCGGCACGACGGAACCGGCGCGGCTGTCCTCGGCGATCCCCGTATTGCGCTCACATGGCTGGTCAATGAGCTGTCGGGCCTGGGCATAGCGCTCCAGCCGGGACAGGTGGTGATCACAGGTACTTGCGTGTCGCCGATACGCGTCGAGGCCGGTGACGAAGTGATCGGCGATCTGGGCAGGTTTGGCAAAGTCTCGGTGCGGTTTGTCTAATGCTCGCCGCGCTGCCTGACCGCGAGGCTCCTCACCGCCAGAACCAGCACCGTGATGATGATCAAAATCACCGAAAGCGCCGCGATCGCCGGGTCGATGTTGTCGCGCAGGCCCATCCACATCAGGCGCGGCAGCGTGATGGCGTTGACCGAGGTGATGAACAGGGTGACGCCGATCTCTTCCCAGGAGAGCACGAAGGAGAGCAGTGCCGCGGTGACGATGCCGAACTTGATGTTAGGCATGATGATGCGCGTGGCGCGTTCCCACACGCTTGCGCCAAGGCCGCGCGCGGCAAGGTCGATGCGGCGGTCGAGTTGGCTGAGCGAGACCAGGATCAGCACGGTCGCGAACGGCACCGTCATCACCGAATGCGCCATGGCAACGCCGAGCCAGGTGTCGTAGCCGAAGAAGGAACTGACGCCTGAGATCGAGGTGAGCAGGAAGTAGAGCGTGATCGCCGAAACCACCGGCGGCACCACCATCGGCAACAGCACAAAGCCGACCAGGGCTGCCGTAAAGCGCGGCTGGAACATCCACACACCAAGGCTGAAACAAAGCGCCAGTACAGTTGAAATGGCGCTGCTGACAATCCCGATGCGGATCGAAAGCAGGATCGACTGGAGCCAGCGCGGATCCTCAATCAACGACCGATAGTGGCGCAGCGACAATTCACCCGTCGGCATCGCCAGCATGCGGCTAGGCGTCAGCGATACCGGAATGACGGCGAGCAGCGGCATAAGCAGGAACAGCGCCACCAGTGCGGCGATAACCAGCGAGACAGGACCGGGGCGATAAGTCGGCATCAGATAAGCTGCTTCGGTCTGACATAACGGAACAAGAGCGCCATCAGCGCGCCGACGAACAGCACCAGCACGACGCTGATCGCAGCTCCCAGCCCCCAGTCCGGGCTCTGGAATATCCTGAGATAGATCAGTTCGGCGATCATGACGCTGCGGCCGCCACCGAGAATCGCCGGCGTGACGAAGAAGCCGAGCGAGAAGACGAACACGATCATCGCGGAGCCGATAATACCGGAGCGCGTCATCGGCACGAACACCGTCCAGAAGGTGCGCATGCGGCTTGAGCCGAGGCCGCGCGCTGCCAGCAGCACACGGTCGTCCAGGCTGCGCATGGCCGAAGCCAGCGGAAAGACGGCGAACGGAATGAGGAAATGGGTCATACCGACAATGACGCCGAACTCGTTGCGCACCAAAGTCAGCGGTTCGGAGATGAAACCGATCGACTGCAGCCAGGTGTTGATCAGGCCGCGATTGGACAGCAGCGCCACCCAGCCGAAGGCTCGCGTCAGCACCGAGATCCAGAACGGCACCAGGATGCAGAATTCGGCGATGAGGCGCTGCGCCGGGCTGCCGCGCACCCAGACCACCGTGATGGCATAGGCGGCGGCGACTGACACAACTGTGACAATGGCGGCGATGCGCAGCGTGCGGATGAACACCGACTGCACCAGATCGTCGGTGAGCAACGCCTTGTATTGGCCAAGCCCGGGCGTCGGCAAGGTGAAGCTCCACTTCACCACGCCGAGAAACGGCCAGGCATATGCAAGGCCGAGAAACAGGAGCAGCGGCGCCATCAACAGCGCCGCGCCCATCCTGTCGGAGAGAACGCCTCTCATGTCAGTTCAGCATCGCCGCCGGTCAGGCAGAGATGATCTTGGTGTATTCGTCGAGTGCCGCACCGTAGTTCTTCGCGTACCAATCCATGTCGAGTGCGATCTGCTTCTTCATGTTCTCGGGATCGACGGGATTGATGCGCTTCTTGTCGGCAGGGATCAGCGAATCGGCCGCCGGATTGGCCGGACCCTGGCCGAGCTTGTCGAACATCACCAACTGCTTTTCCGGATCCTGTGCACTGGCGATGAACTTCATCGCAGCATCCTTGCCGCCGGGGTTGTTCTTGAGCACGGCCAGCGCGCCGGGCGAGATCAGGCCCTGGTCCCAGATGAACTTGATCTTGCCGCCGGAATCCTGCTCGATCAGCGAGGCGCGCGTCGACCAGACGATCGCCATCGAGGCTTCGCCATTGAGCAGCACGCTCTGGCTCTCGGCGCCGCCGCCCCAATAGGCGACGACGTTTTCCTTGAAGGCCGATATCTTGTCGTGCGCCCGCTTCAAGTCGAGCGGATAGAGCGAAGCCGGCGCGATACCGTCGGCCAAAAGGGCCGCTTCCCAGCTCGACACACCCCATTTGTAGAGGGAACGCTTGCCCGGGAATTTCTTCACATCGAAGAAATCGGCCATGCCGGTCGGTGCATCCTTGCCGTATTTCTCGGAATCGTAGGCGATGACATAGGAGAAGAAATAGGTCGAGGCGGCATAGTCCCACCCGAAGCCCGGCCGCATCTTCTTCTTGTCGACGATGTTGTAGTCGATCGGCTCGAGCATGCCTTGCGCGCCGAGCGTAATGGCCGAGAACGGGTCGACGTCGACCAGGTCCCAGGTCGGGGCGCCGCTTTTAAACTGCGCGGCGATCGCGCCTTCGGTCGGGCCCGAGCCGTCCATCTTGACGGTGATGCCGGTGTCCTTGGTGAAAGCCTGGCCATAGGCCGCGTCATAGGCCGTGATGGCGTCGCCGCCCCAGTTGACCAGCACCAGTTCCTTCGCAGCGGCGAATGCGCCGCTCGAACGCAGCAGCATCGGCGTGCCGGCGAGCACGAGCGCCGCTAGCTGCGTGAATTGGCGGCGCGAAATCTCGCCGCGTATCGTCCTTTCGGACAGCGTTTCGATGGCCTGTTTTTTGGTGTCGTTCATGTCAGTTCCCCTTTGTTTTTGTTAATTTCAATTATGGAAGCCGGTGCGGCGGATCAGGCCTCACTGGCGCTCATTGTCCTCCGTCCGGAAGGAGGAAACCCTTTTCCGCCGGCCATGTCAGCCAGACGGAATTGCCCTTGCTGAGAGCAGCCGCCGCGATCTCGTTGGGCACCGAGACGGTTACTTTGGCACCCTGGCGTGTGGTGAGGTCGAGCTTGGTTGCCGCCCCCAGATAGGTCGAGGCGATCGCCGTCGCGGCAATGCCGTTCTCTCCGGCGGCGGCCTCGCGCGCTATCGACATGTGTTCGGGCCGGATTGCCAGGATGGCGTTGGCACCGACAGTCGCCGGATTGCCGCGCAGGCTGACGGCGCGGTCCTCGCAAAGGCCGGTGGCCCCGTCATCGGCGCTGCGCACGCCTTTCAGCGGCAGCATGTTGATCTCGCCCAGGAATTCGGCGACGAAGCGATTGGCCGGGCGGTCGTAGACCTCGTCCGGCGCCCCGACCTGCAGCAGTTTGCCATGGTTGAAGATGGCGACGCGCGAGGACAGCGCCAAGGCCTCGCTCTGGTCGTGGGTGACGAAGACGAAGGTGGTGCCGGTCTCCTGGTGCAGGCGCTTCATCTCGGCCTGCATCTGGCCGCGCAGGCTCTTGTCCAGCGCTGAAAACGGTTCGTCGAGCAAAAGCACGCCCGGCTCGAACACCAGCGCGCGGGCAAGTGCGACGCGCTGCTGCTGGCCGCCGGAAAGCTGCGACGGCAATTTCTTCTCGTGGCCGATCAGACCGACACGCTCGATCATCTCACCGACGCGCTTCTTGATCTCGGTGGCCGATTTCTTGCGGACCTTGAGCGGGAAGGCGATGTTGGCCTCGACGCTCATATGCGGAAACAGCGCATAACCCTGGAACACCATGCCGGCGGCACGCTGCTCGGCCGGGCGGTCGGTGATGTCGGCGCCGTCGCTGAAAAGCCTGCCCTCGGTCGGCTGCACGAAGCCGGCCAGGATCATCAGGAAGGTGGTCTTGCCGGATCCGGAAGGGCCAAGCAGCGTCAGGAATTCTCCGCGGCCAATATCGAGCGTCAGATTGTCCAGTGCACGGAACGAGCCGAAGCTCTTGCCGATCCCGATTGCCTTGATCTCTGCGGCCCGGCCGGGTTGCTGCATCCTGCCTCTATCCTTACCGTTGAGCCAAATCGTAGGCAGGGCCGAAGCTCACCGCAACCGAATAGTTTTCGCCTGATCGGCAAATTTCATTCATCTATGGCGGTCCGGCGCCACCCTGCCCCTCAATGAGGCTGAATGCGGTTCTCGGAGAGCGTCGACCTCAGCCATCCCGCGAACGCTTCCAGGACCGGGTGCGAGGCCTTGGCGTGTTCGGAGACCAGGAAATAGGAGCGCGGCGACTTGATCGCGATGTCGAACGGCCTGACCAGACGGCCTTCGCTCAGCGCGCGGCGGCTGGTCAGTTCGTCACCCATGGCAATCCCCTGGCCGGCGATCGCCGCGGAGAAGACGAGGTTCATGTCGGAAAAGAAGATACCGCCTTCGGTGTCCGGGTTTTCGACCTTGGACAGCGCCAGCCAGCGTGCCCAATCCTCGGTGTCGTCTAGATGGAGCAGATTGGCGCGCAGCACGTCCGCCGGCCGGGAAAAGCCGCCGACCTTGTTGAGCAGCGTCGGGCTGCAAAGCGGCGTGAACGAGATTTCGCACAACAGTTCGGCCATGCGGTTTGGCCAGTTGCCGACGCCAAACGCGATGAAGGCGTCGGCATCGGCATTGCTGACATCGTCGAGCCGCCTGGGCGTCAGGATGCGCAGCGCCACATCGGGATACATCTGCCGGAACTCGCCGATATGGGTGCACAAGAACAGCGAGGCGAAGCCTGGCGTACAAGAGACGGCGAACGAGCCGCCGACGCCAGTGCCGGCATCGCGCGTCACCGCGTCACCCAGCACGGTCAGCGCCTTGCGCACGTCGCTGGCATAGCGCTGGCCACGCGGGGTGAGCGCCACGCCCTTGCCGATGCGTTCCAGCAGATCGAAGCCAAGGTCGCGTTCTAGCAGCCGCAGCTGATGGCTTACCGCGCTGCGGGTCAGGTGCAGTTCGTCGGCTGCGCGCCAGACGCTGCCATGCCTGGCGAAACTGTCGAGGGCGCGTAGCGCCTGTGTGGAAGGAATTCTCAAGAGGTGAACCGAATTTGCACGAACCGGGAAAACATATCACTTTTTGGCGAGCCGCTTCACTGCTTTCTTTTGGAGCATGGACAAACAGGTGACGACATCGGCGCAAGAGACCGCGCTTGCCTGCCTCGACGGCATCCAGCCCCTGCTGTCGGCCTGGACACGCACCATCTTCGATTTCGGCGAGACAGCGTGGCGCGAGTACCAATCGGCCGCCTGGTATGTCGATCGGCTCAAGCGCGAGGGATTTTCGGTCGAGGAAGGCTCGGGCGGCATGCCGACCGCCTTCTGCGCCCACTGGACAAACGGCGCCGGACCGACCGTCGGCATGTATGCCGAATATGATGCCGTACCCGGCAACTGTCAGGATGCGGTGACGGTGAAGCAGCCACGGCCTGGCCTTGGCGCCGAGGCCGGCGGCCATACCGATCCGCATTCGGGGCTTGGCATAGCAAGCCTCGGCGGGCTGCTCGCGACCAAGGCCGCCATGCAGCGCGACGGTATTCAAGGCACGCTGCGCTTCACCGGCGAACCGGCCGAAAAGGTGCGCGGCTCGAAGCCGATCCATGCCGCCAAAGGCTATTATGACGGCCTTGCCGGCATGATCTCCTTCCATCCCTTCTATATGCTACCGCTCTGCAACACCGCGCGCTGGGACACGCATTGCGGTGCGGCCTACGCGATGATCTATCGCTTCGTCTGCGACGAACCCGAAAATTGGGTTCGCGCAGGCGACGGCGCGCCGATCCCGCAGGCGCATTCGGCGGTCCGGGCACCGGGCGCCAACGATGCGCTGATGACCATGTACATGGCCTCCAAGGCGTTGCGCGATTCCATGCTCCCGCACCAGGGCGGCTGGTCGATCAGCGAGGCGATCCTGACGGCTGGCCAGGCCACGGCCGACAATCTGCCGGCAGGCCTGGCCGAGATCCAGTACATGATCCGCGTGCCGACGCTTCGTATGGCCGAGCAGGTGACGGCGGTGCTCGACCGCAACGCCGCGGCCGCGGCCGCGATCAGCGGCTGCCGCTACGAACGGCACTGGGTGTCGAAGTCGCGGCCGGGGCTCGCCAACCACGCCATGGCCGGAATTGCCTACGAAGCCCTGTCAATTGTCGGACCACCTCGCTGGGACGATGCCGCCAAGACGATCGCGCGGGAAATCCAGGTCAATGCCGGCGGCACCGCGACCGAAAACCCCTTTATCGACGAACTGGAGCGGCTGATTTCGCCGCAAGAGGCCGAGGCGATCTTGCGCCGCGACTTGCCGCCGTCGCAGGTGAATTCGACCTCCGACGACTACACCGACATGAGCTGGCACGCGCCGACCGCGCGCTTCTATGTCGCCCGCCCAGCGCTCCGCTCGGCAAACGGCCACGCTTTTCCGGCATGGGTGATGAATGCGCTGGGCGGCATTCCCGCGACGATCGATCCGATGGTCATCTGCGCTGCCAAGACGGTCGCGCTGGCGGCGCTGCGCCTGCTCGAGGACAAAACCGCCCGCGAAGAGGCGATGAGCGAGTTCACGACCCGTACCGGCGGCGGCGTTGGCGGCTCCAACTGGATCGCCCCGCTCTGCGACTACGAGCCGCCGATCAATTTCCGCTGGCCGGAATATGTCACCACGCCGCGCGGGCGCGACTGGTGGATACCAAACAATGCGCGACCGACCAATTCTTGAGAACAAGCCACGAGGAGAACCGCATGACCGTTCATGACCGCATCATCGCCGAGCCGTTTTCGCTGCAGCGCCGCAATCCCTCCGGCGGCACCAAGCCGCTGACCGTCTGGGGTTTCGCCAACGAGACCGACGTCTTGACCGACGTGCTGCTCGGCTCGCCGAATTTCCTGCGTCACCTGTCGACCAGCTCGCTCTCGCGAAAACATCTGCGCGAGGCGCCCTGCAACGTCCAGATCGCGCAGGCGCAGCACAAGGATCTGGTCGCGGCTTACGAGCATTTCGGCGTTAACATCCATTGGCACGAGCCGACGCCGGAACTGCCGATGCAGGTCTATTCCCGTGATTCCAGCGTCATGACGCCTTATGGCGCGATCATCACCGCCATGGCCAATTGGTGGCGGCGCGGCGAGAACTACGCGGCCATCCGCACCTATGAAAAGCTCGGCATCCCGATCTACGACATGGTGACGGCAGGCACCTTCGAGGGCGGCGACTTCAACGTCATCGAGGACGGCGTGGTGCTGATCGGATGCGGCGGCGCGCGCACGCAGGAGGAAGGCGCCCGCCAGGTGCAGGCCTGGTTCGAGAAGGAAGGCTGGGAAACGCGCATTGCCTTCATCGACGAATACTACGTTCACATCGACCTGATGGTGGTGCCGATCGCCGAAAAGCTCACCGCCGTCTGCCTCGCCTGCACCGAGCCCGGCATCGTCGACTGGCTGAAGGGCAAGGGTCACGAGATCATCGACGTTCCCTTCCAGGACACGATGGCGCTAGGCTGCAACTTCATGTCGCTGGGCAAGGACCGGGTGATCGCGCCGACATCCAGCAAGACATTGATCGAGAAACTCAAGGCGCGCGGCTTTGAGGTGGCGGCCGTCGACATGAGCGAAATCTCCAAGACCGGCGGCGGAATCCATTGCATGGCGCAGGCGCTGAAGCGCGAGGCGGCCTGATAGCTCGGGCAAGCAAATCTCCCCTCGCTCGCCGGCCGCAGAATCTGGCGGGCGAGGAACCGGCCCGCCGGCTACCTGGCCTTCCATCGACAAACCTTGCGGCTGTGTCCTCGCCGCCCTTGTGGGCGTCGGTAAAATGGATGAATAGTCCGACAGGTCGCTGCCCTGAAATTGCCCGCTTGCGGTTTTCAGGTCGCGCCAGAGCCGAGCCGGGTTTTTGAATGGTCAACCCTGAACCGCGCAAGAGAAGAGGTCCGATCGCCTCCCGCCTTCTGGCGCTGGACGCGTGGCTCGATTCCTCGCTCTATGAGATCGGGTTCAAGGCGCGCCAGTTCTGGGAGGCCGCGACGATCTTCTCGCGGCGCTTCCGGCTCAAGGGCTGGCGCCGTGGCTTCATCGAACTTTTGAGCGAAGGTTTTACACTCGGCGCCGGCGGCATGGTGGTGATGCTGGCGCTGGCGATACCCGCGTTCCAGGACACCACCGGCGACTGGCGTGCCCAGGGCGACTTCGCCGTCACCTTCCTGGACCGGTACGGCAACGAGATCGGCCAGCGCGGCATCATCCAGCGCGATTCCGTGCCGGTCGACGAGATGCCGGACCACGTCATCAAGGCGGTGCTCGCCACCGAGGACCGCCGGTTTTTCGATCATTACGGTATCGACGTGCTCGGCCTGTCGCGCGCGATCTTCGAGAATGTGCGGGCAAACTCGGTCGTCCAGGGCGGCTCCAGCATCACCCAGCAGCTGGCCAAGAACCTGTTCCTGACCAACGAGCGCACGTTCGAGCGCAAGATCAAGGAAGCCTTCCTGTCGCTGTGGCTGGAGGCCAATCTGTCGAAGAAAGAAATCCTGCAGCTCTATCTCGACCGCGCCTATATGGGCGGCGGCACGTTCGGCATCGAGGCGGCGGCGGATTTCTATTTCGGCAAGAGCGTCAAGGACCTGAACCTTGCCGAGGCGGCGATGCTCGCCGGCCTGTTCAAGGCGCCGACCAAATACGCGCCGCACATCAACCTGCCGGCGGCGCGCGCTCGCGCCAATGTGGTGCTGTCCAACCTTGTCGATTCCGGTTTCATGACCGAAGGCCAGGTGCTGCAGGCAAGGCTGCATCCGGCCGATGTCGTCGATCGCGGCGAACAGAAAAGTCCCGACTATTTCCTCGACTGGGCCTTCGACGAGGTCAAGAAGATCGCCAAGCCCGGCCAGCACTCGCTGGTCGCTCACACCACCTTCGACGCCAACATCCAGAAAGCGGCGGAAGAGTCCGTCGAGTTCCACCTGCGCCAGTTCGGCAAGGAATACAATGTCACCGAAGGTGCCGTGGTGGTCATCGAGACCAATGGCGCGGTGCGAGCGATCGTCGGCGGCCGTGACTACGGCGCCAGCCAGTTCAACCGCGCCACCAAAGCGCTGCGCCAGACCGGCTCATCGTTCAAGCCCTATGTCTACGCCACGGCGATGGAACACGGTTTCACGCCGAACTCGATCATTTCTGGCGGGCCGATCAGCTGGGGCAACTGGTCACCGCATAATTACAGCGGCGAATCGGCGGGCAATATCACCCTGATCATGGCGATGGCCAAGTCGATCAACACGGTGCCGGTGCGGCTGGCCAAGGACCATCTCGGCATCGCGCCGATCAAGGCATTGGCGGAATCGTTTGGCGTGGAATCGCCGCTCGAAGGGCACAAGACGATGGTGCTCGGCACCTCGGGCATGACCGTGATGGACCAGGCGACGGGCTACAGCGTGTTCGCCCAGAACGGCTTCGTCGGCTCCCGGCACGGCATCACCCAACTCGTCACGCGTACCGGCGACGTGGTTTACGACTGGACCAAGGACGCGCCGCCGCCGCACCGCGTGCTCTCCGAGCAGGCCCTGAAATCCATGAACACCATGCTGGCGGCCGTGCCGGTGATGGGCACGGCGCGGCGGGCGCAAATCCCCAATATCGTCGTCGCCGGCAAGACCGGCACGACGCAGTCCTACCGCGATGCCTGGTTCGTCGGCTTCACCGGCAACTACACGGCGGCCGTGTGGCTGGGCAATGACGATTTCACGCCGACCAAGAACATGACCGGCGGCTCGCTGCCGGCGATGGTGTGGCAGCGGCTGATGGTCTACGCGCACCAGAACATCGACCTGAAGCCGATCCCCGGCATCGACAAACCCTTCGTCGACGAGGAGATCGCGGCCAAGGCCGCCGAGGCGCAGAAGAAGACCGAGGAGCAGGCAGCGGCCGATACCGCCGCCGAGCGGCCGCCGGTGCTGTCCAGCCGAACCACGCAGACGCTGCGGGACATGAGCCACCTGTTCCAGACGGCGCCCAAACTCGACGCCCCCACTCCACCCGAAACGCTTTCGGCCCTGTGACATCCGCCCCGGCGCGAGCCGGGTCGGCAGGCAAATCCATCACGCCGGCTTGCCACAAGACCCCGCGCCGCGATATCCCCGAACGGCAATCCTTCGCGCACCCGGCCCTTCATGCTCAAGAATGCCTTCCTGATGCTGATTTCGCTTGCCATAGCCATTGGCGGGGGCGGCGCCAGCGTCTGGTATGCGCTGAAGATCCAGGACGGGGTCGGCGCAATCAGGATCGGCCAGTGGACCGCCTTCCCCGACATCGGCACACCGGCCGCGGACCCCTATTCCAAGGCGCGCGTGGCGCGCGAGGGGGTGCTGGCGCTCGGCCGCGCCGAAGGCCTGTCCTTCGTGGCGGAAAACGATGCCGCCGGCGACCAGCTCAAGCGGGAATGCACCTACAGGGTCGAGGGTGGATTTCCGACAGCCCGGTTCTGGACGCTTTATGCCGCCGATCGATCGCTCGGCGTCGTCGAGACCGGCAAATCGCGGCTTGCGGCACTTCAGTCCTACCAGGTGCTGCGCCAACCAGACAATTCCGTGATCATCTCCGTCGGCCATCACCCGATGCCAGGCAACTGGCTTCTGACCGACGGTTCCGGGAAGATGTATTTCGTCCTGACCTTCTACGACACGCCGATCGCCAGCAGCACCGGCCTGTCCGACGTTTCGCTGCCCAGGATCGTGAGGGCGGGCTGCGATGCGTAGTTTGCGTGCCGCACTGCGCAGACTTCTGCATGCCGTCCTGCTCGGCCTCGTCGGCGCCGGTATTGTCCACATTATCGTCCTGCTTCTGGTGCCGGAATTTTCGGAACGTGACGCCTGGTCGCGTCTTTCCATGGCATCCGATCTCTACAGGATGAACCGGCTCGATGCCGAAGCCGGCGGCGCGCCGGTGGTGAAATCGGTCGACCCGCTGTTCTATGCCACGGCCTGCCGCTTCGATCTCGAGGAAGGAATGGTCCGGATCAAGGCGCCGGGAGACGTCCCCTTCTGGTCGGTGTCGGTCTATGACCGCAGCGGTCACAACATCTATTCCTTCAACGACCACACGGCGACGGACGGCAAGCTGGATGCGGTCGTGCTGACGCCGGCGCAGATGATCGACGTGCGCAAGGACCTGCCCGAAGACCTGCAGGGAGCGATTTTCGTCGAAGCGCCCATCGACGAAGGCATCTTCGTCATCCGCAGCTTCGTGCCGGACGAGAGCTGGAAGCCGATCGTGTCGCGCTTTCTCGATCAGAGTTCCTGCGAGCTGCAGGATTTCTAGAGCTTCAGCAAGCTCAGTGGTGCGGCACGGGCGTCCGTGGCGATCCCGGCTTGTCTGGCCCCGCGGGCCGCGCTTCGCCGGTGCTGGACCGCTCATAGCGGATGCCGGGAAATATGATTACGGCCGCCGGTATTTCGGTGGTTTGCTTTGCTCGATTGGTCGGTGCCGCACGCGGCACGAAAGACAGTACCATGCCCATGGTTCGCGCATTCCTCTCGGTTTCCCCGGAGCACAACGCAACGCCTCCAAATATCATTAAGGCTGGCAGAGGGTTAACGGAGCGCTAACGGATCGCCGCTAACTTGATCTTTGTTCCCAGGTCAGAGAGTTCTGACCGAGGCAAACGCGAAACCGACACAGTTCCGGTGGCGCGATGTCGAGTGTGTATCTGTTGTCAGGCGTATCCTTCGTGTCATCTTCGGACTTCAGGCAAATCGCGATAAGGACGGAATCGGGAAAAGCCGAAAGGCTGTTCCGCGCCGCCGTGTCGGCGTTCTGCTCGCTGACCCGACCGTCGCGCCGCGAGATCGGCCAGCTCGAAGACCTGACGCTGCCGTTGTTCGACAGCGTATCCGTCGAATCGCGGCGCTACGTGGCAGCCGCCCTTTCCGAATGCGAATATGCACCCGCGGCCCTGGTGCGGCGCCTCTGCGAGGAACCGGTCGACATTGCCGCTCCGCTGCTCATCCGATCACGCGCGGTCAGCGATATCGACCTGATCGCGCTGATTGGCCGGCACGGGCTGCCGCATGCGCGCGCCATAGCGCGGCGCAAGGACCTGAACCCGACCATCGCCGATCTGATCAGAGCGCTGGAAAGACCGACCCTGGTGCGGATGCGGGATCCGGAAGCAGCCCCGGCGCAAAGCCCTGCCGTGACGGCGCAAGCAACGGCGGACAGCGCGGAAACTCAGCAGACGCCCGGCGTTGCCGCCGAGAACGCGCGGCGCAGGCTGCGCTCCATGATGCACACCGGCGACGAAGCCTTGGCGGCGAAGGTCGATGCGTTCCCAGGTGCGGATACCTATGTCAAACTGCGCGAGACGGCACTGACGGGAAACGCCGCTTTCTTCCAGACCGCGCTTGCCGATGCCCTCGACATTGATTTCTCGATCGCGCAATCGCTGACCGCCAACCAGAATTATGCGCCGCTGCTTGCGGCGCTGCGTTCGCTCGATTTCAGCGAGGACCGGGCATTCCTGATCACGGTTGCCGTCTATCCCGGCCTGTTCCCGCATCCGCAGGCCATCCGCACCTATCTCGACCGTTACCGCATGCTGCAGCGCGATGCGGCCCTGGACAAAGTGCGGGGATGGAAAGCCGAAACCCCGTCCAGGGCGGCTCGCAACACTTCGCCGACAAACGGCGACAGCCGCAAGGCCTCCAACAGCGACGAAGCCGACGCCCCCGGCCTCAGGGTGTCTTCACGGAAATAAGCTCCTCGACGGGAACATTCCCGGCCTCGATCTCGACCACCCAAATGTCGGGATCGAATTTTTTCTCGCGCTCAAGTCTCGCATCCAGCACGGACGCATCATCGCCGGCGGCCAGAAGGCTGAAAAAACGGTCTTCGGGCTTGGCCGAATCGTAGCTTGTCTGCGGCGCCGGCCCGTAGAGAGCCGTTTCACCCATCCTGCCCCGCGCCAGGATGAACACAGCCCCGGCCTCTGTCGCGCCGCGATTGACCACGGCGGCAAATCCGCCAGCGCCGAAAACCCGGCGCAACAGGGCCGACACCCACAGATCAGCGGTTACACGCATCGAAGACTCCCGACAACATGCGGGGCTCTCTATCGAAATTTCCGATGCAGGGCGAGCCGTCGTTTCGGCTGTCAGTTGGTCAGGCCGATCTCGCGCATCTTGACGTAGACGATCTCGTCGGGTTCGCCGGTCTGTGGTAACCCGAACAGCGTCTGGAACTCCTTGATCGCCGCCTTCGTGCGTGCACCGACGACGCCATCCAGTTGCATGTCGTCATTGCCGAAGGCCTTGAGCCCGGCCTGGATCTTGACGATGCGGGGATCAGGCCCCTGCAAAGCGGCATTCGTCTGCGCCTCATTCGTCTGCAAGGACACGGGAACAGCGGCCGGCGCCATGTCGGGACGAGGCTGCGGCTTGGGCACGGCGGCCGTCTTCGGCGTTGCACCCAGTTGATCCAGCAGCAGCGCATCGATCTCGCCCGAGGCGTTCAGCCCGACCTTCTGCTGATAGGCCTGTATGGCCTTGCGCGTGTTGGGGCCGGAAATGCCGTCGACGGTGCCGGAATAGAAATCGAGGTCCTTCAATATGCCTTGCACCTGCTCGACCACCGGATCGCCCTTGATCGGGGCGGGCGCGGCATTGGACCGCACGATGTTGATAGTCGTCTCCGGCTCGTCGGCGGCGGCGTGCGGAAAGCCCTGGAAATGACGCGTGGCGAAAAACGCCCCGGCGTGCGGGAAAGGCTGATACCACAGCGCGTTGGCCGAGACGTAGAACAGCGTCACCAGGAATGCGGTCGATCCTCCCACCAGGACGGGATTGCGCGAAATCATGCCGCCAACGGCGATGGCGCCGTCCTGCAAGGCGTTGCTGCGGCGTTTGACCGCCCTAGCCTGTTTTGCGGAGCGAGCCATTTCCGTCCCCTTTCGCCCTCGTCACCGGCATCGTCAGCACTCCGGTCGAGTTGGCGGGGCGTCCCTTCGGCCCGCTGACCGGCAGGCTGATGGTCACCGTGGTGCCCTCGCCCGGCATGCTTTCGATCGACATGGTGCCTTCATGCAAGGCCACCAGCCCCTTCACCAGGGAAAGGCCAAGACCCGTTCCCTCGAAACGGCGGGTATAGTCGTTCTGGATCTGCATGAAGGGTTTGCCGAGATTGGCGAAATCCTCCTCGGCAATGCCGATGCCGGTGTCCCTGACCCAGAAATGCAGACGTGAGCCGATCCGCTTGGCGCCGACGACGACATCGCCGCCGTCGGGCGTGAACTTGATCGCGTTGGAAACGAGGTTGATGAGCATCTGCTGTACGGCGCGGCGATCGGCATTGATATCGCCTGCGTCTGGGGCGATCTGCGTCTGCAGGTCAATGTTCTTGGCCTGGGCCTGCAGCCGCATCATCGACTGGCACATGTCCACGGCTTCCATGAACCGGAACGGCTCCGGCTCGGTGGCGTAGACGCCCGATTCGATCCTCGAGACGTCGAGTATGGATGTCACGACTGCCAGCAGATGCTGGCCCGAATCCCGCACGAGGCCGACATATTCCTTCTGCCGCGGATCCTTGAAGGCGCCGAACATCTCGTGCAGCAGCATGTCGGAAAAGCCGATGATGGCATTCAACGGTGTGCGCAGTTCATGGCTCACCACTGCGAGGAAGCGGCCCTTGGCCACTTCGGCGGCGGCCGCCGTCTCATTGGCTTGTGCCAGTTCTTCGCGCAACCGCGCGGTCTCGTCATTCTCGCGCAGGACAAGCGTGAAAACGTCGCTTTGTTCCTCGCCGCGCACCAGTTCGAGCGCGAATGGCTGGTAGTTGTCGGCCACCAAACCATTTCCGTTGTGGGCGCCGTTGCCACTCTGGGGCAGCCTGATGCGCAATTCGAGGCGGCGCGACAGTGCGCCGTCACGCATGTCGGCCAGGGCGCTGAGATAGGAGACACGGTCCGACAGGTGGACGCGGTCGAAGAGGCCCGTTCCGGACAACAATTCAGGTGGCAATTTCAGAAGCGTACGCGCCTTGGCGGACGCCTCCACGACTTCGCCTTGGCGGGTCACCCGAAAGACCACCGCGTCGATGATGTCTTCCAATCCGTCACCCGCATCGAGCGTAGCGGCCGCGCCGGCGGTGCCGCGAAAAGCCGATATGCGCGGGAGGAGGGTCAGCGCCCACGCCAATGGCACCAGCCAGTGCCAGGCGGCGATGTGCGCGTCCGCGAATGGAAGGAAGGTGGCCGACAGGGACTGAAGGGCGATGGCGATGACGGCCGAGGCGCCCCCCCACACAGCAGCACGCCGCGAGGCGCCGATCCACCAGGCTTCGAATGGCAGCGCCAAGGCAAGCATGGCGACAGGTGAACTCAATCCACCGGCGGCACCGATGAGACCGCCAAGGGCAATCGCCGCCATCGCCAGGGCGATCGGCCCGGCGGCGGCCATCTTGCCGGTCGCGGCTACCAGCAGGGCGACGAACCAGCACAGACCGAAGGCCGCGAAAATGGCGGCCATGGTCACGGCAGCCCCCATGCCCGACGTAACCAGCGTGACCGCGGCACCAGCTGCAAAGAACGGCGCGGCCAGCATCACGCCGATGAAACGGCGCTGGCGCTCGCGGTCGCTGCGCCCGAGAACGCTGGGATGAACCATGCGTTCACAACCGGCCGCCATTGCGCCAGGCAATTCAGCGTATCTGGCCTCGATCGGCATCAACTCAACGCACTCGCACTCGTCGTGAACAGCTCTGCTTTTGCAGATTGTCTTGGGTGGCTTTGAAACTCGCATCCAGCGTTTAAGGAATGGATAAGGCAGGGCCGACCAAGGCCGGCCCTGCGGCAAATATCGGGATGACGGCCGCCGAAAGCCCGGGCAAATGCAGCCATAGTAAACGGAGGGTTATTCGCGAACGCCCGTCATCAGCGGCCCAGAGGCAGGAACGGGATCGCCTCCATTTGCGAAAAATCCGGTAGAAACAACCGGATAGATGGTTATCGGATGGTAACGGGAATCGTCCCGATATGAAACAAATCGACAACAAAACGCTTCGTCTCGAATTTGCCTAAAATTTGAGGAAAATTCTCGGCGATCATGCAAGCCGTCCTTTGTGCCCGTGTGCCAACATCCTGCCCATAAAAGAGGTCGTGCCATATGATGCATGATCCGGTCACGACGAGAGGCAAGGCATGTTCTTCCTGATAAGAATGGCTTTCTGGTTTTCACTGGTGCTGCTGGCGCTGCCGCTGGGTGTCGGATCCGATGAAACGGGCCAGCAAAGCGTCGGGCCGATCCAGGCCCTGTTCGCGGCGCGAGACGCCGTCGGCGACATCGCCGGGATCTGCGAACGCAAGCCCGATGTCTGCGAAACCGGCAAATCGGCGATGCACACCATCACCGCGCGCGCCAAGGAGACCGCCAAGATCGCGGCCGCCATGCTGGACGACAAGTCCGCCGGCCCCGACATCTCGACAATGACGGGCAGCGTGCCGGAAGAAATCGTCCTGCCCCAAACGGTCAACCTGCCGATAAAGAATTAAGCCGTCTCGACGGCGCACCGCGGACCGTCTGCCCTCTCGACGTCCGCGGTGTCCTTGTTTTTCCGTGACGCGGCGCCATCGCGTGACTATATCCGTGTCATGACGACCACGATCCAGACGATCCGCGACGACTTCTCGTTCCTCGAGGAATGGGAGGACCGCTATCGTTACGTCATCGAGCTTGGCGAAGCGCTGCCTCCCTTTCCCGATGCCGAGCGCAACGCCGCCAACAAGGTGCCGGGTTGCGTCAGCCAGGTCTGGCTGACCACCGAACGGGGTCCGGGCGCAGATCCCGTCATCAGCTTCACGGGCGATTCGGACGCTCATATCGTGCGCGGACTGGTCGCGATCATGCTGGCGCTGTTTTCCGGAAAGACGGCCAGCGAAATCCAGAAAACCGACGCTGAAGCGACGCTGAAGGTACTCGGCCTCGACGAGCACCTGTCACCTCAGCGCGCCAACGGCCTTCGCTCGATGGTCAAGCGCATCAAACGCGATGCCGAGATGGCGCTCGCGCAGACTGCCTGACAGGCTTCTGCCTCGATCTTCCTTGTTTTGACGCAATTCCCTAGGGAAAGCGCTACGCGCTTTTCCCGGGAAAACCGGCTCACACTTTTCCTGGAATTGCACTCGCCCGCAAAATCAAACGGCGCCCGAAGGCGCCGTTTGATTTCAGTTATAATCCGGCAAGCCGCGACTACCGCGCCTTGCGCTTGCGGCCAAGGCCCATCTTCTTGGCAAGCTGCGAGCGGGCCGCCGCGTAGTTCGGGGCAACCATCGGATAGCTTGGGTCCAGGTTCCACTTTTCGCGATACTGATCGGGCGTCAGATCGTAGTGGGTCATCAGGTGACGCTTGAGCGACTTGAACTTCTTGCCGTCTTCAAGACAGACAATGTAGTCGTCATGAACCGAGCGTTTCGGATTGACAGCCGGCTTCTGCTTGTCGGCAGGCGGCTGTTCGACGGTTCCGCCCACACGCCCGAGAGCGGCGTGGACATCGGATATCAGGTTCGGCAGTTCGCCGACCGGCACGGGATTGTTGCTGACATAGGCAGCCACCACATCGGCGGTGAGCTCGATCAGCGCATCATTGTTTCTGGAAGGTGTTTCGACAATATCCATGGTCTTCAGGCCCCAACAAGAGTTACGTCGATCTGTGCCCCTTTTTACAAACAGGGCATTGCACGAATTTTGCGCAGATAGAGCTGCGACGATTCGCGTCACAGGGACATCAATGCGGCCACACGTCAAGTAAGTCAATTCGCTCTCTGCATTATATTTACGAATGTTGGTCAACTATTGCGCGATCAGCTTCAATCTTTCGTGCACCATGTAATTTTTCGATATTTCGGTCGCCAAACGGACAAAGGCTGACGTTGGGTCAGCTAATCGTTACATTCGCGATAACTCACAAAACAAGTTTCAATGCTCCGGTTTGCTTGGCGACCACACCGACAAGCTTGGTTGTTCACACCTGTCCACGAAACCATAGGTTGCCAAACCATTCCGCGATCAATCAGGCCATTCCCCGGTCAAAACGGCGCGATGTATCCGCCATAGGCCCAGCCGGTGACGAAGACGCCGTTCCTGGCGGGGTCATGCCAGATTTCGCACCAGCGATAGCGAACCATCTGCCGCTGTTTCCATGCCGATTGATTGGCGATGTCGAGCAGGTTTATGCCGCCGGTGCACCGTCCGGTCATCTGCAGGACGGTTCCGTTCGGGTAGGCGGCCTGCTTCTGGGATGTTCCCAACGGATATTTGCGCACATTGAGCGTGTCGCCGAACGGCACATTGGCCACTTGCCAAGCCGCGAATACGGTCGCATGAGACTGGCCGGCAAAGACCAGAGTTAGCGAAGCAACGGCGAAGGCCGCAGCAATACGAGACCGAATAGTCATCTTCCCTCCTCCCGGCCACCTCATGGGCCCACACCACCTCTACGCAACTGCTCTTGAACCCGCCCTGATCGGTGTGTTCATTCGTCATTCAAGATATTTCCAAAGCGAGACGCAATGACCAGGACTTCCCGATTTCCAATCGTCAGCGCCCCTTCCCCCGAGAAGAGGCCAGTCTCGGACACGCATCACGGCATCACGCGAACCGACGAATATGCCTGGCTGCGGGCGGATAACTGGCAGGAGATGTTCAGGGATCCCTCCTTGCTCGATCCTGGGATCCGCGCCGAACTCGAAGCCGAAAATGCCTACCAGTCGAAGTTGATGGCCGACACGTCAGATTTGCAAAAGCAGCTCTTCAAGGAAATGAAGGGCCGCATCAAGGAAGACGATTCATCAGTTCCCATGAAGGACGGGCCTTACGCCTATGGCTCTTCCTTCAAGCTCGGCGGCGAGCAGCCGCGCTATTTCCGCATGCCGCGCGACGGCGGGCCCGAGCAGATCCTGCTCGACGGTGACGCCGAGGCCGAGGGCAAGGCCTATTTCCGGCTTGGCGGCGTCGATCATTCGGCCGATCATCGCAAGCTCCTGTGGGCCTTCGACGACAAGGGTTCCGAATTCTACACGCTGCGTGTGCGCGACCTTGCCGATGGCAAGGAACTGGCGGACCAGATTCCCGCCACCGGTGGTTCGGGCGTCTGGGACGCGGGCAATGACGGGTTCTTCTACACGCGTCTCGATCCAAACCACCGGCCGTCCAAGGTTCTGTTCCACGCGCTTGGACAGAACCCCGAAAGAGACCGCCTGATCTACGAGGAAACCGACCCCGGCTTCTTCATGGACGTCGACGGAACCCGCAACAATCAATGGATCATGATCGGCATCAACGATCACGAGACTTCGGAATACCGTCTGTTGAGCGCCAGCGATCCGTTTGCCGAACCCAAGCTGGTTTCGGCGCGCGAGACCGGCCTTCAATATGAACTTGAGGAAGGCGGCGGCATATTCTTCATCCTGACCAATGCGGATGGTGCCAAGGACTTCAAGATCATGACGGCGCCGGCGAGCGATCCGGTCCGCGCCAACTGGCAGGAACTGGTGCCGCATGAACCGGGCCGGCTGATCCTGTCGGTGATCGGCTTCAAGGACCACATGGTCCGGCTCGAGCGCAAGGAAGGCCTGCCGCGTATCGTCGTGCGTGACCGTGCCAGCGGCGAAGAGCATCTGATTTTCTTCGATGAGGAAGCCTTCTCGCTCGGCCTTTCGGGGGCCCTGGAATACGACACCGAGATGATGCGCTTTTCCTACTCGTCGATGACGACGCCGTCGCAGATGTTCGACTACAACATGCGCACCCGTGAGCGTGTGCTGCTCAAGACCCAGGAAGTGCCGTCCGGCCATGACCCGCATCAATACGTCACGAGGCGGCTGATGGCGCCCGCGGCCGATGGCGAACTGGTGCCGATCTCGCTTCTGCATCACCGCGACACGCCGCTGGACGGCTCCGCGCCTTGCCTGCTCTACGGTTATGGTTCCTACGGCATTGCCGTTCCGGCCGCCTTCAATACCAACTGGTTCTCGCTGGTCGACCGAGGCCTCGTCTTTGCCATTGCCCATGTCCGCGGCGGCAAGGACAAGGGCTATGGCTGGTACGATGACGGCAAGCGGGCGCACAAGATGAACACCTTCACCGATTTCATCGCCTGCGCCCGCCATCTCGTTGCCGAGCGCTATACCGCGCATGACCGCATCGTCGCGCAGGGCGGCTCGGCCGGCGGCATGCTGATGGGCGCCATCGCCAACATGGCGCCGGATTGCTTCGGCGGCATCGTGGCCGAGGTTCCGTTCGTCGATGTGCTTACCACCATGCTCGACGCGACGCTGCCGCTGACCCCGCCCGAATGGCCGGAATGGGGCAATCCGATTGCGTCGGCCGACGATTACCGGACGATCGCCGCCTATTCGCCCTACGACAATGTCGCAGCACTCGACTACCCGCCGATCCTGGCGGTCGCCGGTCTTACCGATCCGCGCGTCACCTATTGGGAGCCGGCCAAGTGGGTGGCGCGGCTGCGTGACCGCAAGAGGGGCGACAATCCGGTGCTGTTCAAAATCAACATGGATTCCGGCCATGCCGGTGCCTCCGGCCGGTTTTCGCGCCTGGAGGAGATCGCCTATACTTATGCCTTCACGTTGAAGGTAACGGACAAGGCATAGCTTACGGAGGAACGCCGCGATGATCGATCTGTCCACATTGATAGCCTATATCGCGGTTGTGTTCGGTTTTGTCTTCATTCCGGGTCCGGCCACACTGTTGACGATCGCGCGCGCAACGAGTTCGGGAACCAGGGTCGGGATCGCCACCGGCGCCGGGATCGCGGCCGGCGATGTGTTTCATACCGTGATGGCGATGGTCGGTATCTCGGCGATCATCGCCACATCGGCGACGCTGTTCAGCATCGTAAAGTATATCGGCGCGGCCTACCTCGTTTACCTCGGCATTCGCGCCATCATCGAGAAAGCGCCGACCGAACCGACCGCCGGCGCGCTCGCGATCTCTGCCGGAAAGGCATTTCGGCAGGCCGTCCTGACCGAGGTGCTCAATCCCAAGACAGCACTTTTCTTCCTCGCTTTCCTGCCTCAGTTCGTGCGGCCCGAAAACGGATCGGCGATGGTTCAGTTAGCCGTATTGGGAATCATCTTCGTCATGCTGGGGCTTTTCAGCACGGTCGTGTTTGCCGTGAGCGCAGGGCGGCTCGGCGGTTTCCTGCGCCAAAATCCGACAGTGTTGAAATGGCAGGGCAAGGTTGTCGGCGGCATCTATTGCGCCCTGGGTGTCCGCCTGGCCTTGCAACAGCGCTGAAGCCAGGCGGCTCACGTCTGCCAGCAGGCATGATGATCATGATTTTTTGAATTCCGCCCAGCTGATTTCCGCTCGCAATTGCAACGGTCGCGCGCTACCCAAGCACGATTTTCCCGGGCACGAAGCCCACATTCGCATAAGGGTCCATTATGTTGCTCGTCGACGTCTATCTCGACAAATCGCCGATCCAGGGCATCGGTGTGTTTGCCAAGAACCACATTGCCAAGGGCACGCTGGTCTGGAAGCTCGACCCCCGGTTCGACCGGATCATCGACGTCGAGACCTATGAGGGCGAGACCGGGTCGGTAAAGAACTATCTCGACCGCTATTCCTACCCCGACCGGCGCGATCCGGCCTATATCGTCTTCGAAGCCGACGACGCCCGTTACATGAACCATGACGACGAGCCGAATTGCGATGTCTCGTCGCCCGAGGAAACCTACGCCTTGCGCGACATCGCGCCTGGCGAGGAAATGACCTGCAATTACAATCATTTCTTCGAAACGGGCTTCGATTTCCTCGGCGATCGTCACCTGCAGTCCGAAGACTAGGCAGTAGACTCGTTAGCGTGGAGCCACAGCCGGATGGAAGCCAGCTGGACCATGGCGAGGAGGCCCCATTTGGTAGACCCCCATGAGGAACTTTTCGCGACTGCTCAACCAGGCGCTTGGCCGCTTCGATGAAGCGAGCACTACAATCCCGGTGATCTCGCCGCCCAAGCCTTGGTGGCCTGACAGCTTTCCATTGCTCGGGCGTAGGCAGGGCGTGCCGTCGTGCGAGCGAGATAGTCCCGCTCGACAGACCCGGGGACATAGTTGCCAGTTCGCAGGCCGAGCAGGAGGGCGTAGCTCACCGAGATATCGGCAGCAGTGAACCGCTCGCCGGCGAGATAGGGGCAATCCGCGAGGCGGCGGATAACCAACCCCAGCCGGCTCTCGAAGGTCTCCAATGCCCAGCAGGTAACCCGGGCATTTCGTTCGGCTTCGGGCGCCAGTTCGCGACCGACTAAGACGGCATTCATCGGCCCGGCGAGCCCGGCCTCGCCTAAGTGAAGAAATTGCAGATAGGAGGCGAAGGCGGGATCGTGCGGGGCGACGGCAAGCGAATCTGACCCGTGGCGGGCGAGCAGGTACTCAAGAATCGCGATCGATTCGACCATGATCGTCTCGCCGTCCTGCAGTGCGGGAATGAAGCCGGCGGGGTTGATCGCGAGGAAGCCGCGATTATTCTCGACTGCGAGCAGATCGACCGGGCGCAGCCGATAAGCCAATCCTAATTCCTCGAGCAGCCAAACAACACGGAAGCCACGACCTTCGCCATAGACGGTGAGCATAGTTAAGTGTCCCTGGATTGGGCTGGATGTACTACCTCGCAGAGGTAAGCCAGTCGCGCAACGGACTATCAATGGCCCATAATGCACTCAGGGCTTGGCGCATATTCGTCATCCTACAGCTGCGGGCCCTCCCCACTTTATGGATTCCCGACCTATTTCGTGCTTTTCTTGCGAGCCGGATAGCCGTTGGGGTGCGGCGGTATCGCCTTGAGATAGGCGGCAATCGCCGCGCGGTCGTCCGCCGTCAGCTCGGCCATGTTGCGCTGCACATCGACCATGGCGCCGCCGACGGAATCGAAATCCGGCGTGAACCCGGTTTCCAGGTAGTTTGCGATGTCGGATGCGGACCAGCTGCCGATACCCCCCTCGCCCGAAGTGACGTTCGGCACGACGCCCGAGCCCTCGGCGGCCACGGCACCGGCCAGCCATTGACCCTTCCTGATGCCGCCAGCCAAGTCCCGCGGCGTATGGCATTCGCCGCAATGACCCGGCCCTTCGACCAGGTAGCGGCCTGCCATCACGAGTTCCGGCGTGCCATCATGCAGGGGAATGACAGGCTGGTCGCTGAGATAGAGGCGCTTCCACAGGCCAATGCCTCGCCGGATGTTGAACGGGAATGCCAGCGAATTGCCCGGCGCCTTGCCGGCGACGGCGGGAAGCGTCTTCAGGAAAGCATAGAGGTCGGCGACATCAGACGGCTTCATGCGTGCGTAGGAGGCGTAGGGAAAGGCCGGATAGAAATGCTCACCCGTCGGCGAAACACCCTTCAGCATGGCATTGGCGAGATCCCCGACCGACCATGCGCCGATGCCATCATTGGGATCTTGCGAAATATTGGGAGGCACGAAAGTGCCGAACGGCGTCTTGAGTTCAAGCCCGCCCACGAGTTGAAGCCGCGCATCGCCGTGCGAGCCAGGCTTCGCATGGCATGAGGTGCAGCCGCCGGCATAGAAAATGCGCTTGCCCCGGACAACATCGCCGGGGCCGAGTTGCGCCAGGCCCGCCCCATTAAGCCTGACGGGTGCCGACAGCAGCCACCCGGCGGCCGCGCCGGCGACGCCCAGAACGAGGGCCGCGCCGACGAGCTTCTTCAGCCATGCCATATCAGGCGATCAGCCCTTCTTGACCCTGTAGCCCTGGTGGCAGGTGCCACAGTCCGAGCCGATGGTGCCGATCTGGGTCTTCAGCGCGTCGACGTCGGCCGGAGCAGCCGCGATCGAGGCCTTGACGTCGGCAAGATACTTATCCTCGGCCGTTTTGAAGCCGGCCATGTCTTCCCAGATCTTTGGCGCCGCCGTGGTGTCGCCGGTATCGCTGCCCTTCGGGAACAAGGCCTCTACGTCGAATTTCTCGGCATTTGCCTGCAGTGCCTGCAACTGCGTCAGCACCGCGGCGGCATCAAAGGGTTCCTCGCCCTTGACCACTTTCGACAGGCCGCCGACGATCTTTCCGCGTTCCTTCATCAGTGCCTGCCGGCCGAGGACGGGATCGGCAAAGGCCGCCGACGCGGCGAGTGCGAGCATAGAGATGGCGATGACAAGCTTTCTCATTCATTTGGCTCCGTGATGAAGGCATTTCAGGACAGGACGTTAACGGGTGTGGGAGGAGGAATATTCCCTTCTCTCCGCATGAATTTGGACGAGTCTGGCTGCGGTGGGGCTTCGACTTAAAAGAAAAGGCCCGGGGGTGCCGGGCCTTTTCGGAAGATCGATCAGGCATTTGCCTTTTCGTAGAGCTCGAGCACGTGATCCCAATTGATCAGGCTGTCGACGAAGGCCTCGAGGTATTTCGGCCGGGCGTTGCGATAGTCGATGTAGTAGGAGTGTTCCCAGACGTCGACACCGAGGATCGGCGATGCGCCATGAACCAGCGGGTTTTCGCCGTTCGGCGTCTTCGAGATCGCCAGCTTGCCGTCCTTGACCGAAACCCAGGCCCATCCCGAACCGAACTGCGTCGTGCCAGCGGCGATGAAATCAGCCTTGAATTTGTCGTAGCCGCCGAGATCGCTGTCGAACGCCTTCTGCAGCGCGCCAGGCAGCTTGTTGCCGCCGCCGCCCTTCTTCATCCATTTCCAGAAATGGATGTGGTTGTAGTGCTGGGCGGCATTGTTGAAGAGACCGGCGTTCTTGCCGAACGACTGCTTGACCGCCTCTTCGACCGAAAGTTCGCCGAGGCCGGCTTCGGCGGCGAGCTTGTTGCCGTTGTCGACATAGGCCTTGTGATGCTTGTCGTGGTGATACTCCAGCGTCTCTTTCGACATATAGGGCTGCAGGGCCTCATAGTCGTAGGGCAGAGCGGGCAATTCGAAAGCCATGGGTAGTACTCCCTCGTGGAAAATCCGGTGTGGATACCGGAGTAAGATAGGTCGGGATTGAGCTGGAGCAACTCCGGAAATGAAGCGCCGGTTCCCTTTCTAAGCGGGTTCCCGAAAACTGTCACACGCTTTTCCTGCGGCCAACCGCGCAGCGACAAAAAGGCCGGACCTCAGCCAGCTGACGTCGAATGCGCCCAATCCCAATAGAGTTCGCGTGCCTTCTTGGCCACCGGGCCGGGTTGCAGGTCGCGGTCCTCGACGCGGGTGACCGGCACCACCTTGGAGTGGTTGCCGGTCGAGAAGATTTCGTCGGCTTCGAGGAAATCCCGCACCGACAGCGTCTTTTCGGTCGTCCTGAACCCATAGTCGCCGAGCAGCGTCATCGTGCGCGAGCGGGTGATGCCGGACAGGAAGGTTCCGTTGGGCGCCGGCGTCAGCACGTGGCCGTCCTTGACCAGGAAGATATTCGAGCTTCCGGTCTCCGCGACATTGCCCAGCATGTCTAGCACAAGCGCATTGTCGAAGCCGCGCGCCTTGGCCTCGAGGATGGCGCGGCCGTTGTTGGGATAGAGGCAGCCGGCCTTGGCGTTGGTCGGCATGGTTTCGATGGTCGGGCGCCGGAACGGCGATACGGTCACGGAAAAGCCGGTCGGCGAGATCATCGGCGATTCATAGAGGCAGAGGCAGAAACGGGTCGAGGCGGGATCGGCCGGGACGCCCATGTAGCCGCCATGCTCGGCCCAGTACATCGGCCTGATGTAGACCGCCGTCTTGCCGTCGAATTTCTTCAATCCGTCCCAGGTCAGCCCGACGATCTGCTCGGGCGTCATGTTTGGCGCGAGGCCGAGCGCGATCGCCGAGGCATTGACGCGTGCGGCATGAAGTTCGAGATCGGGCGCCACACCCTCGAACCAGCGAGCCCCGTCAAACACGCTGGTGCCGAGCCACATGGCGTGGCTGCGCGGCCCCAGAATGGCGACATTGCCTTCGTACCAATCGCCATCGACGAAAGTCCATGTCGCGGATTGCGCCGCCGCCGCCAGTGTCATCGCGTTTTCCTGTTCCGGTCGATCTCGTGCGACAACATTGGATGATGCTTTGGCCGCTGCCGTCAACCAGCATCGGGGAGTTTTGTTGAGGCCAGCGACGGGTGCGATGCAATCAAGGCTTGCACCTTGTCCCGCCTCGCCTCAAAACTGTTGCCATGCAATACGCCGCCTATGTTTTCGACGCCTATGGCACGCTATTCGACGTGCATGCGGCCGTGCGCCGCCATGCGGACGCGATCGGCCCCGACGGCCAGCTCCTGTCCGAAATCTGGCGCGCCAAGCAGCTTGAATACTCCTGGGTGCGCACGTTGATGGGCGCGTACAACGACTTCTGGCAGTTGACGGAACAGGCACTGGACTTCGCCTTGCGCAAGGTCCCTTCGGCCGACCCTAGTCTCAAGGCAAAGCTGCTGGAGGCCTATTGGAGGCTGGACTGTTATCCCGAAGTGCCGGCCGTGCTGAAGGCGCTCAAGGCCTCGGGCGCCAGGCTGGCGATCCTCTCCAATGGCTCGCCCGAAATGCTGGAGGCGGCGGTCAAGTCCGCGGCACTCGACCAGGTCCTGGACAACATCTATTCGGTCGATGCGGTGCGTCGCTTCAAGACCGATCCGGCGGTCTACGACATGGTCGCCACGGGATGGCGGCTCTATCCCGGCGCGATCTCCTTCCAGTCTTCCAATCGCTGGGACATTGCGGGCGCCACCAAATTCGGCTTCCGCACGGTTTGGATCAACCGCTCCAACCAGCCGGAGGAATACCGGGACTTGCCGCCGGCCCTGATCCTGCCGTCGCTGGAGGCCCTCGTATCCGGTGGCTAGCGGACCTGTGACCCCAACGCCACAGTGGCGGCGCAGTCACAGCTTCGCCTTTGTTTGTCCACGTTCGGGCCAGAATCGGAACCGCCTATCGCCTCAGGTGTTGTCAGGCACCCGCAGCGGACGTCGGCGTGTTGACGCTTTGTTGCGATTTGAGTCTTAAAGAAGGCAGCCATGTCCATAACCGAAATCGAATCCTATCGCCTGAGCCGTCGCGGCTTCCTCAACGCCGCAGCCCTGGGCGCCGCCTCGATCGCGGTTTCGGCATGCGCCACCACCGGCCCCGGGCCGGCCGAGCCGCCGCCACCAACCTATGTCGAGCCTCCGCTTGCCGACTATGCGTCGATGTACGCGGCGGTCAGCGATGGCGGCTTCGATCTGCCGGCCATCCCGGTCGACAGGATCGATCCGCAGTTCCTGCGCCAGATCGTGCCCGACCCGACCGGCCAGAAGCCGGGAACCATCGTCGTCGATACGACGGGTCATTTCCTCTATCTGGTTCGCCCGGGCGGCCAGGCCATCCGTTATGGCGTCGGTCTCGGCCGCGCCGGCTTCGAGTGGTCGGGCGACGCCGTCGTCCAATGGAAGCAGAAATGGCCGAAATGGACGCCGCCGGATGAGATGGTCGCCCGCCAGCCGGAATTGAAGCAGTATAGCGCCGACAATGGCGGCATGCCCGGCGGCTTGAAGAACCCGCTCGGCGCGCGCGCGCTCTATCTCTTCCAGGGCAATGTGGACACGCTCTATCGCCTGCACGGCTCGCCGGAATGGCGCTCGATCGGCAAATCGGTGTCGTCGGGCTGCGTGCGCCTGATGAACCAGGACATCATCGACCTTTACGATCGCGTGCCCTCCAAGACGCCGGTCATCGTGACCAGCGACGCCCGCCAGCCGATGGTGGCGACGGCCAACCACAAGGCCATCCCGATCGACGCCGGCGTGCCGGATGGATCGGTCCTGCTCGGACCGGTCAAAGCGGTGACGGACGCGATTTTCTGAGCTGGCCGGACAGCGGCAACGCCGCTGCCCGATTCTACCGTCCCCGCGACAGGCTGCCCAATATTCCGCGCACGATCGCACGTCCGACCGAAGAGCCGACCGAGCGCACGACCGACTTGATCGCCGCCTCCGCCACTGTCTGGCGGTTGGAGGGCCGCGGCGCCGGCGCACGCCTGCCGCCGGGCTGCGGCGAGGGATCGTCATTGCCGAAGCCTGGAATGGTCCAGCGCGAGCCGCCGGTGCCTGCCTGCTGCGCCTCGGCGTCCTGCGCCTCCTTGGCCTTCTTCTGCAGCATCTCGAAAGCCGATTCGCGGTCGATGACCTGGTCATACTGGCCGGTGACCGGGCTTTCCCCGATCAGCTTCTGCCGCTCGGCGGGGGTGATGGGCCCAAGCCGCGATGACGGCGGGCGGATCAGCGTGCGCTGGACCATGGACGGAATGCCCTTGGCCTCCAGCGTCGAAACCAGCGCCTCGCCGGTGGCGAGCTGGGTGATGGCGGTGGCGCAGTCGAAGTCCGGATTGGGCCGGAAAGTTTCGGCCGCCGTCCTCACCGCCTGCTGCTCACGCGGCGTGTAGGCGCGCAGCGCGTGCTGCACGCGGTTGCCGAGCTGGGCCAGGACCTTTTCGGGGATATCCAGAGGGTTCTGCGTGACGAAATAGACGCCGACGCCCTTGGAGCGGATCAGGCGGACCACTTGCTCGACCCGATCGATCAGCACCTTCGGCGCCTCGTCGAACAAGAGGTGCGCCTCGTCGAAGAAGAACACCAGCTTCGGCTTGTCGGGGTCGCCGACTTCGGGCAGTTCCTCGAACAGCTCCGACATCAGCCAGAGCAGGAACGTCGCGTAGAGGCGCGGATTCATCATCAGCTTGTCGGCGGCGAGCACGCTGATGGCACCGCGACCGTCACGCGTGGTGCGCATGATGTCGGCAATCCGCAAAGCCGGCTCGCCGAAGAAATTCGCCGCGCCCTGCTGCTCCAGCACCAGCAGCGTGCGCTGAATGGCCCCTACCGATGGCTTGGTGACGTTGCCGTAACGGGCGCTGATCTCTTCGGCGCGCTCGGCGATGTTGGCGAGCAGCGCCTGCAGGTCTTTCATGTCGAGCAGCAGCAGCCCTTCCTCATCGGCGATACGGAAGGCGATGTTCATGATGCCTTCCTGAGCGTCGGTCAGGTTCATCAGCCGCGACAGGAGCAGCGGTCCCATTTCCGAAATGGTCGCGCGGATGGGGTGGCCCTGCTGGCCGAACAGGTCCCAGAAGATGACCGGAAATTCCTGAAAGTCGTAAGGGTCGAGCTTGACCTGTTCTGCCCGCTTGACAAGGAAATCCTGGGCGGTGCCCATCATGGCGATGCCGGAAAGGTCGCCCTTGATGTCGGCGCAGAATACCGGCACGCCGGCATTCGAAAAACCTTCGGCCAGGACCTGCAAGCTGACAGTCTTGCCGGTACCGGTGGCGCCGGTCACCAGGCCGTGGCGGTTGCCGTATTGCAGCAGCAGATTTTCGGCGCGCTGATAGCTGTCGTCGGGCTTGCGGCTGGCGCCGATGAAAATACTGGTATCGTCAGCCATATGTCGGGTCTCCGCAAACTGATGTGTCTAAGGCCAGCCTTTGTCCGAAGGTATAGTGAGGCCGTTGCATAGCGACAATGACAATTGTCCAAAGCGAGGCCAATCATCCAATCAGGGCTTTCGTCCAATCAGGGCTTTCGTCCAATCAGGGCCAATCGTCCAAACCGGACCAATCGCCAGGAGCGGATTTTGGAACTTGCGAATTTCGATGGTGTTTGGCAATCGTCCATGGTCGGTCTACGCAAGCCAACCTATATCAGGTGGATCGAATATCAGGTGGTGGGATTCGGGCCTTGGATGCGCATTGCGATAACCGACCGGGGACCGTAGACTGGGCTGACCGGGCTGGTGCGGCCACATAGAACGAGGACGATGAATGGGCGCCGGAGCCTTGACCAGGGATGTTGAGCCAACGGATGCGCAGCGTCAGCGATGGCTGGCCTTGGCGGAAAAAGCGTTGGCCGGCGCATCCTTTGAGGAAAAGCTGGTCTCGCACACCGACGACTACATCCGCGTCGAGCCGCTCTATGATCGCGCGACCGGAACGGAACCGATCGTGCGCGCCAATCCTCAATTGCCCTGGATCGTCAGCCAGCGCGTCGACGACCCCGATGTCGATCGCGCCAAGACCCAGGTCCTGGAAGATATCGCGCAGGGCGCGACGGGACTGTCGCTCGTCTTCGAGGGTGCTCCGAACGCGTTCGGCTACGGCCTGCCGAGGACGGCGCAGGCACTGGAGACGGTACTGGAGGGCGTGCCCCTCAACCGGGTCCAGATCCGCATCGATACCCACCCGTGGAGTCGCCCCATGGCCGACTGGCTGGTGGCGTTCCTGAGCAAGCGCCGCTCCGATCCGGCAAAGCTCAACCTTTCCTTCGGCATCGATCCGGCGGCTATCCTCGCCGGCACCGGACGACTGCGCATGTCGATCGAGGCGCTGCAGGAATCGATGCCGCAATCGCTGGCGCATTTCTTCTCGATGGGCGTCCCCGGTGTGCTTCTGGAGGCGGACGGTCGCGTCTTTCACAATGCCGGCGCCACGGAAGCGCAGGAACTCGGCATCATGCTGGCTTCGGCGGTTTCGTATCTGAGGATGTTCGAGAAGGCGCGGCAGCCGCTCGTCTATGCCGCTCCTCATATCGGTTTCGCGCTCAGCGTCGACCAGGACCAGTTCCTGTCTATGGCCAAGGTGCGGGCCCTGCGCAGGCTGTGGGCACGGGTGCAGGAGGCCTGTTCGATCCCCAATTCCACGGCCAATATCCATGCCGAGACATCATTTCGCATGATGACGGCATTGGACCCCGAAAACAACATCCTGCGCACGACGATCGGCTGCTTCGCCGCGGCGGCGGGAGGCGCCGATTCGATCTCAATCCTGCCGCATACGATCGCGCACGGCCTGCCGGCGGCTTTTGCCCGCCGCGTCGCGCGTAATGCGCAACTGATCATGGCCAATGAAAGCCATGTCGATCATGTCGCCGATCCCGCCCACGGCTCCGGCGCGGTCGAAGCGCTGACGTCAGATCTTTGCGAAGCAGCGTGGGCGGAATTGCAGGCGATCGAGGCAGAGGGTGGCGTGCTGTCCAGCCTTCGGGACGGACATATCCAGCAGCGCGTCCGCACTGCCGCCGCCCAGCGTGGCATTGCCTTCAAGTCAGGCGAGCGGGCCATTGTCGGCGCCACGCTTCACCCCTTGAAAAGCGAGCGTCCGGTCGAGACGCTGGACGCAGAGCGGCGACCTGCCTTCACCGAGGGTGTCGTCCTGTGCGAGGCACTGTCGCCGGTTCGCATCGAGCAATCCATCGGGGCCGCTTCTTGATTCCGGATTTCAGTCAGATCGGCTGGGTGCCGCCGCGCCGCGCGCCGGTCGAGGTCAAGGGACAGCGGACGACGCCGGAAGGTCTTGTCGTCAAGCAGTTGTACAGTCAGGGCGACCTCAAGGAATTGCCGCATCTCGATACCTATCCGGGCCTGGCGCCGTTCGTGCGCGGCCCCTACCCGACGATGTATGTCCAGCAGCCCTGGACGATCCGGCAATATGCAGGCTTTTCGACCGCCGAAGAGTCCAATGCCTTTTACCGACGCAACCTTGCCGCCGGCCAGAAAGGTCTTTCGGTTGCTTTCGATCTGGCCACCCATCGCGGCTATGATTCAGACCATCCGCGCGTCTCCGGCGATGTCGGCATGGCGGGTGTGGCCATCGATTCCATCCTCGACATGCGGCAGTTGTTCGACGGCATTCCGCTCGGCGACATGACCGTGTCGATGACTATGAACGGCGCGGTGCTGCCGATCATGGCGCTCTACATCGTGGCGGCCGAAGAACAAGGCGTCGCGCAGAAGGATCTGGCGGGGACCATTCAGAACGACATTCTGAAGGAGTTCATGGTCCGCAACACCTACATCTATCCGCCGAAGCCCTCGATGCGGATCGTCTCGGACATCTTCTCCTACACCTCGAAGAACATGCCGAAGTTCAATTCGATATCGATCTCCGGCTATCACATGCAGGAGGCCGGCGCGACCGCCGACCTGGAGCTCGCCTATACGGTCGCCGACGGCATCGAATACGCCCGCGCCGGCGTCGCGGCAGGGCTCGACATCGACCGTTTCGCGCCGCGCCTGTCCTTCTTCTGGGCGATCGGCATGAACTTCTTCATGGAAGTGGCCAAGCTCAGGGCCGCCCGCCTGTTGTGGGCGACGCTGATGAAAACGAATTTCGCGCCGAAGGACGAACGGTCGCTGTCCCTGCGCACCCATTGCCAGACCTCCGGCTGGTCGCTGACGGCGCAGGATCCCTACAACAACATCATCCGCACCATGATCGAAGCGATGGCCGCGACCCAAGGGCATACCCAGTCGCTGCACACCAATTCCTTCGATGAAGCAATGGCGCTGCCGACCGATCATTCGGCGCGTATCGCCCGCAACACGCAACTCATCCTGCAGAAAGAATCCGGCACCACGCGGATCATCGATCCGTGGGGCGGTTCAGCCTATCTCGAGCGGTTGACACATGACCTGGCGGCGCGTGCGCTTGCCCATATCGAGGAGGTCGAAGCTCTCGGTGGCATGGCGGCGGCGATCGAAAAGGGCATACCCAAGCTGCGCATCGAGGAAGCCGCGGCGCGTACGCAGGCGCGCATCGATTCCGGCGAGCAGATGCTGGTCGGCGTCAATGCGCATCGCCCCGGGACCGATATCGAGGTCGACGTGCTGAAAATCGATAATGCCGAGGTCAGGGCCCGGCAACTCTCGAAGCTGCAACGGCTGAAAGGCACGCGTGACGTCGCCGCGGTCGAAATCGCGCTCGATGCGCTGACCCGTGCCGCCCAAGGCGAGGACAACCTGCTGGAGTTCGCCATCCGCGCCGCGCGCGCCAATGCCACTGTCGGCGAAATCTCGTTCGCCTTGGAAAGGGCTTATGGCCGCCATGTGGCCACGGTGCAGACCATTTCCGGTGTCTACCGCAAGGCGCTTGGCGACAATCTGGTGGTCGACCGGCTGCAGGACAAGCTTGATGCCTTCGAAAAGAAAAACGGCGGCAAGCCGCGCATTCTCGTGGCCAAGATGGGACAGGACGGCCACGACCGCGGGCAGAAGGTGATCGCCACGGCCTTCGCCGATCTCGGCTTCGATGTCACCGTCGGCGCCATGTTCCAGACGCCGGAAGAGATCGCGAAGCTGGCGATCCTGCATGACGTCCACGTCATCGGCGCCTCATCGCTGGCAGCGGGCCACCTGACGCTGATCCCCGAGTTGCACGACACGCTGAAAAAGCTCGGCCGAGGCGACATGCTGATCGTGGCCGGCGGCGTCATCCCGCCGCAGGACTATGACGCGGTGCTGCGAGCAGGTGCTGCGGAAATCTTCCCGCCGGGCACGGTTATTCCGGAAGCGGCGGAGCGGCTGCTGGATCGGCTGCTGGCGGCAGGCTAAGAGCGTTATAATATCTGTTGCAACATCCAGCGGGCTTCGTTATAATCAGCGTTGCAACAGGACGTTTCGTCATGAACACCACAATTCGCAAGATTGGCAATTCCGACGGCCTGATTCTGCCGAAAGAGCTTCTCGATCGGTTGAACCTCAAGACAGGCGACAACGTGGTCGTCGTCCAGGAAGGTCAAGAGCTTCGCTTGCGCCGATTGGAAGATTCTGCCGAAGAATTCGAGCGCAAGATGAAGGTAGCGCGCGAGCGGATGAAGAAATACGAGGTTGCCTACCGCGCGCTCGCAAAATGACCGCACATCATTCGCGAGAGTTCGTGGAGGCGATGCATGCCGAGCAATTGCGTCTTCACGGCGGCGCATCGGGCATCCGCGATGAAGGCCTGCTGGAATCGGCGCTCGCACGTCCGCAGCAGAAAGAAGCATACGGCGAGCCAGATCTAAGCGAACTCGCCGCCGCCTATCTCTTCGGCATCGCGAAGAACCATCCATTCGTTGATGGCAACAAGCGCACGGCTTTCGCTGCGGCCGACTTGTTTCTCTATTTCAACGGGTTAAGCATCGAAGCCGAACAGGAGGAGATCATCCAATTGGTGATGATGGTCGCTGCTGGTGAGATCGACGAAGCGGGTGCCGCCGCATTCTTCCGCGACCATGTCGTCAAGCTTGAAGACTAACTCTCCGAGAGCTTGACGATCTCCCACTCCTTGCCGTTGACGTTGGCGACGTCGCCGACCTTCTTGCCAAACAAGGCGACCGCCATCGGCGAGACATGCGAGATGCTGCCCTTGGCTGGATTGGCTTCGTCCTCGCCGACGATCTTCCAGTGCACCTTCTTGCCGTCGTCACTTTCCAGCGTGACACCCATGCCGAAGCGGATAACATCGCTGCCGGGCTCCGGCACGGAAAGCTCGGCACTCTCGCGCCGCGCGGTCCAGTAGCGCAGGTCGCGCGACACGACCGCAATGCGCTCGCGGTCGGCTTTCCGCTCCGCTTTCGCCATGATATCGCGCAGATCGGCCAGATTGTCCTCGATCTGCGCCAGGCCGCGCTCCGTCACCAGGTTACGATGCGTGCTGATCGGCCGCTCGCCAACGCCGGCGATGGCATTCTCGCTGTCTTCTTCGCGGGTAAAAGCTCTGCTCATTCCCTGAACTTAGGCGCCGGGTGGCTGCTCGGCAAGCCGTTGCCGCTGAGAGAACAGGCGTGTCGAGCGTCCGGTATGATTCCCGCAAGGCAGGCACCGGCATCGTCGTCAGCGTATGGCGCGTCGAACGGGGCGGTTGTGGGCCGGCGCCGGGCCGAGCCGGCGACAGTTGACCTCACCAAACTGGCAGCAGCAGCTATGCGCACCTGACCGCCGGGCGCAACCGCGTCAGCTGATTGCTGCCTTCAATTCAACGCCGGCGTCGGCCTCAGCGCCCCGACCTTGGCGCCAATCCGGCTTTCGATAGGCGCGTTCGCCAGTTCGAGCAGCTTCGCCGCCAAGATTTCGTCCGCCCGCAGCAGCCTGGCGAGTACAGCGGCTGCGATTGCGTCGCCGGCGCGCCCGGCACCATCATCGCATTTGACCGCGATACCGAGGCCGAGTTGCGGAATTGCGGCACAGTGGACGCCCTCGGCTCCCCCCTTCGCAAAAATTCGACCGGGAGCGGCTTCCATCAGCAACAGGTCCGCACGGCCGGTGCCCGCGACGAAGAACGGCTCAGCCATGCAGGCGGAGAGCAGGCGCTTCGCGGCCTTCGCCCGCGCTGGGCCAAAGCCGTGGGCGGTGGCCATGCGGGCAAAGCCGAGCGCGAAACTCCTGAGCGGTACCGCATAGGTCGGGATCGAGCAGCCGTCGATCGCGCGTTCGTCGGGGCCGTGGACAGCGCCGGTGACTGCCTGCATGGCGTCGCGCACAATTTCCTGCAAGGCGTGATCCGGCCTCACATAGCCGCGATGGGCGATGCCTGAATGGACGCAGGTGCAGAGGAAGCCGGAATGCTTGCCGGAACAATTGTTATGCAGCGCATTTGGTGAACCGCCGGCACGCGCGAGCGCAATCTCCGCGTCATGGTTCGAGGGCCAATGGGTCCCGCATTCGAGCGCCGACCCGTCCAGCCCGGCCCTGGCCAGCATGGACCGCGCCAATTCGACATGCGCCGGCTCGCCGGAATGGGAGGCACAGGCCAGCGCCAGTTCGCGGTCGCCGAAGCCATAGGCGTCGGCGGCACCCGTTTCGACAAGCGGCAGGGCCTGGATCGCCTTGACGGCGGAACGCGGAAAGACCGGCTTCGACGTGTCGCCGATCTCCAGGACCGGCTTGCCATCGGCATCGAAGACAGCGACCGCGCCCCGATGGGCGCTCTCGACAATGGCGCCGCGCAAAACCTCGATCAGAACCGGATTTGTCATGTCACCTCCCGCAAAATCAAAGTGTTACAGCGTCGTTTGCGCGCCCCAAACGGCGCGCGGCGCTGTAATGCGGGCGGTCTATCTGATCCGGTCGAGAATGGAAACGTAATTGGCGACCGCCGCGCCGCCCATGTTGAAGATGCCGCCGAGTTTCGCGCCCGGCACCTGGATGCCGCCGGCTTCGCCGACAAGCTGCATGGCGGTCAAGACATGCATGGAGACGCCGGTGGCGCCGATCGGATGGCCCTTGGCCTTCAGGCCGCCTGAGGGATTGACCGGCAGGCGGCCGTCTTTTGCCGTTGTGCCATCCAGCGCCAATTTGGCGCCCTCACCCGGCTTCGCCAATCCCATCGCCTCATATTCGATCAGTTCGGCGATGGTGAAGCAGTCATGCGTTTCGACGAAGGAGAGGTCGTCGAGCGTCACACCGGCGTTCTTCAGTGCACGGGTCCAGGCCTGTTCGCAACCTTCGAACGTCAGGATGTCGCGCTTCGACATCGGCAGGAAATCCTGCACATGCTCGTTGGCACGGAAGGCGACGGCGCGGCGCATCTTCAGCGCCGTCGCCGTGTCGGCAAGGATAAGGGCGGCGGCGCCGTCGGAGACCAGCGAGCAATCCGTGCGCTTCAGCGGACCGGCGACAAAGGGATTTTTTTCGCTCTCCTGCCGGCAGAAGTCATAGCCGAAATCCTTGCGCATCTGGGCATACGGATTGTCGACGCCGTTCTTGTGGTTCTTGGCGGCGATCATGGCGAGCGCATCCGACTGATCGCCATAGCGCTGGAAATAGGCCTGCGCGATCTTGCCGAAGACGCCCGCAAAGCCGGCTGGCGTGTCGCCGTCCTCGGGCAGATAGGACGCCTTGAGCAGGTTCTTGCCGATCTCGGGCCCGGGCGTGGTCGTCATCTGCTCGGCGCCGACTACCAGAACGACCCGGGCGGCGTTTGCGTCGATGGCGCGGATGCCTTGCCTGACCGCTGCCGAGCCGGTAGCGCAAGCATTCTCGACCCGTGTCGCTGGCTTGAAGCGCAGCCGGTCATCGGCCTGAAGCACCAGGCTTGCCGTAAAATCCTGCGCCGAAAAGCCGGCGTTGAAATGGCCAAGCACGATCTCATCGACCTCGTCCGGACCGATGCCGGCATGATCGAGCGCTTCCGTCGCGACCTTGACGATCAGATTTTCGAGCGTCTCGCCCTCAAGCTTGCCGAAACGCGAATGCGCCCAGCCAACGATGCATGCGGTCATGGCGGTCTCCATCCTTGGCGCCAGCCTAGTCTATGGCTTCGCCGTCTATTGTTCAAATATAAACATTCTTCCCCGAACCGTGAAGGGCCGCAACGCAACAATCGCTTGGTGCAGGTCGCGTCAGCGGCGATTTTTTTATTGATTGACGCGTCAATAAAAAATAATCTCCGTACAAAATCGGGAACGACATGCCAAAAGTCGGAATGGAGCCATTGCGCCGTAAGGCGCTCATCGACGCGACGATCTCGGCGATCGGTCAGCGCGGCTCGCTTGACGTGACCATGTCGGAGATTGCCGGCCGCGCCGGTGTGTCATCGGCTCTTGCCCATCACTATTTCGGCGCCAAGGATGAGCTGCTGTTCGCGACGATGCGGCACATCCTGGCTGAACTGACCACCGACATGCGCCGCGCGCTCCAATCCACCACTTCCCCGCGCGAGCGCGTCTCGGCCGTGGTCGCTGTCAATTTTTCCGACATCCAGTTCCAGGCGGAGACCATCGCCGCATGGCTCGCCTTCTATGTCGAGGCGCAGCAATCGTCCTCGCTTCGCCGGCTGCTCAGAATCTACGCCCGGCGGCTGCATTCGAACCTGATGAGCGGATTGACCGGTATCCTGCCCAGGACCGAAGCCGACCGCGCCGCGGAAGCGACGGCTGCGATGATCGACGGGCTCTACATCAGGCGCGCGCTGAAGGACGGCGTGCCCGACGCCGCGACCGCGATCGCGCTGGTCGAGGATTATCTCGAAACCAAACTTGGCGGACGGCACAAACGGTGACAGCGAAGCGACCTAATTTCCTGATCGTCATGGTCGACCAGCTCAACGGGACCTTTTTCCCGGACGGGCCGGCGGAATTCCTGCACACGCCGCATCTGAAAGCGCTGGCCGCTCGTTCGGCGCGCTTTGCCAACAACTACACCGCCTCGCCGCTCTGCGCGCCGGGCCGTGCGTCGTTCATGAGCGGCCAGTTGCCGTCGCGCACCGGGGTCTATGACAATGCGGCCGAGTTCGCCTCGTCGATCCCGACCTTCGCCCATCATCTGCGTGCCGCCGGCTACTATACATGCCTGTCGGGCAAGATGCATTTCGTCGGACCGGATCAGTTGCACGGTTTCGAGGAGCGGCTGACCACCGACATCTATCCGGCGGATTTCGGCTGGACGCCGGACTACCGCAAGCCCGGCGAGCGCATCGAGTGGTGGTATCACAATCTGGGTTCGGTGACCGGCGCCGGCGTTGCGGAAACCACCAACCAGATGGAGTATGACGACGAGGTCGTGTTCCTCGCGTCGCAGAAGCTCTATCAGCTTTCACGCGAACAGGACGATGCGGGCCATCGGCCATGGTGCCTCACCGTCTCGCTGTCGCACCCGCACGATCCCTATGTCGCGCGCAAGCAGTATTGGGATCTATATGAGCATTGCCAGGCGCTGGACCCGGAAACCGGGTACATCGCGCACGACGACCAGGATACGCATTCCCAGCGGCTGTACCACGCCAGCGACTATCCCTCTTTCGAGATCACGCCCGAGCAGGTGCGTCGTTCGCGGCGCGGCTATTTCGCCAACATCTCCTATGTCGACGACAAGGTCGGCGAGCTCCTGGACGTTCTCACGCGAACGCGCATGCTCGACGACACGATACTCCTGTTCTGTTCGGATCACGGCGACATGCTCGGCGAGCGAGGCCTGTGGTTCAAGATGAGCTTCTTCGAAGGCTCGGCGCGGGTGCCATTGATGATTGCCGGCAAGGGCATTCGTGCCGGCCTGATCGAGGCGCCGGTCTCCAATCTCGACGTGGCACCAACGCTTTGTGACCTCGCCGGCATCGATATCGGGGCGATCGCGCCGTGGACCGATGGCCAGTCGCTGCTGCCGCTCACCCAGGGCGGGCAACGCACGGCACCGGTGTTGATCGAGTATGCCGCGGAAGGCTCCTATGCGCCGTTGGTGGCAATCCGCGACGGCAGATACAAATTCGTTCATTGCGAACTCGATCCGCCGCAATTGTTCGATCTCGAAACCGATCCGCTCGAGCGGGACAATCTGGCCGACGACCCGGCCAATGCGGGTCTTGTGGCGGCATTCATGGAAAAGGTGCGGGCGCGTTGGGACATGGCCGGCTTCGACGCCGCCGTGCGCGAGAGCCAGGCACGCCGCTGGGTCGTCTATCCGGCGCTGCGCAACGGCGCCTATTACCCCTGGGATTTCCAGCCGCTGCAGAAGGCGTCCGAGCGGTACATGCGCAATCACATGAACCTCGACAATCTCGAAGAGAGCAAAAGGTATCCACGAGGCGAATGATGGCAGAGCTTCTCGTCCCCTCCCTCGACCATCTCAGACAGGCTTATGCCGTCACCTCCCAAGCGACACAGGTCACGCCACTGCTGGAATCGACGGCGCTGGCCAGGGAAACCGGCGCAGCCCGGATCTTCATCAAGCCGGAATCGCTGCAATGGGCCGGATCCTTCAAGGTTCGCGGCGCCTATTGGCGGCTGAAGCGGCTTTCGCCCGATGAGGCGAAGAAGGGCGTCGTCGCCTATTCCTCCGGCAATTTCGCGCAAGGGCTGGCCGCGGCCGGCCAGGCGCTCGGCATTCCGGTCACCATTGTCATGCCGATCGATGCGCCGGCTGCCAAGCGGGACGCCACCGCAGGCTATGGCGCGCGCGTCGTACTGACCGATCATGGCGATCGGGCTCGCGAGGAAGTCGCGGCCGCAAAGGCGCGCGAGATCGCGGAGACCGAAGATCTGGCCCTGCTGCATCCTTTCGACGATCCGGAGATCGTCGCCGGCCAGGCGGGTGCCGGCCTCGAAGCGCTCGACCAGCTATCGGCCAAGGACGCCAGCGCCGACCTGTTGTTCTGCTCGGTCGGCGGCGGTGGGCTGATCGGCGGCGTTTCGCTCGCCTTCCACTATCTGTCGCCGGCGACCGGGATCATCGGCGTCGAGCCCGAAGGGTTCAACGGCATGGGTTCCTCGCTGGCGCATGGCAGCATCGAAACCATGCCGATCGGACCAAAGTCGATCTGCGACGGGCTGATGTCGCGCCGGCCAGGCGACGCGCCGTTCGCCGCGGTCAAGACCGCGGGTGTCCGCGGCATCACCGTCGACGACCGGTCGGTGCGGCGCGCCATGCGTATCGCTTTCGAGCGGATGAAGCTGGTGCTGGAACCGTCGGGGGCGGCGTCGCTGGCGGCACTGCTCGGCGGCAAGGTGGATGTGGCGGGAAAGACCGTCGTTGTAATGGCAACCGGCGGCAACGTTTCGCTCGCTGATTTCATGGCGCATATGAACCATGCTTGAAGCGGATTTCGTCATCATCGGCTCCGGCTCCGCCGGCTCGGCCATGGCCTATCGCCTGTCTGAAGACGGCAAGCATTCGGTCATCGTCATCGAATTCGGCGGCACCGATCTCGGACCTCTGATCCAGATGCCGTCGGCGCTGTCGATCCCGCTCAACATGAGCCTCTACGACTGGGGGTTCGCCAGTGAGCCGGAGCCGCATCTGGGCGGCCGCGTGCTGGCGACGCCGCGCGGCAAGGTGATCGGCGGCTCGTCCTCGATCAATGGCATGGTCTATGTGCGCGGCCACGCCCGTGACTTCGACCATTGGGCAGAACAGGGCGCCGCCGGCTGGGGTTTTGCTGACGTGCTCCCCTACTTCAAGCGCATGGAGGATTCGGACGGTGGCGAGGATGGCTGGCGCGGGCACGGTGGGCCGCTGCATGTGCAGCGCGGCTCGCGCCGCAATCCGCTCTACGGCGCCTTCGTCGAAGCGGGCCGGCAGGCAGGGTTTGAACTGACCGACGACTACAATGGCGCCAAGCAGGAAGGCTTCGGCCCGATGGAGCAGACCATTCTGGGCGGCCGCCGCTGGTCGGCGGCATCAGCCTACCTGAAGCCGGCGCTCAGGCGCAAAAACGTGAACCTGGTCAAGGGTTTCGCGCGCCGGGTGATCATCGAGAATCAACGCGCCATCGGCGTCGAGATCGAAGCTCACAAACAGATTCAGGTCGTTAAGGCGCGACGCGAGGTGATCGTCGCGGCATCGTCGATCAATTCGCCAAAGATCCTGATGCTGTCCGGCATCGGCCCGGCCGGGCATTTGCGCGAAAACGGCATTGCCGTCGTCGCCGACCGGCCCGGCGTCGGCGGCAACCTGCAGGACCATCTGGAGCTCTACATCCAGCAGGAATCGACCAGGCCGATCACGCTGAATTCAGTGCTGAACCCGTTCTCCAAGGCGATGATCGGGGCGCAATGGCTGTTCTTCAAGTCGGGCCTGGGCGCCACCAATCATTTCGAGGCCGCCGCCTTCGTGCGCTCACAGGCAGGCGTCGACTATCCCGACATCCAGTACCACTTCATCCCGGCGGCGGTTCGCTACGATGGCAAGGCGGCGGCGAAGTCGCACGGCTTCCAGGCGCATGTCGGGCCGATGCGCTCGAAGTCGCGCGGCTCGGTGACGCTGCGCTCGCCGGATCCAAAAGCGAAGCCGGTCATCCGCTTCAACTACATGTCGCATCCGGACGACTGGGCGGAGTTCCGCCACTGCATCCGCCTGACCCGCGAGATCTTCGGCCAGTCGGCTTTCGATGCCTATCGCGGACAGGAACTCTCGCCGGGCAGCCATGTCCAGTCGGATGACGATCTCGACGTGTTCATTCGCGACCACGCCGAAAGCGCCTATCACCCCTGCGGCACCTGCCGAATGGGCCGCGTCGATGATCAATCAAGCGTCGTCGATCCGGAATGCCGGGTCATCGGCGTCGACGGATTGCGGGTCGCCGACTCCTCGATCTTCCCGCGCGTCACCAACGGCAACCTCAACGCGCCATCGATCATGACCGGCGAGAAGGCGTCCGATCACATCCTTGGCCGTACGCCGCTCGCGCCGTCCAACCAGGAACCATGGATCAATCCGCGCTGGCAGGCATCTGACAGATAGGCCATGATCCGCCGATAGAGTGAGCCGCCCGACAGCCGCCCGCCCAATAGCCGACGCGTGGGGCCGAAATGACTTGGAGACCTCCCATGCGCGCCCAGCCCACGGCTTCGCACTATGTCAACGGACGCTATATCGAGGACGACGGCGGCGCGCCGCTGCCGGTGATCTATCCCGCGACAGGCGAGACCATCGCCATGCTGCGTTCGGCGACGCCGAACGTGCTGGAACTCGCCATCGAGGCCGCACGCGCCGCACAGCCTGCCTGGGCGCGGCTCAAGCCGGTCGAGCGTGGCCGCATTCTGCGCCGTGCCGCCGACATTTTGCGCGCCCGCAACGCCGATCTTGCCCGCATCGAGACGCTCGACACCGGGAAGGCGATCCAGGAGACGCTGGTGGCGGACGCCCCTTCGGCAGCCGATTGCCTCGAATATTTCGCCGGCGCGGTCGCCGTCTTCAACGGCGAAGCGGTCGACCTCGGCGGATCCTTCGCCTACACGCGCCGCGAGGCGCTTGGCGTCTGCGTCGGCATCGGCGCATGGAATTATCCGATCCAGATCGCCGGCTGGAAATCGGCGCCGGCGCTCGCCATGGGCAACGCCATGGTATTCAAGCCATCGGAAAACACGCCGCTTTCGGCGCTGGCGCTGGCCGAGATCTACTCGGAGGCCGGCCTGCCCGACGGGCTGTTCAACGTCGTGCAAGGCTATGGCGATGTCGGCGCCGGGCTTGTCGGCCATGATGTCGTCGCCAAGGTCTCGGTGACCGGCTCGGTGCCGACCGGGCGCAAGGTGCTGTCGCTGGCCGGCTCGAAGATGAAGCACGCGACGATGGAACTCGGCGGCAAGTCGCCGCTGATCGTCTTCGACGATGCCGATCTCGAAAATGCCATTGGCGGCGCCATGCTCGGCAACTTCTATTCGACCGGCCAGATCTGTTCCAACGGCACGCGCGTCTTCGTCCAGAGCGGCATTCACGACCGCTTTGTCGAGCGGCTGGTCGAACGGACCAAGAAAATCCGCATCGGCGATCCGCTCGATCCGGAAACGCAGATGGGGCCACTGGTCAACAAGGCACAGCAAGACAAGGTCGTCGGCTATGTCGAGTCCGGCAAGCAGGATGGGGCGACGCTGGCCTGTGGCGGCAACGTGCCGTCGCTGCAGGGCCTCCAGGGCGGCTTCTTCGTCGAGCCGACGGTGTTCACCGGCGTCACCGACACGATGCGGATCGCCCGTGAAGAAATTTTCGGTCCGGTCATGAGCGTGCTGAAATTCAACAGTGAGGACGAGGTGATCGACCGCGCCAACGACACCGAGTTCGGCCTTGCCGCGGGCGTTTTCACACGCGACCTGCCGCGCGCCCACCGCGTCATCGCCGAGTTGCAGGCCGGAACCTGCTGGATCAACGCCTACAATCTGACGCCGATCGAAATCCCCTTCGGCGGCGTCAAGCAGTCCGGCATCGGCCGCGAGAACTCGCTGGCGGCGCTGGCGCTCTATTCGCAGCTGAAGTCGGTTTATGTCGAGATGGGGGATGTGGTGAGCCCGTATTGACGGGATTCAGGTCTCGGCTTTTTTGGCAAGGGCGACGATCACCTTCCCAACGATATCCTCGTGCTCCAAATCTGACACCAAGACGATTATATTCGACCTTAGGCCGCTCTTTATCGCGCCACCCATCCGAAACAGTCCACTCCTAACATACACGGGTCGCGCAAGTTTCAGATACACGACCGTAGTATCCCTGAGGGATTGAAACCTTATACGCTCGACGTCGCTCCATTGGATTGGCTTGTCTAACTGACGCTTATCCCACAGCGTTTCTCTGGTAAGGATGAGCAATGGGAGGGAACTCGTCGCGTCGACTATCATCCTTACTAACATTCCGGCAAAGAGAACGCTGACAAAAAGGCATCCGACCACTCCAGCTACCCACGCCATTCGGTCGAGTGAATTTCCGAGCTCCCAATTTTGGACTGCAACGGAATAGAACTTTATCGAAGAGGACAGTGCCAACAAGGCAGCGATTCCGAAGATCGGGTAATACCAACGAAAATGGCCACCGACCTCTAATGGAAGATTAATTCTTTGTGGCGGAATGTCCTGAGTCTTCCAGAGAGTTGTGTCACCCGGAACGTCCACAAATTCACTGGCCGCCGTCTGTCCCAACGCCTCACCCCTTCTCTGCCGTCCTATCCAGATACTGTGTCAACGCGCAGACCAAATGATAAAAGATACTGGCGGGGACATCGGTCGCCAGCGAGCGGCCGCGCTCGTCGATGCGGTCGATCCACAGACCGAGCGGGGCCGGGTCGATGTGCCAGCGGAACAACCGGCCGACGCGCGCCTCGATCTCCGGCTTCAGATCAGGGCCGCCCGAGCCATCCAGCGCGATCGCCGCCTTGAGCGCCTCGGCCTGCGGCCAGCTGCGCGATATCAGGTCGAGCGGCAGGCCCTGCCGCGAGACTGCCCCATAGGCAAGGCCGGTGGCACGGTTGAGGCCGTTGGCGATCGCCGAGGCATAGAGTTTTCGGGCAAAGGCGCTCAGTTCGGCCTGGCCACTGCGATCGGCGAAATCGACCAGCAGCGATGCCCATTCGAAGTGGTGGCCGGGTTCGGTCCAGGTTCCCTTCTCTCCGGAGACCGGTTTCCATTCGGCATCGAAATACTCGCCGAGCGTCCAGCTCTCAGGGTCGAAGAAATGGCTGCGGAAGAGGTCGATGATGCGCGCCGCACGACGCAGATGCGTGCGCTCGCCGGTCGCCTGGTGCCAGGCCAGGAAAGCTTCGAGCAGATGCATGTGCGGGTTGGAGCGCCGCTCGCCCGTCGCGTCCGATGTCTCGAGGAAGCCGGTCATGCGGCTGTCCTCCAGATGCGCATCGAGGAAGGCGAAAGTCTCTTCGCCGAGCCGCAAGGCGTTGGGATTACCCGACATATGCGCGTGCGCCAATGCCAGCAGGATGCAGGAATGATCGTAGGCATCCTCGACCGGGTCGGCGACGGAACCATCGACATTCAGCGTGCGCACCCAACCGCCCCGTTCGGTGCGGCCCTGCCCCGCCATGAAGTCGATGCCATGCGCGATCAGCCGGTCGGCCGGGCCGGTCCAGCCGTGCTCCTTGGCAACCGCGAAAGCATAGATCTGCCTGGCCTGGGTGCGCATGCGCTTGGGTTTGATGAGCGGCTTGGCGTCGAAACCCAGCGCCTCGTGGAAGCCGCCATGGCGCTCGTCGACGCCTGATGTCGACCACAACGGCAAGGTCTCCTGGAACAGCCAGTGATGCACCCGTCGCCGCCAGGCGCCGCTTTGGATGACGCGGTCATGCGCGGGCGTAAATCTGGTTTCCAGCCGTCCCGATTTTTCGAGTTGCTCGACGATCTTCTTGACGTGCTGGCTGTGACTGACCGGGGCAACGAAAGTGGCATCGGCGGTCGAGACGATCGCAACGTCCTTCATGCCGATCGCCGACAGCAGGCGGCCATCGCTGCGGATATAGGAATTCTCGCAATCGATGGCGACGACATCGCCGACGACGACATTGCCCCGGCCGTCGGCGGGACCGACATCGAGGAGCGATTGCCAGGAGCCGAGATCGTTCCAGCGGAAACCGGCCGGCACCATGGCTATGTCTTTTGCCCGCTCCATGATGGCATAGTCGATCGAGTTCGAAGGGATCGCCGCGTAAAGCTCCAGCGGCATATAGAGGCCGGACAGGTCCGCTGTGGCCGCCTTGTAGGCCGCTTCGGTGGCGTGCCAGATATCGGGCTGGAATGCCTCGAACGCGTCGCGCATGACACCGGCCCGAAACAGGAAGATGCCGGTGTTCCAGTAGAAATTTCCCGCCTTGAGATAGTCGTTGGCCGTCGCAAGGTCGGGCTTCTCGACGAAGCGCGAAACGTCGAATACCCCGCCCTTCTCGGCCGATACCTCGATATAGCCATAACCGGTTTCCGGCTGGGTCGGCCTGATGCCGAACACCACCAGGCGGCCGGCGCGCGCCGCCTGCGATCCCGCTTCGATGCTTTGCCAGAATTGCCCCGCCGTCGATATTTCATGGTCCGAGGGCACCACCAGCACCAGGCTGTCGCCGAATTCCGACAAGGTGCGCAGGGTCGCCAGTGCGACGGCGGCGGCGGTGTTGCGTCCCGCGGGCTCGAACAGGGGACCGCCACCGGCAAGATCGAGACCGGCCAAGTCGGCACGGACACGGTCGGCATGACGCTCCGAAGCAATCAGGAAGATCGGCGTCTCGCCAGCCGCTCTCGCCGTCAGGCGGCGCAAGGTCTTGGCCAGCATGGAACCATCGCCCGACAGATCGTGGAACTGCTTGGGATTGTCCTCACGTGACAACGGCCATAGCCGAGAACCGACGCCGCCGCTCATGACAAAACTGACGATCCGCTCGGTCATTCAGGTCTCGCGCTCGGGAATTGGAGGTCGATTGAGTAGCACAGACGCCTTTTAAGCGGTATCTGCCCGATTGGAAATCCGCCCGGCCGCCAGTTCGATAAAGGCCTTTACCAAGGGCGAAAGGTGGCGGCTGCTCGGATAGAGGACGTGCAGTCCGCCGGCCGGTGTCGTGTAATCCTCGAGAACGCGCTGCAGGCGCCCCTGATCGATCAGCCCTTCGGCCATCGCCTGGGGCAATTGGGCGATGCCGAAGCCCGCGAGCGCGGCCGCAACCACCGCCTGCATTTCATTGGCGGCGAAGCGCCCCGCGACCACGACCGTTTCCTGGCCTTGTGGTCCATCCAGCACCCAGTGAGCAGCTGAGGCCGATGGGCCCGCGATGACGCATCGATGGCGCGCTAGATCCGCCGGACTTTCCGGCGTTCCGTATCGTGTTAGATAGTCGGGGCTTGCGCAGAGCAGCCTCCGCGTGGCGCCGAGCTTGCGGGCGATCAGCGTCGAATCCTGAAGGGTGCCTGTGCGGAAGGCAAGGTCGATACCGTCCTCGACCAAGTTGAGCTTGTCGTCGGTGAGGCGAAGCTCGACGTTGGTCTTCGGATACAGCGCCAGAAAGTCGACCACGGCGCGGATGAGGAAGTAGCTGCCAAAACCTACCGGGGCTGAAATGCGGATAGTGCCCGACGGTTCTGCCCTCGCCTCCGCGAGACGCAGATTCGCTTCCTCTATAGTCCGCAGTCCCTGGCTGCTCTGCTCATAATAGGAGCGCCCGGCATCCGTCAGGTTGAGGCTGCGTGTCGTGCGCTGCAGCAGGCGCACGCCGACCTCGCGTTCTAGCGCGGCGACACGGCGGCTGACCGTCGTCTTGGGTATGGCGAGCAGGCGCGCGGCGGCGGTGAAGCTGCCGGCTTCGACGACGCGAGCAAACACGACGATATCATTGAGATCAATCATTGTGCTCACAAGTGGAACAAAGTTTTCCAATTATAGGCAATTATGCATCAATCGGACAGGGCTTAATTTTGCTCCGGGCAAACAAGCCAGACAGAGAAGAAGGAGCAGACGAAATGACCAGCAAACGAAGCGTTCTTGTGACCGGCGCCACGGGCCAGCAAGGTGGCGCGGTTGCGCGTGCCCTGTTGGCTAGAGGCCATCACGTCAAGGGACTGACGCGCAAACCGGACAGCGAGGGCGCGCGGCAACTGGCGTCGGCGGGCGCCGAGGTGGTAGCCGGCGATCTCGCCGACGCGGGCTCGGTCGTGAGCGCCGCAAAAGGCGTCGACACCATGTTCCTGATGGGCAACAGCTATGAAGCCGGCCTCGAGGAGGAGACCCGTCTGGGGATCCTTGCCGCCGATGCTGCGAAGGCCGCCGGCGTCGGACACCTGATCTATTCCTCCGTTGCCGACGCCGACAAGAAGACAGGCATCCCGCATTTCGAAACCAAATATCTGGTCGAGCGGTATATCGAGCAGCTCGGCATTCCCTATTCGATCAGCGCGCCGGTGGCCTTCATGGAGAATGCCGTTGCGCCGTGGTCGATCGGTGCGCTCAACCAAGGCATCCATGCCTTCGCGATGCCGCCCAAGCGGGTGCTTCAACTGGTCGCCCTGGCGGATATCGGCGCCTTCGTGGCCGCTCTGGCCGAGCGGCGGGAGCGGGTGTTCGGCAAGCGCTTCGATTTCGCCGGCGACGAATTGTCGGGCGAAGAACAGGCCGCAATACTGTCCGGCGCCATCGGCCAACCGATCCGCTATCAGGAAATACCGATCGCGGTTGCTCGTCAGCAAAGCGAGGACGCTGCGCTGATGTTCGAATGGTTCGACCGCGTCGGCTACGACGTCGATATCGCCGCCTTGCACAGGGAATTTCCGGAGGTGCGCTGGCACGGCTTTGCCGACTGGGCGCGCGCGTTCGACTGGAGCGTTCTGACGACCAAGGCGCCAGAACGCTGAAATAGATCTAGAAGGTCTGGTTGTAGGCGCCGACTTCCGGACTGCGGCGCAGCACGGCGTCGACGGCATCGAACATCTGCCGGCGACGCTCGGACGAGACCGGGCTTTCGACGACCACGACCAGTTCCGGCTTGTTCGACGAGGCGCGCACCAGACCCCAGGTGCCGTCCTCGGCGACGACGCGCACGCCATTGACTGTGACGAGGTCCACGATCTTCTGGCCCGCGAAACTGGAGCCGTCCCGCTTCATCGCCTGGAAATCGGAGACCACCCGTTCGACGACGCCGTACTTCACCTCGTCCGCGCAGTGCGGAGACATGGTGGGCGTGCCGAAGGTCAGCGGCAGCGCACGGTAGAGATCGGCCATCGAACTGGCCGGGTTGCGGTCCAGCATATGGCAGATGGCGATTGCCGTGACCAACCCGTCGTCATAGCCGCGCCCGATCGGCGGGTTGAAGAAGAAGTGGCCTGACTTTTCGAAGCCGGCGACCGCGCCGAGTTCGGCAACGCGGCGCTTGATGTAGGAATGGCCGGTCTTCCAGTAGTCGGTAATGGCGCCATTGGCGTGCAGCACCGTGTCGGTGTTGAACAATCCGGTCGATTTGACGTCGACGACAAAGGTCGAACCCGGATATTGGCTGGAAATGTCACGCGCCAGCATGACGCCAACCTTGTCGGCAAAGATCTCGTTGCCTTCATTGTCGACGACACCGCAGCGATCACCGTCGCCATCGAAACCCAGCCCGACATCGGCACCTGTCTCCAGCACCTTGTCCCTGATGGCATGCAGCATCTGCATGTCCTCCGGATTGGGATTGTAGCGCGGAAAGGTGTGATCGAGTTCGACATCGAGCGGGACCACCTCGCAGCCTATGCGCTGCAAGGCTTCCGGGGCAAAGGCGCCGGCAGTGCCGTTGCCGCAGGCGGCGACCACTTTGAGCTTTCGTGTGATGCGCTTGTCCCCGGTCAGGTCGTCGAGATAGGTGGCGCGAAAATCGCGGACAAAATCATAGGAGCCGCCGCCTGTAAGGTCGAAATCGCCGGCCAGCACGATCGCCTTCAGCGCGCTCATCTCCTCGGGCCCGAAGGTCAGCGGCCGCGCCGCTCCCATCTTGACGCCGGTCCAGCCATTTTCGTTGTGCGAGGCGGTGACCATGGCCACCGACTGCGTCTCCAGTGCGAACTGCGCGAAATAGGCCATCGGCGACAGCGCCAGGCCGATGTCCTTCACCCGTGCGCCGGCCGCCATCAGCCCCGAAACCAACGCCAGCTTGATGCCAAGCGAATAGGAACGGAAATCATGTCCGGTGACGATATCAGGTCCGGCGCCGAGACGCCGGATCAGTGTGCCGAGCCCCATGCCAAGCGCCTGGACGCCGATCAGATTGAGTTCCGGCGGCACCGTCGAACCGGGATGGCCGAACCACCAGCGCGCATCATATTCCCGAAAACCGGATGCCTTGATCAGCGCCGCGGTTTCGAATTCGAAGCTGTTGGGCCAGGCCTCGGCGACGATTTTTGGGGGCAAGACAGCAGAGCTCCAGGCGGCAAAAACACGATCTATCGAGGCAGCGGGTTAGCACACAAGGCTTTAAGCCGCGTTTATCCCGGATGGAAATCCGGGCTTTACGGCACTACCCGACGAAAGCGGACGAAATGCGACAGAAGGGCTGCCATTGCCGCTTGCAGGAACGAAGTGTGGCGGCTATAAGCCCGCGGTCTGGTCACGGAGTGTAGCGCAGCCTGGTAGCGCACCTCGTTCGGGACGAGGGGGTCGCAGGTTCAAATCCTGCCACTCCGACCAGTCAAAACAAGCACTTAGCATTTCCCGAAAATTGCTCCCTACCAGAAACCCTACCAGAAACCCTATTGGCAGGCGTAGATCTTCGCCAATTCCGAACCCTCGATCGAGACGCTGAACCGATTGTCGGCGGCATCACGCACAGAGTAGTCAATCGTCTCAAACTCGCACTGGCCGGTGAGTGCGACGCCGGTCTTGTGCGTGACCATGAAGTAGCCCTCGGACTTCGTCGGCCCAACATACGGAATGGCGGCTGAGATCGGGAGCTTCAAAAATGCGACCTTCAGCGTATTCCCCGGAACGTTCTCATCAAGAATCGACTGGACCGTATCAGGGAGGCGCTTGTTCAAGTCCATCCAATGCAGGCCGACGAAGATCGCCGCGCCAATTGCCGCCAACACCATCAAAGACATGATCTGTTTCATTCGCCCTACCCCGTTTATGGGCAAGCTATTCCGGCGGTCGGGAGGCGTCAAATGCGCCCCGCACAAAAAAAGAACCCGGCGCGCAATCCAACACGCGACCGGGTTCGAAAATTAGACAGGAGGTTGCCTATCACCGTGAACACTATGAGAACATCGCTGATTTGCAAATTCGCAAAAAACGATGTCCACAGCGCAAAAAAATGGGGCGGCGGCGACCTCACTAAGAGATCAAGCCGCCGCCCTCTTAGCAAGCGCCGGAGAGACGCTTGCTATCTTATTCCGGCCCGTCGCCGCTGATCACGTTGCCGCCAACGTCCGCCGGAGCGCCGGAGCCTTTGGAACCTGAAGCTCCAGCCGCCGCCGCGTCCGCCTTTTCCTTGGCCGCCCGTTCGGTGCCGTTGGTCTTGTTGGCCGACTTCGCCGACTTCTCGCTTTCTCCCGATTTGACCTTGCCCTGAATGGCCGTCTTGTAACCGTCGGTCTTGCTGAAGCTATGCTCCGCCGTCTCGATGATCCAAGGGATGCCATCCACGCCCGGCCGAACGCCGCTATAGCTGTAGACGCCGCCGGCCCGGATGGAATTGTCGCCGATCGCCGTAACGGCCGTAGTGATGCCTCCCCGGCTTAGATTGTTCGACTTGGACTTGGCGGCTTTCTTTGCTTCCTCTTCCGACGAGAACGCCTCGCGGAGCCGGTAGACGGCCGGGCTGTCCGACACGTCGCTCTCGACCTCGACCTCTTTGCGCTCCGCGTCGTCTTTGTCCTGATAGTAGCCGACGACTTTGCCGAAGCTGCCTCGATCCGAGATCGAGATTTTGCACGTCCCCTGGACGATCTTGTCCGGCGTCAAGACGAAGTCGCCGACGGCTTTGCCGCTCGCCGATTTGCCCGCGCCCTTTTTGGCGAAGATGAGTCGGCCTTGCTTGACCGTGAAGAGGCCGTCGTGCCGGGTCGCCAGACGGTCTAGAACGCTCATATCGCTTTCGTCGACCTGTCCAAACCATTTGTAGGAATGCGCGCCCACGTCGTCTGCCACGGCCGGAGACAGGCCATGATCGCCCGCGATCTCGCCGACGATGTCCTTCACCGTCTTGTCATCCCAATGCCGGTTCTTGTGTTCCTTCAGCGTCTCGCGCATGTCGGCCGCCTTGCCGGTGATCGACAATGCGTAGGGCAGGCATTCGAGATCGACTTCGTCAACGACGAAATCGCCGAGCGATTGCGCGCCGCTCTCGACGTATCCCATGGCGACCGAAATCTTCGCCCCACGGCGGGGGATTTCAGCGAATGGGTTGCTGTCGTCGAGCTTCAGCGAGATCGTATCCGACCGCGTTCCTTCCTTGTCGCTCACGGTCACGGAAATGAGCCGCGACATGAAGAGGCCGGAGACGGGCTTGCCGTCGACTGTGATCTCGATCAAAGGCGTCATGGTCTAATCCCAAAGCCGGACGATGTCGTTTGCCTCGCCGGCATCGGCCGCCGAGATCGTGGGGAGCTTGACGACGGTCCCGGCGGCCAGGACCGGGCCTAGATCGGCAAGGCCGGGGTTCGCCTCCAGCACCATTTCGGTGTAGCCGCTTTCCTCGCCGTAATAGCCGGCGCAAATCGCGTCGACCATATCGCCATCAATGCATGTGTAGGTTGCCATGTCAGGACCCCAACAAATTCAGGACGCCGCCGAGCGTGATCGAGAAGCCGCCGCCGACCGTGCCGGGATAGTATTTCAGGCTGATCTCGTAACTGTTCTGGCCCGGCGTACCCCGGCGATCGTGATAAGTCCTATCTTCCTTGACGCCCTCGACGACGTAGTTGCCGAAGATTTTGCCGCCGAGCGAAACCAGCATCAAAGGCTTGCCGGCGATGCCGGCTTTGCGGATACCCTCCAGCCCGGCCGCCCCGCCAAGGGCGATCGGGAAGAGAACGCCCTTGATCGTAACGCTGTCAGACTTCGGCCCGGTGAACTGGAGCGGGTTGAAGCCGGACGCGACTGGAATGTCGACCCATGGCACGTCGAGATTGCGCCCGACATCGGTATAACCGAAGCCGAGCGCTTCAAACGCATAGGGGCCGAGCGACATTGTTACGGGTCCGGACATCACTGGCCTCCGTCGGCGAGGTTTTGCCGGAGCGCGGTTGTCACCTTGCCGCCGACGTTGGCATTCGCGCCGGCCGCCGCCGCGCCGGCTTGCGCCAACACGGAAACAAGCTGGCGAGCCTTGGCTAGGGCTGCATCGATCGACGAGGTGTCGATCGTCGGGGCCGCCGTCACACTAAGCGACGACTGCATGGAAGCTCCCGTTTCGGCCGCCTTCGACTTCGCCGCGTCCATGCTTTCCAGCATCACCGCAAAGTCGTTCTTCGGCGTGAACTGCGGAGGCGGGTTGTTGAACCGCTGAAGGCTCCGCCACCGATCCATGTCGTCGGGCAAGCTCGAAAGATCGTCCCGCTCATGCTCGCCGAAATGCTTCGGCCCGGTGAGGCGCTGGAGCCGTTGCTCCCGCGTTTCGTTCGGGTCGAAGCCGGTCATGCGCTTCAGCCAATCGCCAGGCGTTCCCGGCTCGATCGGCTTAGGCTTGACGCCCGGCCCATACTTGGAAATCGCCGCCGCGCCCGCACCAAGACCCAAGAGGCCAAGGCCAAGCGCGCCGCCGGTGAAGCCGGCAAGCCATTTGGCGGTGCGAAGGCCCGACAGCGTATAAGCGATCTTCACGATGCCGCCGAGCGCCGACAGGATGGCCTTGATCGGCAACAGCGCGACACGCGCCGCGACATTGAGCGCGGTCATACCGGCCGCGCCGACCAGCAGGGAGCTGCCCAAGCTGCCAATGTCGGCGTGCGCGATGCTGTCGAGGATGGTAGCAATCGGGCTGTCGTGCAGGCTCGCCCCGAATTGCTGCCATTGATGGAACAATTCGCCAAGCTTGTTGCCTGACATGCCGTCGCCCTCGACGCCGAAGATCAGGTCGCGGATCGTCTTCAGGTTCGCGGCTACGCCCGACAGCGCTTCAGCCGCGCCGCCCTTATAGCCGAGGCCGTTGAAGAACCCGTCGGCCGAGGCCGAAAGCCTGTCTAGGATCGAAACGCGGCCGTCCGCCGTAGCGAAGAACTGGTTTAGATAGTGCAGGCTCCCATTGATCGCCGGCAGGAGCTTCGCTCCCATCGCCGACGCCGCAAGCTCGACGTTGTTGGTGAATTGCGCCCACTGGTTTTTCGTCGTGTTCTTGAAGCTCTCAAAAACCTTGTTGACGGAACCGGCATATTTGGCCGTATCGCCAAGCTTCTCCAGCGTGTCGACCACGCGGTCGACGTTGCCCGCCAGCGCGGCGACCTCGTCTTGCGTTTCGAGGCCGAAGAGGTCTTTCATGAAGGTGGCGCGATCAGGCCGGGACATTTTGTCCGTGAGCCTCAAAAGCTTGACCAGGGCTTGCGTGGGGTTCTCGAAAAACTCTTTCTGGAGCTTTTTCGAGTAGCCCTTGCCGCCAAGCTGGTCGAGAACTTTGCCAGCGCCCTTTTTCTTGCCAAGGTCGGTCATCTTCGTGAGCATGGCGTTTACCGCCGTGCCGGCGCGCCCGCTTTCGAGGCCAACTTCGGTCATTGCCGAGCCGATCGCCAGGAGGTCTTTCGGCTTCAAGCCGGCGGCCATTGCCCCCGGTCCAGTGCGAAGCACGAAATCGACTAGCTGCTCTTCGCTCGCGGCCGTGTTGTCGGCGACGTAATTGATCGCGTCGGCGTAGTCGGTCAATTGGTCCATATTCAGCTTCAGCGAAGCCTTGATATGCGCCAGACTGTCGGCCGCGTGTTCGCCCGTCATGTCGAAGGCGATGGCGACTTTCGACCCGAGAAGGGCGAAGCGCTCCAAATCTTCGTTAGCAATGCCGAACGTGCCGGCCTGCGCCACAAGGCCCGCGATCTCTGTCGCCGCGAGCGGCGTCTCGCGGGCTAGCTGCTTGATCCGTTCCGTCAGCTTGTCGAGTTGCGGCGGGGTCATGCTCACTTTTTTGGAAACGTCGGCCATCGCGTCTTCGAACGCGACTGCCCCGCCGATCATCGACTTGAAGCCGACGTAGCCGGCCGCACCGGCGGCGAAGGTCGCCATGGTGCGATTGAGCATCGCCATAGCGCCATTCGCAGCGGTCGCGGACATTCCGGCCCCGTCCATGACGTTGCCGCGCTTGCCATTGCCGCCGAAGAGGCGGGCCATGATGCCCTTAGCCGGGCCGCTTGCCTTATCGACAAGCGAGAGGATCATTTTAACGTCCAAAGCCGCCATGTCAGCCGCCTGTCATCTGTTCGGCTATCCGAAACCATTCGTCGATGTCGGATAGCGTCATGTCCAAAGCGGCCGGGAGCGACGTGTTGAACGCCCTGCAAACAACCGCTACTTTGAAGCGCCACCCGTCGGTTGTGGCGGCGTCAGCTTGGGAAAAAAATCGGCGGCAAACTCCGAAGCCGCCTCATAGTCGACGGCGTCGAGTTCGCCAGCGACTTCGACCGAAATGTCGCCAAGGGCCGCGATGATCGCGACGTTGGCGGCGCTAAGGCCGTGCTTGGCGGCCTTCTCGATCGCGATCAAGTCCTTCGCCTTCGGGCGGCGGAACGTGATCGAGGCGAGTTGCGAACCGGCCGGCTCCCCTGGCTTTGAAGGCAGGGGAACCGGATGCTGCAAGGTGTAGGTTTTCGTTTCCACGCGGCGTTACTCCCTTAGCTCAACAGAGCGGCGCGGATCGCGCCCGTCTGCGATTTGCCGCCGACGATGACTTCGAAGTCGTCGATCTCGATCAGCGTCTCGCCGTCGACTTCGATTTTGCAGTAGTTCACGTCGACCGTGTAATCGGTCGAAGAGAGGTCGCCCGGCTTCCAAGCGCCCGCGTCGGGCTTGGTCAGCGTGCCGCGCATGAAGACGATCGCCGAATGGGTCGTGTCATCTTCGTCGACCAACGCGCCAGTGACCATGAAGTCCTTCTCGCCATTGAGGGCGAAGAGCTTGATGGTCTGCGGGTCGAAGGCGGTCATCTTGAAGGACATTTCCAGGCCTTCGAAGCCGAGGCCGACCTTGCGCGGCTTGATCATGCCGGCGTTGCGCACTTCGCCGGTGACGCGGGCCGGAACGGGGATAGTGATTTCCGAGGCCTGCCCGATCTTGTTCACCCTGTCGGCGAAGACCGTGCAGTTACGGAGGATATAGCGGGGAAGTTCGCTCGGCATTGTGATTGCTCCAGTTCAAAAAAAGAGGACGCCCGAAGGCGTCCCGATTGAGGTTGATTGATGCGGCCTAGAATTAGGCCGTGGTCAAGCTGCCGTTGTTCACTTCCTTCAGAACCTGCTCCAGCAGGAGGTCGTAATAGGCGATGTTCCGGTAGGTCTTGATCCGAATGTCTTCCATCGGCGCTGGCGGCTCGAACTCGACGGAGATCGTCGGGCTTCCCGAAGCCAGATTGGCGGCCGGATTGTCGTCGGCGCGGATGAAGCAACGGCCGCCGAGGATAGCGCCCTCATTCTTCATCGACCGGAGGAAGGTGTTACCGCTCTCCAGCATGAACTTCAGGTTCGCCTTCGAAAACGGCTTGTCGACGAATTCGAGGTAGGCATCGGCTAGCGCCCGGTTGATCACGTCGGCCGTGCGGCGAACCGCTTCGAACTTCCAAAGATCGTCGCCGGTGGCAACGCGGTTGCCCCAGGTGCGAAGGCCTTCGCCGTTCACGTTGATGACCGTGTTCACGGCACGCTCATTGAGATAGTTCGCCTGCGCGCCGTAGGCGATCGGGCGAGCCATGCCGACGATGCCGAAAACCGGCTTGTTCGAAACCGACCACCAAAAGCCGAAGTCGCGATCGGTACGGGTCCGGACGCCGACAAGGAACGGCGCGAAGGGCTTCGACACGTTGGCCGCCGCGACCTTGTCGTAGACCAGAACTTTCGGGTCCGCGATATAGATACGCTGCGAATTGACCTGGCCCCTGAAGGCCACGGCGTCGGCGTCGGTCGTGTTCGGGCCGTCGATGTAGGCGATTGCCTTCAACTGGTCGACAAGGCCAGTCAGTTCGGCCGTGATCGGATCAATGGCGTTGCCAGTCGTCGCCGTGGCCGCCGCATTCGCGCCGTCGCCGGTGATGGTGACAGCCGGGACTGCCGTGTAGCCCTTGCCGGGCCGCGTGACCTTGATCGCGGTGATAGCGCCAGCCACGATCACGGCTTCGCCGAGAGCGGTCACGCCGCCAGCAGGAGCCGCCGCAAAGGCGACAGTCGCGGCGGTGTAGCCAGTGCCGGGCGTGTCGACTGCAACGCTGGTCACGCCATTGGTGATGACGGAGCCGGAATAGCCCGCGACCACGACGTTAACCGGGGCGATGCCGAGCATCGGCTCCGCCTTCATGCCAGCCCAAACGCCGGTCATGGCGGTTCGGTCGCCGATAATATTGGCGAGGGTCGCCGGAGCGTCGACGCCTTCCTCGACGCGCACGACGAGGATGTAGGGACCATCCTGCTTGAAGATGGCGTCCAGGGCGTCGGGGAGCGTGCCAGTGTCGCCCAACTGGTCGGCCATGGTCGGCAGGCCGGGAATGAGAACCGGCATGTTGACGGGGAATAGGGCTTCGTCCGCATCCGGCGCGGTCCCGACAAGCAGGATGACGCGGGTCTGATTGGTGCGGATAAGGATCGGCGTCTCCCCGCTTTCGAAGACGCGGGTGCCGTGGTGAAAAGCGAGGTCTGCCATTTGATGTATCTCCAGAACGAAAAAAGCCGCCAGAAATGGCGGCGGAAAGGCTGATTTGGCGGTCTTTTGGGGACTGCATTAAGCCCTACCATACGACCGCTGTATTGACAACCTAATTTGTTACACCTAAGCCCAAATTCCGCTGATGTTAGGGTAAGATTTTGACGCAACCACCGCTCACTCACGGCGCAAACAACTTCGACTTTTTACGAGTTGTGGCGGCGCTGCTTGTCTTGGTAAGCCACACGTTCGCCCTTACAGGGCAGCCGGAACCTTCGCCGGTATCCTTCCAAAGCTTGGGCGGCCTTGGTGTGCTGATATTCTTTGTGATCAGCGGGTATCTGGTCGCCTCAAGTTGGGATCGCGACCCTCACGCCTTTCGGTTTGCCGCCCGCCGTTTCCTGCGCATTTGGCCGGCATGGATAGTGGTCACGATCCTGTCGGCATTGGTATTGGGGCCGGCCGTCAGCACTCTGCCGGCCGGCGAGTATTTCGCGAACTCCGAGACATGGAAGTACTTCACGCAACTGGTTTTCGTGGAGCAGTTCCATCTTCCGGGCGTTTTTGAGAACAATCCATTTCCCCGAGCGGTAAACGGGTCGCTTTGGACGCTTCCGATTGAAGCCCGTATGTACGCCCTTCTGCTCATTGCTGGATTGGCGACTTTGCTACGGTGGCGATGGGTATGCCTTGCAGCAATCCTCGCCCTGGCGGCCTACATCTTTTTCTTCCAACACGTTGAGACGGACCACAAATTCGTCAAAGAGTTCGGCGTCTTTTTTGGCGCGGGAACATGCGCTTATTTGTTTCGCGATCTATGGCAGTCTCGCGTGTCCTTTGTCTTGGCGGTTCTGTTGCTTGTGGCTCTTGTCCTTTGGCTGACGGGATATCAGTACGCAGGACTATTCATGGCGGGGCCGCTCGCCCTGCTGGCATGTGGCCTAAAATCTTGGCCTGTCATCAACCGCTTTGGCCGGTTCGGCGACATTTCGTATGGTCTCTATATCTACGCCTTCCCAGTACAGCAGACGGTTGTGCAGGTGACGGGCAATGGCCTGTCGCCGATTGCAATCGGCATGATTTCGCTGATCATTACCTGCATTCTGGCTTTCTTATCATGCCATCTAATTGAGCGGCCCGCGATGAAATTCAAGGCCGATCATGCTGGAGCGAGGATGGTCGCCGGGTCCAAATCCAAGGCGACTACAAACGCTACGGCGTCGGGGTCGTCACTGAACACGGCGGGATGGTCAGGGGCGAACCAGCGGGCGAAATAGATTGGGTTGGCCGTCAGAGCAGCAAACGCGCTTCCCATCTTCCCGGCGTCGATGATGCGTTGCATCACCGTTGATTTGGCGATCATTGCGCGCTCTGCCGGCGGCTCGATATAGTTCGAAATGTTGCCCCCGCTTAGGACAGAGCCGTAAAGCGCAGCAGTGGCGTCGTCTTCCGGCGATAGCGTCGTTGGTATCCAGCCAAGTACCGGATGTTCGATCTCGCAATCGATTGTGCCTAACGCGTTGTAACGTGGGTTTTGGTAGTTCATCATGCCACCCTCAAGAAAAGTGTTGCCGCCAGAGTGCTGCTACCGGACGCGGCATACCCCATCGCCTTCCATGTCCCTGCGGGGGCTGTCCCCGATGGCGACATGGCTGGTTGAGAAGTATCGCCCGCGTACCTCAAGTTTGATCCGGCGTAGTTGCTTCCAAAAGTGAAAGTAGTGTTGTTCGCGGCGCTGCACAGCCAGGCGTACGTGCCGAGTCCACCAAGCGGTTGCGCAGCATTCCCCGACGTGATCCCCCACTGTGCCCACGCTTGACCGCGAGTTTCGATCTGGGCGGAAATGGTAGCTTGCGTCCAGCCGCCAACGGAGTACACGTTGAAATTGGCCGGGTTGTAGACGTACATATTTGCGCCGTCTTCGCCGCCCCACACCCAAGACGGCTGGCCGCCCTGTCCTGACCAATTGAAGGTCATAGCGGAGCCGGTGCCGCTTTGCAGCAAGGTGTTGGCGGCAGTGGCCCTTGCGGCGGTGCCGCCAATGCCGAGATAGCGGGCGTCCAGTTCGGCGATGTTGTCCAAGACCCGGAACCACCCGGTCCACGCACTGTTCGTTTGATAGCGGCGGTAGTGCTTGCTGTCCGCCGCCGTCATGGAGGTGAACGCGAAAATATCCTGTTGGTGCCAAATGTTGTTATGCTGGATTGTCTGCCCGAACCACCAGCCGGTATCCGGTGCGTTGGCGACATTGCTGCCCATATACCAGCCGTTATCGATGGCCGCATTCCAGTCGGTGATGGTCTGACAGACCGTTCCGAGCCGGGTAGTACCGGGAATGTCGGCGAGGGTGATCGCAAGCGCGGTCTTCAGCGCGGCGGCCGAAATAACCCCCTGAAGGCCGGCGACGCTGACGACTTGATCGGTGTTGTCGATCTTGTCCCAAGACGCGCCGTTAGAGACAATCCAGTCGCCGATTTGCCAATCGGTGACGCCGCTAACGTTGGTCGCGCCAGCCGTGGCTACCTTGTAATACTGCCCCTTATTCGCGGAAGAGGCCGCCGGGATGGTCGGCGTATTGGTGTTGGCATTCCACGTCCCCTGGTAGGACATGGCCCCGAACAGCGCGGAAGGCAGTTGCCCGGCAGGAACCTTGCCGGTCGCGTCAAGGGCCGCGTACCCGTTGGCGTTGCCCTTCTCGCTTTCGTCTTGCTTGCTGTCGAGCGCGGCCTGAAGGCCGGCTGTGTCGGAAATGACGTGTTGATGCACCAATAGCGCCCGGTTGGCGATCGATACGAGAATGGCCGCGACATCAACGTCGATCGCGGAAAGCGCCGAGATCAGGCGAAGCACGTCGTCGGCAAGTTGGTTGCCTTCGTCGGGAAGCTGATAGCCCCGGTTGGAAGTCGTGTTGGTTACGGTCATGTGATCCTCGCGGCCAAAAGAGATCGCGCCGGCGTTTCCGCCAGCGCGAATTCAGGTCAGTTTTTGTGTGTTTACGGCGTCGAGATCGCGCGGAAATCGTATGCCATCGGTCGCGCCGCCGGGGTTCCCGTCAGGGTAATCCGGATGCGCCCGACAGGGTTCGCGTTGAAGCCCGTCACGCTGTATTTCCGTTCAACCCATCCGGCTTCCTGAAGCGGCGTCTGCACCGTTTGAGGAACCGCTGTCCAAACGTCGTTGGCCGGGTCGACATCCATTGCGATGGTCGCCCCGGTCGGGATTTTGGTCTTCAGATAGGACAGAATGTCGATGCCGGTCCCCATGTCGAACGCGCGGCTCACATAGGTTCCCGTCGTCTGCAACTGCCCCTCGATCGCGATGATGACCGGGAACACAACCGGCGAAACCCTGGCGGAGCCTGTCAGCACCGCGCGAAGCTGGACGTTGCCGGTATAGAAGGCCTGCAATTCCCAAGCCTGCCCCGGATTGAGCAAGGTGATCGAGCCGTCGTCGAGTTCGACTTCGAAATGCATCGAAGCCGCCGCCGTCGGCAACTCGACCTCCGCCCGAAGCAAGAGATCGCTCATGTTCGTGACCGCGATCGTCCCAATCGTGACCGTCTTCGTCGTCGGGGCGAACTTGGCTGCAATCAATTGGAAGCACACGTCTTCCGATTGGTGAGCCGTCCAAGTCACGGCGTTCGACGACGACAGCATCACGCCGACGGAGTACGGTTGAGCCGCCACCGGCGTTTGCGTCTCGATGTCGAAGTCGCCGATCTTGGCCGTAGAGATCGAGTGGTTTGCATCGTTGGTTTTGACAACGAAGGCATACTCGACGCCGCCCGCCAGCCAGATCGGATAAGGGAACCGGATTTCGGTCCACTGTCCGATAACCGCCGCGTTCATGTTGTAGAACGCTTGCGCGATCACGTTGACGGTCGGAATGCCGTTCGCCACTTCGACCAGTTCGACCACGATAGGCTTGTCCGGGTCGCCGATCAGGCAGACCTTCAGATTGACGCCGGCAATGTGCCGGCCCTCGATCAGAGTGAACGTCTGCGCAAGCGGGTCGGATCGGCTTCCGCCGTTGCCGCCTCTGTCGCTGGGCCGAGGAACCCAAACGGGAGGCTGGCCGGGAACCTCGACAAGGATGGGCGGCGGCGTTTCGCGCGGAGCCGTGACAGACGTTTCCTGCACCGTGGTTGTTATGACCCGGCGAAGCGTCTCGATGTCGATCGTCCCTTGCCCGACAAAGATCGCCGCCGCATTGGAGCCGCCCGCGCCGATGGCGACCAAGCCCTTCGAACCGGCCGGCACGTTGGCCGGAATATTGAAGGTTCCCACGATCTCGCCGTCGGCATCGGCCGAAACGCCAGCCGGCGTCACGTCGATCCCGTCGAAGTGGAGAGACAGAAGCGTCTCGCCGGCAAAGAAGCCCTTGATCGAGAATTCGAGCGGGATTTGCCGGAGATAGGTGAGTGTTTCTTCCGTGGTCGTGCTTGTGACCGTTTCCTTTTTCGTGGTCGTGGTCGTGGTCGTGGTGCGACCGGAAGTCGAGCTTGCCGTCGTCACCACAACCGGAGACGACAGGGCCGCCGCGCTATCCGACGCCCATTGGGTTGCGCTCTCCGTCCAATAGTCGACCGGCGGATTGATCGACATCGACGCCGGCATCGGCGTGAAGTTCTGATACGGATTGATCTTCATGCAGGACGTGGCGAGCGGTTGCTCGATCGCAACCTCTTCCGTCCAGTTCAACAGCGTGACGCCGGGGAGGTTCGCAGAGTGGAACGTCGGCGCGATGGCAAGCCGCAAGAGGCCGCCGAACACCGCCGCTGTCTGCGGCTCCCCATCGTCGCGGTAGCGATCGGACGTGAACGGGTCGACGAAGACGCCGTTTTTCGCGATAGGTTCCCGGCTGTCAATGTCCCGCTGGAGCCTTTCGAGCGCGATCAGGTCGAGCGCGCCCACAAGGCTGTTGTACATGCGGTCGATCTTGTCCATCGTGTAGGCCCGCACGCCGATGTTTGTCACATTGGGGGCTCCGGTCCAGACGTTCTCGATCAGACCCAAGGGAAGCACGTCCGCCGGGACTTTCGGCGGCAATGGGTTGGTGCGGCTGGAAACGCCCTTCAGGTAAACCGACAGGCCGTCGCTGTCCAAGCCGATCACGTCGACACGCGGAAGCTTGAAGTCATAGTCGACTTGGATTTGGCCGCCATTGACGCCGCCCGCAACCGTGATCGAGGTTGCGGTGATGTCGGTCGCCGCGACGATGCCGAGGTAGCGGTATTTTACCGTATAGCTCGACCCGGTTGCCGGCTCCGCGCCGCCGGGGGACCAAGACACAAGGTCGCCGGACTTCAGGTAGCTTGTGGTTGCGACGTAAGTCGTCGCGCCTTGCTTGACCTCCAGGATGGATGTGACGCCGGTATTCGACAGCGCGTCCGTACCGTTCGGAGTGCCGCCGCGCGTGATCGTGTCGGTGACTTCCTTCTCGACCATCACTTGCCGGATAGTGGCAATGGGGCCGTGGTTGAGCGCGACGATCGTCGGGTTCGCGCCGAAGGTATGGACCTCGACCGGGATGCGGAAGAGATCGAAAGTTTCCAGTTCGCGATGGCGGAGGGCGGCATAGCGCGTGCGCTTCGCGCCCTTGATGTTGGCGACGCCTTCAGAGATCGAGAAGACTTGGTCCGTGCCGTCCTTGCCGAGGGGCGAGACGACGCAACCGGTCACGATGTAGTTGCCGTTTGCATCGAAGTCATAGACTTGAAGCTGCGCATTGATGCCGGACAGGTTCGGCGGAGGCGTCTGGTCGATAGCGACGCCATCCTTCATGAGATAGACGGCGTAGAGATCGCCCTCCACACCATCGCCAGAGAAACCCCAAGAAAGCGCCATCACGACGCGAGCCGCGCCCTTCTCGCCTTCCGAAACCGTGCCGGGCATGAGGCCGAGCAAAGCCGGCTCTTCCAATTCCGTGACGTAGGTTTCAGACACTCGCACGCCGATATGAACGGCTCCAGTCATCGGGACCGAAGCCAGCACGGCGGCCGGGGCAGGAAGGACGCGGCCGTTGACATACAAACGGCCGGCCGTGAGCGTGACGCTACCCGCGTCCGCATCAATGATGATGTCGCCGCCTTCGATGCGGTCGCCATCGCGGGCCACAAGGTCGCCCACGGAACGAAGCTTGCGCTGGAGGATGGATTGAGCCTCGACAAGCTCCGCCGCCTGCCCTACGTGGCCCTCGCGGGTCAGGACGCTATCCCAAAGCGGGAAAGCAACCGAACGATCGTAAGCGCCGGTCAGGTTCGATTTATGCTCATAAGCCATGATTGCCTCAAACGATCTTCAAGAGGGTGCGAAAGCGTTCGCGTGATGTTTTGCCGAAGGTGGACGGATCGATAGCGAAGCCGCCGACGATCGCGCCTCCGGTGATGCCTGCGCCTTCAAGCCATTGGATGCCGGCGGGATGCGTACCGACAGGCGAGCCGCCGAGCGTGATGCTCCAAGAATACGCGACCTCGCCATCGCCCTCGCCGAAGTCGGTCATGGCTTCGGCATAGATATTCGCGCCGGCCGTGCTGGCGGCGATGTAGGTTTGGCCGCCGGCCTCATAGTAGCCGTCGAAGGAAAAATCGACGGGGCGATAGACCCGCGCCTTGCGGAAGCCGATCGGCGTCCCGTCTTGGCGATAGATGCCTATCCAGCATGACTTCGTCATGAGGGCCGTCGCAATGACTTGCGCCCGCGACGCTGCACCATCCGAAACCCATTTCAGGCCCGGCGTGGTCCAAGGGAATGGACCCCAAATAATCGAGCCCTCTTCCACCGGCGCGACCCACGCGCCTAGAGCGGTTAGCTCCGCTTCGGTGAATTCGTGATTGCCCGCGTCAAAGGTCCGACCGAAGGACCACTTGACGCCGCCTTCATGAAGGAAGACGCCGGAGTTATCGCCCCAAATCGCATTCCCCCAGGACGAATAGCTCCAGTCGGTTTCGCGCACGTTGTAGCCGCGCCAGGCCCGGTAGAATTCCGAGCGAACCGGGTCCGACAGCCGCACAACCGCCTCGATCGTGCCGAGGTCGATTTCGTTGTCGCGAAAGCGGTCCAGCTCCAGTTCGTAAAGATGCCAGCGCGTGCGCCGCACTGGAGCCTCGTAGAGCGTGTCGAAAGCGTAGCCGACCCAAGTCAGGCTTTCGGCGATGCCTTGCGGCGTCCCCTTCACCCTTTGCCAGCGCAAGCCGTATTCGATGGTCGAGGCGAGATCGGGCAGATATTGCGAGATCGTGCCGAGGCCATACTCGACGACAAGCCAAGGCAGGATCGAGGGTTGAACCGTCTCCAGCTTGAACGAATGCAATTCCGCCGCGCCTGGAGCCAGCACAGGGAAGCGATCGAGCGTTTCCGAGACGGCGGTTTCGAATGGCGAAGCGTTCGCCGGGAGAAGGTGTTGCACCATTACCGATCGCGCCCCTTGAAGGTGAGCGCCACGGTCCCGACCTTGACCGCCGAATTGTCGTCGACCACTACGTCGGCGACAGGCGACAGGAGGGAAACCTTTTCGACGCCCGGTTGATGAAGCTTGGCGATCAGCCAAGAGCGGGTCACGTTGAAGCCAAGGCCGCCCTCCGCCGCCAGCGCGGCGCGGAGCGTGGCCTCCAGATTGTCGAAGACCGTCATCGGCGCACCCGGCAGAAGCCAGATGTCAGCCGTTACGTCGACCGTCGCGCTGGTCGCCGAGACGACAGTCACGCGATCAGAGATCACGCGCACGCTGTCTTTCTGGACCTCGCCGTCCACGGCCGCGAGCAAGGCCGCATCCGGTTCGCCGAAGTTGTCGGTCGCCAGAACAGCGATGCGGAGGTCGGGGCCGGTCCCCACGCGATAAACCGATACGTCGCGCACCCGAACGCTCGACCGAAGCGCGGCGGTTCGATACCAGTCGGAAGGGCCGGCAGGCGAGCGGCCGGCAATCGCGATGATCACGCGCTTGCGCAAAGCATCGTCGCTTTCGCCAGTCAGACGGACAACGTCATAGAACGCGGCCAGATGGTCGAGATCGGTCCCGCCCGCGAACGCGACAAGGTTCGCCTTGGCCGCATCATTGATGCGAGCGCGGAGGAAGACCTCGCGATAAGCGGCGGCCTCCAGAACGATCTTGACCGGGTCCGTTTCGAGGCCGCCCACGTCATAGGCGATGCCGGCGGCAGTGAAGCGCGCGTTCGCATCGGTCATGAGATCAGCGAGGATTGCCTCGTAGCTGATTTCTTCGATGATCGCGGGGCGACCAAGCAATGCAATTTCGGCTTCAGTGACCATAGCGGACCCGCCTTAGAATGTGATTTCAGCAAGCCGCGCGGAGCCGTCGGAAAAGTCGCCAAGATGGCCGCGCGGATAGTAGGTTCCGGAGAGCAAGAACGTGATCGCTCCACTCGCCCCGGCGGCGTCGATGTTGACGGTTTCGAGCCGGTAGCGCGGTTCCCATTTGGCGAGGGCGTCCGCGACCGCCGAGTAAGCGGCCAGCACAACGCGATCGTTCATCGGGGCGTCGATCAGAGACATGAGCCGCGAGCCGAAGTCGCGACGCATGACGCGCGAACCGATCGGCGTCGTGAGGATGACCTCGATCGACTGCTTGACGTGTTCCCATCCCGTCAGGATGCCGCCCGTCTGGCGATCGACGCCAAGACTACTCATCGGCCGCCTCTTTGCGGCGGGCCTTGGCCGGCTTGGCGTCCGCCGCGACCGTAGGCTCGACGAAGAGCGTGAGGTTGTCGCCGTAGGGCGCGACCAGATACCGGGCGGCGCGCTCATGATAAGTGACCGTCTCGCCTTCCTTGCGGTAGACGTTGTCGATGAACCCGTCGTGATTGACAGTGTATTTCGGCATAGGATGCTCCCTTGATTAGACCGGCACGTCCGTATCGGACCCGCCCGGCTCGACGCCGCCGTGAAGGTGTGTGTCGCCGACTTCCTTGGCATTGTGCCGAAGGCTCTCGCCGTTCACCTGAAGCTTGCTGTCAAGCGTGGTTTGCGTCGCCCCAACCTTGAAATTGGAGCATGTGATTTTCAGTTCGCCGCCCGACACCGCGACGCGCACGCCGCCATTGTCGATCAGAACGAATTCATCCCCGGCCTTGGATGGCCGAGGGTTTTGGTTGGACGGGATCGATTGCTCAATCACGCCATCGGCAAGGTCGCCCGTCTCACTGGAGATCGTGACTTGCTGGCCGACGGAGGGCGGGAAATGCGTCTTGGCAAGACCGGCGGCTTGCTCCGCCCAAGGAACCCAGGGCGACAGGAACGGCTTGCCGTTTGAACCCTTTGCCAGTAGCTCGATCCGAGCGAGACCCTTAGCCGCATCGACCTCGACAACCTTCCCGGTGCGTTTCGAAGCTCGATCGCGCCTTTCCAGATCCTTTATGCGGTTTGCGAGGCCGATGATGATGTCGGAAAGTTCCGTCATTCGGGCCTCGTCGCATCGGCCGGCTGATATCCGCCGTTTGGAACATCGGGGAGCGGCGGCTCGACGGAGGTCGCGGTGCCGACGATGATGGCTTGCTCCCAACCGACGCCCCAAACGGAAAGGCCACGGCCAAGCGTCTTGTCGGAGTTGTAGTTGATGATCGAAATCCCATCCGGGTCCGACCTGGCAGTCGCCACGCCGTCTACCCTGAAGCGGTTCTCGTGGATGATGCCGACCACAGCTTCGGCGATCGAGGCCGCCGTCGTGTCGACCGTCTTCCCGCGATCTTCGCAGATGACGGCGACCGCGACCGCAACATGAAGCTTAAGGCGGCCGTCAGACAGCTTTTGCGTGACGCCGTTGCCGGTGACAGCGACCAGCGCGCCAGGCGTCTTGATGCTAAGTCGCCCCTTGTCGCCTTCGTCGAATTCATTGGCGTAAGCGCGGACTTCCTTCAGCGCATCAATGCGCGCGTCGATCTCCGCGACGACAGCATTCCAGAACTTGACAAGGTTGCTCATCCGACTACCGCCTTAATGAATTTCACGAGCGTTCCCTCGATCTCCGTGAGGTTCGCGGCGGACGCGCCAAGCCAGGGGCGGGCAACCATTTTCTTGGTGCCGAATTGGTGGTAGCGGCCGTAGGCGACGCCAGAGCCGACCGTGACAGCGTCGCCGGCCACGAAGTTCGCGATCGAACCCATGAGGCGGCCAGTTCGAACAAGGATGCCGCGACCCTTTTGCGACTTGCCGCCAGCATAAGAGGCCGACCAGGGTGCCCAAGGCACTCCGTCGGGCGAAACCTTCTCGCCGAAGCGGCGTTTCGTCTGGCGCTCCGCCATGCCGCCCACGGCGCGGAGCAAGCGGTTCCTGAAGGAAGCTTTCGCCAGCGCCGCGAAGACCTTGTCAACGTCCGACTTGTCGAAAGTGATGACGACTTCAGCCACTAGCCACGCTCCCACGTATAGAAGCCGGCCGCGAAGTCGGGATCGGTTTGCTCTTCCTGATCGGCAGGGACGCCGATCGTCGCGAGGCCCTTCGCGATCTTCGTCAAGAGCGACACCGCGTCCTCGTAGCGCGTCCGATGTTCATCGGTGCGGGGCCCCGCCTTCAGGGCGAGCCGGTAGAGCGTGATGTCGACGCAAAGGCGCTCCAGTGTCGGCGTCACAACCGACACCGGCAGGGGATACTTGACGCCGATATAGCTGTCGATTTCAGCCGAAGCATTTGCGAGGCCAGCGGTCACGCCGGCTTCGTCAAGCTGGCCGGGGTTCGCTTCATCTTCAGCGACGCGCAAAAGTTCGTCTGCGCCATAAAGCTTGGTGATGTCTTCCTTCGTCGCGTAAGCCATGGCATCACCTTGAATTGGTTGCGGGAGCGGGATTTGAACCCGCGCGCTCCGGTGCATGAAACCGGCGGGCTACCAGACTGCCCCATCCCGCGTTAAGTCAGTCGAGCAAGGTCAGCCGGCAGATTTCTGCCTTCGTCCAAGCATCGCATTCGATGGCAACTTCGACCGCGCGAACCGCGTCCGCGCCCATCACCATCGCGGCGTAGGCGTATTGCTCGCCGGAGCCGGTCGAGAAGAATTCGCCCTTCAACGGGCCGGTGAAGCCGGGGCCATTGTTGTAAAACCAGACGGTTCCGTCCGGCTTGACCAAGAGCGCCTTGCAGTCGAATTCCGCCTCAAGGTCCGCCTCGACGCCGGTCTTCTCGACAGCGCGGCGGAAGCTCTCCGGAAGACCGGGGATGCTGGCCGACACGCCGAGAAGCGACCCATCCGACAGGCGACGAAGCTTGGACTTCGTGCCGATCGGATGCTTGTCGCCCGCATAGGCGCGGCTATCGGCGGCCATGACGCCGTCACGATAAACGATTGTTGTCATGGCCTGATTTTAGGCCGTCTTGCCGAGCGCTTCGTCGGCTTTGGCTTCCAGAACCGCGACGATGTCGGCCTTTTTGGTGGCCTCGCCGAGGTCGACGTTGAATTCGGCCGCGACAGCCTTCAGTTCGGCGACGCTCATTTCCGCGAACGCCTTCGGCTCTCCGGTCTTCGGTTCGGCCGCCGGCTTGGCCTTCGGCGACTTGGCTTCGAAGCCGTTGCCGATTGCCTTCTCATGGCCTTTGGAGCCAGGCTCGACGTGGATGGTCGCCTCGCCGTTGGTCATTTCGATCAGTTTCATTTTGCTTCTCTCCGGGTAGCAAAAAAAGGACGGGCGAGGTTTCCCCCGCCCGTCTGTTCATGGGTTGATTAGCCGTGATGGCGAACGGCCAGCGCTTCGCGAATGGTCTTCGCGCCGAACAGAATGTCGAAGCGCCAGATGCGGCTCGACTTGCCCGGATCGCGCCACGTTTCCAGACGCAGCGGGATACCCGTTACCGGGTCCGTCGCGACCGAGATCGTAGAGCTTTCGCTCGCTTCGTCCGACAGCGTGCGGGCCGCCCACATGAATGCGTTCTTCTGGAACGACAGGTTCACGGTGTAGGGCGTGCCGACGGTGCCTTCGAAGGTCACGGCCGCGCTGTCGGCGGCGTTGCCCTTCAGCTTCGGCAGGAACTTGACCTGCGCAAAAGCGCCAGCGGCAGCGGCAACGTCTTCGACCACGACATACTGGCCCTCGACACCGGCCACGGTGAACACGTCACCGACAACCAGGGTCGCGGCGCCAGCAGCGCCGTCGATAGCCATCGAAGTCGCACCGGCAGCGGCAGCGCCGTTGACGGCCAGCGAGCTATCGACAGCGGTGCCGGGGGTGTGCTTCGGGACCATCTGGTCCGAATAGTTGTCGAAGCCATAGATGCGGCCGAGCGAGGCTTCGCGGAGCGCATTGGTGGAGCCGGTCTTCGCGGCGTCCTTCATGCCCTTCAGGAAGTTCTTTTCCGCCTTGCTGTCAAAGACGGCCCGGCGCTCGCTGTTCGGCGCAAGCTGGAGGTTCAACGCCTCGCGATCGTCGAGCAGTGCATCTTCGTTCGCCGGAGTAGTGCCAGCAACACCGACGAAAGATGGGATTGCCTTGTACAGGCCGAAGATGGTGCGGTTGACGGAGTTCGCCAGCGTCTTGACAGCGCCTTCGGCCGCCGAGGGCAGGATGCCGCCGGTCAGGCTTTCGCGCATTTCGCGATCGGTCATGCCGAACGCCTTGTACTTCCACTGGTCAAGGCGGATTTCGACCAGGCCGGAGCCGAGATCGGTCTTCGTGGTGCCGGTGTTCGGGTCGAAGTCGTCGGCCTCGCCCAAATCCTGCGGCAACGGAACCTGAATGGTTTCGTTTTGCGTGGCGGCTTCGGCGGAGTAATCGGACGCGACGAGGGCCGGCATGACGCAAGCCTCGCGCAGCACCGGGAGGGCCGCCGGGAGGATCAGGTCATCCATGAGTTTCTGAAGATCGTTTGCCATTTCCATTCCTTTTCAGAGTTTCGCCACGGCGGCCCTCAATGCAAAAATCGCCGGAGTTACCCGACGATTTCGATTTGGCCCGCCATGTATTCCGTGGTCAGTTTTCGCTTGGTGGCCTCGTCGGCCTCGCCAATCTTTTTGTTCCATTCAGCGCGCGAGTATTTGCCCGCCGCCCCGCCACCGCCGCCGTTGTTCTCCGGAGGGGTTCCGCCGCCACCCTTCGCGTTGCTTTCGAAGGCAACGGCGAAGCGCTTGTCGGCGCGCATTTCGACCACAAGGTCTTCCACCGACATCATGTCGCCCTTGGCGTTTTTGATGCGGGGATTGCCGTTCGCGTCGATGACCTCGACACCGAACTTGCCATCCTTTTCAGTCAGGCGAAGACGGTCGGTCACGACACGCTGAAGCAGTTCCGGGTTGCCCTTGTGCGCGGAGAGCGCAGTCAAGGCGGCGTTATCGACCAGCACGCGGCGAAGCTCGCCGGTGAGTGAGGTTTCGCGGTCGGTCCACTTCTTTTTGTCGGCGTCGACTTCCGCGATCAGTTGAGACTTGATTGCCTCAACCTTCTCGCCAGCAATGCGATCGGCCTCGACAGCCGGATCGAGATTGCCGATCTTGGCGATCTTGGCGAGCGCTTCCTTGGCCTTCTTGGCATCCAAGCCTTCGAAGTCCTTCAGGCGCTGTTCAAGGCCGCGCTTGGTTTCACGTTCGGCCGACAGTGCGGTCTTCAGCGGGTCGACAGCGTCGAGGCTGAAGCCGTGAGCGGCTTCGATGTCCAGGCGGAACTTGCCGGCCAAGTCTCCGGCGTCGTCGCCTTCGATTTTGGCGTAGAAGGGGCGAACCGCTTCGGCCACAGCCGAAACGTCGTCGATAATTGCTTTCAGTGGCATGATTTTTTTCCGGGGTTGCGAGGCGTCCCGCCTCTCGGGAAATCGCTTGGCATCCCGCCGCGCGCTTCAGCAAAACCCGGTCGGGTCGATCAGGAAGGCGTCACGCCATCCCAAAACGAAAAAGGCCCGGTCGCTTTCGCGGCCGAGCCTTTGTGAACGGATTTTGTCCCTTGCATTAAACCCATAAACGAACCGGAAGGGTCCGTCAACAAGTTATTTTGTCAGGCGACAATCTTTTATGTGGAAATGAGGGCGCTCGCATCGCCGGCAGCACCAAAACATCGCGCCGCCCACAAGCTCGCCGTCGATCACGTGACCGCCGATGCGCGCCTCGATCAAGGTTCCGTAGGGATGGCCGAGGCTCGCCGAGCAAGGCACGCATTCGAACTTTTCAATGGAAATGTCTTTGGAGCCGCGTCGGATGACCTTCGCCTTGGGCTTGTCGCTTGAGGCTCCACCTTCGATAACTCTTAGGCGTCTTGGGTTTTCCGACAATGCGGCCCTCTCCAGAAAAGGAAATGGGCAGACCCGAAAGCCTGCCCACGTTTCCTACCACAGAAACGACCAAAGCGTGATTTCTCGCCGCTTCGATGCCAGGTAGATACGCCGCACTCCGCCCGAATTCAACCGGACTTTTCGCGATTTGCAAATTCACAAATGCGCTTTGCGCGCGGCTAGGCGGCGGCGTCTTTCTTCAGGCGCTTGATCGTTTCGTCGGCATCGCGAATGAACTTTTCAACGTCGGCGGTGCGCGGCTTGATCTTCGCCATTTCGGCGCGGAAGGCTATCCATTCCTCCAGCGGTGCAAACGGGGTTGGCGGGTCAACGAATGCGTTCAACATGATCCATGATCTCCTTACTGTATTTGCTCCAGACTTCGGCCGCCGGCCCCGCCAGTTCGTAGTGGTAGGCGACAAAGCCGCGCTTCTGCATGACAAGCATCATACCATGCCAATATACGGTATTGATATCGGCCGCCGTCATCTTGCCGGCAGCGTAGAGCCTGTCGAAGATTTGCTTGCGTGCGTCCGCTTCGGCCTGGTCGAGGGATCGAGCGCTGTTGAACGTCGATGCGTTCGGGCCTCGCTCCGCATAGAAGCTGGAGCCGTTGTGACCGTGCGCCCATATCCCTTCGAAGCCCTTGTGGTGCTGAAGCATCTTAATGTCTTGCGGCGAGAACGAATTAGAGCTCGGATGGTTGTGGTGAGCGATGATGCGCCGCTTCGGGTCGGCCACGGCCGCCATTTGCTCTTCGGAAAAGCCGACAAAAGACTTCTGGCCTGTCGTCTGGCGGGCAAACTGGTAGCCGCTGTCGGAGTCGAACATAACCAGGTGTTCGGTGTTGGTCGCCTTGCCTTGCTCGACGACATAAGCCTTCGCCTCCGCGTCGAGGCGTGCGTTCCGCATCGCGGGGCTTTCGACGATCTCCGTTGGCGTCCTCGACGGCGCTGGCGGCTTGCGGACCTTGGGCGTAGTCTGCACCGGAGTCGGCGGCGTCTGGCCTCGCGGCTTGCCGGGATCGTTGGCGGCCTGATAGGGCGCTTTCGTTCCGAAGGCGCGCTTCCAGGCCGCCGCGTCGTTAGTCTTCAGTTGCTCAAGCGTGAGAGGGCGACCTTGATCGGTCACGAACTTATCGAGCCTGATCTTGCCGTCGATCCAGAGCTTACGGCGAGCCGGGCCAAGAACGTCCGTCTGCACTTCCGGCGGCTGGCCGGCAAGCCATTTCGCGTAATCGTTCACCGGCTCGACCTCTTGGCCGATGACGATCGGCGCGATGGTCGACCGGCAGTTGATATGGGCCGGCGGGATAGGGTTCGCCGAACCCGGCGAGTTGGCGTAGACCCGACCCGACCTTGCCACGCAAACCGGAGTGGTGCGCGCGTCTAGGACTGACACCCATTGGTAGCGATCGAACACGTCCGCATTGTCGTCGAGGAAAGTCTTGTGCGCCGCGTTCGAAACGTGATTGACCGCTGTCCGCGTCAACGCCTCGACCCCGCGCTTCGTGCCGCGCAAGATGCCGTCGCCGTAGTTGAGGGCGCGGGTTCCGCGAATGCGGCGGACGATCTCCGGAATGCCCTCGCCTTCCATGATGCCGGTCATCACGGCATCGTTAACCTTTTGCCTGATCTGGCCCGGATATTGGGCGAGCCAGTCTTTGATCAAGCGACCCTGAAGAGGTCGCGTCGTGACAACCGCCTTCAGAAGTTGCGGCGCGGGGATGACGAAGTTCGTCGCAAACGGAAGCGTCGCCTTGTACGTACTGGCCGCCCATTCGACTTCATGCACCGCGAGGTCGCCGAGATCAGTCTCGATCGTCGAGTTGATGACGGCCATCGCCTCAACTGTCGTGGCCTGAATTTGGGCCAATAGGTCTTCAAGATGCCGGCGCACCGACGGGGAAGGCCCGGCCGTGGTGGCATCGAGCGCTGACATCGTGCCGATCTTGGCGACGATATCGGCCTCGACCTTATTCAGGCGCGACAGAATTTTCTTGTTGATGGCAACGCCGTACCGCTCCAGCCCTATGCGGTGCTGGACCAAAAGATTGTGAGCAACGGCGTTCGGCATCGATAACCACAATTTTTGTTGATTTAGCAAAAATTTTGGTCATCCTAACAGGCTAGTTTGTTTTTGGGAAGGTCATTGGTTGTCGTTTTGACAATCGATTTTGTCAAAAGTGAATTGCGCATTCGCCCCGGCGCGGCTATGGGGGCGCTCCTGCCACGGAAAAAGAACCCCCACATGCTCCCACACGAACAGACGTGTTGCGTCTACCTCATTGGCTACCCGCACGCCCAATACGGCCACGCAGTGAAGGTTGGGATCGCGGGCGACGTTCCGAAGAGGCTCGCTCAAATCCAATGCCATAACCCGGAGCCTATTGAGGTTCATTTCACGTTCAGTTTTCCGACGCGCGAACTGGCGCGCGAAATCGAGTGTCGCTTCCACCGTCGCTTCAGGCATGAGCGCATTCGCGGCGAATGGTTTTCCATGGGCCATCGCCGGTCCCTCTTCATGCTGTGCGTCGAAGTTATCCGGGTTCTTGCAGCGAGGTACGAGGGCGGAAGGCTGCGAGTGATGCAAGCCGGCTGCGGACTGAATGACGCCATCGCATCGCTTGATGACTATCCGGATAAGGATGAGATCGAAGAGGGGCTTTGGATTGGCGAACTGCACAACCTTGACGACGCTATGGGAATACAAGCATGAGCGAACGGCCGTTCATGCAGCTATATGTGTCGCAGTTCCTTGGTGACACCAACATGCTCAATTGCGAGCAAAGCGGCTCATACCTCCTGCTCCTGTTGACGATGTGGAACGCCGGAGGAAGCCTGCCAGATGACGACACCAAGCTCGCCCGAGCGTCTCGTTTGTCGCTTAAAAAGTGGCGCGCAATCCGCCCGGAAATCATGGCTTACATGAACGTGGAAGGCGGCGTCATCACCAATCGACGGCTCACCGAAGAACTCCAAAAAGTTGTCGCTCGATCCGAGTTGAGGGCATCCGCTGGAGCAAAGGGCGGCGAGGCTAAGTCATTGAAAAATAAGAATGCAGCCGTGGCAAGTGCTAACAATTTGCCAGCCGGTTTGCCAGAAGACACGGGCGCGCGACTTGAGAAGATAGAGGATAGAGAAGAACCTTACGGTTCTTCAAAGAGGACGCCGAAAGAGCTCACGCCACGGGAATGGCTTGAGACGGTCCTTCGTCCGGAGATTGCCGACGCCGTTCTGAAGCACAGGCAGGCCCGCCGCGCTCCGCTCACGTCTCGCGCCGCGAAATTATTGGCCGGACAATTCTCTCAATGCGCCGATCCGAACATGGCGGCCGACTTGATGGTTGTGAACGGCTGGCAGGGCTTCAAGCCGGAATGGGTCGAAAACCACAACTCGTCTCGACGCACCCAAGCCCGAAAATCGACCGGCGACGCTCTTCGCGAACTAGGAGAACTTTTCGATGGACACAACGGAATTCAAATCGAGAGCGGGCATTCTGGCGACCCTCTTCGACAGCTTCCCAGACCAGGGGAATAGCGCCGGCCTCGATCGGGGGAAAGCGTTCATCGCCGCCACTGCCGATCTGCCGATCAGACATCTATCCGAGGCGGTGAAGCGCTTCATGCGCGGTGAAGTCGAGGGCCAGAACAGGCGCTTCTGCCCGTCGACCGCCGAGCTATGCGCCGAGGCCCGACGGCTGGTAGCTCGGGATCGGTACGAAGACCATAAGCGCAAGCTGGAGGCCGCGCCGAAACCCAAGGTCGAGGCGGCCCCGGTGGTTAGTGCCGAGCAGCGGGCGGCCGTCCAAGCTCGGCTTCGCGAAAAGTTCCCCGGCCTCCTCCGCGAACTCTGATCCTGACAAAATATTTTGTCGTTCACGGCTTGACGTTCTGTTTTTGCCGGCCTAAATCTAGGCCACCAAGAACGGAGAACGCAAATGCAGCACGTCGCGAACATGGATAACCGGAGCCTGATTTGCAGCGGCTTCAGGGTCGCAGACAACTACATGAGCGACGACGATCGCGCCTGGGCGACAGCCCCGCTGAAGGACGGTGGCCCGTCGGTTATCGCGAAGGACGAAAAGGGCCGCTGGTATCACACCAAGATTACCGACCGCGACCGCAAGAGCCGCGCCTCCTACTGGAACCCGGACACCGGGCCGTGGCGCAAGGGCGTAAATTACTGATCGTCAACGACAATCCAAAATAAAGGACGAAAACAATGGCATGGACAACCCCATCTGCCGGCCGTGGCCCGGCTTTGACCGACAAAGCGCTGACGCGGAGGTACGCGGTCGATTACGCAAAGACCGCCGCTGAATGCGATCTGGATTGGCAGGAAACTCAATGGAACCTTTTGAACAGATATCCCTATGCGATGCTGTTTGACGGGATGACGGAAGACGAGGTCGATAGCGAAACGATGGCAATCATTCGCGAGGGAGAAGACGCGGTCGCGGTTTGACAACTTTAGTTGTTGACTTTCTGTTCAAGTTCGAAGATTGTTCAAGCCCTACCACGGAGACTTCCAAGCATGACCGCTGCACTCGCGACCCGCGCGAGCCTCGCCGAAATCGAGGCTTTCCGGAACCAGGCCTTCGACCAATACGGGCAGGCTCACGATATGATCATGGCCGCAAACGATATGCTTCGCGCGGCCGGCGAAACGCTGCGCAAGGCCGCCCCGGCGGCGGATGGCATGTTCATGACCCAAGACCAGCGCAAGGCGGTCTTCGGGAGTTATGAGGTCGCCAAGCGCGACCAGTTCATGACGATCGCCCGCCAGATGGTCGACGCCGATTGCTGGACCTCGATCGTCAAGACCACCGACCTTGAGCGCCTTATGGACAAAAAGGCGAAGGATGAACTCCGCGCCGAGCTTCGCGCGTCGCCGCCGCCCTTCACTGAAGAAACGGCCGCCTCGACGCTGGAGAAGTTCGCGTCTGAAGCCGGGATGATTTTCCGGCGCGGCATTGCGGAGGTCTTCTCAAATCTCGATCGCCGGTTCCGCTCGCATACCGGGTGGAAGATCGGCGCGCGCATCATCCTTTCGAGCGCCTTCGACGGCACGATCGGCAACGGACATTGGAACTATCACCGCAACCACCGCGACAAGTTCCAAGACATCGAACGGACCTTCCTTATCCTCGACGGCCGCAAGGGCGTTTCTCAATATGCCGGCATCGTCGGCGAGATCGACGCGGCGCGCGGTCGCGGGGAATTGAAGACCCTGCCCGTCGTGATTGAGGGCGAGTTTTTCCGCATCCGGATTTTCCAGAACGGCAACGCGCATCTTTGGTTTAAGCGGGATGATCTTGTCACCATCGCAAACCGCATGATCGGCGAGTATTACGGCGAGGTCATCCCCGAAGAGCGCAAGCACGACAACGACGACGGTGGCCTTCATGAGCCGAAGCGGTCGCTGGCGAAGAACTTCGGGTTCTTCCCTACCCCGGACACCCTCGCCGACCGCACAGTCGACGATGCAAGGCTCTACAGCCCCGGCCGGCCGCTCCGCGTCCTGGAGCCCTCCGCCGGCACCGGGCAGCTTGCTCGCCGGGCGCGCAAGGCCGATGCCAACGTGGTTTGCGTCGAGTATCAACGCGACCTAGCGATGCAGCTTCGCGCCGATGGCTTCAACACCTATGCCGCTGACTTCCTCGACATCAAGCCGGAGGCGGCCGGGAGCTTTGACCGGGTCATCATGAACCCGCCTTTCGATCGCGAGCGCGACATTGACCACGTCATGCACGCCCTGAAATTCCTCCGCCCCGACGGCTTCCTGATCGCGATCATGTCCGCGCATACGGAGTTCGCCGAGACGCGCAAGGCCAAGGCGTTCCGCGACCTCATGGGCAAGATGAATGCCCGCTGGAGCGACAACCCTCGCAACTCATTCTCGACCGTCGGGACCAACGTCAACACGATCACGCTGCGCGTCTATGCGGACGGAAGGAGCTTTTGGTGAACCCCTCGAAAAAATCCATCGTCAAGGCGGCCGAACGCGTCTGCGCAAGAACGCCTGGAATGTCGCACGAAGCCGGCGCGGCCTGGGAGCAAATCGCCGGAGAGCTTTCCTCCAAGATCATCGATCGAGTCGACCTTAGCGACGCCTTCGACGCGGCGCGGATCGCAATGCTGAAGTCCATCATCGAAGGCAATGACGTTCAATCTGCCGCCCTCGACGGCCGCAAGGCTGTCGACCTCTACCTCTAAACTTCAACCCCTACCACAACCGGAGAAACGAGCATGAACCCCTCACAGATCAACAACGCAATCGAGCGCCTGAAGGCGATTGTCGGCCCGTCTGCCTATATCTCGATATCGATGACCAGCGACCACGGCTTAGTTCGCGGCGTCGTCTATCCGCTTGGAATTCTAAGCGGCGGAGCCATCTACGCGGAGCGCTGCGAGACGTTCGAAAGCGCCTTCGAACAGCTAAACGCAAAATGGGCGGAAGAGCGGTCGAAGTATCACGTCGAGAGCATCCGCAAGATGGCGCTGGAGGTCATCGACCACACGCACCGCAAGGGCGAATGCACGGCGGCCGACCTCCGCAAGAAATTCTCCGCCGATGAAATCGCTTTCTTCGGTTCCGACGCCCTTACAGTAGCGTCGGAAATGGCCGGCGGAACCGCGTTCTTCATCCTGCCCGAGCCAACGAAGATCGCGGCCTAAATTTAGACCTTAGCGCGGCACCTTACCGGAGCCTCCAGCCCGGTAATAGAAGCTGAAACCCGACGCCAAGGACCGCTAGGCGAAGGGCGTGCCGGTTCGACCTAGGTCAAGCCGGGGGCGGTGACGAACGGGAAACCCGCCACTTCAATTCGAAGATCCTTTTTCCTGCCACGGAGACTGAAAATGTACCATCTGGAAACCACCGCCGGCCTACTCACGGCCGCCCTGAAGACGCTGAAGCCCGTCGTCGAGCCGAGAGTGACAATACCGATCTTGGGAGCCGTTCTGTTCGATGGCGCGCGCGCCATGGCAACGAACCTCGATATCACGATCTCCGCCGGGTTCGCCGCGATCAAGGCTGAAGGCAAGGCTTGCGTATCCTACGCCTTTCTGGAGCGCGTCGTGCGACTGATCGACAAGAACGCCGAGATCGCCGTCGATGTCGGCAACGACGGAGCCGCGACACTGTCCTTCCCTGGCGGGCGCTACCGCCTGCCGGCCTTCGATGCGCGGGACTTCCCTGATCTCGAAATGTCTGGCGACGTGTCGAGGATCGGGAACGTCACCGACAAGCTCCGGGACGCCCTCGCCTTCACCGCGCCGAGCATTTCGACGGAGGAAACCCGCTATTACCTCAACGGCGTTTTCTTCGACGGTTCGGAAGGCAAGTTCGGCATTGTCGCGACCGACGGGCATCGCCTGTCATGCTTCCCGCTCGACTTCGACGCGACGGCACTAGCCGGCATCATCTTGCCGCGCCAGACTGTCAACGTCCTGCTGAAGCTCCCCACGCCGAAGGCGATCATCGTCACCAAGGATCAGAAGAAAGTCGAGTTCCAACTCGACGGCGTGACCGTCCGGACGAAGACGATCGACGGCACCTTCCCCGACTGGCGGCGCATCGTGCCAAAGAGGGCGGAAGCTAAGCAGGCGGCGACCTTCAATCGGCAAGCCCTGGAGTCAGCAACGAAGCGCGTCATGATGGCGTCGAATGAACGTGGCCGCTCGATCGAGTTTGCCATTGGCGAGGCCGTGGCGACCGTAGGAACGAAGAACCTCGACGCCTCCGGGGTTGAGTACATCGACGGCGTCGACCTGTCGGCGCCTACGGCCGGCGGCGACATAGCCTTTAACGCGGCTTACGTGTTGACGGCCCTCGACCAGTTGAAACGCAGCGAGCGCGTGACGATGTGGATGGACGACGCCGGCTCGCCCGCAACCTTCACCGGGAACGCGGCCGAGGCGAAGGAATTCATCATCCTTATGCCGATGCGGTCCAGCGGCGACGGCTTCGCCCGGCAAGAGCTTGCCCGGTTTTCCGCGCCAGCGCTGAAGGCGGCAGCATGAGCGGAGTAACCAGGCGGCAAGAGCAAGTCCTCGACTTCATCGCCGGGGAGCTACGCGCCGGCAAGCGGACGCCGACCTATGACGAGATTTGCGCTCATTTGGGGCTGAAGTCGCGATCGAGCGCGCACTACCTTGTCGCGTTCCTGATCGAGGCCGGTCGGCTCCGCAAGGTCGGCACCCGCGAGCTTCAGCTTGTCGGCGGCGCGGAGGATCACCTTCGCGCCGTTCTGGAAGCCCTGTCGCGCACGTCCGGGTCGAGTTTGCCGGCCGTCCGTCGGGCGCAAGAGTTCTTGGAAGGCCGGCCCATGCCGACATTCCACGTCATCCCCTACGCTGGCGCGGCGTGACAAGTCTTTTGCTGTTTTGACAAACAAAGTTGTTGCAATTGACAAATAAACGTGTAGCATTTTAGGCGTTCAACCTACCACACAGGAACGCCTAAAATGCACACCAAGCCGATCATTCCGGCCGCGCTTTATCGCGCCATCGCAACAGCCGCCGCCTTCTACACCTTCTATCTGATCTGGAGCGCCGTCGGCCACCTTGAGGCCGCCCTCGCCGTCGCCAGCCGGGTCTAAGCCGGTATGAGCCGGCGCTCGCGGCGCTTCATGGCACGCCAGCAACAGAAGCTCGACGTTGCCTTCCTCCGGGCCTATCGCGACGACGCGAGGGCCAGCCAAGAAAGCCTTTGCGACTATTGCCGCGACAAGATCACCGCCCGAACCGCCACGGCCGACCATGTCGAGCCGAAGGCGGCCTTCGGGAAGGATCACCGCAACAACATTGTCGCCGCGTGCGGGCATTGCAACCGCACCAAGGGCCACATGCCGGCGAAGCTCTTCCGCCGCATGATCGAAGAACCGAAGTCGGGCGAACCCCTTGTGTTCCGCTGTATCAACGCCCGGCTCCGCATCAACCGTCGACTGGAGTTGATGGAAAAACGGATCGTGAAAGCGATCTCAATCGCAGCCTGAAGTCCTACCACAGCAAGGGAAACCACCATGACAAACAGCACCGCATCGCAGAACGATTTGGTCCTTGAACACCTTGAAGTTTTGGGGACGATCACGCCCCTGGAGGCGCTGAAGGAATATGGATGCCTCCGCCTTGGCGCGCGCATCCATGACCTGAAGGCCAAGGGCCACATGATCGGGACAGACCTTATCCCGGTCGGCGACGACGGCAAGCGCGTCGCGCAATACTCGCTGATCAGGGCAGCGGCGTGACCACGATCGAACCCGACCACTACGCCGACGCGGACCTCGCGACGAAGATCATCCTGTCCGAGTTGGAGCGCGACATCGCGGCAATGCTCGATGTCGAATTCCATCGGCGGCCGAAGCGGAAACGCCCTGGAAATCGCCGTCCGGAAAAGCAGGCGGCCTGACAAACATAATTGTTGACCGATTTCACGGTATGGCCTAAATCTAGGCCATACCACGGAGACGGAAAATGAAGTTCCAACCCTACTGCGATGACTGCCTCGACACGATGCAATGGTGCGCGGTCGAACAAGAATTCTTCTGCGATTGCCCGGTGCAGGAAGCGAAGCGCGAGGCGGCACGGCAGGAAAACGAAGACATGGAACACGACCGTCAAGCGGCGTGATCGCCTACCACGGAGCAAATCAATGCAATGCAGACTTGACCTGTTGAAGAGTGGCGGACCTGTCCCGAAGTCCTGTCCGCGTTGCCGCCTTGGGCCATGCCAGAAGGCCGGCCCCGGAATGCCCGCCGAGAAGCCATTCAACGGCCTCACGCCGGCAGAGGCCGAGCGCCTTGACATGCTCGCGGAGGAAGCCGCCGAGGTTATCCTCGCCGTTAGCAAGATCAAGCGCCACGGCTACAACTCGACGCATCCGAACAACGCCAACCGACACCGGCACAACCGGACCGATCTCGAAAAAGAGATCGGCGATTTCATCGGCATCATGCGGACGATGTTCCAGCGGGGCGATGTCGATTTCTCCAATATCGACCGCGCCGCATCCGTCAAATGGCGCAACGCCCTCCCCTACACCCACCACCAAGGAAACGACTAATGCGTGACTTCCTCACGAAGCTCTTCCACGCCGCAACCGGCGGCCGACCCATGCGCAAGATCGGCGTCGCCTATGTCGAGCGCGGCACCGGCGTAAAGGTTTTCTACTTCGTCGACGCCTTCGGCGGCCTTTGGATGGCAAAGGACCGCTGGTCGTTCACGCGCACCGCGCCGCGCAAGGGCATGGTGCAGCGATGAGGGCGGCGGTCAACTCGCCCTCCTGCATCAACGCCGAATTCTACGCGAGAGGCTACGCTGTCGGCCTTCTCGACGGCGCGAACGAAGACGTTGCCGGGCTCGCGGAAGAGCGCGACATCGCCGTTATCAACGCGGAGACGGAGCGTGTTCTCCGCCTCCATGCGGAAGACCTATTGCGAGCCATGTGCGCCGAATTCCGGGCGCTCGATCTCCCGTATGGCAGCGCAGCCTATGCAGCGGTCCCGCCGCGCCTCCGGAGGGCCGCCTGATGGCCTTCACGCTGAAAATGTATCACGTCACAGTGAGCGGCTTCCCTGCCTCTCCGCAGCCGGCCGCAACGCCGGCCAAGGCCCGCGCCGCGTGTTGGCGCGAGTACACCGTCGCCTATGAGTGCAGCTTCCGCGAGTTCCTGAAGCGCTCGACTGTTGAGCGTGTCGAGCCGCCGAAAGGCTTCGGGGAGCGCATCGCCGTGAGCGGCAAGGCCGCCTACCGCGTGACCGGCATTCATTCGGGCCAGTATGTCGCCTTCGTCCGCGAAGATAGCGACATCATCCTCCGATCGCACCCGGCCGACGTTTCCACCCTGCACGTTTGCGACGGATGCGGACGCCAGACGGGCGACCCGGTCGAAGACCTCCGCAAGCTGCACGCCGACGGGTTCCGGTCTTGCTGTCCGGAACGGAATATGAAGGTGGCAGCATGAGTGCGCGGGAATGGACGGTCTACACGACCGAAGATTTCGAGCCGTGGGCGATCTTCGTTGCCGGGCATGTGTCGCTTGACGACATGCATGGCGACGACTTCCGCGAGGCGATGATCGACTTGCTGAAGGAACAGGGGTTCGACAGCGACGACGCCCAGCAATCCGTCGAGGGCGGAGCCGTCGGCCATTTCTGGATTAGACAAGGCGAAGAACACGCCGAAGACTTCGACGAGGAATTCCCTTGGTTCTGGTCGAAGGAAGGTGTCGCAGGCGCTATCCCGATCACCGGCATGAGGTTTGCGCCATGAGCCTCCATGCACTGGAGCGGGCCAAGCGGCTGAAAGAGATCGGCCAGGAGATCGGCCGCGAGGGAATGTCGAAGCGAGTGATCGCGGCCGTCGCTGAATTCGACGGCTCCTACAAGGGCGCGATGGTGCTCGCCGGTCGCCTGAAGGCGATCTCGCAGATGGCGAACGCCGACGACTATTGGCGCGGCAAGGTCGAGGACGGCTTCAATCTGGAGTGCTGGAAATGACCGCCTTCAAGAAAGGCGACCGCTTCGTCGCCCTAAGCGGTTGGACCGGCACCGTCCAGACAGACGACGGCGGCAATCTTGTCACCGTGATCTTGGACATCAACGGAGGGCTCGGCAACGTCGAGCGCCAATATTTGTCGCCGCTGAAGCCCGGCGTGATCCCTCACAGGCAGGACGCAAGCAATGCTTTTCACTGATCAGGACGAACCGGCGACATTCTCCCCTTGTCGCGTCTGGCGCTACCGCCTGGCGCGGCGATGGGCGAAAGGCCTGTCGGCCGCCTTCATCCTTCTAAACCCGTCCACCGCCGACGAAACGAACGATGATCCGACCATCCGCCGCTGCATCGCCTACGCGAAGCGATGGGGATATGGCGGCCTTGTGCTTGGCAACATCTTCGCGCTCCGCTCGACCGACCCCAAGGGCCTCTATTCGCACGCGGACCCGGTCGGCCCTGACAACGACGCGGCCCTCGGCTCGATAGCCAAGGAAGCCGACCGCATCGTTTGCGGTTGGGGGACGCACGGCGTTTTCCAGAACCGCAGCGAGGCAGTTCTCCGGATCATCCGCGAGGCTGGAGCCGAACCCCTCGCCCTGAAGCTCACAGCGGCCGGACACCCCGGCCATCCGCTTTACCTCCGGCAAGACCTCTTGCCGCTTCCGATGCCTGCCACAGAAAGGAATTGACATGCGAACTGGACTTCTCTCCGCAATGGCCATCGCCATCATGGCCCCGCTTATGGTCGAGCCGCGAGACGCCTTCGGGATTGTCGGCGGCCCGGACAGCCCGACAGCCGCGCCCCGGCGCTACCGGCTCACCCGCGAGAACTTCTCGACCGCGCGCACGATCGGCATTCTGTTCAACGGCGTGCCACGTAACGACGTGATCGCCTACGATGCCGACGAAGGCTGGATCGAAACGCAAAGCAATCGGGGCCGACAGAATGGCCGCGTCGAACCCTACTGGCGCAAGTTCGAAGAGACGATCGAGCGCCCCCAGGTCGACCCGGTAGGTCGCATCAATCGAGCCGAGGCCAAGCGAGCCCGCAAGGCCGCGAAGATCGCCGGGAGGGTCGCATAATGCCGCCCTTTCAATTCTCGATCACCATTTCATGGTGGATCATCCCGCTCATGATCACCGCCGCCCTGTTCGCTTGGGTCTTCTCGCATGAGTTCAAGAACCGTCACGGCTACGGCTATGATATCGAGGGGCTTTTCCGCTTCATGGCAGCGATCGTCGGGTCGCTGGTCGCGTGGCTGGTTTGGGCAATTTTTAGGTAGGAGCTGGACCATGATCCCTTTCAACATCAAGAACCCGACCCGCGAAGGCGTGGGCGCCAGTCAAGGCTATATCGGGATCGATATCCGCGATGAGAGGATCGACGGCTTGCCGGTCATGGCGAGCGCGTTCCTGCCGACGGCGAAAGAGATCGAGCGCATCGTTGCCGGGGAGCCGATCGTTCTCCGCATCCTTGGCGAGGGATGGCCGCCGGTCGGCCTTGCCGTCGGCGACGTGCCGGCGTTCGGCGAGAGCGAGTTGCGGAAGATCGTCTTCAACAATATGGACGCGGCGAACGAAAACGGGAGCTTCGACAAGGGCGGAGAAATGCACGGCTACAGCGACGAGGACATCGCCCGCGACATGATCGCCTATGCGGCCGATGTCGAAATGATCGATGACCCGGCAACGCTTGTCCCGCATATCGCGGCGTGGCGGGCAAAGCAGGCGGAGGGCGCGACCAATGGCTAGGCCCGACGAGAGCAAGCTCACCGCGCCGCTACGCGACCTATGGGGCCGCCTGAAGGCCGGCGCGGTGCTTTGCAAGGAAGTCGCCGCGAGTAATGCGGAGGTCAAGCAAGGCGGCTTCATCTGGTTTGTCCATCCGACCGGCGTCCGCGTCGACAGAGATCACGCCGACGCGCTCTTGCGCCTTGGCCTGGTCGAGCCGGGCGGCGACAGCCTCATTCCCGGCGACGGCCAGACGTTCCGGCCGATCGGAACCAGGTACAGAAACGGCTGACAAATAAATTTGTCGGCTCGCTTGACGGATCGCCGAACGTCGGCCTAGATGCAGGCCATTCCTACCACGGAGAAATGAGATAATGGCACGTCGCCTCATTGAAGAACCCGTCACGAAGGCCGACCGGAACGGCGATGCCTCGAATACGACGCATCCCGCCTTCGGCCAGATCGTCGCGCACCGCGTCTCCGGACAGGCGACGCTCTACGGGTCGGACTTCAAGCACAACGCCACCATCCGGGTTACGATCGCGCGGAGCGAGCTTCGCCGCGATCTCTCGAAAGACTGGCACCACGCCCGCAACGAATTGATCGAAGTCGAGCTTTCCGAAGGCCAGTGGGCGACGTTCATTTCGTCGCTCAATGTCGGCTCCGGCACGCCCTGCACCGTGAAGCACGTCCAAGGCGAGCAGATGCCCGGCCTTCCCGACCCGATCGACCGGAGCAAGCAGTTTTCGGGAGAGCTTGACGGGAAGCTGAAGGACAGCATCGAGAACCTTCAAACCATCCTTTCGCGCATGGATGAAATGGGCCTCCCGAAGGGCAAGACCGCCGAGCTTCGCGAGACGCTGGAGACGGCGGTTCGGGAAATGTCGGCAAACATGCCCTTTGTCGCCGAGAGCTTCGGCCGGCACGTCGCCAAGACCGTCGACAGGGCCAAGCAGGAAATCCACGGCTACATGCAAGGCGTCATCAATCGCGCCGGCATCGCCGCCCTATCTGGAGAGCCTTTGCCGCTCCAGATTGAGAACAAGACCGGAGACGACGAATGAACGCGCGCCCCATGCCCGCAAAATCCTATGAGAAGATCGAAGAGATCATCGACTTGGAGACGCCCGACAACACCGGATGGTGGGTCGTCTACTATGACCCGGACGGCACGTCCTACGATGCGATCGGCCCCTTCGACAGTTGCAAGGAGGCGACCGACGTTCACGAAGGTTGTGGCGAAGAGCCGGACCTTTGCCGAGCTATGGCAAGCTGGCCTCATGCCGGCGACGCGGACCCGGATCATCTTCGCGAGGATCGGGACGAACGGAGAGCGCTTGCGCGGGAGGATGCGGAGCCGGAGACGTTCCGAGGATATCTCGCCGAGGCCCCGGTTTGGTCATGAGCGGCTACATGATGTTCAACGAAGCGACAGAGATCGACTTGGAGAAGTGGCGACAGAGCCGTGCCACCTTGCTCGATCTCTTCACGGAGCGCGCCGAGGTCCCGCTCACGGAGCCTATCGAGAGCGCGCCCAGATCGAACCGCAAGCAGCGGCGCGCCACGATCGCCAAGATGCGGAGGGCGACATGAGGCTCCTAGCCCTCGCCTTCGCAGTCCTCGCCCTTGCATCCGTCGGCTTTTGGCTGACAGCGGAATTGGTGATGTACAGATGACAAATCGCTTGGAACGCGCCCGCGCGCTATACGCCAGGGTCCGCCAGAATTCCGACTATTGGCGCTACAACCGTTGGTATCGCGCGGAAATTATTCCGCCAGTTGATTTGCACCTGTACCCGTCCCCGGATGACGAAATTCCGGTCGAAGAGTTCTACTTCACGGCTGAATTCTGTGGCTGGCGAACTGGAGACGGCAACCAATACGAATGGTGGAACATCATTTTCGACGGTCGCATCGTCGGCATGGAATGGTGCGAGAGGAGCAAATGACCGACCGCGAAAAGCTCTTCAAGCGCATCCGCGCCCTGGCCGCGATGACGGTCGAGAACGGATGTACCGAAAACGAAGCCGTGGCCGCCGCCGGCAAGCTCGCGGACATGCTCGCCGCGCACAATGTCACGCTCGACGAAGCGATGCTTCGCGAGAACCCCTTCGGCCGCCACGACGAAGCGCACGCGGACGCCGTAGGCGAGCGTTTGTGGAAGCCGGCGCTTGCGGTCGCGGAATTGACTGGAACGCGCACATGGCGCGGCCCTGCCGGCGTGAGGCCCTATCGGATGACCTTCTTCGGCTTCGATCACGAAGTCGAGGTCGCGAAGTATCTTATGGCGATCGTCGCAAGGGCCATGCACGACGGCGAGAGACGCGTCATGATCGAGGCCGGCCTTCTCAACCCGGCGAGGCGGAGAATGCGCGTAGGCGCGTTCCTTGACGGGATGGCGGATGCGCTGCACCGTCGCATCCTGGCGCTGAAGCCGCCCACACCGACGGGAACCGGGTTGATCGTCCTACGTAATGCGCTGATCGACGACGCGATCGAGGCCGCCGGGATCAAGTTGGGGGACGCGCGCGTTAAGCCGTCGAGGTCGCTTGACGCCGACTACCGGCGCGGCGTCCAGGCCGGCCAAGCGGTTGACCTCAATCGCGGCGTCGCCGGGCCGACAGGAATGCAACGGAGGATCGCTTGAAACTGATATTCGACATCAACGGCGCGGCCGAGGCAGGCGAAGACCGTCTCCCTTCGGAAGTGATCGAGGCGCTTGGCGTCCGCTGGATACACTACGAAAAGCAGATGATCGCCGACCGGGTCATTTTCGACCATTGCACAAAGGTTCCTGAAGAGCTTCCGAGCTTTATCAGACGGGGCCAGATCGAGGACGTTTCGGATGCCGACCGCATATCGGCGCTGGAGCGCGAGAACGAAGCCCTCCGCGCCTCGCTGAAGGAAACTCTGGAGATCGCTTCGCGAAACGAGGCCGGGCCTTATGTGCGGCGAGCGCTTGACCTTCTGAAGATGGGCGAGGAATGAAGTGACAAAACGACAGCCGACAGCCGAACAGTTGCGAGCCTATATCGTCGACGTTCTTCAGAAGCGTGAGGGCGTGTGCCGCGCGGCCGGACTGAATGAGAAGCGATCGAGCAAAACCCGGCAATGGGAGATCGGCCGCGCCGACGGCTACAAGGACTTCCGGGCGTTCCTTCTGGAGCTAGACCTAACGAAAATTTAGGGCCGGCTGTCCGGCTCTTCCTCGCGAATGCCGCGCAAGGTCGCGTGCCGCAGCTTGTTCTCGCGCTTCAGGGTCTTCACGCGGCCGACAACGCCGGGCTTGATCCATTCGCCTTGAACCTTGACGCCTTTCGGCGGCGTCCCTTTGCCAGCCTCGACAAGCGCCCACAGCCGTTCTCGCATTGCGCGGGTCAAGGCGAGGTTGGCGGACCCAATGTATCGCCGTTCGGTGTCGCGGGTCGCCATCAACGCCAGCGGGGCCGCGCCGGGCCGGCGCTGGACGCCCGCGACCTCCGCGTCGATCTCTTCGAAGCACTTCGTCTTTACCCACCCTTCAGTGTCGCCGCTGCGATAGCTGCTATCGGGCCGCTTCGAAACCATGCCCTCCAGCCCCAGGCGATCGACCGCCGCATAGAATTCCGCGCCGCCGCCGACGACGTGGTGACTGAATTGAAGAACGCCTCCAGCATCGCCCAATAGCTTGCGTAGCTTCTCCCGGCGCTCAATCAACGGGACGCGGCGCAAGTCCGCGCCGCCAAGGTGCAGGAGATCAAAGGCAACGAAGATAATCCTGCTAGGGGACCATCGCATGGCGCTTCGAAGCGCATGGAAATCAGACACCCCGGCGTCGTTCAAAACGACCACTTCGCCATCTAGGATCGCCGAGCCGGCCAAGTCCTTCGCGGCGTCGACGACTTGCTTGTACGTCTTCGACCAATCAATGCCGGTGCTTGTGAGCGCCCTCGCCGCCCCCCCCTCGATCGCGACTTGGGTCCGGTAGCCGTCGTATTTGATCTCATGTATCCAGTTGTCGCCCGTCGGCGGAACCTCGACTAGCTTGGGCTTCATCGGCGGAATGAACTTCAAACTCATGAACCGTACTCACAAACCGCGTTTCAATTAGCTTGCGCTGATATGGTTCCGCAACCGCTATTTTTGAACCCTGACAAAATAATTTGTCAGACGGCTTGACGCCTTCGTTGTGGTGGACTAAATCTAGGCCATCAACGCGGAACGAACGGCAATGACCAAGACCACGAAAATGCTTCCCTGCACCGCCTGTAGCCCGGCTCGTCCCGATCTAGGCTACCACAAGGCCGGGCGCTCCCGGCACTGCCGCGACATCGTCGAGGTCAATGGCGACCTCACGTGGGCTTGGTGCTGCGAAAATTGCGGCAACGTCAAAAAGCCGCGAAAGAGAGCCGCCACCCCGACTTATGACGAGATCACCAGGACGCTCGCGACCGCCGACAAGCTCTCGCGCCCGGACACGATACTGTTTCATTGCTTCAACCCGAACGGCCTCTATGCGGAACTGAAGGCGTCGCAAGATCGCATCGGCGCATGGGTCGACGCGAACCCCGACCAGCCTAACGGCGTCCTCTTGGTTTACGGCTCCCTCAATGACTTCCATCGCAAGGCGCTTTTCGCCCTACTGGACAAGCGCCGCCGCGTTACACGCACCGAATTTGCCGTGACGGTTTCCGGCATCCGCCGCGAGATCAGCACCGCCGCCGAGTGGCTGAAAAAGAAGGAAGACGACAAATGAGCCCGACGGTTACGGAAATGCAGACGATCGCGCGTCCAGACCCCGTTTTCGACGCACTGAAGCTCGCCGAGGCGACCATCGCGAACACCCTGCAATGTCGCGGCTACCGCCCCGGCGAATGCACCGACGGATGGTCCCCGGAGGTCCGGCGCGAGGTCGCCACGCTCGCGACCGTCCGCGCCGTCATCACCAAGGCAGAGGCCGCTTCCTAGGCCGCTCCATCCATCCCCACCACAGGAGAACCTACCATGCTCGACAACGCCTTCCCTGACTTCACGACGCCCGAACTTCGGCGATCGATAGACCGCACGACCGAAGAGCAAGCGACCGCGATCCGTGCCGAGATCGGCCGCCGCGAGGCCGCCGCACCGGAAACTGCCGACGAGCGCCTAGCCCGCGTCAAGCGGACTCCCGTCGGCCTGCTGACAGACGAAGAGATCAGCTTGCTCGACCCCGACGGACAAGCCTTCGCCGCGAGGTACAAGGCCAGGGTCGCCCGCGAGGCGGCTTGCCCCGGTCACGAGCGCGTGTCGACCAGCACCCGCGAAGAAAGCAATCGCGGGCAGCACAAAGGCGAGTGCCGCCATTGCGGGAAGAACATGTCTTGGGACAGCAGCGATTAGCGCTTGCGTCCGACAAAATAATTTGTCAGAAGGGGTTGACCTAACAATTCTCCCGGCCTAAATCTAGGCCACCCTACCACGGAGAAACGACATGACCGCCAACCGCCTTACCACCCTCGAATTGATCGCCGACCGCTGCAAAGTTGCCGGCGACGCCGCCTACAAGCGCCGCGCCGAGGCCAAGACCTACCAGGAAGCAAACCATGTCGACATGAAGTCGTATCGGCAGGGCGAGGCCGCCGCTTACAATGATGCGCACAAGGCGGTTAAGGCGGAACTGGAGCGCCTTCGCAACCGCTGGCAGAACGGCGCGCTCTCCTACGAAGATTTCGGATTGCCGTCATGAGCCATCGTCGCAACAACGACATCAAAGCTCCGGACGGCTTCCTGCTAGGCGGCCTCCGGATGGTTCACGCGGACGGGACCATCCTTTTTCAGCGCGGATATTGGCAAGCACCAATGGAATGGGCCGGCCAAAAAGTTTGGGTGCATTGCACAGACAGCGGCGCGGGCGATCTAGACGCCGCCCCGCCTGGAGTTGGCATCTATCGCGCGAGGATGGACCTCCTGGCCGTCTCATGCCCGCGCACTGACAGGCCCGACGCCAAGCCGGGATGGAGACGTGCCGATAACAAAGCATGGGCGGCGCGAGCCATCCAAAGCGATTTTGAAATCTGCAAGGCGTGCGGCGGCGAAACCCGCATAACCGAAGCCGCGTGCCCCGAGTGCGGGACGACGAAGGCCGACAAAAATATTTGTCGGGCTGCTTGACACCGTCCAAGCTCCGGCCTAAATCTAGGCCATCCTACCACGGAGAAAGCAGATGATCGACTTCGCCGACCTCGACACCGATCCCATGACCTCGACGGCCCGCGCCGTCTCGACCTCGATCGAAATCCAGCGCAACGCCCATATCGCCAACGGCGGCCAAGTCGCCATGTTCGATTGCCCGCGCTGCCACGGAACCGGAAGCTGGCGCGGCCACACTCGCGCTTTCCCCTGCCGCGCCTGCGAAGGCAAGGGGAAGGTGACGAAGGGCAAGATCGCCGCGTTCAAGGGCAAGGCAACGAAGGCCGCAAACCTCGCTTCCCGCAGGATCGACTTCGAAGAGGCCAATGCCGAGCTTATGGCCGGCCTCCGCGCCGTCGCTTCGTGGCACGGCTTCGCCGCCAAGATGCTCGACGCCGTGGCGACCTTCGGGAGCCTGACAGACAACCAGCGCGACGCCGCGAAGTCGGTCCTGGCGAAGATCGCCGAGAAGCGTGCCGCCGAGCGCCAGACGGAGACGGCCGCCAAGTCTGGAGCCGTCGGCGTCGAGCGCATCAATGCGCTGTTCGCGACCGCAATCGGCAACGGCTTGAAAAAGCCGATCTTCCGCACTGAAAACCTTGTGATCAAGCCCGCCAAGCTTCATGCTGGCGTGCTTTACGTGACCGACAAGCGCGTCGAGGATCGCGAGCGCGGCGGCGCCGCCTATGTCGGCAAGATCGTCGAAGGCAAATTCGAAGCCCGCCGCGAGGCGATGGCCGACACGCTGTCGATCTTGTGCGAGATCGCGGCCGACCCGATGGAAAGCGCCGTGCGCTACGGCCGGGCGACGGGCGTTTGCGGATGCTGCGGCCGGGAGCTTACGGACAAGGACAGCGTCGCGGCCGGCATAGGCCCGATTTGCGCGACGAAGTGGGGGCTTTAAGCCCCCGCCTATTTCCGCCCATTCAATCCCTCTACCACGGAGACATGAAGTGACAAGCCAGCACAAGATCACGGTCGGCATATCCGGCCGGTTCCCGGTGTTTATCGAGGCCGACGCCGCTGCATTCGGCCAGGTCTTCGCCGACATGGCCGACGAAGAACAGGTCCATGTTTTCCGGGCGATGATCGAGGCGATGAAGGCCCATCAAATGCAATGGGATCATATCTCGATCGCCCTCGAACAGCCGGAAAATCGCGATGTCCGCGACACCCTCCGCAACGTTCTCTTCCCTACCACAGAAGGATGAAATCATGACCTTGCATTCCGTAACCGGCCCCTACCTTGTTCCGGGCGACCTTCATTCCAGCTTCAGGATCACCACAGACGACAAGATCGTCGCATCGGTCTACGCGGCCGACGGCGACGAAGAGAAGGCGCAAGCGACCGCCATATCGGTCGCCTTGGCCCTCTCCCAAGACGCGGAGACGATCGCCAAGGCCGCGCAGTTCTTTGGCCTGATCGAGGGCGCAAAAGCCGCCGGCAAATCATGGTGGGCGGACGCTCAACTTCGCCAGATCGAGGAAGGCATAGAGCAAGACCGCCGGATCGAGGTTCTTGAAGAATTCTACAGCGAGGTTTGGGGCTGGCTTCTCAAGCGCGGCCTTGTGGACAATGACGGCGACGAATGGGACGGCTTCGTCGCTGTGATCGAAGAGCATGAAGCCGAGATCGAGGCTAGCGCCCTGCGCACGGTAAATGCGATGCAGTCGAGCCAGATCAAGCACATGGTCGACCGCTTCCTTGCCTGGAAGCTTCCCGAGAATTTCAATCCGGATGCAGGGATCAGCTTCAAGGCAGCCTTCAATGAGAACACCGCCCATCCGATGAGGCATGAGCCGTCTGGCACCAATCTGTTCGACGCCAGTCAAGCCGAGGCGATGGTGCGCCACATGCTCGAAGGGATGCCAGAAGGGGCTGGCGTACAGGTGAAGGCTTTGGTGGAGAGCAACATGATCCGTTGGGCTCACGACACGCTCTACGAGATCAACCCGTCGAATTATGATCATGCAGAGGTCTGCAAGCTGAACGATGCTTCCGTGAAAGTGATCTTGGGGCTCGCCCAGTATCTCGGCGAAAAACACGGCAAAACCGCAGAATGGTGGAGCGAATATAGCGCCAACCACCCGCTGCCAGCACTTGCCCCTCCCTCCTTGCCGGTGGGAGACGATCTGGACGGGCTGGTTGAGCGGTTGAATAAAGCTGCCGGTCCAGTTCGGTTGAATAATGGCTGTTTCGCCGATCTGGCGTTCGAAGCCGCCAATTCCATTGCCGCTCTCCGTGCCGATCGTGACGAAGCTATGGAAGAGCTTGGCCGCGTCATCATGGCGTGTCCGCAAGGCATGCGCACGAGCCCTGCAAGCGATGGCGTCAAGCTTCTCCGCGCGGAAAACGAAAGGCTGACGCGCGAGCGGGACGAAGCGCGGGCGGAGCGGGATTATTTCTCCACAGGCGAATGGGCGGGCGTCGAAAAAGCCACAGAACAGCTTGAACAATTCAAGCGCTTCCGCGCCGAGAACGAAAGACTCACGGCGGATTTGGCGGCGACTGAGGAAGACCGGGACAGAACCCGCAGGGAGCGAGGCATATATTGCTCCGCCTTGCAAGAGGCGAGGAAGGCGCTGAAGCCGTTCGCCACGTTTGCCGACCACAAGACGAGCTACGTTGAGTTGCCCGTTCAGTGGTGCATCGACGCCGCTCGTTCCCTATCAGAGGAGAGCAGCAATGGTTGAGCTCAGCGACGAAATGGTCGAGGCGGCGGTCAATGAATGGTGCCGGGCTCACGAAACCGGCAGGGCTGACAACATCAATGTCGCCATGCGCGCCGCCCTTACCGCTTCCCTAGAGGAGCGGAAGGCCGAACCGGTGGCTTGGCCGGAGCCGACAGTGCTAAATCCCGACATATTCGATCCGACTGGCGTCCCTTATATCGATAGCCTCTTGCATCGGTTGCTCGACGCGCAGCAGGACATCAATTTGGCTGCCAACCAAGGCATGGACCAAGCGCTCTGCGATGCATCGGCGCTCATAGACGAGGTTGAAACTTGCATTCGCCGACTCGCCACCCCACCAGCACCCGACAAGGCGGTGGGGGCGCTGGACGCGGATGCCATAGCTGAAGCTCTGCTTGATCGCTCCGGGGTGCTGCATCCTCGTCAGGCCGAAAAGGGTCTCATCATTCGCGGCATCCGAGATGCTCTCTCCTCCCTTGGCAATGAGCGGGGGAAGCCGGAAGGCTATGTGCTGGTACCGAAGATTCCATCCCATGAAATGATCACAGCAGCGGCAGAGGCTCACTACGGCAAGCGTCGGGTGGCTAAAACCCCGGTCGAAGGTATCTCGATAACCGTGGATGGCATCGACTATAGCTTCGTTCAAGCGTTCCGTAGATTCTGGAAGGGCGCCCTTGCCGCCTCCCCTGTGGGAGGCGATCAGGAGCGGCCGGGCGGCGCGGTCGCGGAGACGAAGCCATGAGCGATATCGACGCTAAGATCGCCGCGCAAACGAAGGCTGTTTTCGACGCCTCGTTTCCCAATGCTAATGCCGCCCCGACAGAACAAGAGCGCATGAATGCGACCCTCAACGCGATCTCGCTCCGGATCATCTTCGCCAATGCCCGGCGGATGGTGAGGGGGACGCGCGGCCGGCAACCGAATTGGGCTCTAGCTCGCGACTTGTTCGGCCTTGGCAGCACCTATGCCACGGCCCTTTGCCGCCGGATCGGCGTCAACCCGGACGGATTTTCAGCCGACCCGGCGCGCGGCCATGGCGGAGGCGACCTCGCCGGAGTTGGTCGGGACGCTAAACATGACACGGAGCCGACGGCTACCGCATCGCGGACAGCGGACCCGCTCGCGGAGCAATGAGATCGGGAAGTCCCTGCCGCGCGTGAGAACAAGCGTTTCCATGTCGGCAAGGTACGACCAATTGCACTCCCGTCCGCGCTGCATCCCCTTCGTGTAAGGCCCGAAGGCACAGAACACGCGGACGGTCACGGAATGGGTAAGGCAGTCGCCTAGCGTCTCGATCTCCATAGAGAACGAAATAGGAACATCAGCCCCAGCCCGTCAAGTCCAACGGAGGAGTGAATGAGGAGCGATCGATACATTTTCGCCGGAGGCCGGCGGGCGGGCAAGACGTTGCTTGCGGCGAGGCTTCAGCGCGACGCTCAATGGGCGGCTGAGGCCGAACGGCTCGCAAAGGCGCAAGCCAAGATAGTCGAGATCGCGGCTTCGGCCGATGAGCTTGCCAGGGCGCTCGATTTGGTCCGGAAATCGCTTCCGGAATTGACGACGCAGCGTCGCTAGCCGCCGGGGACCGGCCAAGGACGCGCAAGGGCGCCCTCGCCGGTATTCGGAGATAGCCGAAGGCGACAAAACGCTTCAGCGGGGCCTCTATTTCAGTTTCAGATTTCCGGCCGGCGACGTGTCGGCCGTTAGTTCGATGATGGCGTGCGCCACATAAACGGCGGCGACGAGGCAAACCCCGATCGCCACCACTTGCCAGATCGCGCTATGGAACGACTTCGGCCGGTGGATCATGGGTGCTTCCCTCCGGCCTGAAGGTAGACCGCGACCTTGTCCCAAGCGACGATCGCGCCGGTGACGAAGGCAAACAGGAGGCCGAGGAACTTCAGGAACCGGCCCGCGCTTTCCCGATCTCGAGAAAACTGGATTGACGCCTCCAGGTACTTGACCCGCTCCGGCGTCAAGCTGTCGATGAATTCCTTCACCTTCGGGTCGAGATCGAGGGCCGGATTAGCTTCATCGGACATTGGCTGCCTTCGCTTTCTCCCGCTCCGCCTGCATTTCCTTCAGCCGGGCGACCCAAGCTTCAGCCTCATGCAGGAGATCGGCCTCGATCTTCGAATGTCGGCGATTGTCGATCAGTGTTCCGTGAGCCGCCGCGTCGATCAGGATCGAGCAACAGGCTTTGACGGCCCCGAGGTTCTGGACCAGCGTGTCCCGCGTCCGTTCCTCGCCGACCTTCCACAGTTGAAGGTGACGTATCGCGGCCTCGACATAAGTCATCGCCTCGACGGGATTGTCGCGCCAGTTGAGCGGGTCATATTTCAGGCGCCCATCGAAGAGCGCCTCAAGCTCCGCCAGTTGCGCCGACAGCGGGATATAGGCCAGCGGCGGCTTCTTATCGCCGAAGGCTTGCTTGGGGTTCGGCGGCCGGCTGGCAGGCGCTACGGCTGGCGCATCCGGCATGTTCTGGAATTGCTGCGCCTGCCGGCTGTATTGCTCCGGCGGCTCGCAATATGTCAGGTTCCCGCAACATGGATTGAGTTTGCACCGGCTCATGGCGTCGCCTCCAGACTGCGATATTCGACAGGGCGGCCGGCGGCTTCAGCGGCGGCGATGCCGTACTTCATGCCGGAGCTTATGCCGAGGTCGGTATAGACGACGCTCGCCTCCGCCACCTTGCGCCAGGCAAGGCCGGCGTCGATGCCGAGAGCGCGCTCGACGGGGTTGTCGTCGTCGAGGATGCCCTCTTGCGTGTAGAGCAGATGAGACGCGATCGGCGCTTCGCCCCGCTGGAGGCTGTCGCGCACGCACCGGCGGGCGTAGGCGATGTTTCGCTCACGATGGCCGGCAAACGGACTTTCGATTATCACCAGGCGCGCGCTGTTGACCTCATGCGCCACGCGGCCGATCATTGCGCGCGCAAGGGCCTCGACCTGATCGCGCGGGATCACGGTGGAAACCGTCGTGGGGTCGCCGCGACCGCGCACCAAGAGGCTGACCTCGCCGTTGCGTTCATTGATCGAGACGAATTCGGGCTCCGCAACCGGAGCGGTGTAAGCGAAAATGTTGCGCATCTGTGATGTCCTTACTTGCGCGATACCGACCGGAAGCGCCGCGCTCGCCGCGCGTCCGATCGGATCAAGAGGAAGAGGATGAAAAGGCGGAGAAGGCGGTCGACCACGGCCGCCCTCGCCTACCGAATTTCGACTTCGGACGTGCCGGTAGTGCCGCGCTCGTAGTCGTAGTTGCACGCCCGCATCGACCGGCCGGAGAGGTAGCCATTCGCCGCGTGATAGGCGTCCTGCGCCACAGGGGCGCGGTGCGACCACACATGCACGCCGCCGATCTCTTTGACCGTGTCGTGGTGAATGTGGCCGGTGTGGAAGTGGCGCGTGAACGTGTCCGCCCAATCCTGCTTGCGCATGTTCGCCATGATCAGCGGCATGTCGGGGATTTTGGCGTTGTCGCCGTGAGTGCCGCCGATCAGGTTGACGCCGAAGCGCTTCCAATAGAATGGGTTCGGGCTGTCATCGACCTCGACCCGCTCCGTGTTGCGCCAGTACATGCGCATCGCCTGAACAAGCCCCACGGTCGAGTTCGGGTCATGGTTGCCCGGCTTCAACACGAGCTCGATTTCGTCGTGTTTGGCCGCGACCATTTCGGACCCCTCGACCAATAGGTCGGAAGTGGCCGACAGCGTCTTGGCGTAGCGCGTGTCCACGTCGAGTATATTCCCCGAGCGCTCCGTCATGTTGCGGCTGTTGTCGGCGTGCAGGAGGTCGCCCAGGCCGAGGATCACCGCGCGCTTGGACTTCGGCGTTTGCTCGATCAGGTCCGCGATCGACTGGAGCAAGACCCGCTTGGCGATCGACAAATCCCAATCGGGGCCGCCGGTTTCCTTGCCGTAGGCAAAGAGGCCGACATGCCAGTCGCAGAAAATGTAGACCGTGAGCCGATCGGCCAAGGTCCGCTGCGGCCGGATGATGAAGGGAGCCGACGGCACGAAGTCTTCGAAGGCTTGACGGATGATCTCCGCCTTGTCGATCGTGTCCTTCAGGTCGCGGTCGGTCTTGTGCCACTTCAGGAGGATGCGATCCTCGCCGTCGGTCAAGACCGACATGCCCTTCAGCAGATGGTCGGCCGGCTTGACGAATTCGCCGCCCTTGTCGGCGCGGGTCTTGATCGAGGTCCGCTCGATATAGCCGTCGGCGTCGCGCGTGATGGAATGCGACTGGACGATGTAGCCCTCCGGCACTGTCTGGCCGGCGAGCAAGCCGTCAAGACCGCGTTCCGAGGCCCGGCGAAGGGTCTTCTGAAGTGTGGCGCGCGTGATGCCGATGATGTCGGCCGCCTTGCGCTTCGACCCGGCCTCGCGGAAGATCGCCAGGCGCCGAAGGATCTCATCGTTCTCCAGCTTGTCGACCTTGCCGCCGGTCTTTTTCTTGGTTGCCCCCTCGATCATTTCGACACCTTCTTTCCGGCATTGGCAGGCGAAGGCGGCGGGAGGATCGCGATCAGCGCCTCATTCTTGCCGATGCAGTCGCCGTAGTTGGTCCTATCGGTCCCCCACAGGGTTCCGGTTTCGGGTTCTTTGAGATCGCGGTGCGGAATGTCGACGAGGGGAGCGCAAGGCTCCCGCAAGGTCGAGTCGGCCGGAATGTCAGCGACCGTTTGCAGGACGGCGGGCTTCCTTTCGACCGGCGGCGTCCAGACCGATTGACAGCCGGCGAGACACAGAAGGAACGTCACAGCGATCGACAGGCGTAGGTGCATTTTCCAGAGCATTGATGATTTCCTTCAGTTCCCCGGCGTGCAGCGCGCGCTTGGCGCGGTCGGCGAGGTATTGGCGTTCGGCTTCGGCCTTGCGTTCGGCGTCGGCGGCGCGGAGATCGGCGGCGGCTTGGCGGGTTGCCTCCGCCGCCTTGGTCCAAGCGGCGCGCTCTTCGGCGACGCCGGCATCGTGGCCGGCCTTCTCCGCTCGATCGACGCGGCCGAGGGCCAGGTACTCGACGGCAGGCCCGACCGCCGGCACATACCGGATGATCGGAACCGCCTTGACGATCTCGTTTGCGACCGGGACGCCTTCGTAGAAGACGAGAAGCCCGATGATGGCGATGGCGGCCGGTGACAGCCGCGAGAGCGCCCATGCGATGACGGCGCTCATGCCAGCCACCACACAAGGAAGCCCGCTATGACCGCGAGCGAGGCGGCCCCGACGATACGGAGCGCATAGTCGAGGATTGTGAGAGCGGCTTTCATTTGCCTTCCCTCAACCCGCGCAAGCACATGGCTTGCTCGCTCTCGCGGCCCGGCGTGCCAGTAACGCGGCGGTTCATCAGGCCCTTGATGACTTCGTCATTGACGAAGACCCACTTCGAAAGCTGGAGGCACGCGTCGCGAAGGTTGCCGGCCTTGACTTTCTTGATCAGGGTCGACTTGCACGCGGCTCCGGTGCCGACGTTGAACGCCCAATCGTTGAGGGCGTTGTAGGTCGCACCGGGAACCGTCCAAAGCTCCGGCGCACACGCGAGCAAGCGTTGCTCATGGGCGATGATGTCTTTCGCCGTGATCGCGTCGCATTCGGCCGGCGTGTAGAGCTTATCTTTGATGATGTCCGGCCCGGTGTGGCCGCGACACACGGTTAGGACATGGCCGACATCGTAGTACGGCCGGAATTTCTCGCCTTCCCAAGACCCGGTGTAGGCGGTGGCAGCAGCAAGCAGGGCAAGCCCCGCCGCTCCCGACTGGAGGTAGCGACTTTTCATTGGATTTTCCGATCTTTGATGGTGATTGAGCGACGAATTTCGCCACCATGCCGGCGACGATCGTCACGAAGAGAAGCCGCGCGAACAGGGCGCGAGGCATGAGGTCAGCGAAGTACGGGAGAACAGCTTCAGCGCCCGACAGGAGAGCCGCGACAAGCAGGATGCGGATTGACCACGCCCGTTTGAGAACGTCGCTCCAGTTGTCGATCAGCCTGAATTCGAGCGCACGAAGCCGGCTCCAGACGCCTTTCGGCGACGGAGGGAGGGCAGGCATAGCGATGTTTCCTTGGTTGTGGCGCGGCGGCGGAAACTAAACCCCGCGAGCCGCGTTTTGAGGCATGACCGAAGACCGGAAGAAACCCGACCTAAACGTGATCGACTTCCCGAAGACGCTTCGGGACAGGCCGCCGGCCGGGAATATCCCGCTTGGCACGCCGGGGGTCGACCACGACAGGCCAGACAAGCCGGAGGCGGAACACTTCATCGTTTGCACGATATGCGGCCAGATGATCGACATGAGGAAGCTCGACGAAGTGCTTCACCATGCCGACATCGTGCATGACCCGTTGCCGCCTAGCCGGTGATGCCTTCCGGAGCCGGCGTGATGACGTGATAGTCGACGCTCTTCTCGCGGATCAGCACATAGCCCTCGTCGCACTGGAGGCGGACATAGGTGCCCTTCGCATCCCAAGACGTGACGTTGCGAAGGTTGAGGTGATTGCCCGACTTGAAGACGACTTTGCGCTTCAATTCGAGGACTTTGGGCTTGGTCGGTTCGGTCATTTCGGGTTCCTTTATTGAATGGCCTATATTTAGGCCGATGGCCTAGATTTAGGCCATATTGCGCTTTGCCTTGGCGCGCTCTTGCGCCTCCGCGATCAGCTTGTCGGCTTCCGCCGCACTGAAGGGCTTGCCGGTCAAGGCTTCCATCATCCAACGGACAGCCGTCGGACCATGATAGGTCTTGCCGTCCGGGTTGAGGGCGGCCTCGCCAAGCGTCTTGTCAGTGAGTTTCGGCATTGGGCTTTCCCTTCAGTCGAGACAGGCAGCGCCGGCAAGACACCTTGCGCGGCCCGGCTACTGTCGTGACGTCGCATGACTGCCAGCGGCGGCCGGGCGAGCCGCACAGCGTTCGGCCAGGAGCGCCCCGTTGATGGATACGCCTACCCCTGTTCGGCATAGGCGTTCCTCGTTTTGATGCGGCCGGATCGGTCATGCCGCCAGCGCCGCCGGGTCATCGACGTTGTCGGTTTCGGCGGCCATGCTGGACGCCTCTTCGTCGAGGTCGATTTGCTCTTGATCCGGATCGAAGGACGAAGAGAGTTCCCCGCGCCGCTTCAGTTCGGCCCAATAGGTCTTGCGCGTGATCTCGCCAGCGACGCGAGCCTTCAGGAGGCTATCCATCGTCGGCGCATCGTTGCCCGTATCGTCGTCATACTCCGTCGACACGTTGACCGACGGCGCGCGCGTCGTGTCGGCCATCCCGCGATAGCGCTCCGCGAACACGAAGGCGCGCTCCAGAGCGTCCTTCAGGTTGAGGGCCATGTTCTTGATTGCGGAGTTCTCGCGCGCCTCGCTGGCCTTAACGGAGGTCGCCGTGATCACGCCCGAACCCTTTTGGTGCGGCTTCATGGCGAGGGCGTCCATTTCGGCTTCCAGCCGCTCAAGGTCTTTCTGCCCGGCGGCAATCGCCTTGCCCTCCGCCTCGACGAAATACCACTTGCCCTGCGGGTCTTCGGTCGTGAGCAGCGAATTCGGCCCAAGCATCGGCACAACCGGCTTGGGCTCGCCTCTCTTGGCGACCGGCATCTTGACGCCGGAGCCTGCCAGCATCGGGAAGCGGGCATATTTCAGAATGTTGCGCTGGTCGCTCGACGACTGCCAATGCTCGACATTCTTCCAGGCGAGATCGAGGAAGGGCGGCTTGATATTGAAGCTCGTCTTCGTGGCGCGGCGTCCGGTGAAGAACGGGATGATCGTGACCTCGCCCATGAGGTTCGGCCCGCTTTCGACGATGCCCCAATCGGTTTCCTTGCCCTTGTCGTCGACCGCAAGCTCCCACAAATCCCACCCGTCGGCGCGATAGTGGCGGATGCGCTTCACGATGATCGTTGCGAAGTTGACCTTGCGCACGCCGTTCTCCCACCAACGGGCGTCGATGACGATCGGCTTGCCCGTTGCGGTCGAAACCGTGCAGTCGATCACGTCTTCGGCGCGGAAGTGGATGAAGTAGGGCCGGATATTCGAGGCGATCTCTTGCGCCAGCGTCATGCCCGGTTCGGCTCGCGGCATGTCGACCATGAGGTAGGCAAGTCCGGCCGTGACGCCGTCTTCGAAGAATGCGCGGGCGAACACGTCAAGCGAGTTGCCGAGCAAGTCAACGTCCATGACGAACGGGTCATAGTACGGGTCATATTGGCCCGTGAGCGCCACAGGGATGCCCATTGGCTTGCCGACGGCCGAGTTGATAGCGCCCTCCAGGCGGTTCAACAGAACCGTTTCCTTCAGGCGGCCCTGATAGCGGGTCGGGTCTTCGGCCGGGTGCTTCGGGAGATACGTCTCGCCGGCCGCGCGCATGGCTTCCGTTCCCGCCATGACGGTACGGAGAACCTTGAAGCTCGACGCGTTCGCGAGATAGTCCGCCGAGGGGACGGAAGGATCAATCTTGTCAGCCATTGTTTAGCACTTTCCAACAAAGAAACCGCCGCCCTCTTCTTCCAAGAGCAGATCGGTGAAGGCCCAAACCAAGGCGTCGAGGCGATCGGGCGAGTAGCCGGCCGCCTTGCGATCGAAGTCGATCGTCATTTCGCACATCTGCTCTTCGAGAGTTTCGAAGTCGCCGACGTGCAGAACCTTGCCTTGCTCATAGAGTGCGGAGACAGGCTCCGCGCGAATGCCCTTGCCCTTGGTGGCACGGACCTGAATAACCGACGCGTTCGGCATGACCGTCCGCACCGTGCTTTCGACCATGTCGCCGCCCTGGTTGACTTCGGCGACCACGGCGTCAGCCTGCCATCGGCGATAGGCTTCAGCGACCCTGGTAGCCCATTCGTGAGGCTTGCCCGACGTAGAGCAATCCTCCAGCACATAGCCGTTGTCGTCGGCGTCCTTGCCGGCCACGATGATGCCGTGTTCGTCGCTTCCAGGCGTGTTGCTTACGGCCGGGTCGACGGAGACGACAACGCGCGTGATCCCGAGGCCGGCGATGATCGCTTCGGGCGATAGCGCGGCCGTGGCGTCCGGGGCGTGCTTGATAATCCCATAGTTCCAGAGAGCGTTTTCGTTCTCATTGGCAAAGAGGCCGTCAAGGAAGCGCTGGCGCTTGCGTGGCGGTAGGTTCGCCAGCATCGCCAGATATTCCGGTGCGAGGTTGTTCGCGTTGTCGGCCGGGTTCATGAGAAGGTGCGCGTATTCCTCCGGGTTCGGCAGCGCGCGCCCGCTCTCCGGGTCGACCTTCTGGATAAACTGCTTGTAGCTCCAATGCTTCTTTGACGGCGGATTGCAGTCATAGAAGGCTTTGAGCTTCAGCCCGGTTTGCTGCGCCAGGCGCGACATAGCCGTCGTGACGCTGTCGTATGAAATCTGCGAAATCTCATTGAAGTAGACCGTCGCGAATTCCATGCCGAGAACCTTCTCGACGCGGTCCTTATCGTCGAGGCCGCCCATCCATATTTCGCTCTCATTCGGGAGCTTGATGACGCCTTCGACCTTGTTCGTCTCGTAAGGGACGCTGGGGAAGCAAATCTTCATCATCTTGGGCCACGTGTCGGCCCAAATCGACGCCATCAAATGGTTTTGCCTGTACCTCCAGATTGCATGACGGGAGCCGCGAGCCTTCATGGCCCGGAAGGCAATCGCCCGAGTGAACCCGAAGGTCTTGCCCGAGCGAGAGCCGCCATAGCCGAGAATGTGTTGCGCGCTACCCGCGATCAGGCGGACTTGGTCGGCCTGCTTTGGCGTCTTGGCGAAGGCGGGCATGGCTACATTTCCGCATCTTCGCCGTCGACGTGAATGTTGATGTCGCCGGTGTTCTTCGTCTCGACCTTGTCAGCCTGTCCGAGACGGTTCTTGCCGAGCCAGATGAGCATTTGCGGATTTTTCTTCCGCACGGCCACGTCGATTTGCGTCTTCGCGATAGTGAGGTCCATCGCGGAACGGCCTTGCTCGATCGTCTGATCGACCTCCGGCCATTTGGCCCTGAAGTTGTTGAAGGCCGTCATCGACACGCCCAGGAAGGCGGCCATGCGCTCATAGGAGAGGCCAGCCATCCCGTATTCGCGGACAGCCTTCATGGTCTTCTCGTCTGGCACTAGAGCGTCGGGACGGCCCACGCGGACCTCACGGAACGGGTCGGCCTTGCCCTTCGTCGAGCCTTTCTTACGGCCCGGCTTGCCCTTCTTTTTTTCCTCCGGGGTTTCCATATCTAAATCCTTCCGAGTGGACACGGCCGCGCTCTCGCTCAATCCCTTGACGGTCTTGGCGCTGGTCGTGTCTGAAATGTCCTGATTATGCGTGGCAAAAAAATAGGCCGGACTAATTCTAGGCCGACCCTGTTTTCACACCGTTCGCCGAACGGTTCTTGCCGTGATCTTGTCGAGGCGATTGCAGGGAACGAAGAACGGATGATCGTTCGTTGCCAGCCAATGCTTTGCCCTGCATTCGTTGCCAGGGTATGGCGTCGGCGCGGAGGCCGGCGGGATCATTGAGAGACAGCACGCCACGACTCCACAGACGCAAAGGGCGGCATAGAACGGCACAAAGAACCGGTGCGCTCTCATATGGCCGCGCCTCTTGGAATGATCGCCTCGACCTCGTCTATGAAGTCGACGAAGCGGACGTTCGGAAACCACTTGCGAAGCCTGTCGCGCTGGTCTTGCTCCATCGACGCGTAGACGTAGCGGACGCCGATCACGTTGCTCGCGGCATCGCGGATTGGACGCCACAGCTTCAGCCGTGCGCCTTCAGGCTTTTTCGTCCCGCTCATTCGCCCGCTCCGTCCAGTAGGTAGGCCACGAAGGAATAAGGCGCGCCGCTCTTGTCGACGTATCGGTTGAGCGCCTTGGCGAGCCTGCCGATCTCGCCTGCCGTGATCGGTACGCGGTTGTCGCCGAAAGTGAGGTATTCCTTCCCCGGTTCGTCTTCGTCGCCCTCGCCGTCGGTTAGCTCGCTGTCGTCATCGTCCGACGGGCGGAGGAATTCCTCCAGCTCGTCGCTTTCGAAGCCGGTTAGCTCCAGATTGAAGCCCTCCGCATTGAGGTCATGCAGAAGGCCGGCAAGCATTTCGTCATCCCAATCACTATCCTCCGCGAGGCGGTTATCGGCGATGATGAGCGCTTTCTTCTGCGCTTCGGTGAGGCCGAAAATCTGGATATGCGGGACTTCCTTCAGGCCCATCTTGATTGACGCCAGCTTGCGGCGATGGCCGGCGAGCAACATGCCGGCTTCATCGATGATGACGGGATTGGTGAAGCCGAACTCGCGGATCGAGGCGACAACTTTGTTGACCGCCTCCGCCGAGTGCTTGCGAGGATTGCGGGCGTAGGGAATGAGGTCCTCGACCTTCGATGTCCCGGCGACGTGCTTGAGCTTTGCCATGACGGAAACCTTCCTGCCCACAACGGCCTATTTTTTAACAACAGCCTTGCAATGCACTGGCCTAAATTGTAACAATCCGCCGATTGCAATCGAGAGAGCCGAAATGATCAAAACCAAGCCGACCGCCGCTTCTAAGCCGAGGCCGCCCGCGAAGACGGTTAAGGCCCTGCCCGCTCCAGCCAAGGCTAAGACCAAGGCCAAGGCCGCACCGAAGGCCGAGATCGCCGCCGAGGTCGCCAGGGTGGCGGCCATGTCTCCGGACGAAGTCGTCAAGGCCAGCAAGGCGAACAAGGCCAAGGCCCGAAGCGTGAGCAAGATGACGCCCGCCGCCATGAAGGCCGCCGTCGCCAACTTGCCGCCGACGAAGTCCAGCGCCGCCGAGATCGAGGCTCGACGCAAGGCCCGCATGGATGCGCCCCCGAAGCCGAAGCCCGAACCGAAGCCTGTCGAGGCCAAGGTGCCAGGCGAAGCGAAGGACACCCCGCGAACGCACCACGAATTCACGTCGGCCAATCTGGTCGCATGGCGCGATAAGCTTGGCATTTCGCAGCGTGAGGCGGCAAAGGCTCTCGGCATCGCCCGGCAGAGCTATTCGAACTACGAGGCCGGGTCGGTCACGATCCCGAAGGTTGTTGCCCTCGCCTGCCAGGCCCTCGCCAAGAGCTAACCCCGTCTGCTACCACGGAGACGGAAGTCAGCTTTCATCGCAGGCGAACTCGACCCGCTTCCATACCGCGCCGCAAGGCCCGCAACGGAGCCTGCTTGTCTCGACCCCGTCGCGCCTGAAGCGCCATAGGCGCGTCACCACGACTTCGGTTGCGTCCGGACAGAGCGGGCAAAGGCTCTTGGACAGTTCACTCTCATGCATTGTGCGACCCCTGAAACTGGAAAGGGCCGGCGCTCTCACTGGAGCGGCCGACCCTTCAGGCGAAGCGTCGACCCCTCGACACTTCGCGTCCCCTACCACGGAGATTTGAATTCACTACGGAGCCGTGAGAGGCACTTCGACGTTCGCGGATAACCGCCGGGGTCCAGCGCACAACGGGCGACCCGGAACAACAGTCATTCGCCTCTCACGGCTCCAGCGGGAATATCCCGCCTTACATTTAGACCGATACCACAACTTTATTTGTCAAGGAAGACCTTTTGTGAGGTTTTGACCGCCTCCTGCGACAAAAATGGTTGACAACGGCCTGTAGCGCCAACGCCACCTTTGCCGGGTCTTCAGGATCGAGGTCGCGCACAACGACATCATAGAGCGCGGAGAATGTCCCCATCCCCGCGACCTTGATCGCCTCGCATACCTTGCTGTAGCGCCTGGAGATCGCGGCGGCTTCATCATCCTCCAGGTCGCGCGCCATCCCGCCAGTGCGAGGGACGTAGCTTATCGCGGCGACCACGGCGGGCGGCATGTCGGCGACCCGTCGGAAGGCCGCGAACAGTTCCGAGAAGTCTTGCCCCGCGTCGTGCTGCTTTTGGTCGATCTTGCCGGCGATCAGGAGCCGGCCGAGCGCATAGCCATAGCGGCGATCGTTGGCATGGCTGTGACCTTTGCCGTTGCGCTTGTCTTCAGCGCCGACCGCGCCGAAGTGCCGGCGTCGCTGATCGAGAACGACATCACATGCCGTCTCCCGCTTCTGCTTTTCGTGGTGAGAACTTTTGATCTTGCCATCCGGCCTACGCGGAACCCCGAACTTGCGCTTACGTCCTGCCATCGTCTTGCCCTTCCGTTTGTGTGGTAGGAAAGGCAACCCCCGGAGATCGGGCCGCCGCGTCTTGTGCGCGGCTGGCCCGGAATGCGATCGCTAGAAGGGGATCTCGTCGTCAAGCTCGCGTGAGTTGCCGCCGGTCGATCGGCCGCCGCCGCCGCTTTGCTCGCCGTAGCCGCCACGGCCGCCGCCGCTCCCGCCACGGCTGAAGCTCTCGCCGCGATTGTCGCCGGAATTGTCCGACCGCCCGCCGCCGCCACCACTTTCGAGCATCTGAAGCTCGCCCCGGAAGTTCTGGAGGACAATCTCCGTCGTGTAGCGATCGGCGCCGCCCTGGTCCTGCCATTTGCGGGTTTGGAGCTGGCCCTCGACGTAGACCTTCATGCCCTTTTTGAGGTATTGCTCCGCGACCTTGGCGATATGCTCATTGAAGATTACGACGTTGTGCCATTCGGTCTTCTCGCGGCGCTCGCCCGACTGCTTATCGCGCCAGCTTTCCGACGTGGCGATGCGGATACTCACGACGACGTTTCCGTTGTTGAGCCGCCGGACTTCAGGGTCCGCCCCCAGGTTGCCGACCAGAATTACCTTATTGACGCTGCCTGCCATTTTCGTTGCTCCTAGATTGCCGCGTTGGGGAAGATTGTGCGAAGGCAGTTCGCGAATTCGGCCGCCTTGATGCCGACGGCGTCGCCGGCCTTTATGCGCTTGTCGATCTTGCGAACCGCGTGCATCACAGTGGTATGGTCCCGATCGAACCGACGCCCGATCATGGGGAGAGACAGGTGCGGGCAAAAGAATTGCGTCGCCCACATGACGGTTTGGCGGGGATCGACCACGTCCCAACTGCGAGAGTTGGCGAAGAGTCTCGCCTCGCTCATGCCGAAGAACAGACACCCTTGCGCGATGATGTCGTTTGCCGAGACGCGGACAGGCGTAGGAGCCTTGATCCGGATGACCTCGATCTCACGGAAGTCGGTAGCCGGGTTGACTGCCAGACTGGCCGCCCGCGTCGCGATAGCCTCGCGCATGGCGCGGACTTCCTTTGCGGCTGCGATGGCCGGCTCGCGGTGATAGCCCTCGATCAGTTCACGCCTGATCTCTTCGCTCTCCCGCGCTTTTCGCTGCCCGTTGATTTGCGCCTGGCGCACATTGACCGCCTTCGGGGAGCCGTATAGCCGGCGCTTCACTTCCGCCGCCCGGCGGAACACTTCCGCCGCCGTCTGCGGCTCGCCGCCGCGATACGTTTCTAGATACAAGGGTCTTCTCCGTGGTAGGAATTTGGATGGTGAATTTCGGGCTGATCAGGCCCCACTCTCTTACGATCTCGATCGCCGCGTTTAAGGTCTTGGCGACGCGGTAGTCGAAGCCGGCGGCCTCGATCTCGGCGCGGAACTTGCACTGGTTTTCATTGAGCGAGCCGGTGGACGATTTAAGCTCCAGAAAGAACGTCCGGCCCTCATGAAAAAACAGAAGGTCGGCGATGCCTTCCTTCATTCCCATGCGCAGAAGTTTCTTCAGATACCGGGCAAGGCGGATGCCTTGGTTGGGGACGTGGGCCATGACGACACCGCGCCGAAGAACGTCCTGGAGCATGGAGACAAGAGCAATCTGGAGATCGTCTTCCGGGTGCCCTCGCTTGGCCTTACCGCCGCGCCCGGAGGCGCGACGGAGTAGAGTGCGAACAGAAGAGCGGCGAGCTTTCTTCACCGGCCACCCTCATGCAGCGGCGATGTCTCCTGCGCGCCGGCCAAAGCTCGCTTCAGTCGCACCTTCAGCCTGACGGCCAACACTGCGACCCGCCAGCACGATATTTCGATCAGACGCATTCAAACCTTCCTCGTTCAAGGCCGCCTCCGCCTCGACCATAAGGGCCGCTCCAGCTTCCCGGCACTTTTTCCGGTAAACCTCGTCGAGCATCATGACCAAGTCGTAGGCGATGGATTTCGGTGGCCGGAAACGAAGGTTCCATATCAACTGGTATGGAAGCCGGTGGCGGTTTGAGAGCGCCCGCATAGCGTTCTCTTTTCCACATGCCTCCAGTGCATCAATGATGTTCACCAGCTTTTCGGCCTTCGCAGCCGCTTCTTTAATGTAGTTTTTCATAGATAACCTCCTGCTGTTTTAGCAAAGACATTTTTCTTACTCGCAAGCGAAACCATGACACATTCGCTTTGTTCACGGAGTAAATGAAATGTCTTGGGAGCCTATCGGTAGTGCTGTTACGCTTATTGTTACCGACTTGGAGAGACGCCGTTTGAAGCCGGCGTCCTCCGCACCCTTAGACCTCGCGCAAACCCATTCCGCGAGGATACTGCGGTTTAAACCATGCCAAGGGCGGCCATATAGAGGTCGAGGATGCTCTCCTCTTCCTGCCGTTCAGCTTGATCTTTTTTCCGGAGAGCGATGATCTTTCGGATTGCCTTCGTATCGAAGCCCGTCCCCTTGGCCTCCGCGAAGACTTCCTTGATGTCGTCGCCGACGGTCTTCTTTTCTTCCTCCAGTCGTTCGATGCGCTCGATGAGGGCGCGAAGCTGGCCGGCGGCGACCGTCTGGCTTGTTGCCGTAACATCTTCGTTTGTCGAATGTGATGGCGCGTCCATTCTCAATTCCCTTTTCAAGTGGTAGGAGTCACCACTTTCGTCGCATGCGAAGCGAAAGTGGCGGAAGATTTATTGCGCACTTTTGTGGGTTTGACAACCTAAATTGTCATTCATGCACGAAAAAACAGGAGAGATTGTTTTGATCGCGCTGGAGAGGGTAGTGGAAACAGTAGGTGAGCGGGTCCGGCGATGCCGGGAAGCTGCCGGATTAAGCCAGAGGGCGCTTGCGCGGGCGATCAGCACGTCGCAGCAGGCGATCCATAACCTGGAAACAAAAGGGAAAGGGGGATCAAGTTATCTGGTTGCAATTGCACAAGTTCTAGGTGTAACCGCCGAATACTTGTGGACTGGCGAAAAAAGTGTGGTCCACGGAAAGTTTCCTAATGACGTAGAGGGAGCAGATCGACTAATAGGTTTGTCAGGAACGGCTCCGGTGATCGGGACCGTTGGTGCTGGCCTTTGGAGAGAGACACAAGTGAACGCGCTCGCCTCGTCGGGTACTGAAATCCCATATTTGCCGACGAAAACGAACAATGGGATACCCCAATACGGGCTGCGGGTAGAAGGCAATTCTATGAACAAAATCGTCCAGCCGGGCGAATTCGTCTCGATCTGCCTCATTGAAGATGGCGCACGCTATTATCCGAACGACATTGTTGTCGTCGAGCGTGCGAAGAATGGTCTATATGAGACAACGCTAAAGCGTCTCAAGCGGATCACTGACGACACCTTGGTTCTGGAGCCGGAAAGCGATGATGATGCTTTCACGACGCTGATCATTAAGAAGGACAGCGAGGACGCCGAAGTCCGGATTGTCGCCGTCGCCAATGGGAAATACGCGCCGTTCTAGCGGCGTGGAATACGCGCCATTCCAACGGCGTGACAAAATTTTTTGTTGACATACCGTTTTGACAAGATAAGTTGTCGGTGTTCACGGAGAACGCCCACATGACCTACCACGTCAAAACGACCTGAAAAGAAACCGGCCTCCGTTCCCTGCGAGGCCGGTTTTTTCGTTTGTGTGCTTCTCCGCCCTACCACAGCAGCGGAGTACCCTAATGAAACACGAACACGACGAACACAAAGCGCGCCTTCAGATTGAAGCCGCCAAGCGTCTTATCGCCGACATGCGCGAACAGAACGGAGCCGACATTTTCGACGGCGACGAAGGCTTTCTCATCGACGCGATCGAGGGCGAAACCAGCCTGATCGAAGTCATCACGGCGGCGCTCAATTCCCGCGACGAAGATCTGATGATGCTGACCGGCATCGAAGCAAAGCAGGAAGAGCTTGCCACGCGCAAAAAGCGTCTGGAGGCCACGGCGGAGCGCAAGAAATCGCTGATCGAAAAGGCGATGCTTGCGGCGGAGATCAAGACGCTTCCGCTGCCTGTCGCCACCCTGTCGATCTCAAACCGCGCCCCTGGCCTGCTTGTTGTCGAGGAAAGCGACATTCCGTCGGCCTACTTCAAAACGCCGGAGCCGCCCGCGCCGAAGCTCGACAAGAAAGCGCTCACAAGCGCACTTCGCGATCGCAAGGCCAAGCTCGACGCGGCGATCGAGGCCGCCAAGGCGTTCGACGACGAAGAACGCAAGGCCGCGATCGAGGCCGCCGCGAAAGCGTTCCCGCCCATTCCCGGCGCCGAACTCGACAACGGTTCCGTCTCCCTCGCGATCCGGGTCAAGTAAGATGCATAGCAACGCTGTCACGTCTATCAATCGCGACGCCGGCCTGTCGCCAACGCAAATCCGGCTAGTCAAGGATACGATCGCCAAGGATTGCAACGACACCGAATTTGACCTGTTCATGGAAGTTGCGCGGTCGATGCGGTTGAACCCGTTCCGCTCGCAAATCCTGCCGATGGTCTTCGGCAAAAAGGCGAAGGACACTTCCAAGCGCCGTATGTCGATCATCGTGTCGCGCGACGGCCTTCGGGTCATCGCCTCGCGTTGCCGCAACTACCGCCCGGCATCCGAGCCGGCGATAGTCGAGTATGACGAAGCGCTGAAGGGTCCAGGCAATCCCAAGGGCATCGTCAAGGTCACAATCAAGCTGCATCAACAGGACAACGCCGGAACGTGGTGGCCTGTCGTCGGCGAAGCCTATTGGGATGAATTCGCGCCGCTGAAGTATGCAGCCGACGCCTACGAGGAAACCGGCGAGTGCTGGCCGGACGGCAATCCGATCAAGAGGCTGAAGGCTGGCGCGGTTCCGACCGTTCTCGACGATGGCGGCAACTGGCCGAAGATGCCGTTCGTCATGATCACCAAATGCGCCGAGGCGCAAGCGCTCCGCGCCGGCTGGCCGGAAGAGTTCGGCGGGGTCTATGCCGAGGAAGAAATGGACCGTGCCCGCGTCATCGACCAAATGTCGACCGCGAGCGAGATCGTGCATGAGGCGGAGCGGAAAGCTCGCGAAGAGCGGATCAACAAGACGCCCTCGCTTCTGGTTTGCTTCAACGGCCAAACCGCCGAACTGGAAAGCGTGCCGGTCGACCAGTTCGCCGACCGCGTTCTCGCCTGGACGCGCGGCTGCGATGCCGAGGCGGTTCGTTCCTTCATGGAACGCAACCGGCATCCGCTTCGCGAGTTTTGGGCCAAATCGCCGACCGATGCTCTCGCCCTGAAGAAAGAGCTTGAAGTAAAGGTCGCCGCGCAATGATCGAGCTATCCGACGAAGTGAAGGCGCGCGTTAGCGCCTTCACCAAAACCCCGCTCGCCGATCGCTGGAAACAGCCGAAGGCGGTTCGCGCCGCACTGATCGCCGATCTAGCCAAGCACGACTATTCGGCGGCCGACATGAGCTTCATTTTCGGATGCTCGCGCAACGCCGTCATCGGCTTTGCCAGCCGGCAGGAAGTCAAGCTTGGCGGCCATGAAAAGCATTCGATGCGCTCGACCAAGCGCGCCGACCGTGCGCCAGCGCCGCGCCGCGAGCCGCGCCTGAAGAAAGAGCCGAAGCGGATGAAATTCGGCGTTGAAGTGGTGGCAAAAAATCAGGCCACCCCGAAAAAGCCGGAGCCGATCGCAGCTGATCCAAACGCGGCCTTGACCATCGCGCCGCGCGTGACCCGCGTTCACATTCTCGACGCTGACTACACGCACTGCCGCTTCCCGCTTTGGGGTTCGGAGCGCAAGCCGTCGGTCGAAGAAATGTTCTTCTGCGGCGCGGCCAAGGAAGACATTTTGAAGCCCTATTGCAAGGCGTGCGCCCGCTCCGGCCTGTCCTACGCCGCGCCCGAAATGCGGAGGGCAGCGTGAGCAAGAAAAAGGCCGACGACAAGCCCTTCACGATGCTCCGCCGCGTGCCGGCCGGCTTCGTCCCCTTGACGGCATACGATCACGAAATGATCGAGCGCGTCCCGATGTTCGCCGATGTGCGCGCGGCAATCTCAATGCCGCGCTCGCTCCCTCGCCATCGCTTCTATTGGGTTCTGCTTGGCATCGTGGCGGAAAACCAGGACCGCTGGCGGACGGCGGAAGACCTCCATACCGCGATCAAGGTCAAGCTCGGCTATATCGAAGACTTCGTCTTGATCGACGGGAGCCTCTTGATCCGGCCGCGCTCGACCAACTTCGACAGCATGGATGAACTGGAGTTCCAAGAATATTTGGAAGCTGCCCTTGCCGTCATATCCACCGACATCATTCCCGGCCTCGACATCAAAGCGCTGAAGTCCGAAGGCCAACGCAAGATCGGCAAGCCGACCCATGACCGCTACCTTTCGCACGCTTGACATTGAAACGTCCGGCATCAACGCGGCCGAACATGAAATCCTGCAAATCGGCTGGCGCGATGCCGTCCAGCCGGAGGCCGGGGCGATCTCACTCGCGCCCTGGTATGACGAAACCTTCGTCAAGAACACGAAGCCTATCCCGATCGAGGCGAGCGCCATTCACCAAATCGTCGAGAGCGATCTCACGGTAGCGCCGCCGCGCGATCTCGCGGTCGATCGCGTCAAGCGCGCGGTCCTATACGTCGCCCACAATGCAGCTTTCGAGGCGAGCTTCCTTCCGGAGCTTCAGCCATGGGCCTGCACGTTCAAGACCGCCCTACGGCTCGCCCCGGACGCAAAGCAGCACAACGTTCAATACCTTCGCTATCACTTCGGCGTCGCGCTCTCCCGCGATGAACGGGAGAACCTGTTTCCGCACCGCGCCGGAGCGGACGCCTATGTCACCGCGCCGATCTTCCTTTGCCTTCTCCGGCTCGCCCCGCTGGAGGAATTGCTCCGGATTTCCGCCTTGCCGCCGCTCTTCAAGCGGTTCGCGTTTGGCAAGCACAAGGGCGAGCCGATCGCCGACGTGCCGCTCGACTATTTCAATTGGGTGCAAGGCGAAGGAACCTTCGACGACGGCGTGCTGCACTCGATCGCGGTCGAGCGCGCCCGGCGGATGGATGGCGACCACGAAACCTACTTCGGCCTGGCGTGCAAGGTACTGGAGTTTGCCGAGAGCCGCGCCATGATGGTCGATTGGTGGAAGGGCGAGGCTATCAATCGCGCGAAGCACTACGTCGTCGAAGGCACGCCGCTTTACCGTGAGCTTGTCGCCCGGTGCGCCGCCAAGACCGCTACGTTCGTTGCGGAGGCCGCATGATGTCTGTAGCGCCCCGCGAACCCGAAGCCTCCCCACCGACCGGCTACAGGCCGAAGATCAGTGTCAAGACGACGCTGGAGGCGTGCCTTGTCCAAGCGCGTTGCCCGGATTGCGGCGAGCGCCTTGGGAGCCTGGATAATATCCACCGCGACCACGTCCCGCCCCTCCAGTTGAGGGCATGGGATGCGGAGGCCGGCGACACTATCCCGGCGGCCAATGACCCGAAGCATATCGTGATCCGGCACAAGGATTGCCACGTAGGCAAGACCTCCGGCGGCAAGACCAAGGCCAAGGCGCAAGGCGACGTGACGGAGATTTACCGCACGCGCCGGCTTGCCAGGGAACAATCCGCCTTCCGCGAGCGGATGCTGAAACGCGACCCGCCGGAGGAAGATCACGACGACGACGCGAAGCCGAAGAAACAGAAAATCCCCGGCCGACCATTCCAGAAGCGCCCTACCACGCTGAAACGAAGAGAGAGACGATGAACAAGCCAGCGATCGAATTCATTACCCGCCGCGAGGCCGCAAAGCGCGCCGATGTCGCCCCGCAACTGATCGACTACTGGACCAAAAAGTTCCCGCTGCTGATGAAGCACCACGGCGAAGACGGGAAGGTCTATGTCGCCGTCAAGGTTCTCGACGACATCATCGCGGCGAAGTTGGCGCTGAAGGCAAAGGCGGTGGCACGATGAACGCAAGAGCGCTTTGCGACTTCGACAAATCGAGCCCTATCCGCCTTGACAAGGCGGCGAAGATCGCCTTTCCAGATAACACGATGACGGTCAAGGGCCTCCGTAAGGAGCGCGATCGTGGTCGCCTTACCACAGAAATGATCGCCAACAAGGAATACACGACTTTGGAGGCGATCGAGCGCATGAGAGAACTATGCCGCGTCCAAGCAAAGGCGCTCGCCTCGTCTGGCGAGACGAATACCGGAAGAAAAACGGCTCCCTCATGCACGCCGCCGGCTGGTATATCCAAGACGGAGAGCGTCGAATTGGCACAGGCTGCGGCCGAAGCGAGCTTGGCGAGGCTGAAAAACGCCTCCAAAAGCACCTTGCGGAAAAACATGCCCCGGCGCGCGACCGCAACCGTGACCCCGATCAGGTAAAAGTCAGCGACGTTATCAACGTCTACTCGACCGACGTTGCCCCAAGTCACGCGAGGCCGGGTGAAACCGCCTCGCGCCTCGCCGCCATCCTGAAGTTCTTTGGCCGGATGGCCCTAAGCGAGATCAATGGCAAGGTATGCCGCGACTACATAAAACAGGCGGCCACCGAACCCGCCGGCCGTCGCCAGCTTGAAGACCTCCGCGCCGCCCTCAAACATTACTATAGCGAGGGCTATGTGACCTCGATCCCGGCAATCGTGCTGCCGGAGAAACCCGTAGGCCGCCAGCGCTGGCTTACGCGCCAGGAGGCCGCCCGGTTGCTCCGCGCTGCATGGCGGCTCCGCCAGACATGGAAAGGCCACGACAGCGACCGCTACACCGCCCGCCACGTCGCGCGGTTCATCATCGTGTCGCTCTACACCGGGACGCGGTCGGGCGCCGTCTGTGACGCTGCAATCCGCACCACTGAAGGCCGGGCCTATGTCGACCTCGATCGAGGCGTGTTCTTCCGCCGCGCCGACGGCGAGCGGGAGACAAAGAAGCGACAGCCGCCGGTGCGGCTCCCCGATCGCGTGCTTGCCCATGTGCGCCGATGGGCGCGGACGCCGGTCTTCCTGAAGTATGAGCGCCGACAGAAGAGCCTCAATATCGGCCGCATGATCTCGCACGACTTTGTCGTCGAGTGGGAGGGCCAGCCCGTCGGCTCCGTGCGCAAGGCGTTCAAGTCGGCGTGCGAGGCGGCCGGGCTTGGCTGGTATGACGAAGAGGGCAACTTCCAAACCGACGTGACGCCGCACACGCTGCGCCACACCGCCGCGACTTGGTTGATGCAGAACGGGACGGAGCTATCGCTCGCGGCCGATTACCTTGGCATGACCGAAGCGGTTTTGCGCTCGACCTACTATCACCACCATCCCGACTTCCAAGCCGAGGCGGCGGAGCGGATCACGGCGAAAGCTCCGGCCCTGAAGGTCAAGAGCAACGTCGTTCGGATGCGATAGAACGGGATTAGAACACCTACCGGAAACCTACCAGAAACCTACCCGAAACCCCGGAATTAATGCGGAACAAACGGGTTGGGCGGCAACAAAAAAGCCCAGAAATCCGGGCTTTTCTTGGCAAAACAACTTGTTCGGGACGAGGGGGTCGCAGGTTCAAATCCTGCCACTCCGACCAGTCAAAACAATGGGTTAGGAATACGGTATTTGCGCTACCCCACAGATATCCCCACAGAAACAGATGCAAATTTGGGTGAGTCGAGCCGGCTGGCGAACGCGCACGCCCGTTTGATATTCCATCGATGCAAAATTCGACTACAGGGGAATGCTGAGATCATGGCCTTGTACGAGGCAATGTGGTGAAGCGGAATTCGACCACTCCAAGTCCAGACACTGCCGCGCGATCGAGTGGGCGCTCGAGAAAGCCCACCCGGACGCAATTGGACCCATGAGGTGCCCACCGCGACCTGATGCGATCAAGCATCCGGCTGTTGCCAATGAGGGTAAGTGACGTAAGCCGTCACAGCACCATTCTCGTGGGAACGGATCGTCACCTTATCGCCCTTCTGCATGGCGACGATCTCCCCTGGGCCTGCCGTCACCGATCCGTGGTCGTCGGAGACACTGATCTTTCCTTCGAGGATCACCATCGTGTCGTGCACGGTGATAGTCTCCTTCAGGGTCTGGGTTGGCCCGTAGCGTCCGAAGCCGATCGTCACTGGCCCGCCCTGACGCTGGTCTAGGACGTTGCCGGCGAAGATGTCGCCATCCTGCCCCGGCGAGCGTTCCAGCGGCGCGTCGGCAAGGGCGAACTTGTGAATGGTCATGGACTGTCTCCTTTATAACTGGCTGTGGGAACGTGGAGTGGTGTGAATAGCCATTACCGCTGGCGTTCGCATGGGATCGTTCCGCGTCGGCGACGTCGCCAGAGTTGTTGATGTCGCCGCTGGATCTAGTTCTGACGGGTTTGCGCGTAACATGAGTCCATAGCGCCAGTCGTACTGACTGGAGCGAACGCCGCTATTTCCGCGGACGCATCCGGGATGCCATTCCGTCGACGATCAACAGAAGCCCTTCTTCAAAGGCGACCTGGGGGTCGACCGGTCGAACGTCACCATCCGATACCTGAGCATCAGCCTGTTCCTCAAGCACACTGCCCACACTTCACCCCGTGGATCCAGTCGTCGCCCTCGGGAGCGGCATCAGCGGCGGTATGAACTTCAGACGCATGCACAGCACTCAACCGCTCCTCAAGCCACGGTCCGGCATATTAGTTCCGGAACATTTTAGCTAAATTGAATGTTAAAGTGATTACAATGATCAAGCTATCGGATCTTGGCTCATTTGAACCTCACCTCAACGGCAAGATCGCCGACCATGAAAGCGAGTATTTCTACCGCTGCCCCCTGTGCGGCCAGATGGTGGATGAACGGGACGCGCGGCAAGTGGTCTGGCATTCTTTCTGGGAGCACAACCGGCTGATAGTTGATGGTGATGCACCTCACTTGCCCTAGCCGGTGCAGGCTGGCGCGCGGAATGTGGCTGGCCCGACCCCAGGCCGATCGAGGGCCTCGTACAGCGCGCTGGAGCGTGGACGCGCATCCCCCCGGTCGGTGTGATAATGGCATATGTGGGGAAAGCTGGGCATTCCCGTCACCGTGCCGCTGCGTCAGGCTGGCCCAGAACAGCTGCGCTTCTCGGCAGGGCTAGTACCGCATGTCGCCTGCTGGTGCCGAGGACTTAAGGACTGTCCTCAGCTGCTTAACTAGGGAACGGCTGGCTCGAATCATAACCCTCCGATCTCAGCTGACGACGTGGCCTTCTACATCCCTTAGCTCGCCAGACCGGGCCAGTTCAAACGCGCGTTCTAGGGTCGTTGTGTTCGGTTCCATACGTCTAAAAATCTAGGTTTCCATGCAGTTTGGGTGCTGAGCGGCAGTTCGGCAGAACATAACGCAGCCTCATTCCACCAACTCGGGATCAGGCGTTATTCCAGAAGGCCAGCGTCATGATGGACGATGGCATCGAGCACCGTTTCATAAACGCTGCCGGTCTCTTCCTCCATCTCGATGCTGCTGATCCCGATCGCCTTCGCGTCCGCAAAAAGCTTCTGGATTGCCTCGGCAACCGAAAGTACGTCTGGACTGGCAAGCCCTGACAGATTGCTGCCTAGCCACTTATGCAGAAAATTGAGACCGCGCGTGCTCATGCCTCAACAAGCCGCAAGCGCATATTAGGTTCCGCTGGAATACAAGGGCGCCGGCAAGCAAACGGAACCAAGATCATTAGGCAGCTTCATCCACGTCAGCCCCTCTAAGGAACCAGCAGCGCCGACAACGAAATTGCCTGCTACCGCCAATCGGCTGACCCTTTAGTTCGTTCGGATGCTTTGTGCGAGTTGCCTTAAAGAGCGCATAAAACCCTTAGCCGGCGAGACGACGCGCGCCCCGCCAATTTCGCCGGTTAGGCTCGGCGTCCTTCAGGCAACTCTTTTTTCAGGGCGCCGAGCCGACGAGACTCTGCTTTCCTTTGCCGGGCAACTATCGTCCATTGATCGACCTCACCCTTGTGTCTTCACCTGCGAATGACAGAGGCACAGATGGGGGATCGACTCCTTATCGAGCAAGCTGCTCGAGAAGGACAGCCAGCCCGTTTCCGTCTTCGATCTCGACGCGGTACGTGAGGCGTTCATGAAGTCGGTCCGCGACAACAGCGTCTCGCCTGCCTAATGAGGCGAGCATGCCCGATGGTTCATTCAACAACTTGCGGACCACAAACTTTCGGAAATGGCGGTTAGCCAGATAACCGGAGCGCCAGACGATAGCCAGCCATAGGCTCGGACCGGTTCCCTTCGTATCAAACCGACGTTGAATCCTTTGAAGCCCCGCTTTAAATAGAGGTACTTAAAATCCTAGCTATTGGGAGGTAGCTATGATCGAAAGCGGTACAGACATCGCGCGGGCGGTGGTTGACGCCAGTTTCCTGTCTCAGCACCACTCTAGGGCCTACATTTCCTCGCTTCGGGGTGACATAGCCCAAACCCGACGTGCAATCGCAGCGTCGCACGAGCTTCTAAAGCGGTTTCGTCAGCGCAAAATTGACGAAGCGCTCAAAGACGTTGAGCAGCACCGCGTGTCCGCGTTCGATGCCGACATTCTCCGCAAGGTCTTTAAGGACTTGGTCTTGGAAATGAAGACACCGGAGTGTGAATGGCGTGCACTCGCTCAAAGCCTCGCCTACGAGTTTACCGGGTGCGAGCGCGTTGACGCGGCCTTGGTGGATTGGATCATTAGGAGGTAACGGACGGAACAATCGCCACGTCGCCATGTTCGGGGCACATCGTTTTGTGGTGTGATTCGTCCTATGGGTAAGAAGGCCAAGCACAAAGCAAAGAAGGTGATTGAAATCCCGATGGAAGGCGAGCTTGAAACGGAAGCTGCCTACTATGCTCGCAAGTGCGGTATCACACCGGACGAAGCCGCCAAGATCATTCGGCAAGCCCTCGCGCCAAAGCGCACCATCGTCCCTAGCGGACGTTAAGGCCGGCGATTGTACACCCACGGGATCATAGGATCCCGTGGGTGACACGCCGCACGGGGATTTTGTACGCAATCGGACATGCCATTGCGGACAGGTCCGCTTAGGAACATGCTTAACCGTCACCGGCTTGCCCTCCAGGCCGGCGTACGGCCCGGCCTGCGGAATCCTGTGTCACTCGAGGAGCAGGCCGGGCTGTTGTCCCTGTGTGCGTAGTGCCAGATGACTGACACTTTCCGTCCCGGTTTCGAGATAGCTATGATCCTCGTCATGGCCGTGGCGGCGATTGGGATCATCCTGGTTGTCATGGGCATTTTCTGAAGGAGCTACAGCTTCAGATCGAAGGAGCAATTGTCACACCTCCATGTTCGGGGCGATGGCGCTCTATCATTTCGATCTGGACGAGGGACGCGCTTCCAGATGGCGATCACCACAAGATGGTGATGGTGGTGCGTGACGAGGCCGGCGATTTGGTCTTTAGGGCGAGCATCGTTTTCAATGTCGAGGCGGAAGGTTCGCAGTTGTCTTCGCGATCCTTGCCAGACAGTCACGCCTGAACGACGTTAACCGGGGCGCCGGACGACCGCCACCATAGGCCGGAGCCATGGAACCGTGGGAGCCTGACGATTACTTCAATATTAGCGCGCGCCTCTATCGGCGACGGGCAGTGGCATATGTTGAACCGTGGTGGATGTGACCATGGCAGAACCAGGCAAAAGCACGACGAGCGCATTCAGGCAGAGAAGCAATTCCGGGTGCGGTTCCTTGCACATGACCCCAATACCGCGCCCCGAGGCATCTCTCGCGTCAGACGTGTGGTTTTTCTTACGGCGTGCCAATGGTGACATTCTTAGTTGAAAACGTTCGTCGGGCTTTCATCGTCGGCCGAGTTCGCTGCTTGGCGGAAGAAAACACTTGAAACGGCAAAGGCCGAAAGCAAGCTGCGAGCGTTCGTGCAATCCGGCGCTGCGACTCAGCCGAGCCTCGCGAACTCCGGATTCCGAAATGCGTGTCCGCTCGTCCAAGGATGCCGGGAGCGTGTTTCATCACGCCAGCATCAGTGGCAACCTGGCCTCAGGACAACGCTCCGGTTTAGGTAACGAGACAGATGTTTGGCCGCCGGCCTGATAGCAAAGATCATTGGACCATTAGTTTCGCGTTTCCCCTTTCGCTCGTGCCAAGGAATTCAGAAAGATGACCACGACCCACACAGGTAGATGGACGATGAAGGCAATCGTTATGACGGACCAGGTCCCTGGAACGGCCGGAATGAGGCTGGTGGAGCGGCCCGAGCCCCAGGCATCGATAACGACGTCGTCGTTCTTTCATGGGTCTTGATTCGTCCCGACGGAGCTGACGTGGCCTTCGACCTGGACCATCGCCTCGGCCGCGATCGGAAGCCTCGATTCCATGAGTTAGCCGGAGTGGTCACCTCACTCGGCTACGGCACAGCGGGACTGTCGCTGGGACCTGGGATCGAGCAGTTACGCAAATCCTCGGCCAGCAACTCCGCTTCATTTGGCAAGGTGTTCAAGGGCACGCATTTCTTTGATGTCATATTCGGCTCGGCCAACGGCATGATGCCCGTTGGCGATTGATGTCGGCTCCGTCATGCCGACCTCTCTCCTGGATGAAGCGACCAGGAAGGGAGTATCCGTGACGGTAAGCTCGCGGATTGCTTCCGTGTAGAACACGTCGTGAACATTTTCAGCGCAGCATGCTGGCGGCCAGAAAAACCGCGACCTCCGCCTCTGCGTTCTTGAGGGTCGGCGCCGCCTTGGCGTCGATGCCGATGCGCGGCGGCGACCTATTCGCGAAGATCGGGTGCGCTCTTCATGCCGGATAGTTCGGTCATCGGGCACAGCAGCCGCGGGCGCGCCGGGTCGGAGATGTCGAGCTTGTCCCAAGGGATGCGGTATAGACCATCGCGGCGGCGCAGCCGAAACAGATCGAGCACCGCCACGCCTATGGCCGACGCCGAAAGACGCTCGAAAGCAGCGTAGATGCCGACGTGGAATTCGGTAACGACGAAATCGTCGTCATCCCGTTCGGCGCAGATTTCCTCGATGTAGCCGATGCTCTTGCCTCGCTGCGAGAGCACGCGTCGCCCAGCCAGATGTTCGAGATTGACGATGGTCATCATCAAGCTCCCGGAATGCGTCCGATGATATGGTCGCGCAACCAGTCCTGCCAAGCGAAGATCGACGTCTGACGCACACCCACATCGAACTCGATGTCGGTGCCGATATCCTTCACCTTGTGCCAGGCGATCCGATGCGGTTTGCCATGGTGCTTGCCACCCAGCTTTGCCGCGAGTCGCGCCATCCATCGCCCGGGTCCCGCGCCGAGGCGACGTGCCAAAGTGATGGAGCCGAGCTCGATCGCAATGATCCTTGGCGGCTTGCCCTGCCGCAACTCCGCCACCAGCCCATCAATCTTGCCGATCTTGACCTGTTCGCGGTCGACCACCTGCTTGTCCAGGAGATCACGCAGCAATTTCATCATGTGCCTCCGAATATCTGCAGCGGGATCGTCACCACGGCCAGCACAAAGCCGAGCGCGATGATGAAGATGACCGCGGCGTTGGAGAGAGTGCCGTTGCGATGCTCGCCGACGTAGCGTTTGTCGTTCAGCAGAAACAGGAATGGAACCACGGTCAGCGGCAGGCTGGCCGCCGTCAGCGCCATGGAAAAGATGGTGAGCCTCAGCGGATCGAGACCAAGCATGATGGGGATGGCGGCAAGAAACAACGATACCGTGTACACCGCGCTGAACCCTGGGTTGTCGCGCGGCTTGCGGTCCTCGCCCCACGTCCAGCCGAAGCCTTGCGCCACGAGGTAAGCCTGCTGCAGCCCGACTTCGAGCGTAGCGCCGAAGCAGGCAATGGCGAGAGAGGCTACGAACAGGACGAAACCCCAGAAGCCGAATACCGGGATCAGCATCAACGGCAATTGGTGATAATCGTCCACCTGGTCGATGCCGTGCGTCGCCAGCACGAGGGTGGCCACGATCAGCACGCCAACCGAAATGGTGCCGCCGAAAGACATCCCCAGTCCCGCTATGGCCCGATTGGCACCGAGATAGCTCTTGTCCCACTGGTCCTCGATGGCCCCGGAGGAATAGAACATGAACAGGTACGGCGATATCGAGGCGCCGAGAATGCTGACCGCCATGAACCAGTAACTGGCGGTATCGTGGGCTGGCAGCGAAGGCACGGCGCCAGCAGCGACCGCTGTCAAATCGGGTTTCAGCATCACGGCCGCGACGACGAAACACAAGGTCACCAGACCGAGCATCGACACGCCTTTCTCGATGAGGCCGAACGTGCCTTTCCAGAGCAGCAGCCACGCCAGAAAAGCCACCGGCAACGCCCACCACTGGAAGCCTATGCCGGTCGCAAGTTCGAGTGCGATGGCAACGCCGCCGATCTCGGCGGAGAGCACCATGAGACTGAGCAAGAAGGTGGCAAGCAACGGCCACACAAAGACGTTGAAGCCAAATCGCTCGCGAATGCCATCGCAGATCGTGTGATGGCTCACCGCCGCGAACCTGCCGGCCATTTCCACCAGAAAGATGATGCAGATGGTGCCGAGCACCACGGCCCAGATCAGTTGGAAACCGAAAGTCGCGCCCGCCTGCGCCGCCGTCGCCATCGATCCGACTTCGAGGAAGCCGCCAACGCTGGTAACGACGCCGAGCGATATTTCCACGAGCTTCTTCATGGCTTCGGCGCGAAATAGTTTGCATAGGCGGCGGCCAGCGAGCGCGAGGCCAGTTGAAGATCCTGTTTTGCTTTTTGGACCCCCGCTCGATTGCCTGCCTGCAATCCCGCCTCGGCGTGAGCCACCGCGACCGACAGATCCTTGACCGCTGCCGCCAATGCAGCCCGCTCCGCGGGTTCGGCCGTTTCGGCCGATTGGATTTGCGCCTCGGCATCGGCCAGTGTCTTGCCGATCGATTGCAGCGTGCCGGCGGTATATGCGAACGGCGCCGCCCCGCTTGTCCAGGCATCGAGCACCATCGATACGGTCTGTGCGGCGGCGGCCGCGGTTTGGGATTGCTGCTCGATCCTATCGGAAGACGAGCATCCCGCCGAAACACCCAAAAGCAACAGGGCGCACAGATAATCCAGCCTGAGATGACGGCCACTGAAGGTCAAAGCCGGCGTTTGGTGCGCCACAAGAATAGTCTCCCAGCCATCGAAGCAAATCGTGATCGGCATGAATTGATCTAGTGTGCCCCGCATGCCCGTCAATCAACGCCGATCGCACGGGTGCCGATCGCAAGATATGGGCCGTGACAGGGAACCGTCGGCCAGGACCGAAACCAACTCAAGCGGAACAAAGGATCGCTTCTGGGATTTGAAATACGAGGGGCGGCGAGCCGACCTCAACCCGTCCTGATCACCGCATCAACGTGGATAGACTGCTGGCACGGAGGATTCGGCAATGCCTCGTCTCATAGTCTGGATAGCGATTGTGGCGGTCGTGATCATCGCGGCCTGGTTCTGGTTCAGCGGCCACAAAGCGCAAAACGGGAGCCAACCCGCGCCCCACGCGATAGACCAGAACGGCTAGTTCAATCCTGCTCGGCCGCGCCTGGAGGGTTCTCGATCCTGTATTCATGGATAATGCCGAGTACCTGATTTCTCACTGTCTCGCGCGTTTCGGGCTGAATGAAAGGAATCGGCCGGTCGACCGTTTCAACGACCGCCCGCGGCAGATCCGCAACCGCATCGGTGAGCTCGCTGATCGCCACACTAGAGCCTTTCACGTTTTGACGGAAGCGTATCCTGCGTTTTCGAAGTAGTTCTTACATTCGGCTGCCTCGATGGTTTCGACGAGATGTCCGATGTGGCGCCACGTGTCCTCGACGGTGCGTTTCT
>NZ_JAPYKQ010000004.1:0-406406 GCF_037179625.1 Mesorhizobium sp. Cs1299R1N3 | reverse complement strand
GGACAGCAGGCGTCCGATCAACGTCGACTTGCCGTCATCCACCGAACCGCAGGTCAGGAAGCGCAGCAGCGACTTCTTCTCCTGCGCGGCCAGATAATCGCGGACGCCATCCGTGGGAGCGAGGCTCTTCGCCATGATGTGGCGCATGGTCAGAAATACCCCTCGCGCTTCTTCTTTTCCATCGAACCGGCTTCATCGCGGTCGATCAGGCGACCCTGCCGTTCGGATGTGCGTGCCGTCAGCATCTCGCCGACGATGGCCTCGAGTGTGTCGGCGTCGGATTCGATGGCGCCGGTCAGCGGATAGCAGCCGAGCGTGCGGAACCGCACCAACCTGTCCTCCACGACCTCGCCGGGCAGCAGCTTCATGCGATCATCGTCCTTGAGGATCAACATGCCATCGCGTTCGACAACCGGCCGCTGCTTGGCGAAATAGAGCGGCACGATCGGGATGTCTTCCTGCAGAATGTACTGCCAGATGTCGAGCTCGGTCCAGTTCGACAAGGGGAAGACGCGGATCGATTCACCCTGCGCGATGCGAGTGTTGAAGATCTTCCACATCTCGGGCCGCTGGTTCTTCGGATCCCACACATGCTGGGCATTGCGGAAGGAGAAGATGCGCTCCTTGGCGCGCGACTTTTCCTCGTCGCGGCGGGCGCCGCCAAAGGCGGCATCGAAGCCGTATTTGTCGAGCGCCTGGCGCAACGCCACGGTCTTCATCACATGGGTGTGGGTGTTCGAACCGTGATCGAACGGATTGATGTTGTCGCGCACGCCGTCTTCGTTGACATGAACCAGAAGGTCGAACCCCAGCTTCTGCGCCATCTGATCGCGAAATGCGATCATCTCGCGAAATTTCCAGGTGGTGTCGACGTGAAGAAAGGGGAATGGCGGCTTGGCCGGATAGAACGCCTTCATCGCCAGATGCATCAGCACCGACGAATCCTTGCCGACGGAATAGAGCATAACCGGCTTGGTGAAAGCGGCCGCGACCTCGCGGAATATGTGGATGGACTCGGCTTCAAGCCGCTGCAGATGCGTAAGCGCTGATATCATGGACCGTGAGCGTTCTCTCGTGCCTTGCAACAGAAGTTCCCGCGTCAATCATCGAGCCTTTTTGCGCCCGCTTCAAGCTTCGCTTCTGGACAAAATGTTTCGTGCGGGCGTTCTAGCAGATCGTCGCGGCCCAGAACAATGCAGGACGAGCCCGGCAGCAGTCGGTTCGGGAATGAATTTTCCATACTTGTGGCAAAACCCGGAAATTTCTGCTTGAAGGGCCTCCAGCTGGAGAAAGCCGGGAAATATATTGCCTGTGAGAGCGCCGCGGCGGCGCCGCAGGGGTCAACTGGCCCCGACCGGGGGATTTCGGCGGCAATCGATCCAGGCGCACTATCGAAACAGCGACCCAGCCGCTATACGCTTTTCGAGAGTGGGCAAGTGCGTGATGAAGCATGGGCAGTTTCGAGGCGAGCACTTTCGAAGATGTGCCGCATAAAATCTCTCTGGAATAGCAGGTCCGAAAATTGAACCGGCTTTCATCCATTAGGCAGCAATTCACGCCTTCGCGGATCAATATCTACTTCTCCATTCTCTGCTTCTTTTCTCCCCCGGTCCTGGGATCGGTGGTTAGCTTCGTGTTCAATGGCGGCGGCTTGTGGTCCGTCCTGTTGATCGCCTTGAAGAGAAGACGCTTCAATGTCGACCGCGCGATGATGGCGCTGACGATCGCGATCTATGCCTATTGCGCAAGCAATGTCCTGGCGTCCCTCGTCAACCACGCGATCGTCAAGGACGCGCGGCATCTTATCCCGCTGATCACCTTTCTGTTTTTTCCCATCTCCTATTCGACCTGGAGCATTACGCAAAAGACAACGCTCGTCCGCATCATTGTGCTGGCCAGCATGGCTGCCTGTTTCGGGGCGCTGCTGCTGGCGGTCTATCAGCAGTATCGGCTTGGGATACGCGCCGAGGGCGGGGCCGGGAATGCGATCGTTTTCGCTGAGGTCCTCTGCCTTGCAGTGGTGACCTGCGTGGCTGCTGCCCTGTCCGGCATAGAGAGGTACAGGATCGCCCTCATCTGCGCTGCGCTCGGCGGAACGGTCGCCATCATCTACTCCGGTACGCGCATCGTCTGGCTGGCGCTGCTGATTGCCGGTATCGCCGTTCTGCTGATCAACCAGCAGAGGCTGAGAGGGAGAAATGCCGTTCGCGTGCTTTTGCTGCTGGCCGCGATTGGAGTCACAATCGCGTTTTTCGGGTTCCAGACGATAGCGGGGCGTGTTGCATTTCTGCACTCCGACTGGGATGCGCTGGCGGCCCATGGTGACCACACGACTGCTCTGGGATCGCGCGTCGCGCTTTGGGATATCGGCCTGAAGGCATTTCGGGAGATGCCATTTTTCGGACATGGAGTGGGGGCCACTCACGTCTTGATCAAGCAGGGCTTTCAGGACCAGTTCGGGATGGACGAAGGTTTCAGTCATTTCCATAACGGCTTCCTGACCGCCTTGGTGCAAGCGGGAATCCTGGGTGCGGTGACGCTGGCGGCGATCTTTGTGGTTGCCGCCAGAAATGCCGCCCGGGTCCTTCGCGACAGCGCCGATCCGATCGAGCGGTTCGGCGCCACCATGATTGTCGCCGTCGTGATCACCTATCTGACCGCCGGAATGACAGGCATCCTGATCGGCCATGACATTCTGGACTCGGTCTTTATGGTCTTCCTGGTGTCGGGAACATATCTCGCATGTGGGCGCCAGGCCGCGTTGGTGGAAGCACGGACGGTTTCACCAGCAAACAGCCAAGCCGTTCCATCAGTAGAGGGCCTGGCACCCCGGCCAGCCGCTCGATAGCCGGTCCGGGCAAGACAATGAAAGTCCTGGTTACGGGCGCGACGGGCTTCATCGGCCGCCAGGTGGTCCACCGGCTTCGTGAGGCCGGTGTCGAGCTTCGCCTCGCCTCCCGCCGGCCGGAGAGACTCGATGCGGGGTCCGACGCCGTGCCGATGCCGGGTTTCGATGCGCCGGCAGCGGCTTTCCTGGCGCTGACCAGGGATGTTACGGATATCGTCCATTGCGCGGGTCTGAACAATGACCAGGGTAATGCCACCGAAGCCGATTTTCGGGCAGCCAATGCGCAATTGAGCGCACGTCTGGCACATGCCGCCGCCACGCAGGCAAGTGGACGGCTCATCCATCTTTCCTCGATCCGGGCCGTGATCGGCGCGCGTGCCAGCGCAACGATCGACGAAGATACGGTCCCCGAACCGCAAGACGCCTATGGGCGCTCGAAGCGCGAAGCAGAAATCGCGGTGCTGGATGCCTACGCCTCGCATGGCCGTGCCGACGCCGCCATATTGCGGCTGCCTCCGGTCTACGGGATCGGCATGAAAGGAAACCTGGCGACGCTGATGCGGCTCGCCGATACGGCTCTGCCGATCCCGACAGGCGCGTTGACGGCAAACCGCTCGCTGCTGTCATCGCAATCGGCGGCACGGGCGGTGTGGCATCTGCTTTGCCATTCGCAGCCGCTTCATCCGGTCTATACCGCCAGCGACGTGCCGCCGGTTTCCGTCGCTGCCATCATCGGTGCCTTTCGCCGCGGTTTCGGGAGGCCGACGCGCCTGGTGCCAATGCCGGCCGGACCGATGCGGGCGGCCGCCATACTGCTTGGCAAGCGGCCGTTCTGGGACAGCCTGACGGCGACACAGATATGCGACCCTTCCCTGCTTGCCTCGGAAGGCTGGGCACCGGAATCCGGCACACTGGAGAGGCTGACCGAGATAGCGCGGCTCCGAAAGCCCCGGCTTCACGTTTGACCACGGGTCCAAGGACTGGTTTTTTGCTTCTGGAGCACGGCGCGCTCAGCCGCGATAAAGCGTTCCGAACAAGATCCGAAGGTCGAGCCAGAACGACGCGGTCCTGAGATAGCTGGCATCGATTTCGGCCAGAAGTTGCGGGTTCGACATGTCGATGCCCCTGATCTGGGCCAAGCCTGTCATCCCAGGCAGCACCTGCAAAACCCCCAACCGCTTGCGGCATTCGATCAGTTCCGTCTGGCTCGGTAGGCAGGGACGCGGTCCGACCAGGCTCATTTCGCCGCGCAGGACATTCCAGAGTTGCGGCAGTTCGTCGAGCTTGAATTTCCGCAAGCCCTTTCCAACCGATGTCACGGCGCTCACGGGGGTTTCATGCGAGGGCAACGATGGCGTTCCCTGGTACATCGTCCGCAACTTATGGCAGCGAAAAAGCGCACCTTCGCGGCCAATCCGTGTTTGGGAAAAAATCACCGGACCAGGCGACGATGCGCGGACGGCAAGAATGGCAAGAAACAGAATCGGAGAGGTTGCCACCAGCAGCACAGCCGCACCGGCGAGATCGAAGATTTTCTTGGCTGTCGTCATGAGTGGCCGATGGGCTCCCTGCCAGGGCTTCACGCGGCAACCGCGAGCGAAACCCGTCAATCCGGTCGGCGTAGCATGAGGTCGCCTTCCTGACCAAGCGCCGCCACGCGGTCCGCAATATTCAGATACGACCCAGGATGAAGGCGAGATAGAGCCCAAGAGTCCCGGCAATAGTCTGTCGATAAACGCCGCTTTTGTGCAGGGCGCCCAGGCGTTGGAAAAGGCTACCTTGCCGACCCTTCGCGAACAAATCGAGGCATGTCAGCGCATCCGTCGTAAGGAGGTCGCGATTGACGGCAAGGCCGGCGAGATTGAGATCGGTCCAGTCCGCGAACTGGCCCTTGAACAGGCGGCCGAGCCGCGAGATCCGTGCCTGCCACGATGCGTTGGCGCCGACCAGGTTTGCCGCATGCTGGCGGTAGCGCACCAATGGTCGCGAATCGTAGCGGACGACGCCGCCGGCACCGGTGACGATCAGATAGGCCCACCAATCATGGCTGACGAAACCGGTGCGGGCGGAGGCCTTGGCCAGCAGATCGCGGGCGGCGCGGTTGAGCAGGATGGTGTTGCCGCCGGCAATGCTTTGCACCAGCGCGTTGCGGAAGGCCGGCGGACGGCTAAACAGCGGCGAATGGCCGACCAGGCTTCCGGTTTCGGTCATGGTCGCGGTTCGCGAGCAGAACATCAGCGGTTGCGCCACGTCAAATTTCCGCATCCAGCCAAGGGCGCTTTCAAGCCTGTCGGGCTCCCAGACATCGTCCTGATCGCTGAAGGCGTAACAATCCGCATCAATGCGCGGATCGAGGATCATCGACCGGAAATTGGCGGCAAAGCCTTGCCGCGGCCCTTCCACCAAATTTATCCGACCTTTTGCCCAGCGGGGCTTCCAGGCTTCGACGATGGCAACCGTGCCATCGACGGAGCCGTCGTCGGATATCCAGAGGTCGACCAGAGGATGGGACTGGTCGAGCAGCGACTGCATTTGCTCGTCGATGAAGGCGGCGCCGTCCTTCGTGGCCATCAGGACGGCAATGCGCGGATCTGTCTTACCCACTGATGTCAAACGCCTTGCTGCGCGAGGAAAACCGCTACGCACTTTTCCCGGAATTGCTCATCTCTTGCCTTTGCGCAATTCCGGACGGAAAACCGCTACGCAGTTTTCCCGGAATTGCTTTAGCTCGCCTGCCCGGCCGTCTTCGGGACCGCGTCCTGCCGCGCGTTCGCCCTTGTCTTCGTCGCGCGGTCGAGATCGGCCAGGATGGTGAGCGAGGCGGCCTTGTCCTGGCTCTTCATGGATTGCTGCAATGCCGCAAGTGCTGCCTGGACATCCGACCACTGCGCCACATCGGTGCTCAGGCCAAAAATCTTGGCAATGCTGAGCTCGACCAATACCTCGTCTTCGCCGTGAAGGGTCTCGTGGAGCTTTTCGCCCGGCCGGATGCCGGTGAAGCGGATCGGAATATCCGTATAGGGGCTTTTTCCCGCCATGCGGATCATCGTTTCGGCCACTTCGACGATCGGCACGGGCTTGCCCATGTCGAGCATGTAGACGGCGTAGTCCTGGTCGGCCGGCCGCGACGCGGCATCGGCCGCCGACATGATGACGAGATCGACGGCCTCGGCGACAGTCATGAAATAGCGCGTCATGCGGCGGTCGGTTATGGTGACCGGCCCACCGGCCTCGATCTGCGCCTGGAATATGGTCGCCACCGAGCCATTGCTGCCGAAGACGTTGCCGAAGCGCACCGCGATGAACTTGGTGGCGGCGCGGCGGCCGCCCGGTTCGCCGGCCGGCGTTTCATGCAGGGCGCTGACGATCTGTTCGGCGGCCCGCTTGGTCATGCCGAGCACGGACGTCGGATCGACGGCCTTGTCGCTCGAGACCATGACGAATTGCGCCACGCCGCATTTGGCGGCGACCTCGGCGCAGACAAGCGTGCCGAAAACGTTGGTCTGGATGGCCGATTCCCAGTTCTCCTCCAGCAGCGGAACATGCTTCAGCGCCGCGGCATGGAAGAGGATGTCGGGTTTGAACTCCGTGACTACGCGCGTCATCTGGCGCCTGTCCGCGACATCGACGATGCGGACCTTGAGGCGGTCATGGTCCTTCTCGTCGACATACTGGCTCAGCTGGAAGATGCCGAATTCGGAATTGTCGGCGACCAGCACGGCCTCGGCTCCAAGCTCCAGAGACCGCTTGACCAGCGTTCGCCCGATGGAACCGGCGCCTCCCGTGACCAGGACGCGCTTGCCGCCGACGAAGGCGCCGATGCGCTCGATGTCGGATGGCACCGTCGGGCGGCGCAGGATCGTCTCCATCTCGACGGCATCGAGAACGAGCTTTCCCTCCTGGCCCACCTGCGAAAGCCCAGCGAACTGCACGACCCCGATGTCGCCGTGACGCGCGACGCGGACCAGCTCGGAATATTCCTCGATCTCATGTTCGGCGCCGCTGCCGAAAATCAGCAGATCGAGGCTCTTGCTGCCGGTCGCATAGTCCTCCAGGACATCGATCAGGCGCGGCCGGGTCGCCACCACGGGAACCCCTTGAATGCGCGTGCCCAGCGGCGCGCCACGCTCGGTCGCCATGATGCCGACGATGGAATGCTCGGCGGGCTGCGCCGTACGCGTGAAACGAATGATCAGGTCGGCCTCGCCGAGCCGCCCGACGAACAGAGCCTGCTTGGTCCGCGCCGTGTCGGCCTTGCGATTCAAAATACCCCAGCTCGCGCCGTCACGCAGGAAGCGGTAGAACAGCCGGGGCGCCGAGATGATGGTGAAGGAGACGAGCAGGAAGACGATGAACTGGCGCTCGTTGAGGCCCGCGACCGGCTGGAAGAAACGCACGACCAGCGAAACGGCGTAGAGCACGAAGGTCAGGATCGCGCAGCTCTTCAGGATGTTGAAGAAATCAGGCGTCGAGGCGAAGCGCCAGACCGTGGTGTAGAGGCCGCAATACCTGAACAGAAGATGGCTGATGAGCACGATGCCGGCCCAGGTGAATAGACCCTCCGTGGAGAGCGCGCCGAACGAAAGATCCGACCGCGACAGGACAAGGCTGAGCGCGACCGCGACCAGGACCATGACCACGTCCTGGATCATGATGAAGGCGCGCCGAATCTGCGGCCTGAGCCCGAACACAGCTTCCAGGGAAGTATTCATTAGATAGTACTAAACTCCAGACTGTCGGCATGACCAGCAAAGTGTGAGCACGAAAATCCTTCGCGACCGTCACACTTCCAAGCGGCATCTCCGGCCCTCGCCTGCTGTATCGCATACTGCGGGGGACGAGGCATAGCCAGATGTTTTTTTGGAAGAATGAGGGGCAAAGGGAAGCATGAAGCCCGATGCGTGGAAAATTGCCGCGAAGTCCGCATTAGCGCTTGCTTATAAGCACCACGCCATCAGCATGTGTGTCCAGTTTTGCCGCAGTTGACTCTGCTCCAGACCTCGTTAGGACGCAATGCGTTGCCATATGTCCATCGAAACGGCTATTAGACAGGGGCTTGGTGGTTCGCTATGGCCAGCGAAGGACAATGCGCCGAAACAACAGATTGCGATACTCCCAGCTATGATTGCGGCACTAAACGGGGCTTTTGACGACATCTCAAAAGCCATGAAATTACACCGGGTCTGGGTGGCGCTTGCCCATGAAGACATTGGCGACCAGCACAGACGCACGACACTCGGCCCGCTCTGGATGCTGGTCAACTATTTCGCTTTCGTCGGCACGTTTGTCTTTGTTTTCGTCACCAAGGACGCGAGCAACCCCAGCTACATAGCCTATGTAGCCATCGGCATGCTGGTGTGGTTCTATCTCAGCGAAACTATCACGGTGAGCGTGTTACTCTTCCAACGTGAAGCGAGCTTCATTCAAGGCACGACACTGCCGTTGTTCGTGTACGTGATGCGATTGACGATGCAAAGCGTCATCCGGGCTGGTTATTCGCTGGCGGGATGCGTTCTTATTCTGTTGTTGAGCGGTTACGGCATCGACACGAAATGGCTGCTGTCGTTGCTGGGTCTGCTGCTTATCGTCCTGGCAACTCCTGCATTTGTCATGGTCTTCGCGTTCTTGGGCGCCTTTTTCCCGGACAGTGAGTTCATCGTCGGCAACATGATGCGGGTTGGCATGTTCTTGACGCCGGTCTTTTGGGTCTATAGCGGGCAAGAAGGCATCCAAAAGTATGCCTATCATTGGAATCCGTTCACCTATTTCCTTGAGGGCGTGCGTGAACCGATCACGGCGGGCATCTTTCCGACGCATGCTCTGGCGGTGACAGGTTACATCTGTATCGGTGCCTGGGCTCTTGCGTTGCTGCTGCTGGGCCGTTACCGCAAGCACGTCGTTTTCCTGATCTGAGCCTCATGACCTCCATCAAACTGAACAATATCAGCCTCGTCTACCGGCTGTTTGAAAAGCTGACGCTTTCGGCGCCTGGCCGGCGTCGCAGCGCTCTTGGCGGCAACATAGCAAAGGCGGGCACCAAACAGGTCGTGCAGGCGCTCGACGGTGTCAGCTTCGAGCTCAAGGCGGGCGACCGGTTAGGACTTGTCGGCCCGAATGGCGCCGGCAAGACCACCCTGCTCAAGGTTCTATACGGAATCTATCAGCCATCGGGCGGCACGATGTCGATCGCTGGCAAGGTCGATGCGCTGTTCAACATCAACATAGGGTTTCGCCCCGAAGCCACCGGGCGACGAAACATTGTGCTGAGGGGATTGATCAATGGCTGGACGAGAGACGAGATCGAAGAGAAAATGAGCGAAATAATCGATTTCAGCGAATTGGGCGACTTCATCGATGTGCCGTTCAAAGCCTATAGCCAAGGCATGGCCGCGCGCTTGGCCTTCTCGGTGGCGACCGCACTAGAGCCAGAGATTCTGCTAATGGATGAGTGGATAGGCGCAGGCGACGCCTCATTTCAGGAGAAAGCCAAGCGACGCATGAACGAACTCGCGGAGAAGGCAGGCATCATCATTCTGGCGAGCCACGATGAAAGTCTGATCCAGCGCGTATGTACGAAAAAGTTAACGCTTAAAGGGGGACGCGTGGAATCGCTTGAAGACCAAGCGGTTTAACAGCTCCTAGGCGGTTGCACTCCGCAACCGGCAGCGAATAGCCCAGTCGCATCAAAATAGCTGCTGAGCGTCCGGAGAATGAACGGCAATGATTATATCTCATGCTCGTAAATTCGTGTTGTTTTCGCCATGGAAAACGGCGAGCAGTACCTGCAACGACCGGCTAGAGAGGTACAATGAGAGTACGTATAGCAAATTTTTTTACTTTAACAAACACCTGAATAGAGTTACCCATCAGCACATCACAATTTCTGAATTTAAAGCTCTTCCAGAAAGCAAGCTTGGATACACTACAGCGTCGTTCGTTAGAAATCCATACGACAGAGCATATTCTGGCTTCATCCAGCTACAAAGAGACATAGCTTATCAGCCCCTGGCGGAGTATCCTCACGCATGGATTAGAGAGCTCGTAAAAGCTCAATTGAGTGAAAACCAGAAACGCATTGCTGATTCGGACTACGATTTTAATAGATGGATTATGCTTCTGCCGGAATACGAGATAATGGATGTCGGCCGCAACACTAACATGCCATTACACCCCGCAAGCTACTGGACGCACTTTGAAGGCAAGCCGTACGTAAATTTCATAGGAAAAGTGGAGAGATTTGAGCAAGATTTTGAAATTTTCTGCCAACGCGCGGACTTGGATACGCCACCAATGATAAATAGAAACGTAACAAACCTTACCTCATCTGATAAGAACGGGTACCGATATACGGGAATTATGTCGAAGCGCGCAATCTGCCGGATAAACGAAGTCTTCAAAACCGATTTTGATCTTCTTGGCTACGAGATGATTATGTGAGTCTTAGATGATGATTTGAGGTGCAAATACAGGGCCCAATCACTTCGCCTCACTCCGGCGATAGCATTGGCCTCTTGGCGGCATGCTCCGCTGTCGCGGCGCACCCTCAAATGACCTAACATCACCCCATCAAACGATTGTGACTTCGACCTCCTCGACTGTTGACAATCCTTTTTGCTCCGCCAGCCAGCGATCGGCCAGAATTCGGATCGCCTCCTCCGCTTCGACAATCATCTTGGAATAGCGATCATTCTGGAACCCCCAGAGCGTGGACGACACGTCCTCGCGGTGACCAACGAGAAAAGGCAGCGTCACAACGACGCGGAGATTGTCCTGATTTTCCAGATAGCGATCGACCGTGTTTGTCTCAACATTCGTATTCGTTGGATCCCATTCAGCTAGAAGGTTAATTGCATGACGATTGTAGATGTTGAACACCATACTCGTCATGCGATCAATCTTAACAAACGTCATACCGTTGCGCACTTCCACCCCCAACACCTGCGTCTGGGGGTGGACTGATGCAATCATACCAGAGAAGATATCCCAGCGCTCTGTCGAGTCGAGATAGCTCTCAATTGTCTCCATCCTCGTAGAATGATCATCGCGGAACAGCACATCGTCTTCGAAAACAACCAGCCTCTTTTCGTTGGCGGCCCGAGCATGCTTTGCGAGGGCACTATAGCTTGACCCGCAACCGATCCAGCCCTTGATATTCCTTATGCCGTCGAATATTGCGCAGTCGTCGGGCCTCTCACTGAGGAAAGTTCGTCTCCGTTTTATTGTTTCGGGCAACGAAAGCGCTATCTGACTCCCGGCCGGAAGATAAATTGCCTCCTTAAGCGCAACGTGGACGGGAAGTATACCAATGGCCACCAAAAATCGATCAAACATAAAGGTGAAGCGACGGCTACTAAATTCCACGGACCGGGTAACCTCCCGCGCGATCTGCTCGCTGTGAGCCAAAAATTCGCGACCAGCGCTAATCATATCTTCGATAGAATTCTGCTTGAAGAATCGGACCGCCCCTTTGATCTCTGGATAGTCATCTTGGTCCCTAGCTTCCTCCGAAAGAACCGGAATACCTTGCGAAAGGCATTCCTGGATACGCGGCATTTCTAGAAGGGCATCCTCGTAGTAGTGAATATTGATGACCCCACGCGCTTTGCGAATAACTGCATGCATATCCTCGCCAAAGGTACCATTGCATAGCTTGACCTTAAAATGTCGACCAAATTCGTCAAGCATCCTTCTGCGTCTTTCAGAACTGAAATAATCGCCGTAGAATACGAAATCATATTCCTTTTCTCGTGAATCAACCTCATATATCAACTTGTCAGAAGCACCAATCGGCAGGTAGAAGACATGAGGATATGCGATATTATGCTCTTCTAAAAATTCGATATTTACGAGAGAATAATCTAATACGGCAACAGAGTTTTCAAGAGCTACAAAATATTCTTTTGTAAACCAACGAGAACTGACGGTTTGTTCCAACTGGAAGAGAACTCGCTTTTCACCTTGCGGTAGGCGATCAAACATTTGCGCACAGAGAACTATATAGAAATCATGGTCGAATATCTCGGGCGGAGACAGCAGGATCTCGCTCGCGATACCCTTGGCGGCTAGCCGATCTGCGATGCAGTGGGCAATGAAGACGGTGTGCGGCGTTGTCATGATGCCCCAAAGGGTTCCCGTTCGCCCACGGTTCGTATGCACCTCCATTGCCAGTGCCTGCCGGCGGTAGTGCCGCACCCGATCGACGAAGCCCCTGAGATTACCCCGTATCAAGTAGCGGAGAGCATTCTTGACGCGCATTTGCAAAGTGGGGTTGCGCCCGCCGAATATGCCTAGCGTCGCTAGCTGATGAGCTTGTCTATTTAAAACACGGAGCGGGGCCGTGATCTTCCAGGACCTCGAGTCCACAATCCGCTGGTTGGCAACCCTTAACTCACTGTTGAGATTTCGAAGTATCTCAGCTTCGGCGCCAAGCTTCCGCCTCACGGATTCAATTTGGTGCTCAAAAAGTAGAGAGCGCTGCCGTAAATCTCGATTTGCCGCCTTCTGTTGCTCCAGGGCTGCTCGTACATCATCACGCTCCTGCGTTAGCGCCCTCTTCTCCTCCGATTCTTTCTGCAGCATCCCCTCATCCGCTGCAACCTGTATCCGAAGCTGATTTACCTCCGCATCGCGCTCAGCCATCACCCGTTCCCAAGATCGAATGATCTCGGTGTCATTAATCGGCTGCTCCAACACGCCAGCGTCCAACGAGCCGATCTCCCCGTCGGATGCGATAGCCAAAAGGTACAGCGGTTCGTATATACCTTGCGCGACGGAGATTTCGTTATCGGCGTAGAAATAGCTTCGAGCAGACGCCGACGTGGCTATCGGAAGCACCAGTGAACCGAACACTATTCTTTGGGAATAGAAGCTGGCATTTTGAAAATGTTGTTTAATTAGCTGCCGAAATTGATCTTCATATAGTTCTTTTACGTGGAATTTATTATTGAAATTACGAGCATCCGAATAATATTTTTTGTCTGGGCTTGAAATAACTAAAAATCCCCCCGGCTTCAGCACGCGCTTGAATTCGCAGAAGGACCGCTCGTGCTGATCATGATGCTCCAGAGTCTCAAAACTGACGATGACGTCAACGGAACTGTCCTCAAGCGGGATGTTGGCGCAGTCGCCATCTTTGAATTCAAGATTATCGCGCTTATACCGAAGCCGCGCGTGTTCCACTGCCTCTGATGCGATATCTACCCCGACCACATGCTTCGCATGCACAGCCAGAAGGTCGCTGCCGTATCCTTCACCACTCGCGATATCGAGGACGACTTTTCCGGCAACCAGATTCGAAGCTAGGAGATAACGATGGAGGTGTTCCAGGGCGATATTGCCCTGCTCCTCCGGAACAAACCGCTCTCCAGTGAAAGTCATGATATTCGTGTCAGGCATGTTATAACCGCGTTAGGGAGAATGTTTGGGAGGGTATGCGGCGCCACCCACAACCACGCGCCTTCGGCAACCGTCCCCCGTCTGGGAATGACACATGCATCCAATGCATTTGGGGCGTCCGAGCGAATATAATCACCACATCGAGCGTACACAAGGTTGCCCATCGACAGGTGCATAGAGCCCGCGCACGGCCGAAGGAGCGGAGAACAATTTCCAACTCTTTCAGTTGCGGGATGATTGAGAGATATCGCCGCTGGACACATCGGGTGACAACTACCCACTGCAGATTGCGTTATAGTCCGCGTAAGGACCGAACCAACGATTGTGTGGCGAATTTTTTCCATGGCGAAAGATCGTCGGAGGCTGCTATTAGAGTGGTGTTAGGATTCGAGCTTACAGTCCAAACTTCACGAATGCGACCACAATCAGTGCATTTCAACAACAGGCATTCCGCGCTGCATCGGGCCGCCATTTTTTCGGTTTTTTACGGATGGCTAAATTAGCAACAGATGACGATTTCGAGATGCTTAGGCATCTGGCGTCGAAATACTTGTGGAGCGAAGAACGGATCCGCTCCGCTCTTGAAGAGAACGGGGTCAACTTAACCAGAGCGGACTTTTATTCCGAATCGCCGACGATTGCTGAGATTAATCAATCCTTTGAATACGATGAGACAGGAGCACAGCTTCCGGTGTACGAAGATCCCTTGATCTTCGACGTCGACCAAATGGCAACTCTCGCATATTCGCTATCCCCGCTTTTGGCGGGATTTGACCCCTCTATGGACAACGACGGGAGTTCGCGGTTTTTTTGGAAGAATGGGCAGTTCAGCCACTCGGATGCTGCCGCACTCTACGCGTTGATAATTGCGCGGCGCCCGCCAACCATCATAGAGATTGGATCGGGACACAGTACTCGACTGTCGAGCGAGGCATTAGAGGTTGTGGGCGGGGGGCGCATCGTCTGCATCGATCCCGAACCTCGTGCAGAAATCGCGAATCTGCCAAGTGTCGAGTTTATTCGACAACCGGTCCAATCCATTCCCCAGAGTTTCTTTCGTGATTTAATCGCTCCCGGCGATTTTGTCTTTTATGACGGATCTCACACTATCAAATCCGGCAGCGATGCCGTGTTCTTCTATCTAAATATCCTCCCTTATTTACCGAGCGGAACGCTTGTGCATGCGCATGACGTTAGTCTACCATATGCGACTCCTAAAGCCAGCTTGACGAAGCACAGGATGAATTGGAGCGAGCAATACATCCTGATGGCTCACCTTCACAATCGAGCCCGCTACAAAGTACTTCTGGCTAATGCGCTTCTGTGGAAGCAGCGCCCTGCGGCGCTTGAAGAGCTTATGGATGGAAAGTTCGAGCCTGGCGGGCAAAGCCTTTGGTATGAGGTAATAGGCCCAGCAACCTGAGCGCAAATGCTGCCTTTGCGGGATTGTGCGTCAGTTGGAGAGTTCGGCGACTGCTGACACCTCAACCCGTTGTGGCATATAACTGTTTGACGAGCTCGCCTGTCGCGCTTAGTAGATTGACGCTCACTAGGGTTCCGTGGAACAGCCAATCGATACTTCCTGCCTAATTTGGCAATCTCGTTCAACCCAGCCAAGTCTCACCAAATACGGCACCGATGAACCATCGAGCTACCCAGTCATTTTGTGTCTACACAACGATGATCGGTGGGTATGAGCGGCTTAACGAGCAGCCGATCGTTGCGCGTTCAGGAATGCCTTTTATATGCCTGACCGACGATCCGAAGTTGAAGAGCGATACGTGGCAATTCAGGATAGTCTCGCCCATCTTTGGTATGGATCCCATTCGAAGCCAACGTGCCTTGAAGCTTCGCCCTCATGTGCACCTAACAGAATTCAGTGGATCACTTTACATTGACAACACTATAATCCTCAAAGAACCGCCAGAGTTGATTGTCGATCGTTATTGGTGCGAATCTGGATTCAGCGTCCCCACTCACAGTTACCGTGAAACGGTGATGGATGAGTTTATTGAGGTGGCTCGGCTAGGCCTAGATGATCAAAGCCGAATTTTTGAGCAGCTTAATCATTATCTGGTCGAATGCCCAGAAGCGTTAGCCGATAGGCCGTTTTGGAATGCTATTCTGTTGCGGGATCATACCGATCCAACTGTGTGCAACATGTCAGAATTGTGGAGTTCGCATGTCTTACGGTACTCCCGACGTGACCAGCTATCGATAAACTACGCTTTTCGAAAAACCGGACTAAAGCCTGGATTGATCGCTATCGATACCTTCAGCTCTTGGTTCCATGATTACTCACATTTTAACGATCGCGACAACATGGGCGGGATACGGGACCCCATTAACTCGCTTATGCCGCCGCGCGGGCGCATTCGCGATCTTGAAGCAACTCTTATTAAGCAACAGCTAGTGTCAACGGAGCAAGAGCGCATCCATGAAGCCACCGTGCTTACGCAGATGCGGTCTCACGAAGAAGCCCTAACATCGCAAGCGTATGCCCTCAACTCTATCATTGAGGCAACCGCGAACAGGCTGGCAGCAATAGAAGCGTCGAAAAGTTGGAAAGTGGCCCGCTTTTTAAGACAACAAGCCGTTCGATACCCAAAGTTAGCCAAATTCTTTTGGTATTATTTTGATCGACCTTGAGGAAGGTAAGGCGTTTTTTCGCATTCGTTGCTGATACACTCGCTCAGATTTTGGCGCACCACCGCTTCCGTCGACTGCCGCCAGTCTGGCGCGTTCCATCCGAACACACCCGCGAATTTCGCGCTTGATAGCCGGGAGTTGGCGGGACGGCGCGCCTTGGTTGGGTAGTCCATCGTTGTGATATCCCCTACCCGCGCCCAAGGACCACCAGACTTCAGGCTTGTGTCGAGGATATGACGGGCAAAGCCGCTCCAGTTGGTCTCGCCGGTGCCGGCCAGATGATAGGTGCCGAACGCGGCGAAGTCCTTGTCGCGGTGCAGCATGGCGGCCGCATGCAGGATCGCGTCGGCGATATCTAGCGCCGATGTGGGATTGCCCCATTGATCGGCCACCACCGAAATCTCGTCGCGGTCGGCGGCGAGCCGAAGCATGGTTTTCACGAAATTCTTGCCGAACGGGCTGTAGACCCAGGCGGTGCGCAGGATCAGGTGGCGCGGGTTGGCGGCCGCTACCGCCTGCTCGCCGGCGAGCTTGGAGGTTCCATAGATACCGAGCGGCGCCGTCGGGTCGGTTTCGACATAGGCATCGGCCTTGGTTCCGTCGAAGACATAGTCGGTCGAAAGATGGATGACGGGAACACCGAGCCGTGCCGCGGCCTCGGCCACCTTGCCGGCACCGGTCGCGTTCACCGCAAAGGCCAGATCGGGTTCGTCCTCGGCCTGATCGACGGCGGTATAGGCGGCGGCCGACACGACGAGATCGGGCTTCGCAACCGCGATGACGTCGATGACGGTGTCGGGTCTTGCCAGGTCGAGATCCGGGCGACCGAGGGAGACAACCTCCACGCCCGCGCGCGCCTGGCCGGCCTCGAGCAGGCTCGCCGCGACCTGGCCGTCGCGTCCGGTGACGAGGAGCCTCACGCGCCCACCTTGCGTGCTTCGCCCAGCCTTTCGCCGGCATAACGCTGTTCGCGGATCGGCCCCCACCACCATTTGTTGTCGAGGAACCAGTCCACGGTCCTGGCAAGGCCGCTGTCGAAATTCTCCCTGGGCGTCCAGCCGAGCTCGCGGCTTATCTTGGAAGCGTCGATGGCGTAGCGGCGGTCGTGGCCGGGGCGATCGGTGACGAAGGAGATCAGCTCGCGATAGCGCCTGCCGCTGGCGCGCGGGCGCCTGGTGTCGAGCAGGTCGCAGATCGTCTCGACGACGGCGAGGTTGGTGCGTTCCGAATTGCCGCCGACATTGTAGCTCTCGCCCGGATGGCCTTTCGTGGCGACCAGTTCCAGGGCACGCGCATGATCCTCGACGAACAGCCAGTCGCGCACATTGGCGCCGGCGCCGTAGACCGGCAGCGGCCTTTCGTCGAGCGCGTTGAGGATGACGAGCGGGATCAGCTTCTCGGGGAAATGATAGGGCCCGTAGTTGTTCGAACAGTTGGAAAGCACGACCGGCAGGCCGTAGGTCTCGTGCCAGGCGCGCACCAGATGGTCCGAGGCCGCCTTAGAGGCGGAATAGGGCGAGGACGGCGCGTAGGGCGTCTCCTCGACGAACATGCCGCCGTCGAAGGGTAGATCGCCGAACACCTCGTCGGTGGAGACGTGATGGAAGCGGAAGCGGGCCTTCCTGTCGTCGGGCAGGCCACGCCAGTATTCGAGCGCGGCATTGAGCATCTTGTAGGTGCCGACGATGTTGGTCTCGATGAAGGCGCCCGGTCCATCGATCGAGCGGTCGACATGGCTCTCAGCGGCAAGGTTCATGACAATGTCGATATCGTCGCGGCGCAGTATGTCGAGCACCGCCCTTTCGTCACAGATATCAGCCTGGGCGAAGCGGTAATTGTGGACATTCTCGATCGGCCGCAGCGAGGCCAGATTGCCCGCATAGGTCAGTTTGTCGAGGTTGGTCACCCGGTAGGCCGGATTGGCGCACAGATGCCGGCATACCGCCGAACCGATGAAGCCGGCACCGCCCGTCACCAGAAAATTCATCCCGCTGTCCTTATGCACCACACGCTCCATCAGGCGAACACCTCGGCCGCTGCCAGCATCGGCGCCTTGAGATCCTTGTCGGAAAGCTGGAACCCGCCGGCCAGCGACGGCCATTCTATGCCGATGGCAGGATCGTCGAAACGGATCGACCGGTCATGCTCGGGCGAATAGGTGTCGGTCACCTTGTACAGCACCTCGGTGTCGGGCACGAGTGTTACGAAGCCATGCGCGAAGCCCTTTGGCACCAGGATCTGGTTGCCTTTTTCGGCCGACACTTCGAGGGCGACCCATTTGCCGAAGGTTTTCGAGGCGCGGCGGATGTCGACCGCGACGTCGAGAATACTGCCACGGATAACGCGCAACAGCTTGTCCTGGGCGCGCGGCGCAAGCTGGTAATGAAGCCCGCGCAAGACGCCCGGGGCGGCGGAATAGGAGTGATTGTCCTGCACGAAAGTCAAATCAATGCCGGCCTGCGAAAAGCGCTCGGCATTGTAGGTTTCGATGAAGAAACCGCGTGCGTCGCCATGGCGTTTCGGAACGATTTCAAGCACCCCGTCGATGCCCAGGGATCTCACCTCCAGCATCTCTAGCCCTCCGAAAGATCGACGACACGCCGGCGCAGATAAGCGGCGTATTCATTTTTGCCCAGGCGGGCTGCGCGCTCCAGCACCATGTCCGCCGTCAGCCAACCCTGTTCGAAGGCGATTTCCTCCGGGCAGGCGACCTTGATGCCCTGGCGATGTTCGATCGTGCGTACGAAGGAAGAGGCTTCGTGCAGGCTGTCATGGGTGCCGGTGTCGAGCCAGGCATAGCCGCGTCCCAGCCGATGAACATGGAGCTGGCCGCGCTCGAGATAGACGTTGTTGACCGCCGTGATCTCGATCTCGCCACGCGGCGAAGGGCGGATGGTCGGGGCGATGTCGACGACATCATTGTCGTAGAAATAGAGACCCGTGACGGCCCAGTTGGACTTCGGTGTTTGTGGCTTTTCCTCGATCGTCAGCGCGGTTCCGGTCGCCTTATCGAAAGACACCACGCCATAGCGCTCGGGATCCTCTACATGGTAGGCGAACACCGAAGCGCCCCTCTGGCGCGATGCCGCGGCGCGGCAAAGCTGCGACAGCCCGTCGCCAAAATAGATGTTGTCGCCCAGGATCATCGACACGCTGTCCTTGCCGATGAAATCGCGGCCGATGATGAAGGCTTCCGCGAGGCCATTGGGCTGCGGCTGCTCGGCGTAAGACAGTGCCAGCCCAAAATCCGATCCGTCGCCGAGTAAACCACGGAAAGCGGGCAGATCACGAGGCGTCGAAATGATCAGAATCTCTCGTATTCCCGCGAGCATCAACACGCTCAGCGGATAATAGATCATCGGCTTGTCGTAAATGGGAAGAATTTGCTTAGAGACTGCTAATGTTAGTGGATAAAGACGTGTTCCACTGCCTCCAGCAAGGATAATTCCTTTCAAAAAGCTCTCCTTGACATGCCAAAGCCCCCCGGCCCTGAGTGCCTGTGCTTAGGTTTCATGCCTTGGCTTGTCAATGCGGCACACGACAAATGCGTCGACCGTGTTGAATACCGTCTATCGACGGGCGCCTCCCGCTTCGGCCGAACCCGTCTGATCCCATCCTGGCAAGGCCGAGGCCCTGATCACCGATCGCACTTTCGGCTTTATCGAGCACGGGCTTAGGGCAGATGTATCAACACCTAGGCCACAGCCATGATTACATGTGCCTGGATTTTGGCGGCAACTTCGCCGTTGCCATGTCTGTCTGCAATGGCGGATGCCGCGTAGTCGGTCGCGGCGTCCAGTTTTTCAGCGTCCCTGGCCTCGATTTCGCTGCGAAGAACTGTGCCTTGGCAATAGGCGACGGCCGGAAGGCGCGGCGAGGATGCGCGGCTTTGTTCGGCTCTCGTCTCGATCGCGACATCGGAGAAACCCGCGTCCTCCAGATCGCGGCGGATCAGCACCTTGTCGTGGTAGCCGTGCGGCGTGCGTGCCAGGAAGCGCGGCGGATCGTCGGGGAAAATCCTCGCCAGCGCGTTGGTCACGTCATCGGCGAACACATTCTCCTCGATGCGGTCCCATACGTTGAACAAGAACCGTCCTCCCGGCTTCAGGACCCGCCTGGCTTCGCGATAGGCGGAGGTGCGGTTTGGAAAGAACATCGCACCGAACTGACAACAGACGAGATCGAACGCCGCATCCTCGAACGGCAGCGCCATCGCATCCGCCTGGCGCCATTCGATGCGGCTGTCGGGTGTCTGCCGCGAAGCGGCGTAGTCGAGCATCGGCTGGTTCAGGTCGGTCACGACATAGCTTGCGTCCGGGGATAGTCTTGGTGCCAATGCGCGGGTGACGACCCCGGTGCCCGCAGCGATTTCCAGGACCGCGCCTGGCGACAGCGCCGCGGCCCGTTGCGCGATATCCACGGCGAACGGCTCGAAAATTAAGGGCACCATGTAGCGGTCGTAGTTTTCTGGAATCGAGCCCGCGAACAGCTTGTCCGTTTCCAACATGGCAATCCCCACCATCCGATGACTTGGGAGACTAGCACATTTTTTGGTCCCTGGTCCTTTTCGACCGAAGGCCGGCCTCTACGCGGCCAAGAGCGCGTTCATCACGCCCGCCCAAAATAACCCTGGTACCACTCGACGAACCGCCCTACCCCCTCCGTGACGGAGGTGCGGGGGCGGTAGCCGACCGCCGCTTGCAGCGCCGAAGTATCGGCGAAGGTGTCGGGCACGTCGCCGGCCTGCAGCGGCAGGAGCTCGATGACGGCCTTGCGGCCGAGCGCATTTTCCAGCGCCTCGACATAGGCGGTCAGTTTCACCGGGTTGCTGTTGCCGATGTTGAAGATGCGCCAGGGCGCGCTGCTGGTCGCCGGATCCGGATGGCCGGAGTCCCAGGCCGGGTGGGCCGCGGCAGGACTGTCGCTGGCGCGAATCACGCCCTCTGCGATGTCCTCGACATAGGTGAAGTCGCGCGTGTGGTTGCCGTTGTTGAACAGCTTGATCGGCTCGCCGGCCAGGATGTTCCTGGTGAACAGGAACAGAGCCATATCAGGTCGCCCCCAGGGACCGTACACGGTGAAGAAACGCAGCCCCGTGGTGGGCAGGCCGAACAGATGGCTGTAGCTGTGCGCCATCAGTTCGTTGGCGCGCTTGGTGGCGGCGTAGAACTGCAAGGGATGGTCGGCCGGGCGATGCTCGGAAAACGGCATGTCGGTGTTGGCGCCATAGACACTGGAGGTGCTGGCATAGGTCATGTGCCCGACACGGCTGCTGCGGCAGGCCTCGAGTATGTTGGTGAAAGCAACGATGTTGCTCTCGACATAGGCGCGTGGGTTTTCCAGGCTGTAACGGACGCCTGCCTGGGCGGCGAGATGGATCACCCGGTCGAAGGCGTGGTCGGCAAAACAGCCGTCGACCACGGTATGGTCGGCGAGATTGCCGTGGATGAAATGATAGCCGGCATTGGTGCCGCGACTCGCCTCGGCCAGGAGCCGCAGCCGCGCCTGCTTGATCTCAGGGTCGTAGTAATCATTGATGCTGTCGATGCCGACAACCTCGTCACCGCGCTCCAGGAGCCGCCTGGCGACATGATAGCCTATGAAGCCGGCAGCGCCGGTGACCAGAACTTTCATCACAAAGGCCCGTCCGTAACATGCCTGGTGACCAGGCCCGAGCTGACCGTACGCCAAGCTCCGGCCCGGAGTAATCCGGGCCGGATGATCTCAAATCAGGAGCGCTTCAGCAATGACCAGGCGGCGGGCACGAGGCTGGCCGCGAGAGCGACCTTGATCAGGTCGCCGACGATGAACGGCACGACGCCGAATTGCCAGGATTTTTCCGGACCGATGAGCAGCGCCAGCCAGGCGAAACCCATCGCCATCATGACCACTTCGGCAACCAGCATGGCGTTGAAAAGCTTGATCGGATGACGGTCCCAGCCGCGGTCGGCGGCCCAGCCGACAATCGCGGCCATGACCACGAAGCCGGCGAGATAGCCGCCGGTCGAGCCGAGCATATAGGCGATACCTACGCCTTTTTCCGGCGTGCCCTGGAAGACCGGGAAGCCCATCGCGCCTTCCGCCATATAAAGCAGCAGGGTGGCGACGCCGAGCCGCATGCCGAAGGCGGCGGCGATCAGGAAGACGGCGAGCGTCTGCATGGAGATGTCGACAGGCCCGAGCACCACCTTGGTCTTGGCCGAAAGGGTCAACAGCAGCGTCCCGGCAATCGCCAGGACAAACTGCGTTGCCAGTCGCGCGGCACCTTCTTGCGGCAAGGCCAGAAAAACAAGCGGGCGCGTCGTCGTTGCGGTTGTCATGGTCTTCCCCATTCAATCTTGCCGCGAACCAACAATCGCGGCCTTGCGTTTTTCTATATTTGCTTGCGTGCTATGCGGCAATCGGTTTTGCCGTTCTTGGAATAATGTGGCGACATGGCCCTCAAATTCGATATCAGCTTCGACCCCGCTTATGGCCAAGGCGTAAGCGTGGCCCCGGACGTGCAACGCGTCACGGCTGGGAATCCCAGTCCCTTCACCTTTCATGGCACCAACAGCTATGTCGTGGGCCGCGACACGCTGGCGGTGATCGATCCCGGTCCGGATGACGAGGCACATCTTCAAACCTTGCTCGACGTGATCGCCGGCCGGCCGGTCAGCCACATTTTCGTCAGCCACACGCATCGCGACCATTCCCCGCTGGCGGCCCGGCTGAAGGAGCGCACCGGCGCCCAGGTGCTGGCGGAAGGACCGCACCGGCCGGCGAGGCCCTTGCGTATCGGCGAAACCAATCCGCTCGACGCCAGCGCCGACACCGCTTTCGTTCCCGACATCGCGTTGCCGGACAGTGAACTGGTCAGCGGCGATGGCTGGGCGATCCGGACGGTCCTGACCCCCGGCCACACCGCCAATCACGCGGCATTCGCGCTGGAAGGCACCGGCATCCTGTTTTCAGCCGATCATGTCATGGGCTGGGCAACATCCATCGTCGCGCCGCCGGACGGGGCAATGGCCGATTACATGGCATCGCTGGACCGGCTGATCGAGCGCGGCGATCGCCTGCTGCTGCCTGGCCATGGTGGACCGGTGGCTGCGCCGCGCGCTTTCATGCGTGGGCTGAAGACCCATCGCAAGATGCGCGAACGAGCCATACTGGAGCGGATCAGAGCCGGTGACAGGACTATTCCCGCCATGGTCAAGGCGATCTACAGGGATACCGATCCCCGGCTGCACGGCGCCGCCGGCCTGTCGGTGCTTGCCCATCTGGAGGACCTGGTGGAACGCGGCGTGGTGGCGACGGACACTGCCCCCGCCATGGATGGCGTTTTCACCCCGGGCCGATAAGCCTGCCCGCCCGCCCACGGTGTTCACCCGACCATCGCCGCCGGCGCGCAATTCGACCGAAAAAATGGCTATTGGGCCGGCGCCGCGCCGACCTGGCCGGCGACTTCCTGATCCAGTTCCGCCAGGAAATCCGTGATGCGCGCGGCATTGTCGCCAAGATCGTGGCGGCCGTAACGCGAGGCAGATCGCATATCAACGATGACCGTGTCGCCGTCATCCCTCACGCGAATGGCGACGTCCGCAGGAAGGCCAAGAACGAAGCTCGAGGCGATGGCGGTAATGGTCACCTCTGTCTGCCCGGCGAGTTCGGGATAAGGCTCCGAAAGGTCCCAGCCACGCCGGTCGAGCACGGTTTCAACGGCATTGACGACGGTCTCGAATGGCAGGTCGTAGCTGCGTGCGGTGACCAATGGATAGCTGTCGGTCTGCAATGTCTGCTCACCCGGCGTCGGCGGGGACAGCACGTTCATGTCCCTGGTCCGGTCACCGACATCGAGCGCGGGCGGTTCATCGAAATCGGTCGAGATGTCGCGCAGTGGCGGATAGATCGTCGCCCAGTAGGCGGCAACGCCGTAGGGGGTGAGCACCAGCAGCGCCAGCAAGGCGCCGACGGTGAGATCACGGCCCCCACGGTCACCAAAATTCCACAGCCTTGCAAAGGCCAGGCCGGCGAACAGCAGCGCCAGCGCCGCCAGCAGGGCGACAATGCCCAGCACCCACAGGAACACCGGCGTTTGGACGAGGCCGAAGCGATGGCCGACAAAGTTCGTCAGCAAAAGCACCATCGAAAAGGCGGCCGTGCGTCGCGACCAGCCGGCAGCCTTCGACGTTTGCCGTTCGGGAATGCTAACCATTATTCTCTGCGCTGCCCCAACCAGGCTGGAGGTTTAGTGCCTTTTTGCGGCGGCTTGAAGCCGAAACACGCAACATCCCCTCAATCCGTCGGCAAGCGATAGTCCCTGAACTGCTGACGCAAGGTGATCTTCTGGATCTTGCCGGTGGCGGTGTGCGGTATCTCGTCGACGAAGGCGACGTCGTCCGGCATCCACCATTTGGCCACCTTGCCATCCATGAAATCGAGAATCTCGGCCTTGGTCGGTTCCTTGCCAGGCTTGGCAACGACGACCAGCAAGGGCCGCTCGCCCCATTTCGAATGCTGGACGCCGATCGCCGCCGCTTCCGCCACATCGGGATGGCCGACAGCCAGATTTTCCAGGTCGATGGTCGAAATCCATTCGCCGCCGGACTTGATGACGTCCTTCGCGCGATCGGTGATCTGCATGTAACCGCCGGCATCGATATGAGCGACGTCTCCGGTATCGAACCAGCCATCCTCATCGAACTGCTCCGCCCCCACACCGCCATAATAGGCGCGGGCGACGGCCGGGCCGCGGACCTTGAGCCGGCCAAACGTCTTGCCGTCCCAGGGCTGCGCGTTGTCGGCGTCATCGGTCACCTTCATTTCGACGCCGAAGGGCGGGTAACCCTGCTTGCCCTGGACGTCGAGCCTCGCCTCGCCGTCCAGGCCTGCATAGTCCGGCTTCAGGGTGCACAGCGTGCCGAGCGGCGACATTTCGGTCATGCCCCAGGCGTGGATGACCTGGACACCGTAATTGTCCTGGAATTTCGCCATGATCGCGCGCGGGCACGACGAGCCGCCGATCACGACCTTGTTGAGATGGGGAAGCGTCTTGCCGGTCTCTTCCAGATATTGCAGCAGCATCATCCACACGGTCGGCACGGCGGCGCTGAATGTCACCTTCTCCTGATCGAGCAACTCATAGATCGAGGCGCCGTCCATCTTGCAGCCAGGCATGACCAGCTTGGCGCCGGTCATCGGCCCGCTCTGGCCAAGGCCCCAGGCATTGGCGTGGAACATCGGTACCACCGGCAGGACCGTGTCGCGCGCCGACAGGCCCATGGCGTCGGGCATGGCAGCGATCATGGCGTGCAGCACGTTCGAGCGATGGCTGTAGACGACGCCCTTTGGGTCACCCGTCGTGCCGGACGTATAGCACATGCCGGCCGCGGTGCCTTCGTGAAAGGTCTTCCAGGCGAAGTCGCCATCAACCTCGTCAAGCCAGTCCTCGTAGGCAACGACACCGGGCAGGGTCGTTTGCGGCATGTGCGCCTTGTCGGTGAGCACGATCACCTTCTTCAGCGATTGGACGGCACCCGCGATCTTCTCGAGCAACGGGATGAAGGTAAGGTCGACGAAGACGGCCTTGTCCTCGGCGTGGTTCATGATCCAGACGATCTGTTCGGGAAACAGGCGCGGATTGAGGGTGTGGTAGATAGCACCGATGCCCATGATGCCGTACCACGCCTCGATGTGGCGGGCGGTATTCCAGGCCAGTGTCGCGATGCGGTCGCCCAAGGCAAAACCGTCGCGCTCCAAGCGCTGGGCGACCTTGAGGGAACGACGATGGATGTCGGCGTAGGTGGTGCGCACGATCGGTCCCTCGATCGAACGCGACACGATCTCGCGCACACCATGCTGCCTTTCGGCGTTGTCGATCAGCTTGTGGCACAGTAGCGGCCATTCCTGCATCAATCCCAGCATGCCGTTCCCTCCCTCACGCTTTTCACGTCGCGCTTTTGATCGCATTGTGAAGCGAACCGGCGAATTGTCCAGCCACCTACAGGCGCAGCGGACGAAAGTCGGAGTTCGACCTGTATTTGGCAAACGATTGAATCCGGACGCTTTTTGATTTCGTTTGGCGGGCCTTGCTGCCATTCGAGTGACAGGGGCTTCAAATCCATTACGTCCACGCAAACTCTCGTGATCGGACCAACCGCAAAAAAGTGTCATAATCCGGCCATCGTCGGTGTTAAGGTTCGTTAACGGGCAAAGGGGTGCGATTGGCGACTGAGAGAGGTTCGCATGGACGCGCTCGACGATAAGGTTCTCGAGAGTACGCTTGCCGAAAGCCTGGCCGATCTGGTGCCGGACGAAAAGACTGTTTCCGAAGACGAGTTCGTAGAGGTTGTCGGCGGCGCGCTGGAAGCGGTCGGCGGCACGCTGCTGTTCAAGATGTGCGTCCAGAACGAAGGGGAAGGCCAGCATGTCGCGGCGGCATCCGTCGGCGATGGCGGCAATCGCCAGTTCCTGCTGCTCACCTTGCCAACCGGCGGCGGGGCGCTGAAAGTCGAGACCATTTCCAGAAGCAGCAATCCGGTGGCGGGCATCGCGGCCGCCTATGCCGGGCTGATGGATGCCTTCAAAACCGCCGCCTGAATTTCCGCGGCCACGAGAAGGCAATCTTCGCGCCACGCACGGGCGCATGGCGTCTGTTTTGTTTGTGACTACGGGTCTTGCGCAATCCGGCCGTCCACCACACTTAAGGTCGGGGCAAGGAGGAACCAGCATGGACAAGATCGCCAACCCGGCACCCGGCTTCCAGCGCAATCCCGACAAGATCATCACGATAGAGCCCTATTCCGGCACCGTCACGGTCCGCGCCGGCGATACCGTCATCGCGTCGTCCGCGAGGGCGAAGGTGCTGACGGAGGCCCCCTACCCCGCCGCCTTCTACATTCCGTTCACCGACATCGATTTCGACAAGCTCAGCCGAACGGACCACGCGACCCACTGCCCCTATAAGGGTGACGCCAGCTATTGGAGCGTGCTGCCGGCGGGCGAAGCGGGCAATGACGCGATGTGGGCCTACCGCCAGCCGTACGACGAGATGACCGAGATCCGCGACCACGGCGCGTTCTATGCCAGCAAGGTCACCATCGAAGCCAAGCCGGACTGAACGCTTCGGCCCGACGCACTTAAAGGTGCATTGAGATTCAAATCAGGCCCAGTCGTTAGAGCGGTTCGGCGGTTCTATCAAAACACTGAACCGCCCTACTCAGTGGTGCCATGATCGCCCGTCCCGTCGGCGTCGTCGAGCCGCACGAAGGTCATGCCCTTGTCCTTGAGTGCCAGCAAGCCCTGCACCACGCCCTCGCCGGCGGCGTGGGTCGGCTGGTTGATGTGCGAGATAATGACGTCGCCATCCTTGGCAGCGGCGATACGCCTGGCGGTTTCCTTGGCGCCGAGCAGCGAGCCGCCGTCGCCATTGATCGAGAAGCCGGCAATCTTGAAGCCCAGCTTGCGGATCATCGCGATGGCCGAGGGGCTGTATTCGGCGGTTGCGCCACGGAACCATTTCGGCGCCGGCTCGCCGGTCGTGGCCAGAGCCGCGGCCCCTGACTCGACCTCGGCGAGCACAGCCTCCGGGCTGCCGGCGCTGCTTATGCCATAGATCTTCCGTGGCGTGTCGACCGCCGGAACATGGCGGCCGCCGTGATTTTCCAGTTCGAACAGGTCGGGATGCGCCCGCATGATCGCGACGGCCTCGGCGTTGCGCTTCAGCCAGATGCCGGTGACGAAAATGGTGGCCGGTATCTTGTTGTCCACCAGCGCCGAGAGAATGCGCGTGTCGGTCTTGCCGCCGCAGGCATCGAGCGTGAGCGCAACGCGGCCGGTTCCGCTTGCAGCCGGCTTGATGTGCAGCGTGGGTTCGACCAGCGGCGCGGCATGGACGCCGGATATCGGCGCCACCGACATGGCGATCGTGCAGAGATGTTTTTGCAGCAGACGCATTAAACCAAATTCCCGAAACCAAATTCCCGGCTGGCGACTTCAAGCCGCCATCCCAAAAAACCCGCATGAAGGCGGAAATCGGACGAGGGATAGCAGAAAAACGCCTGGCGCGGCAATTTGACCTCCGGCTTGGTGAACATTCGGCGACAGTCTTGCCGACCGATCGCCCTCAGACAACGCGTTCCTTTTTCAGATCGGTGCGTGCGAGGATCTCGCGCACAGCGTCGACGACCGGCTTCACCTCCAGACGCCAGACACAGCAAGCCTTGCTGGGGTCGGACCGGCGACACAAATCCCTGGCCACGCAATCGCAGGGCATTGACGGCCGAAGCGCGATGCTGGGCACGCCGACAGGTCCCCAGCGCGACGGATGCGTCAGGCCGAAAAGGCCGACAACCGGGGTACCCGCGGCAGCGGCCATGTGCATCGGGCCGCTTTCGTTGCCGAGAAACAGCCGGGCCTGTTCCAGGACCGCCAGCAGGCTCTCGAGCGAAAGCGCTCCGACCAGGTCGACCACCGGCGTCGCGGTCCCGGAAACGATCCGCGCGGCGGTTTCACGTTCGCCTGGCCCTCCCACTAGGACGACGCCCAGTCCGGTTTCGGCCGCAACCTGGTCAATCGCCTCGGCAAACCGTTCCGGCTGCCATTGCCGGCCCTTGAAACTCGCGCCCGCATGGACGGCGACGAAGGCGTTCGGGTGGATATCGTGCGTGCGCAGAAGCGCCAGGGCTTTCGTGGCCTCGAATGTCGGCGGCTGGATGCTCGGTACCGTCACGCGCAAATCGATGCCGAGTGCTTCAAGAGGGGAGAGATAGCGATAGACAAAATGCTGCCCGCCAAACCCGTATGGTTTGGCAAACACATTGGCGGGCTGCCGCTCCAGCAGCCTCAGCGGCCTCTCGGGAGGATTGTAGCCGACACGCTTCCTGGCGTTGACGAACCCGCTGACGACCCGAGAGGTCTTGGAATCGGTCAAATCGATCGTCAGATCGAAGTGGAAGCGGCGCAGCGCCCGCACCACGGCATAAAGCTCTTTTCCACGCTCCAGCGGGTTGCCTCGCATGCGGGCCCGCCTGAACGTAACCACCTCGGAAGCGATGCCATGCGCAACCACGAAGCTCTCGAAGTGGGCTTCGCAGAGGAATACGATCCTGGCGCCGGAAAATTCGAGCTGCAGGTTCCTGGCGAGCGTCGAGGCGAGGACGATATCGCCTATGAACTTCGTTTGAATAATCAGGATCGAGCGGAACGGAGCGGGTGATATCTGCAACGTCTGTTTCCGGAGACAATTGGCGGTCATCCGCAAATTGGTCGCAAACAATGTCGAGATTGCGCTCATGTCGCCAGCACGTTCGCGTGAGTTTTCATACAAAACCGTAAGCTTCGTACCGGTCTAGCCGCGTCCTGCCTTTGCCGCGTGCACCGCGGCCTGCGCCGCCGCCAGCCTGGCGATCGGCACGCGATAGGGTGAGCAGGAGACGTAGTCGAGCCCGACATCCTCGCAGAAGCGGATCGACGAGGGATCACCACCATGTTCGCCGCAGATGCCAAGCTTGATGCCAGGCCGCGTCGCCCTGCCCTTTTGCGCCGCCATGCGCACCAGTTCGCCGACACCGTCGATATCGAGGGAGACGAACGGATCCTGCTCGATGATGCCCTTCTGGCGGTAGGTTTCCAGGAAGGAGGCCGCGTCGTCGCGCGAGATGCCGAAGGTGGTCTGGGTGAGGTCGTTGGTGCCGAAGGAGAAGAACTCGGCCGACTCCGCGATGACATGGGCACGGATCGCCGCGCGGGGGAGCTCAATCATCGTTCCAGTGAGGTAATCGATCTTGACGCCGCTCTCGTCCATGACGCTCTTGGCGACCGCATCGATACGCGCCTTCACATAATCGAGTTCCTTCACCAGGCCGACCAGCGGCACCATGATCTCGGGCACCACCAGCGCGCCGGCTTTCCTGCCGGCCTCGACGGCCGCCTCGAAAATGGCGCGCGCCTGCATCTCGGCGATCTCCGGGTAAGAGACGGCGAGCCGACAGCCGCGATGGCCGAGCATCGGGTTGAATTCGTGCAGCGCCTCGGTGCGCTGTCTGAGCTTGTCGGGCGATACGTTCATGGCGGCCGCGACTTCGGCGACTTCCGCTTCCGTCTTGGGCAGGAATTCGTGCAGCGGCGGATCGAGCAGGCGGATCGTCACCGGCAGACCGGCCATGATCTCGAACAGCTCCAGGAAATCCGAGCGCTGCATGGGCAGAAGCTTGGCCAGCGCGGCGCGCCGGTCCTTCTCGGTGTCGGCCAGGATCATCTCGCGCATGGCGACGATGCGGGCGCCGTCGAAGAACATGTGCTCGGTGCGGCAAAGGCCGATGCCTTCGGCGCCGAAAGAGCGCGCCATGCGCGCATCGAGCGGCGTTTCGGCATTGGTGCGCACCCTCATGCGGCGCACCGCGTCCGCCCACTCCATGATCGCGGCGAAATCGCCTGACAATTCCGGCTGCAGCATCGCCACGGCGCCCTTGAGCACCTGGCCATTGCCGCCATCGATGGTGATGATGTCGCCCTTGCGGAAGGTCTGTCCCATCGAGAGCAGCGTGCCGGCCCTGTAGTCGACACGCAGCGAGCCGGCGCCCGAGACGCAAGGCTTGCCCATGCCGCGCGCAACGACGGCGGCGTGGCTGGTCATGCCGCCGCGCGTGGTCAGGATGCCTTCGGCCGCATGCATGCCGTGGATATCTTCCGGACTGGTCTCTATGCGCACCAGGATCGCCTTGCGTCCTTGCGTCTTCAGGTCCTCGGCATCGCCGGAGGAAAAGACGATCTCGCCGGTGGCGGCTCCCGGCGACGCCGGCAGGCCGACGCCGATGACGTCGCGCGCGGCTTTTGGGTCGATGGTCGGATGCAGCAACTGGTCGAGCGAAGCCGGATCGATGCGAGCGACAGCCTCCTCCTTGGTGATCAGCCCGTCCCTGGCCATCTCGACCGCGATCCTGAGTGCCGCCTTGGCGGTGCGCTTGCCGGACCTTGTCTGCAGCATCCACAATTTGCCGCGCTCGATTGTGAATTCGAGGTCCTGCATGTCGCGGTAGTGCTTTTCCAGGCTGTCGGAGATGGTGACGAAGGACTGGAAGGCGTCCGGCATCAGCTTCTGCAGTGACGGCTTGTCGGAACCCGCCGCGATGCGCGCCGCCTCGGTGATGTTCTGCGGCGTGCGGATGCCGGCAACGACATCCTCGCCCTGCGCGTTGACCAGGAACTCGCCATAGAGCTGCTTTTCGCCGGTCGACGGGTTGCGGGTGAAGGCAACGCCGGTGGCCGAGGTCTCGCCCATATTGCCGAACACCATGGCCTGGACATTGACCGCCGTGCCCCAGCTTTCGGGAATATCGTGCAGGCGCCGGTAGGTGATGGCGCGGTTGTTCATCCAGCTCGAAAACACCGCGCCGATCGCGCCCCAGAGCTGCTCGTGCGGATCCTGCGGGAACGGCTTGCCCAGCTCTTCCTCGACCTTGGCCTTGTAGAGCGCGATGACGCCTTGCCATTCGATGGCCGTCAGCTCGGTGTCGAGCTCATGGCCGAGGCTGGCTTTCTGGTCTTCCAGGATTTCCTCGAACACCTCGTGATCGAGACCCATGACGACATCGGAATACATCTGGATGAAACGGCGGTAGCTGTCATAGGCAAAGCGCGCATCGCCGGAATCGGAGGCCAGCGCCTCGACCGTCTCGTCGTTCAATCCGAGATTGAGCACGGTGTCCATCATGCCGGGCATCGACGCCCGGGCGCCGGAACGCACCGAAACCAGGAGCAGCTTCGACGGGTCGCCGAACCGGCGGCCAGTCAGCCGGCCGATATGGTCGAGCGCGACGGCGACGTCGGCTTCCAATCCCGCCGGGTAGGCACGGCCATCGGCATAGTAGGCATTGCAGACCTCGGTGGTGATCGTGAAGCCCGGCGGCACCGGCAGGCCCAGGCTGCACATCTCGGCCAGATTGGCGCCCTTGCCGCCCAACAGATTCCTGTCGCCGGCACGGCCTTCCGCCGCACCATCGCCAAAGGTGAAAACCCATTTGGTCATGCTTTGCTCTCCGGTTGCAGGAGATTGGAAAGATTGGCGAAACGGAAAGCTCCGCCCGTGTCCGACTTCGAGCGATATGATGCTGCAGTGCGAAACGCAAGCGCCGGGCAAGTCGTCGGGTCGCTACAATCGATTAAGAAAAAGCCATCGCCCGGGATGCGTCAAAAAGACTTGCCACCTGATGGTTCGATGTCTAGAACATAAAGGGAACAAAGAGGTGCCTCATGAAACAGCCTGGAAAACTGGACTCTCTGGAAATGCCGGCGACCGGCGGCACGCTGGACCGGATGAAAGGCTTCTACAGTGCCGCCTTTGGCTGGTCGTTCACCGATTATGGACCAACCTATTCGGCCTTTGCGGAGGGGCTGGACGGAGGTTTTCAGGCCGATGCAGAGGAAGCGCCGGCCAAGCCGCTGCCTGTGCTTTACAGTGAGAATCTGGAAGAAACCCTTGGCGCGGTCGAAAGCGCCGGCGGAACGATCGTCAAGCCGATATTCCCATTCCCCGGCGGTCGACGCTTCCACTTTGTCGACCCGGCCGGCAACGAGTTGGCTGTGTGGTCCGTATAATCCGTTGTGGATCATCTGGCGGCAATCGCGCTGCTGGTCAGCCGGGTGCCTTCGCGGTCGCTCATAAGCATTGTGCTTTTCGGCTGCTCTGCTAATAACGCGCCCGCACAGCGACTCTGACGGCTATTGGGGCGTCGCCAAGTGGTAAGGCATCGGTTTTTGGTACCGACATTCCCAGGTTCGAATCCTGGCGCCCCAGCCAAGCGCAGACTTCATTGAGACCGAAGCACGCACCGAATCGACCCTGCTCCACCCAAGAAGTGTCCGCTCGGCCGTGCCTCGGCGATCTCGCCAGCCACGTAGATGTCAAAGCGCGACCAGAGCATGTCGGCAATGGGGGTGGCCGGACAAAACCCTCCTTCGCCTGGGTTTGTTAAGGGTGCCCTTATTGCCTGCGAGAGCAACTTTATTTGCAGACGGGCGTACTCGTCAGCATGTTGTCAGAACAGGCTTGCTGTTTGCCATCTCCATATTTTGTTGCGGTGCTCCAAGTTTCGACGCCGGCACTTGATCCCCCCGACATCTCAAATGTGTGCTATTTTTGCTACATTTTTTGGCCGTCTGCCCAAAATCTATCGTTTAGTCACAGCTTAATAATGAAACGTCCACGTTAATTTGTAAGATAGCGAACAAAGCCAGGCGCCGAGCCGGCTGGGGCGCCCTTGAAAAGGGCGGGGAAACGTGGGTGGGAAAATGAAGACGACAGGTCTGTCGACCAAGGTCATGGGCGTTGGCCTCTTGATGACGGCTACCATGCTGAGCTGCTGGGGCGCGCATGCATTGACGCTCAAGGAGGCCATGGCGGTTGCGGTGGAATCCAACCCGGAAATCGGCCAGGCCATCGAAAACCGTGAGGCGATCGAGTTCGAGCTGCGGCAGGCGAAAGGGCTTTATCTCCCAAGCGTCGACCTGCAGGCATCTACTGGTGCTCGCCGCCTGGACAACTCCTCCCGCCGAGCGCTCTCCATCGAGCACGATGCGCTTTATCCCGCGGAGACCGATCTGACGGTTTCACAAACGCTTTATGATAGCGGCGCAAGACGAGCCGAACTCAACCGTCAGGCCTCCCGAGTCGATGGCGCCTCGTTCCGCGTGCTGGAGCGATCCGAGTTCATCGGGCTGTCGGTTGTCCAGGATTACCTGGAATACATGCTTCAGGGCTCGATCGTGGCAGAGGCAAAGAAGAATCTGGGCTTTCATCAAGCGATTCTCCACGACATCAGGGAAGGCATCGCAGGCGGCGGGTTGAACGAAGCCGACCGGCAACAGGCCGAGGAGCGCTTGTTCGCGGCCAAGGCCCGCATGCAGGAAGCCTCCGAGGAACTCGAGGCCTCGAGGATACGCTTCTTCAAGACAGTCGGGAAACCGCTGACCAATGCTTCGCGGCCTGGCGATGTTTCCTCCGCGCTGCCAAGGTCGCTCGACGACGCACTGGGCATTGCGCGGGAGAACAATCCGCGCGTCCACATGGCCAATAGCGATATTGCGGCCGCGGCCTCGCAGGTTGACGCCGCTCGGGCGAAATACGGCCCTTCGATCGTCGCCGAAGGCACCGCCCGGGCCGGATATGACATTGACGGCGACAATGGAGACACGTCCGATTTGCAGGCACGATTGGTGCTGCGTTGGAACCTGTACCGCGGCGGCATCGACAAAGCGAATGAGCAGGAGCAAATCCGCCGCGCCAGCGAGCAGCGGCTTGGGCTGCATCAGGTTCTGCGGGAGATCGAAGAGGCCGTTCGCACGTCCTGGGATCGCCGCTTCCGGCAAGCCGATTTGGCAAAGACCCTGAAGCTGCAAGCCGCTTCCAGCGAGAAGCTGGTTGCCTCTTATCGCGAGCAGTTCAAGGTCGGACAGCGCTCGCTGCTCGATGTGCTGGATGCGCAAAATACACGGTTCAACACAGCGACGCTGGCGGACACCGCGTCCTACGCATCCCTTTTTGCCCAATATCGGCTTCTGGCAGCGACCGGGCAGTTGCTGAAAACGATGGACATCCATCCGCCAAAGCAGGCCACGGCCTACGCCAAGGACGAATTTGCTGTTCCGGCGAACGCGGACACCGAAACCTATGCACGGACCCCGTCGGAACAGACGAACGATATACCTTTCGACATCCTTGCCCCGGTCAGGAAGAAGTGAGCCGGTGTAAGGGGGGTTGAGGGTCCTGGCGGGCGGGTCGTGAATCAGCAGCCACATATTCTGTCGCCCAAGGAGGCATTCAAGGCCTGCTTTTCGGCGGTTGCCGCCTATCTCGGCAGGCCGAGCGCGGAAACCGTGCTGTTTGCCGGGGTAGCGATTTCGGACACGCGCATCGAGGTCACCGAGATCAGGCATCTTGCCGAACGCATCGGTCTCGAGACCCACGAATTCAACCATCGCGACTTCTTGCGCGGTCGCGTCGATCTTCCCGCAATTCTCTTCCGTGTCAGCCAGTTGCCGATCGCCCTGCTGGCGGAAATCGACGGCGACGGGTATCTTACTGCCCCGCAGGAAGACGGGCGCACGACTGTCGGCAAATCCGAGCTGGCCGCAAGTTACATCAGCGGCGGCGTATCCTTCTCGATCACCTATGCCAACGCCACCGAAGGCATGAAGGTCGGGTCGGCGCAGCAGATCGAACGGCGCCATTGGCTGACAGGAACGATGGGCGCTTTCTGGCGTACCTATTCGAAGGTCGTGCTGTCGGCGATCTTCATCAACCTGCTGGCCATCGCCTCGCCGATCTTCACCATGAACGTCTATGACCGCATATTGCCGAACAAGGCGATATCGACGCTCTGGGTGCTGGCGATCGGTATCGGTGCCGTCATTCTTTTCGACCTGCTTCTGAAGACGGCCCGGGCCTCGCTCATCGACTATGCCGGGCGCAAGGCGGACCTGCGGATATCGTATTTGCTGTTCGAGAAGGTGCTGAATTCATCCTTGTCCGCTCGTCCGGGCTCGACCGGCGAATATGCCAACCGTGTCACTCAATATGAGTTCGTCAGGGAGTTCTTCACCTCCAACACCATCAGCGTCTTCATCGACACGGCCTTCGTCTTCATCTTCCTGCTGGTCATCTACGCGATCGGCGATTGGTTGGTCGTCATACCGGCCTTGGCATTCGTGGCGTCGGTGATAGTCGGCCTCGTCACGCAACGCCGCATCGGCAAACGGGTCGCCGCGTCGATGAACGAGGCATCCCAGCGCCAGGCCTTGCTGGTCGAGTCCATCTCCACGCTGGAAACAATCAAGTCCCTGCGTGCCGAAGCCTACTTGCTGAGGAAGTGGGGCGAGCATTCGAAGAATGCGGCCAACACCTCCGAGAAGATCAAGCAGCTCTCGGCGGCGGCCGGCAACATCACCCAGGCCATCCAGCAGCTTGTGACGGTCGCCCTGGTCGTGGCCGGAGCCTATGCCTTTTCGGAAGGGCACGTTTCGACAGGAGCCATTATCGGCACGGTGATGCTGGCGAGCCGGGCCGTGGCTCCGCTCGGCCAGATCGCGATCACCTTGTCGAGATTTCGGCAGGCCATGCTCTCCTTGAGAATGGTGAATTCCATCATGGCCCAACCGGAAGACCGGCCGGACACGGTGGGCTTTGTCAATCGCCCGATCCGCAATGGGGCGATGACGTTCAAGAATGTCGGCTTCGTCTACCCCGGCTCGGAAAACGAGGTTCTGTCCGGCCTGAACTTCTCGGTGAAGCCGGGGGAGCGCATCGGCATCATCGGCCGCATCGGGTCAGGCAAGACGACGATGGGACGCCTGATCGGCAGGCTTTTCCTGCCGAGTTCAGGCGAGCTGCTGTTGGATGGCATCGACATCCGCCAGTATCACCCGTCGGAGGTGCGCGCCGCCGTGGGAATCGTCGCGCAAGCCGGCGATCTGTTTTCGGGCACAGTGAAGGAGAACCTGCTCATGGCAGCTCCCGAGGCGACCGACGAACAGATCATCGAAGCCGCAAAAGCCGCCGGCGTCGACGAGTTCGTCTCTCGCCATCCACGCGGCTACGACATGAATGTCGGCGAGCGGGGCACCAATCTTTCCGGCGGGCAGAGACAGACGGTGGCGATTGCCCGGCTGCTTTTGACCAAGCCGAAGATCGTCTTTCTGGATGAACCGTCCGGCTCGATGGACCTGGCTTCGGAACGACAGCTGATCAAGCAACTCAAGACGGCATTTGACCGCAACACGACGCTGATCGTCTCGACGCATCGCTTCAGCATGCTCGAATTGGCTGATCGCCTTATTGTGGTCGAGCAAGGAAAGATCGTTGCCGATGGGCCAAAAGAACAAGTCATTCAGGCGCTGCAGAGAACAAATACCTGAATGAACAAATTATATCGGGCTGAAACCGATATAATAACGGGGCGTAGGAAATGCTTGCCAGAGAAGACCGCCCGCCGCTTTTTGCGACGGCGTCCATATTCATCATAGCGGCGCTCTTCGTCGCCTTTGTCGCTTGGTCATCATTCGCCGAGGTCGACGAGATCGCGCGTGGCGACGGCAAGGTCATACCGGCCTCCAAGACCCAGGTCATCCAAGCCAGCGAGCCGGGCGTCGTTCAGGAAATCGCCGTTAAGGTGGGGCAGGTCGTCAGGAAGAACGACCTTATCATTCGTCTCGACAACACTTTGAACACGTCCAGCCTCGGCGAACAGCAGGCCAAGGCGCGGGCCCTGCAAACACGGATCGCCAGGCTCAAATACGAACAGAGCGGCAGCATCACCGGATCGTTTCCGTGTCCGCAGGACATTCAGGCGGTGGCACCCGAAATCTGCGACAACGAGCAAAATCTCCTCGTTGCCCGGCGCGAAAACTTCGACAACAAGCTGTCGGTGCTCAAGTCGCGCCTCGACCAGCGCGAAAAGGAACTCGACGAGGCGAACGCCAATGTCGACCGCCTGACAAAAAACCTGGCTGTGAGCGACCAGCAGGCGAAGCTGGTCGAGGCGATGGTCAAGAAAGGTCTGATGGCAAGGACCGAGCAGCTCAAGGTCGAACAGGAGCAGACCGAACTCAACGGCCAATTGAACCTGGCCGGCGAGACGATAAAGAAAGCCAAGTCGGCGATCACCGAGGCGCAGCTCCAGGTCGAGGAACTCGGGCTGCAGTTGAAACAGGAAGCGCTCGATGACCTGACGCAGGCCTTGGCCGATCTTTCCGTGGTGGACGAAACCATTCGCGGCGCGACCGACAAAGTCGCGCGAACGGATATCCGTTCTCCGGTGGACGGTATCGTCAACACGATGGAACTGAACACCGTCGGCGCCTTCGTCCAGCCCGGTACTGTCGTAGCCGGCATTGTGCCCACTTCCGAGACATTGCTGGTCGAAGCGCGTGTTTCGCCCCGCGATGTCGCCTTTATCCGCCCCGACCAGGATGCCTTGATAAAGGTCACGGCTTACGACTTCTCGATCTTTGGCGGCATCGAAGGCAAGGTTTCCAACATTACCGCGGACAGCCTGGTCGATCAGAAGACGGGCGAGCCCTATTACCAGGTGCGTGTTTCAACCGACAAATCGACACTGGAGCGAGACGGAAAGGCATATTCAATCATCCCCGGCATGATCTGTTCCGTGGATATCAAGACCGGACGCAAGACGATCCTGAGCTACCTGCTGAAGCCGATCAACAAAGCACGTCAGGAGGCAATGAGTGAGCGCTAGCGCCATCTCTCCCCCGCCCCCCGAAGACCGTTTGCTTCTGCCGCTGCCGACAGAAGATTTCGAGCTCGAGTTCCGCGTCGTGGCGCGCGGCGGCACAAGGCGCGGCATCCGTCTGGAACGGGCTTTCTGGCTTTCGCTGAAACAGATGGCCGAGAGCCGCAAATGCACCATCGGCATGCTGGTCGACGAGATCGCCGAAAGTCACGCGGAGAACGGAAACCTGACCTCGGCAATTCGGGTGGCCTGCATTCGCGCGTTGGGACACGAGAACCTGAATTTGCGCAGGCTTGCGTCGATCAGAACGGTAAACGCCATTCTGCTTGCCTGTCCGTCGCCGGCTTTCGCCTTGGCATCGACCAAGAAGATCGTGACGTTCAATGCGCCATTCCAGCAATTGGTCAAACGGCAGTTGCCGACGGCATTCGACGGAGACACGCGGCAGGACCTGAAGCTGGCGCTGGATCTCAACGTGGCGGATATATTCGCGCGCCTCGACACCAACGGCGACGTTGCCGTTGCGAGCGGATTTGTGATCGGCGCCGGAGAGCGCCGTTACCGGGGCCAGCTGAACGTGGTGCGCGCGCCGGTGCTGGACCTGGAATTGCTGATGGCTTTTGTCTTCAACGGTTAGAGCCGCTCATCGTTTCGCGGAACCGTTCTATCTCTTTGTCTTGAAGCAATTTGCCCAGGCAAAGCGCTACGCACTTTTCCTTGAATTGCTCCGGGCATTCAGCCGGGGACAAACAGCGACCGCGCTTTGCCTTTACTTGACTTCCATCTGCGCGCCTTCGCCAGGCGCGACGGTTTCGAAACCGCCTTTGACGTCGGCCATCTGCGCGGCCCCCGGTTTGGACCCATGGATCCATGCCCGGTCGGTGCTGAACGAGTACAGTGGCTGATAGTCCGGAAGCGCGCTGTCCTTGAGCACCGTATTGTTGAGACTGTCGAGAATGTAAGCGCCGCTTGCAGTGCTCACCGAAAGCACGGCGTGGAAGAAACCTCGCTTGCGGTCCTGGAGAACGACGAGCGACATGCTGCGTGCCGGAATGCCGGCCCTCAGCAACGCCGTCATCTTGAGAATGGCGAAGTCCTCGCAGTCGCCGGCGCGATTGGCGAGGATTTCCGAAGGCTTCGCCCAATAGTCGAGCTTGCCGTAAACGACGCTGTCCTTCCTGTAGGCGATCAGGTGGTTGATGCCGCTGTTGATGAACGACAGTTTTTCGACAAACCTCTTGCCTTGGGCAGCAGAAACCATGGCCGCGAAGGCCGGGCTCTTGTGGTCGCAGGGACTGCCGGCGGTGCAACCGGTTATGGCCTGGTAGACCGGTGCCCAGCGCGCCGAAACCGGAAAATTGCGCATGGACAGCGCAACCGACCCGAACACGCCCGGGATAATCGACGCAGTCTGCATCGGGTCGACATCCCTGCCTTCTTGCGCCATCGAGGCGCTGGACCGGTCTTGCGCGGAAACGGGATTGTAGCCGTTCAGGACGAGGCTGATCTGGTAGGCGGCGGCCGGCTGCCAGGGCTGGTAGCTCCGCAGCGAAATGCCGCCGAGACCAGGCGGTGCCTGGACCGTTCCAAGCAGTGCTGTTTCGGGCAGGAAATCCCTGATGACCGGCCCGGCAAGGGCTGGCTGCGTCGCGCCGGCTATCCCCAGTGCCAGCAGAAGCAACTCGAGTTTTCTCTTCCCCGGAGCATTCTTTTGTTTTTTCATGACGCCCACCTTTGACCGTGGACGCTACCAATCTTGTCTCAAATTACTGGAAATGAAGGTGGATAACTTTCCCGCAAAGTGATTTTGCTATTTTGTGTAAAATTTTATACGTATTTATACTTCTATTTACCAAGTTTTTCGCGCTAGTCGTGGCAAAGCGCCGCGCATTCCAAGCAAGATATAACTGATTATATGTTCACAGTTTACCAAGCGTAAAAAAAGTCATCGAACGCATATCCAAATATATAGAATGGATTGACGGACCGTTGCAAAGTCGGGGCGCCGCCTGTCTCTTTCCGGGAAATGCCGGAGGGGTTAAAGCTATGACGACCAGTATTGAGTTGGACAACGTTTCGAACTCGTGGGACGAGCATTCCGTCTCCAACGATCACCACGACCTGACAGCGCCGATCCAGTTGGTGGCGCAGGCCGCGCCGGCCGAGCAAGCAGCGGCGCCGGCTCAAACAGCGCCGGCAGCGGCCGAGCCTGTGCCGGTCGATGTCGGCGGCGGCGCGCCAGCGGCTGCTCCGCCAGCGGCGAATGCCCCCCACGAATACGTGGCTGACGCAAGCAACGTCGTAAAGCTTCCCGCCAACGTCTCGATCGACAACATCAAGGTCGACGGCCACAACCTCGTGCTCGAGCAGGCGGACGGCTCGGTCATCGTCATCAAGGACGGTGCCCTGAATGTGCCGACCTTCATCATCGGCGAAGTCGAAGTGCCGCGTGTGGCCTTGATCGCCGCGCTGGAAGCGAGCCATGTCGATGTCGCCTTCGGCGCGGACGGCTCGATATCGGCGGGCCCGGGAGGTTCGACCTCGAGCGCCGGCGGCAATTTCGAACAGCCTGCCGGCGGGATCGGCGACGGCTTCGGCCTGTCGGCCCTCCTGCCACCAACGGACCTGCAATTTGGGCAGCCGGATCATCGCGAATTGTTCCCGAGCCTCCTGGAGAACGATTCCACTCCCTCCATTGGCGCCATAGGGGAAGCGACGGTCCATGAGGCCGGCCTTCCGGCCCGTGGTGGCGAGTCGGCCGGCTCGGATGCAGCGTCGGATTCCGAGACGGTATCGGGCACGATCGGGTTCACCTCGCCGGACGGCGTGTCGGAAGTGACGCTGGGCGGCCATGTGCTGACCGGTGCCCCGCAGACCTTCAGCGACGCTACCGGCTCGCTGACCGCAAGCTATGTCTTTGATGCTGCCTCGGGCGTTGGCACGATCAGCTACTCCTATACTCTCGGCGACAACACCTCGGGCGACAATACGAGCGTGAATTTTGCGGTTGGAGTGACGGATGGCGATGGCGACACGGCTCCTCCCGGCAACCTGGTCATCAACATCATCGACGATGTGCCGACGGCCCATGCCGACAGCAACGACGTGACCGAGGGTGTCCTGCTCACCGTCACGGCCGCGGCCGGCGTGCTGACCAACGACGTCGCCGGCGCCGACGGCGCCATCGTCAGCGGCGTGCGAGCCGCTGGTGCGGACACTTCAACCGCTGTGACCGGCGGGGTCGCCACCGACATAGCGGGCCTGCACGGCACGCTACATCTCAACGCCGACGGGTCCTACACCTATCAGTCGACCGCCAACAACATCACCTCGGCGACGACCGACGTCTTCGTCTACACCATCAAGGACGGCGACGGCGACCTGTCGACCACGACGCTGACCATCAATCTCAGCGATGCCGGGCTGGTCGCTCCGGCCGACAGCGACGTCACCGTCGACGAGGCAGCTCTCGACACCTCGACCACCGGCGCAGACCTCACGCACGGCACCGTTACCGGCTCGCTGCCGCTCCTGACCACCGAGACCGACGCGACCAACCATCTCAACGCCTTGGGCGGTGTCGGCGGGCTCACCTATACGGAGCAGACCACCGTCGGCACCTACGGCACAATCCATATCAATACCGACGGCAGCTATGTCTACACGCTGACCAGCAACCATCTCAACGCCCAGGCCGATGACGGTGCGCAGACCATCTCGGGGCTGGAGAACTTCACCTATACGGTCACCGACAGCGTCGGCAATTCCACCACGGGCACCATCACCGTCAATATCATCGACGACGTGCCGACGGCCCATGCCGACAGCAACGACGTGACCGAGGGTGTCCTGCTCACCGTCACGGCCGCGGCCGGCGTGCTGACCAACGACGTCGCCGGCGCCGACGGCGCCATCGTCAGCGGCGTGCGCGCCGCTGGTGCGGACACTTCAACCGCTGTGACTGGCGGGGTCGCCACCGACATAGCGGGCCTGCACGGCACGCTGCATCTCAACGCCGACGGGTCCTACACCTATCAGTCGACCGCCAACAACATCACCTTTGCGACGACCGACGTCTTCGTCTACACCATCAAGGATGGTGACGGCGACCTGTCGACCACGACGCTGACCATCAATCTCAGCGATGCCGGGCTGGTCGCTCCGGCCGACAGCGACGTCACCGTCAACGAAGCAGCACTCGACCTCAACAAGGATGGTGCCGATCTCGCCGCCGGCACCGTTACCGGCTCGCTGCCGCTCCTGACCACCGAGACCGACGCGACCAACCAGCTCAACGCCTCGGGCGGTGTCGGCGCGCTCACCTATACCGAGCAGACCACCGTCGGCACCTACGGCACAATCCATATCAATACCGACGGCAGCTATGTCTACACGCTGACCAGCAACCATCTCAACGCCCAGGCCGATGACGGTGCGCAGACCATCTCGGGGCTGGAGAACTTCACCTATACGGTCACCGACAGCGTCGGCAATTCCACCACGGGCACCATCACCGTCAATATCATCGACGACGTGCCGAAAGCCATCGGCACGGCCCAGCTCACGGCAAATGTCGATGAGGACGGCCTCCACAATGCCCAGTCTGTCGGCAATGTCGACAATTCCCAGCCCGGCGAAGTAGCCGGGACCAACTCGGCCATTGCCACAGGCGCCGCCGGTGCCTTGAATCTTCTCGTCGATTTCGGTGCGGACGGTCCGAACCCGACATCGGCCTTTGGGCTGGTCACGCAAGCTGCTCCTTCCGACTCCGGCATCGACTCGAAGGGCGCGGATGTCCTGATTGTCTCCGACGGCACCACGCTCACCGGCTATGTCGATATCGGCGGCGGAGCCGGCTACCAGGCGGGCACGGACAGACCGGTGTTTACGCTGACTGTCGGCGCCGACGGCTCATACGTCTTCACGCTGATCGATCAGATCGACCATCCGACGCTGAACGGCGCCGTGGGTGACAATACGGAAAACACGCTTGCGAATGGCGGGATCGATTTTTCGTCATTCATCATTGCCAAGGATGGCGATGGCGACACCGTCGAACTGGCGGCCGGCACGTTCAAGGTCCAGGTGCTCGACGATGTTCCGCAGATCACCGCGCGGGATGCCGCCACCACGACGACCACCACCACGGAAACGATCGTCTACACGCTGCAGGCCGGTAACACCGATGTTCGCGGCATGGACGGCGCCGGCAATCACGACATCAAGCTGTCCGGCGTCGACGTCAATGAGGGCGACAATTCCGTCAACACCACCGGCACCAAGATCGGCGTCGGCGACGGCCAGATCATCGATGGATACGAGACCCATCCAGGTGTGACCGGACCTGAAATCCTGACCATGGATTTCGTCAACAACCTCGTGGTCACGGCCAACAATCCAAATCCGCCGACCATCACCGATAGCGGTTCCTATGATGTGTCATCCGTCGCCTTCACCATAGACGTCGCCGAAGCCAAGGGCATCGAGAGTGCGGTCCTGTTCATCGGCGCTAAGGATGGCGGCGTGTTCGAGCCGTTCACCGTGACGGTCAATGGCGTGCTCACAGCCGGCACCGCCGTCTTCGAAGGCGGCGTGCAGGTCGGCTACGCCTTCGCCGGGGTACCGGATGGCGCTACCGTGGAAGTCGTGGGCAGCACCCCATTCGACCAGCTCAAGGTGGGCAACTACAACAACTTCACGTTCGATTCCAATGCGGGCGGCACCGATGCCACCTTGAGCGGGGGGAATCCGTTCAAGATCTTCGGCATCGAGGCGAAGATCACGACTGTCACCACACAGACCGAGGTCTTCCGGGTCAGCCATGACGAATCCGCCGGCGTCAACAATTCCGCCGACCCCAATCCGGCCAACGATACGGCCCTGCCCCCGCCGGCTCTGGTCCAGGAGGCTGACGCGCTCGGCTATGCGAAATCGTCGGCAAGCGCGCTCGGGCTCTTCAACGCCTCGGTCGGCGCCGACGAAAATGCCACGTTCTCCTTCGCGGTGACCGATGCCAACGGAAATGCGCTCGTCAATGTCGATTCCGGACTGAAGACGATCGGTGGCGCCACAATTCTGCTCTCGACGAACGCCGACGGCGTTCTCGTGGGGTCGGCCAACGGCGTCGACGTATTCAAGGTCTATGTCGACCCGACCGGTGCGGTCTGGATCGGCCAGTATCAACCGATCGCGCACAGCATCGATGGCGGCAGTGCGGCTGCCTTCGACGACATCGCGACCGTCGCCGCCGATCTGCACGTCAAGGCGACGATCACAGATTTCGACGGCGATTCGACCACCGCCGTTTCCCATGTCGCCCTGAGCGTCGAATTCCAGGATGACGGCCCGGCGGCCGTCAATGATCAGGATTCGGTGACCGAGGACGGACCGACGACGGCTGACGGCAATGTCGTTACCGGCACCGGCGGCAGCGACGCCAATATCACCGACGGCCACGCCGATCATCTTGGCAGCGACGGCTTCGGCGCGATCGCCTGGGATGGCGCTGTCACCAACCACGTCAACGGGACTTACGGCCAGCTCACGGTGGGCGCCGACGGCAGCTACAGCTATGTGCTCTATACGCAGGCCCAGAATCCGGCTGCCTATGCCGCGGTCCAGGGTCTTTCGGCGGGCCAGAGCCTGAACGAAAGCTTCGGCTACACCGTGACGGATGGCGACGGCGACACTTCGCCGGCGTCCCTGACGATCACCGTCAACGGTGCTGATGATATCGTCACCATTTCAGGCCTGACGCTTCAGGCGGATGGCGGCGACGCGACGGTCGACGAGAAGGGACTGCCGCCACACGGATCCAATCCCGCAGGGTCGGGAGAATTGTCCGATAGCAATCCAAACAACAATTCCGACCATTCGGAAACCGCCGTCGGCACATTCGCCTTCACTTCGCCCGATGGTCTGGGATCGCTGCAGGTCGGCACGACCATCATCAGCTACGCCAATCTGGCCAATTCCGGTTCGGTTCCGGTCGTCATTGTCGGCGGCCCGACCTATGGCACGCTCACGATCACGGGCTTCAGCGGAACAAACGCCGGCGGCACTGTCACCTACAGCTTCACGCTGACCGACAACGTTGCGCATCCGGGCGTGGGGATCACCGGCGCAGCTGACCAGCTTTTCGCCAACTATGGCGTTGTCGTCACCGACGAAGATGGCAGTGCATCGAACTCGACGCTGTCGATCGCCATCAATGATGATGGACCCACCGCCCATGTCGACAGCGGCAATGTCAATGAAGGCGCGTTGCTCAGCGTTGCCGCCGTTGCCGGCGTGCTGGTCAATGACATCGCCGGTGCCGACGGCGCCACCATCGACGGCGTGCGCGCCGCAGGCGGCAACACAATCACCGCCGTATCGGGTGGCGTCAACACCGACATCGTCGGCCTGCACGGTACGCTGCATCTCTACGCAGACGGCTCCTACACCTACCAGTCGACCGCCAACAACATCTCCTCGGCGACGACCGACGTCTTCGTCTACACCCTCAAGGATGGCGACGGCGACCTGTCGACCACGACGCTGACCATCAACCTCAGCGATGCCGGCCTCTTCGCTCCCACCAACAGCGATGTCACCGTCAACGAGGCGGCCCTCGACACCTCGACCACCGGAGCCGATCTCACCCACGGCACCGTCACCGGCTCGCTGCCGGGCTCGACCGCCGAGACCGATGCCGCTAACCAGCTCAATGCCACCGGCGGCTTCGCACCGCTCACCTATCAGCTGGCCAGCGGCGGCAATGCCGCCACAGCCGGAACCTACGGCACCATCCAGGTCCACACCGACGGCAGCTATGTCTATACGCTGACCGCACCCGTGCACGGACCGGCAACCGCCGGCACCGATACCGTCAATGCCGCCGAGAGCTTCACCTATCAGGTCACCGACGCAAACGGGAACACCACCACCGGCACCATCAACATCGCCATCGTCGATGACGTCCCGACAGCCGCCACCGACAGCGGCAATGTCAATGAAGGCGCGTTGCTCAGCGTTGCCGCCGTTGCCGGCGTGCTGGTCAATGACATCGCCGGTGCCGACGGCGCCACCATCGACGGCGTGCGCGCCGCAGGCGGCAACACAATCACCGCCGTATCGGGTGGCGTCAACACCGACATCGTCGGCCTGCACGGTACGCTGCATCTCTACGCAGACGGCTCCTACACCTACCAGTCGACCGCCAACAACATCTCCTCGGCGACGACCGACGTCTTCGTCTACACCCTCAAGGATGGCGACGGCGACCTGTCGACCACGACGCTGACCATCAACCTCAGCGATGCCGGCCTCTTCGCTCCCACCAACAGCGATGTCACCGTCAACGAGGCGGCCCTCGACACCTCGACCACCGGAGCCGATCTCACCCACGGCACCGTCACCGGCTCGCTGCCGGGCTCGACCGCCGAGACCGATGCCGCTAACCAGCTCAATGCCACCGGCGGCTTCGCACCGCTCACCTATCAGCTGGCCAGCGGCGGCAATGCCGCCACAGCCGGAACCTACGGCACCATCCAGGTCCACACCGACGGCAGCTATGTCTATACGCTGACCGCACCCGTGCACGGACCGGCAACCGCCGGCACCGATACCGTCAATGCCGCCGAGAGCTTCACCTATCAGGTCACCGACGCAAACGGGAACACCACCACCGGCACCATCAACATCGCCATCGTCGATGACGTCCCGACAGCCCATGACGACACGTGGGGTTCGACCATCACTGGACCCACCACTCTTACCGGCCTGCTCGGCAACGACGTCTTCGGTGCCGATGGCGTGGATACGGACAATGCCCCAACACTAGGCCAGGTCACAGTAACGACAAACGGCGCCCACGGCATCGTGGTTTACAACAACAACGGCACCTTCACCTATACGCCAACGAGCGGCTACAACGGCGGGGACACCTTCACCTACACGATCAAGGACGGCGACGGCGACACATCGACAGCCACTGTTTCGCTGACCGTGAATATGAATGACGCGCCGGTTGTGGCGGATACCCAGAATTGGATGCCCAGTGACCCCGCGCAGCAGACCAGCGGCACGCCGACCTATCCAAGCGGGTATCCTCTGCTCGTCACGATCCCTACCGATGCGGATGGCGACAACCTCATCGTCACTGCGACCGGAGTGCCTTCAGGGGTGTTCTATTACAATGGGTCAAACTACGTCGCACTGACGGTCAACACGGTGCTCTACAACCCATCCGCCAATATCAACCTGCTGGATGATCTGGTTTACCGACCGACGGCTGCGGTTACCGACACGGTCAATTCCAATCTTGTGCTGAGTGTCTCCGATGGCACTCTCACGACTACGCAGACTGTAGGTATTCACGAGGTTCCGCCGACCAGCATTCCGGGGCCGACGGGCAACATACAAGGCAGCCAAAACAGCCCGCTCACATCCGGCAACGATGCGGACGCTCCCTTTGTCTTGAACCCCGAGTTCGCAAATGCCGTCAACAATGATGCCTCGGCCGGCTCTATCACGCTACGGACCGATTTTCAGAACCGACCGGGATATTCGATCCCAATTCAAGCGGGGGATCAAAACGGCAACGCTCTCGAAGCTCAGGTCAATGTTTATATCTATGTGGATGGAATAAAGTTCCAGGCAGTATCCGTCGCCGATGGAAACCCAAACACGTGGGTATTCGACGGACAGCTTATGACAGCTGTGGTCGATTTCGACACGATCGTGAATACGACAACTCCTTCGCAGACACTTGCGCAATACATTGCGCTGAATCCGGTCGCCGCCGGCGAAACCTGGACAATACAATATGACGACATCACTCCAGGCAATGACCAGGCCCGGATGCTTAATTTCGCCTTGCAAGTGTTCGACCCAGGAAACCCAGGCATAGTCGTCAATGGCAATGCTTTGCTGGCAGATCAGATATACGGCGGCTCCGGCAGCGATACTTTATCTGGAAACGGAGGGGATGATATTATCATCGGCCGCGGAGGCAATGATCTCATCAACGGCGGTAACGGGAATGACCTGCTCGACGGGGGTCTCGGAAGAGATACGATGACCGGCGGCGCCGGTAACGACACCTTCGTGATCGGGGCTGGCGATTCGACCCCCGTCATCGGCGGATCGGGCAACGCCGGCACGATCTCCGGCTACGACATCATCACCGACTTCGTCGCCGGCACCGACAAGCTGACTCTGCCGGGTACGCTAGTGGCTGCCACAGCCGGCCTCGTCGATGGAGCAGGAGACTCCGTGTTGACGATCGGCGGAGATACTGTTGAATCTCATTCGGTTACTAATGGCATCGCCAGTTTCTTCGGGACCGATGCCGGTGGCTCGTCGTTGACTATCACCACAACGTCAGGTTTAGCGGCGGCCGTCCAATATCTCATGGGAACGGACATCGGCAACGCCGGAGCAACACTTGCGTTCACGGCAACGATCTTGGGCGTAAACCACACCTTCGTGTACACTCAGACAACCGATAGTGCCGGCGTGGGAGCATTGGTCGATCTGCAGAACGTCACGGTTGCGAACCTGGACACCCTCATGGGCGGATCGATCGATCCCGTCATTCTCGACCTGAACCACAATGGCTTTGCCTTCTCCGATGTCAGCCACGGTGTCCAATTCGACATGAACGGTGATGGCACGAAGGAACAACTCGCCTGGAACACGTCGAACGACGGCATACTGGCGATCGATCTCAATCATGACGGCAAGATCGATGACGGCACGGAGCTGTTCACGCCGAACTTCAACGGCGGCCACTTCGCCAACGGCGCCGCCGCGCTGGCGTCGCTCGACAGCAACCATGACGGTGTCATCGACCATAACGACGCGGCTTTCGACAGCCTGCTGATCTGGAAGGACGCCGACGCTAACGGCATCAGTAATGTCGGGGAATTGTCACACCTTGCCGATAACGGTATCGTTTCCATCAACATAGCGGCGACCGCGACTGTTGGTGAAATCGACGGGCAGACCGTGACAGGCAACGGAACCTTCCAAATGGCCGACGGCACGACAGGCAACTATGTCGAGGTCGAACTCGACACCTCGCTTGTTGCACCGACGGAGCCGTCTGTCGCTACTGACGGTACAAAGACCTTCACTGTCGGCTCTCTCGAGGTTGCCGATCTGATCGCTGATTTCCACGATGGCGCGAACGGCGACAAGATCGATCTTACGGCGTTGCTCAAGGGGCTGGCCGGCGTCACCGACCTCGAAGCCGGCGGCTTCGTGGAGATCGCGCAGTCCTCGGCCAACGCGGCCAACGCCGAGGTCAAGGTCGATACGAATGGCGGCGGGGACAACTACCATACAGTCGCCGTGCTGGAGAACTATACGTTCCACAGCGCCGCCGAAGCAGTCAAAATACTCTATGATGACAGCCATGGCACCAAGCAGGACGTGGCCTAAGCGCGAAAGGGACGGGGTAAGCAACATGAACAGAATTTTGCGAGTGGCTTTCGGAGCCGGTCTGCTGTCGATCTTGTCGACGGGACTCTATGCCGCCGACATCATCGAAGGCCCGACGGCTGATTATTGCCGCACCGTTGGAACGTCCAATCTCGTGCTGACCGACAACACGGTCGACCTCACGAAACAGGTCGTGAAGCTGATGGACGAGTCGGTCGCCGTCGCCAACAGCCCGGAATGGATCCATTCATCCCGGCCGGTCTTCGTCTGGGCATCGGAAGCCAAGGTCGCCTGCGGCATGGCTTACGGCTACCTGAAGACCAACTACAAGGACGAAGACACGCTCAACAAGTGCGAGTGCTTTCACGACCGCATGGTCGAGTACATGAACTGACCGCAGCGAGAGCACACCGGCGGGTCCGATGATTGGCGATCGCGCATCGCTCGCCGTGATCGCCGGAGCGATTGCGCTGACCGGTTGGCTGGTGCCGGCGGCGCCAGCCAGGGAATTCGAACCGTCTTCCGTCGAACAGGCAACATCAGACATCGCAACGCGGCGGATGCACTGCAGTGCCGCAGCCCAGTGGTCGCGCGAGACCTACAAGGCGTTCGCGACCTGTCAGGCATCGATCTACGGTCTTGAACCGGCACTGGCGCATGCCGTGATCGAGATCGAAAGCGGCTTCGATCCTGACGCACGCGGGGGCGCTGGAGAAGTCGGACTGATGCAAGTCATGCCGGCGACCGCGCGCATGCTCGGCTTTCGCGGTTCGCTCGAGAATCTCAGCGCGCCCGCGACCAATATCGCGTTTGGCGTCGAGTATCTGGCGCTCGCGAACAAGCTCGCCGGCGGCGATCTGTGCACGACCGTGATGAAATATCGCGCTGGCCACAACGAGACCCGGTTCTCGGCACTTTCCGTTCGCTATTGCGAGCGTGCGAGAGCCATACTGGCAAGGGATGGCCTGGAGGTAGCCGGGCCGTTGCCTGTGGCGACATTCGGGTTTTCTGCCCTTTCGCAGGAAAGCATGCCGACAGGGGCAAAGCGTGTCTGTGTGCGCAGGTTTTTCGTGCCCGGCCCACGCTACATGAGATGTGCCGACTATCGAACCGTGGAGCAGGCCAGACGCATCAAAGCGCTCAGGGCCGAGCTGTTCCGTGACTGAGCACTTCGGTCGAATGGGGCCGCCATGATATATCGTGCGGACGAGACCGGGAAAGACATGTCGTCGCCATGCGCGGCAGACAGGGTGGGAGCAAAAAATGGAATTTGACCGGCCGGTCCACGGCCCGCGGACATGGGTGGTCGCTTCCGTGCTGGCAATGTCGTTGCTCGGCTGCCAATCGAAAGGCGCGGTGTCCGACGCGCTCGATCCCGCTGCCATCCAGGCCCCCAATCAGCCGGCTGCCGTTGCTGTCGCCAATGCAAGCCTGACAACGCAGTCACTCGGCACCGGCCCCACAAAAGTCGCCATGCTGCTGCCCCTCTCCGCCTCCGGATCCGCAGGCGAAAACGGCAGAAAGATGCTCGACGCCGCCAAGCTCGCGATGACTGATCTCGGCAACCCCCTGCTGACGCTTACCATCGAGGACACGAGGGGAGACGCGACCTACTCCCAGCAACTGGCGGTTAAAGCCATTACTTCGGGAGCGAAAGTGGTCATCGGTCCGACCGAACTGGCGGCGGCGCAGCATGTCGCCAAATTGTCGGGCTCAAACCGGCCGGTGGTTCTGGCTCTCGCGGACAATTTTGCCGGTGGCCCGGGCGTCTATGCGGTATGCCTCAGCGAGGCGGACAGCGCCGCGGCAGGCGCCGGCGCCATCGCGGCCAAGGGCGGCAAGAAGTTCGTCCTGCTGGTGCCAGCGGGCGCGAGTGCCGATATCGTCGAAAAACGGGTCGCCAACAGCCTCAGCGTGTATGGAGCCGCCCTTGCAATCACCATACCCTATACGAGCGCCGACAGCGCGGCCAAGGCGGTGGCGGACATGGGCTCGCTGGTGGACGCGCCCGATGCCGTGATCGTTGCCAGCGGCGACAGCAATCCGTCGCCAATCCTGATCGCCCTGAAGGCAAAGGGCATTCCTGGAAAATCGACCTCCGTGGTTGGCACGAACCGCTGGCTGGAGCATCCGACCAGTCCACTTTTCGAAGGCGCCTATATCGCGACGCTCGACCAACACGAAACAGGTCCGATTTCGGATCGTTTCAAGGCAACCTTCAACTACCAGGCCGACGTCAATGTCGCTTATGCCTATGACATGGTTGCCTTGACCGCAGGGATCGCGAGCGCTGCCGGACCTAACGGTTTCAACAGGCAGGTTTTCGAAAACCGGAGCGGATTTCGCGGATCGACCGGCTTGTTCAGGTTCCGCGCGGATGGATCCAGCGAACGCTCGATGCCGTTTTACCGGATTGAAAAAGGCGCGCTCAAACCGGTTGCCAAATCGACGTCCAGCTTCTAGCGAATTGGGCGCGGCAGGCCTGATGGGACAAGCCGGACGCCTTCGCATGATGATCGCGGTCGCAAGCCTCGAGCTTCTCGTCGGCATCCTGCTGCTGGTCAAGGCAGCGACCCTGTTCCCTGTCGAACGGACCGTCACCAACCCGGCCCCGGACGTCAGCGTTGAAGTCGCGCAGCACCCGGTTCGATCGATCGTCAATTCAGCCCGCAAGATTGCCCAGGATCTCATCGCACCGCCGCGGATCGAGGGGTCCGGCATGGAGCGGGTGGAACCTCGCTTGCCCCTTGGCGATCTCGGCCTCGCCCCACAACCCAAGCCATCGATGCCCAAGGATTGGCAGGAAACACCGCTGTACCATCCGGTGGCCACGTCGTCGGCCGGTTTCGAATCCATGGGGCGGAAATTGTTCATCAGCGGGACCCAAAGCGTTGCGACCGACAGGGTCTGCCTGTTTCACGAGAGTGCCTGGCCTTGCGGGCAGCGGGCGCGCGCGGCTTTCAACAACTGGATGCGCGGGCGGGCGCTGAGCTGTTTTGTACCTCCGGCGGTCGACCGCTTCCCTGTCGCGGCGACATGCAGGCTGGGCAAACAGGATGTCGGCGCCTGGCTCGTATCGAATGGCTGGGCGCTGGCCTTGCCGGGCGGCATCTATGGCAAGGCCGAAGCAACTGCGAGGACGGCGGAGATGGGAATCTTCGGCCCCCCGTAGGCGGCAGCAATCGGATTCGCCACAAAGGGCCGCATCGTCTGTTCAAAAAGCTGGCGATACGTCTCAAATTGTATTGTTCTTCGAAACCGAAATCGTAACTTGCGGGTCTTATGCTTGGCGTTCGAACGGAGATCGACGATGAGCAACGCAGCAGCTGATGTCCCGGCCCATCACGAATGGAAGAATGTCGCCTGGTTGGCTTTCCTTGGGACCATCGGCAGCTTGTGCGTCTCCCTGATCCTGAACTACCTGCTGTTGTTCAGCGAGACGCTGACGCCTTTCGGGCGTGGCATGATCACCGCAACGCTTTTGCCTTTGGTGATCTGCCTGCCGCTTTTTGTGTTCATAGGCCTGAAACTGGCCGAGATCCGTCGCTATAGGCGGGAACTTAACAGGGCCGCTACCTTCGATACGCTGACCGGTTGCCTGAACGGCAAGGTTTTCACGTCGCTGATCGAGAGACGGGCAATCAGGTCTTCCCCACCTGGCGAGCGATCGGGCGCCTTCCTGGTCATTCATCCTGAACATCTGAACGCCATCAATCTGCGCTTCGGCCTGAGCTGGGGCGACGAAGCCTTGCGCCTGATAGCCTCGACCATCCGGTCTTGCGTGCGCTCGCAAGACGTCGTCGGCCGCATAGGCGCGTCCATGTTCGGCGTCTTCCTTCCCGGAACGAGCGAGGCCGAAGCCAGGACAGTTGGCGAGCGTATCCGCGCCAGTGTCTCGCAGGTCTATTTTGCCCCTCAGGGCGCCGAGGAGATCCTGGCCGTCACCGTCGGAGGCGTGGTTTTCGAGCAGGACCTGGACTTCGAGGACATGTTCCGGCCAGCGGAAGAGAGCTTGTCGGGCAAAGGCGGTTTTGCACTGTCGCGCATTCAACCCGCTTCAGCCTGACGCCCTCCAAGACTTGTTCGGTTTTGCCGCGACTTTTGCGATAATCGGGAAAGTCGATGCCAGAATGCGTGGCTTACCGCCCGCGATCCCTCGCTACGATCCTTGGCTGAGGGCGAACGCGCAGATCCCGCGGCGCTGTCGGCGTCAGCTCGCCTCGCGCATCGCTTCGGCGGCCTGCAAGTCGACGGAGACCAACTGGCTGACGCCCTGCTCGGCCATGGTCACGCCGAACAGCCTGTCCATGCGGGCCATGGTGATGGGATTGTGGGTGATGATGACGAAACGCGTCTCGGTGGTGTTGGCCATCTCGTCCATGAGATTGCAGAAGCGCTCGACATTGTGATCGTCAAGCGGCGCATCGACTTCGTCGAGCACGCAGATCGGCGCCGGATTGGTCAGGAACACGGCAAAGATCAGCGACATCGCCGTCAGCGCCTGCTCGCCGCCCGACAGCAACGTCATGGTCTGCGGCTTCTTGCCGGGCGGACGGGCCAGGATTTCAAGTCCCGCCTCCAGCGGATCCTCGGATTCGATCAGTTGCAATTCCGCCGTGCCACCACCGAACAGATGCGAGAACAGCCGCTGGAAATGGCTGTTCACCACATCGAAGGCGGCTAGCAGCCGCTCGCGGCCTTCACGGTTGAGGCTCTGGATTGCTTGCCTGAGCTTGCGGATCGCTTCGATGATGTCCTCGCGCTCGGACACGATAGCCTCCAGGCGATCGGAAAGCTCCTTCTGCTCTTCCTCGGCGCGCAAATTGACGGCGCCGAGCCGTTCGCGCTCGATCTTCAACCGGTCGAGCTGGCGTTCGATCTCGGGCATCTCGGGCATCGGGTCGCCGGCTTCCAGGCCGGTGTGGCGGATGACCAGATGCGGCGGCGTGTTCAGCGTTTCCTGGATGCGCGCCTCGACCTCCAGCCGGCGCTCGTCCGCCGCCGTCAGCCGTTCCTCGGCACGGGCGCGGGTTTCGCGCGCTTCGGCCAGCGACTGGATGGCTGATGTGGCCGCCTTGTCCAGTTCGGCCTGCCTGTTCTCCGCTTCCTGCAACCGGTCGGCGGCCGCCTTGCGCAAGGTCTCAGCCTCGGTCAGTTGCGACAGCAGCGCACGGCGCTTGGCGTCGATCTCGTCGGGCGCATCGGCCAGCCGTTCGCGCTCGGCCTCGGCCTCGGCCTTGCGTTCGCCGAGCGAGGCGATCTGTGTCGAGGCGTTTTCGGCACGCACCAGCCAGTTGCTGCGCTCGGCGCCGATGGCGTCCAGCCGTCGCGTGCGGGCCTCGGCTTCGCGCCGCAACCCCTCATGGACGGCACGCGCGTCGGCAAGCGTGGCGCGGTCGCGAGAGACATTGGCCGAGGACTGTTCGAGCTGCAATTGCAGGTCGCCGAGATCCGGCGCGTCCTGCAGCAGCATCTCGGCCTCGACGAAAGCCGCCGATGTCTCCTCGTGGCTGTCGACGATGCGGGCGCGCGCTTCGTCCAGCGCGGCACGCCGGCTCGACAGTTCACCGCCGGCCTTTTCGGCCTCGGCCAGCGCATTGCGGGCGGCGTCCAGCCGGTGCTGGGCTTCGCGTCCGGCCTGGCGTGTGGTTCGCTCCGCTTCGCTTGCCTGGCGCAGCGCCTGCTCGGCCTGTGCCAGCGTCTCCTCGGCCTGGCGCAGGACGAGCGTCGCCTGCACCGCTTCGGCATCGAGTTCGGCAAGCCGGTTCTTCTGCGCCAGCCTTTGTGCCGCGGCGGTCGGTGCATCGGCGCTGGCGGTCAGACCGTCCCAGCGCCACAACGCGCCCTCGCGACTGACCAGGCGCTGGCCGGGAGCCAGAAGCCCCTGCAACCGGCGGCCGTCAGCGGCCTCGACGATGCCGATCTGCGCCAGGCGGCGGGCAAGTTGTGCCGGCGCGCGAACCACGCTGGCAAGGCTCTTGATCCCTTCCGGAAGCGCGGCGTCGCCGGGCTGGATTTCGCTTTCGCCCCAATGCGCCGGTGCGCTACGGTCGAGCGGCACGTCGAGGTCTTCGCCCAAGGCCGCGCCCAGGGCCGTCTCGAAGCCGCGCTCGACGCTGATCTGCTCCAGCACGGAAGCGAAGAGATCGCCGCTGGCCGCGTTCAGGATCTTGGCCAGCGTACGCGCTTCGGTCTCGATCCCAGCCAGTTCCGCCTTGGCGTCCTGAAGCGGGGGCCGAGCGGCACTTTCGGCGCCACGAGCATCGATGACCGACTGCTCGGCCTGCGCCACCGCGGCCTCGGACTCTTCCAGCAATGCCAGCGCCTGTTCGACCAGGATCCGTTTCTCGGCCGGGTCCGGCAGGCCGGCTACCTTGGCGAGGATGTCCGATAACTCCCGATCGACATCTGCGAGCTGACGGGCGAAGCGATCGCGCCGCTCGGCGGTTTCGCGCAAAGTCCGTTCGATCTGATGGCGCGAGGCGGCGGCCTCGGCGCGCTCGGCGGTCAGCGCGGCGAGCTTGGCTTCGCTTTGCGCAAGCGTCGAGGCGGCCTGTTCGAATGCCGCGCGGGTAGTGGCTTCTCGCTCCGCGGCGCCGGCGTTTTCGGAGTTCAGCGCGGCCTCTTCCGCGCGCAGGCGCTCGAGTACGTCGGCATTGTCGCGCACCATCCGCTCTTCGCGGGCGACGTCGCCGTCGAGTTGCTGCAACCGGCGCTCGAGTTCGGCCTGCCGGGTGCGGATGCGGCCGGCTTCTTCCTCGATCTGCGACCTGGCGATCGATAGCCGCTGGAAGGCTGCGGCAGCCGCGGCTTCCGCGTCGCGCAGGTCAGGCAAGCGATGGGCGGAGATGCCCTGCTCCTTGGCCGCGTTCATCTGCGTGGCGGCGCGGTCTCCGACGAGCGCCGTGGCCGTCGCCAGTGCCGAACGCGCCTCGCCTTCCTGCGTCTTGGCCAACGTCCAGCGCAGATGCAAGAGCGTTGCTTCGGCCTTGCGGATGTCGGCGGACAGGTTCTTGAAGCGGGAAGCCTGGCGCGCTTGGCGCTTCAGGCTTTCGATCTGGCTTTCCAGTTCGCCGACGACATCGTCCAGGCGTTCGAGGTTCTGCTCGGCCGCCTTAAGCCGCAGTTCCGCCTCGTGGCGGCGGGTGTGCAGCCCGGAAATGCCGGCCGCCTCTTCGAGCAGCGCACGGCGCGCCTGCGGCTTGGCCTGGATCAGTTCGCCGATACGGCCCTGCCCGACCATCGAGGGCGAGCGCGCGCCGGTCGACTGGTCGGCGAACAGAAGCTGCACGTCCTTGGCGCGCGCTTCCTTGCCGTTGATACGGTAGAGCGAGCCGGCCTCGCGCTCGATACGGCGCGACACCTGCAGTTCGTCGGCATCGTTGAAGGCTGATGGAGCCGAGCGGTCGCTGTTGTCGAGGAACAGCGTGACTTCGGCGGTGTTGCGGGCGGGGCGCGTGCCCGAGCCGGAAAAGATCACGTCGTCCATGCCGGACGCGCGCATGTTCTTGTAGGAGCTTTCGCCCATCACCCAGCGCAGCGCCTCGACGAGGTTCGACTTGCCGCACCCGTTCGGCCCGACAATACCGGTCAGGCCGCGTTCGATGACGAACTCGCCGGGTTCGACGAAGGACTTGAAACCAAGGAGGCGGAGGCGCGAAAACTTCATTCACGCGCCTCATACACCGGTTCCGCAAAACTGTACCGAGGTTTTGCGACAGGGCGCATAGCGCGCGAACAGATAGAGAGGCAGGCAGCGCCGGAGCGCTGCCGCTTCGGCGCTGAGCTGATGTCAGAGCAGAGGGTCGATGATGGCCGACATTTCCTCAATCGACATCGCCCCTTTGTAGGTCTTACCGTTGATGAAGAAGGTCGGTGTCGAGTCGACCTTGAATTCATTGGCGCCACGCTTCTGGACCGATCTCACATCGTCCAGAAGTTTCTGGTCCGTCAAGCAGGCCTCGAAGGACTCCTGTGTAAAACCGGCAAGCTTGGAGATTTGCAGCAGCGCATCCTTTGTGTTGGACACGCCGACCCAGTTCGCCTGCTGCCTGAACAAGACACCGACCATCGGGAAATAGTTATCCTTGGCGCAGCGCGCCAACATGAAACCGGCTTCGGCGCTCGGATCGAACGGGAATTCGCGCAGGATGTAACGGGCCTTGCCGGTATCGATATACTTGGTCTTCAAATCCGGGAAGGTGGTCTCGGCGAAATGCGCGCAGTGCGGGCAGGTCATCGAGGCATATTCGACGATGGTGACCTTGGCGTCATCCTTGCCGAGCTGCTTGTCGGGCAGCGCACCCGGCTTCATCAGTTCGGTCATGTCGACGGTGCCCTGCGCTTCCGGCACCTGGACCGCGGCGGGCGTGGCCGGTTTTGCGGGCGCCCCCGGGTCCGCGGGCTTCACATCCGCAGCCTTGGCCTGTTCGCCGGAGTCACTGCAGGCGGCGAGCAGGGCCACCGCCGGGATAGCGGCCAGCGAAGTCAGGACGTTTCTGCGAGAGAAGCTTTGGCCAAACGGGGTACGGCTCATACGAATCACCTGATAAGGGTTGGATTTTGCAATGCAATGGCACGAAAAAGCGAGAGTTGGCGCGAATTAAGGCATCCCTGTCCCCAATCCAATCGCGAAACCTGACGAGGGTGATCACGAATGCGAGAGATTAACGACAAACCTATGACCGTTGCCAGTCATAACTAGGCTTTCCTAGCGCCCAGAATGGTCGCACCCAGCCGTTCCAGCGAGGCGCGCAGCCCGTCATCCTCGATCAGCCCGACAGTATCGGCCAATTTCGCCTTTTCCGCCGCGCTCAGTGGCCTGAGGGCAGGTTTGGGCCGGGCTCTTCCCGAGCTTACCGGCTTCTGCACGATCCTGATCCGGCCTATCGCCCTGAAACCCAGGAAGGCGTTCACCCGGTTGATGATCTCGCCGGTCTCGTGCTGCAGATGAAGCGCGGCCATGCCTTCGCAGGCGATGACCAGCACGGCCGGCTCGAACGGATCGTCTTCGTGCAGGCGGCGGGGCCACTGGATCTTTTCGGGCCGCGAGTGGATGGCCAGGCGCGGTCCGGCAATCTCTTCCCAGGACTGGACAAGACCGATCGATATGCCTGCCCGCTTGCGCAGCACCGGATCGAGGATCTCGGTGGCGAGGTCGCTCACCGGAACGGGATTGCCGAAGGGCCTTTTCCCTGCCATGTGCGTTCTCCAGCCACGACCCAGCAGATACCGGCCAGGCCAACGCAAGATCAATGGCACCAGCAGACCAGACCCGCAAGGCCCTGACCAGCAAGGCCATCTCAGACGATACGGCGTCGCGCCTGCTCGCCTGGTACGACGCGCATCATCGCGAATTGCCGTGGCGCGTGACGCCGCGCGAGCATGCACGCGGCGTGCGGCCCGACCCCTACCGCATCTGGCTGTCCGAAGTGATGCTGCAGCAGACCACCGTCGAAGCGGTGAAATCCTATTTCCGCGCCTTTGTCGAGAAATGGCCCGATGTCGAAGCGCTGGCAGCGGCGCCGACCGAGGATGTGATGAAAGCCTGGGCGGGGCTCGGCTATTACTCCCGCGCCCGCAATCTCAAGGCCTGTGCCGATCTGGTGGCGGCACGCGGCGGCCGGTTTCCAGGCACCGAGACCGAACTTCGAGAATTGCCGGGGATCGGCGCCTATACGTCGGCGGCGATCACGGCAATCGCCTTCGACCGTCCCGCGGCCGTTGTCGACGGCAATGTCGAACGCGTCATCTCAAGGCTGTTTTCGATCACGACGCCGCTGAGCGAAGCCAAGCCCGAGATACGGACCCATGTCGAGCGCATGGTGCCGGCGACAAGGCCCGGCGACTTCGCCCAGGCGATGATGGATCTCGGCGCCACGATCTGCACGCCGCGCCGGCCACGCTGCATGCCGTGCCCGCTGCGCGAGGACTGCAGCGCCGTCATTGCGGGCGACCCCGAGAATTTCCCGGTGCGGCGGCCAAAAGCCGACAAGCCGCTGCGGCGCGGCGCGGCTTTCGTGGCCACACGTGAGGACGGCGCCATTCTTTTGCGCAAGCGGCCGGAAAAGGGCCTGCTTGGCGGCATGACGGAAGTGCCGACCACCGCCTGGACGGCGCGGGCGGACGGAGCCACCACGCAAGCGGCGGCGCCCTTTCCCGGCAACTGGCTGCGCGCCGGAAAAATCACGCATGTCTTCACCCATTTCGCGCTCGAACTCGAAGTCTTTCGCGCCCACATCAAAGGTGATGCACTGGCAGGGTATTTCTGGTCGCTGGCCCATGAGATTTCAGGCGAGGCGCTGCCCACTGTCATGAAAAAGGCAATCGAGGCTGCGATACCCGGCGCGACGAAAAAGCCGTCGCCATTGAGTACAAAGAGGCCCCATGACTGAAATCCGCCACATCGTTTTCGACATAGGCCGCGTGCTGATCCATTACGATCCGAACATTCCGTTCAGCCGCCTCATTCCCGATGCCGAAGAGCGAAAGTGGTTCTTCGACAATGTCTGCACGCATGACTGGAACATCGAACAGGATCGCGGCCGGACCTGGGAAGATGCCGAGGCGCTGCTGATCGCGGAGCATCCCGAGCACGCCGAAAACATCCGCAATTTCCGTCGCCACTGGCACGAGATGGTTCCGCATGCCTATGACGACAGCGTCGCCATTATGCTCGGCCTGATCGACAGCGGCCATGATGTGACGATGCTGACCAACTTTGCCTCCGACACGCTGGCAGAAGCGCGCGAACGCTTCGATTTCCTCGATCGTCCGCGCGGCGTCACCATTTCCGGCGAGATCGGCAAGATAAAGCCGGACCGCGGCATTTACGACTACCACGTGGCCGCGTTCGGCCTCGAACCGTCCGCGACGCTGTTCATCGACGACAGCCAGAAAAATGTCGACGGCGCCAAGGCCGCCGGCTGGCAGGCGGTGCTGTTCACCGATGCCAGTACGCTTCAGGCAGATCTTGAACGCTTTGGAATCAAGGCGTGATCTCTATCGCTTGCGGCGATCCGTTGAGAGTTTGAATCAACGAATATGATGCAAGCGGCAGGGGGTCAGCCCCCTGCCCGTTCCATGCCGAGGCGGGCGATGCGACGCAGTTCGTCGATCGGGGTCAATCCGCCGCTGCGCTCATAATGCCAGAAGGTCCAGCCGTTGCAGGCGTCCAGCCCCTGCACCTCGGCGCCGATCTTGTGGATCGAGCCGGCGCTGTCGCCGATCGCCACCGTGCCATCGGCGCGAACCTTGGCGGCCCAGCGCTTCTTGGCGTCGTAGAGCGTGGCGCCGGGCGTCATCAGCCCAGTGTCGATCAGGCTGACGAAGGCGACCCGCGGCTCGGCGCGTTTGCCGGTAAGCACGGTAAGATCCGCTTCGTCGAATGGCCGCACGGCATCGATGCGCTCATTGGCGGCGTCGATATAGGCCTGCTCGCGCTCGATGCCGACGAAGTGGCGGCCGAGGCGCTTGGCCACGGCACCCGTCGTACCGGAGCCGAAGAACGGGTCGAGCACGACGTCACCCGGCTTGGTCGACGCCATCATGATGCGGGCAAGCAGCGCCTCGGGCTTCTGCGTCGGATGCAGCTTGTCGCCATTGTCGTTCTTCAGGCGCTCGCCACCGGTGCAGATCGGGAACAGCCAGTCGGAGCGCATCTGGATATCATCGTTCGACGCCTTCAGCGCTTCATAGTTGAAGGTATAGCCTTTGCCCTTCTGATCGCGGGAGGCCCAGATCATCGTCTCATGCGCGTTCTGGAAGCGGCGGCCGCGGAAATTCGGCATCGGGTTGGTCTTGCGCCAGACCACGTCATTGAGGATCCAAAAGCCGAGATCCTGCATCTTGGCGCCGACCCGGAAGATGTTGTGGTAGGAGCCGATGACCCAGATCGTGCCGTTGGGCTTCAGCACGCGGCGCGCCGCCAGCAGCCAGGCGCGGGTGAAGGCGTCATAGGCCTCAAAACTTTCGAACTGGTCCCAGTCATCGTCGACCGCGTCGACCTTGGACTGGTCGGGACGGTGCAGATCGCCGTCCAGCTGCAGATTGTAGGGCGGATCGGCAAAGATGACGTCGATCGACTTTTCCGGCAGGCGGTCAAGGGCCGCGACGCAATCGCCTTTCAGGATGGTGTCCAGCCACTCGGACTGCTGGGGAGCGTAGGAGAGCTCGTCGAGAAGACGCACGGCTGACATTTTCACACCCAAGGCACGCGTTACTGTTTACTCGCCGTTATGGTTACCGATCAGCGTAAATATTCGGTGAAGGCGCGCGGATGGCGACCAGATTTGCGAAGGTCCGGCCGTTGGTGTATGCCGCGCCGCTTGGGCCCTGAGTGGCCATCCCCTCCATCCTCCATCGTCCGGATCACCATGCCCCAGCCAGATCTTGTCATCTTCGATTGCGACGGCGTGCTCGTCGATTCCGAAATCATCGCCGCGCGGGTCGAGGCCGAATTGATCACCCTGGCCGGATATGAAATCTCGGCGGAGGAGATTGCCGAGACCTATGCGGGTCTGACCTTCAAGGACATCCTGATCCGGATCGAGGAGAAGTCGAAAATCCCGTTTCAGGTGTCGCTGATCGATCGCGCCGAGGAACTGGTCGACCGCAAACTGCGCAGCGACGTGCGGGCCATCGAGGGTGTGCGCGAAGCGGTCGCCTCGGTCACGGCGCAGCGCTGCATCTGCTCCAATTCACGTTCGGAGCGGATCGAGTTCATGCTGGAGAAGGTGCATCTGCTGCCATTCTTCGCCGGGCGCATCTTCTCGGCGATGGAGACGCCGACCGGAAAGACCAAGCCGGCTCCGGACGTGTTCCTGCATGCCGCCGAAAAGCTCGCCGCCAACCCGGCGAACACCTTCGTCATCGAGGATTCCGTGCACGGCGTCACCGGCGCCAAGGCCGCCGGCATGCGCGTGATCGGTTTTACGGGCGCCAGCCACAGCTATCCCGGCCATGCCGATGCCCTGACGGAGGCCGGCGCCGAAACGGTCATCCGGCGGTGGGCGGAGTTGAAAAGCGTGATCGCGGCCCTGTCGGAATGGTCTGCGGATGCTTGAGATGCGTGCGCCCGGCCGGACGCACGCCACGCTGACAGCCGCCTACAGCATGTCGCGGCGAATAGGATCGCCCGACCTGCTGTAGGCTTCTGGTTTTTATGCATGTCGTTATACCGGAACCGAGGACACTTCCGGGCGACATCCATTAGTTTGTCGCGGTCGCCTTCTTCCTGTGGGTCTTCTTCTTCGGCTTGTCGGTCGTTGCCTTGGGCGCGGTTTCATCATAACCGGCATAGGCTTGATAGTCCGCGGCCGTTGGCGCCGGTACGACGACATTGGAATCGGTGAAGACAAACTGGGTGGCGACCGAGGGGTCGGTCACCTGAACCTGATACTGGTGGATCTGCGAATAAAGTACGTCGGTGCCATGCATGACCGCCGTGCGGATCGGCATGGTGATGGAGCCCGGCGTGAACTTCGGTCCGGGTACGATCTTGCCGGCGACCGCGATTTTCATCGTCAGTTGCCCGTCGGCACGGCTGCAATCGCGGGTCACGTCGCTGATCGACGCCTGATAAATGATCCTCGCCGAATCGTCGGGCGGCGTGGCAGCGGCGGCGTCGGCCGCGGCCTGGGCCGCGGCATCCGCGGCCGCGTCGCCGGTCTTCTTGAGCTTCGGCTTGGGCTTCTGGACCTCGTTGACATAGGTATTGAAGAACGCGGTGCCATCGCGCACCGTCACCCTTGGGCAATAGGCGTTCAGCTGGCTGGCCAGCACCTTGGGATCCTGTGGCGGCGGAGGCGCCGTCGGGTCCTTCTTGCCGAAGCCGAGGTTCAGGATGCCATTGTCGCCTGATTGGCAGCCGGCGGCGGCAAGCATAAAGCCCGTGAGCGCAAGACCCGCCAAAAAGCGACCACTTGATATACGAAACGCCATGAAACTGCACTTCCCTCTCGCAAAGCTGGTGACGTATATCAACCGCGCGGCAAAAATGCGACTAGAGCCGGTGCAGAAATTAACCACCTTGTGGTGAACGGAAAAACCAGCGGCAAACGGATCTGTGACATGCATTATGTGAGTACCCGCGGGGAAGCGCCCGCGCTTGGATTTTCCGACGCCATCCTGGCTGGGCTGGCGCGCGATGGCGGGCTCTATGTGCCGCGCGAATGGCCGCGCTTCTCGGCAGCCGACATCCGCGCCATGCGCGGCCTTGCCTATCCCGACCTCGCCATCCGCGTGTTGACGCCGTTTCTGGGCGGCGAGATCGCCGCGCCGGTCTTCGAGCGCCTCGTCCGCGAAGCCTATGCCACCTTCCGCCATGAGGCTGTCTGCCCGTTGGTGCAGACCGGCGCCAACACTTTTGTCCTCGAACTCTTTCATGGGCCGACACTGGCGTTCAAGGACGTGGCGATGCAGTTGCTTGCCCGGCTGATGGACCATGTGCTTGCCGAACGCGGCCAGCATGCGACCATCGTCGGCGCCACGTCGGGCGATACCGGCGGCGCGGCTATCGATGCCTTTGCCGGGCGCAGCCGCACCGACATCTTCGTCCTTTTTCCGCATGGCCGCGTCTCGCCGGTGCAGCAGCGGCAGATGACAACGTCGTCGGCTGAAAATGTCCATGCGCTGGCGATCGAGGGCAATTTCGACGATTGTCAGGGCCTGCTGAAGGATATGTTCAACGATCACGGCTTCCGCGACCGGGTGTCACTGTCGGGGGTCAATTCGATCAACTGGGCGCGAATCATGGCCCAGATCGTCTATTATTTCTCCTCGGCGCTGTCGCTCGGCGCGCCGGACAGGCCGGTGTCGTTCACGGTGCCGACCGGCAATTTCGGCGATATTTTCGCCGGCTACGCCGCCAAGAAGATGGGCCTGCCGATCGAACGGCTGGTCATCGCCACCAACGACAACGACATATTGGCACGCACCTTCGCGACCGGCGAATACCGCACCAAGGGGGTCTTTGCGACCACCTCGCCGTCAATGGACATCCAGGTGTCATCGAATTTCGAACGCCTGCTGTTCGAGGCGTCGAACCGCGACGCGGCGACCGTTCGACGTTACATGGCAGGCCTCAAACAATCGGGCGCCTTCACTATCGACGCCGCGGAAATCGCCGGGATGCGGTCCGAATTCGATGCCGGCCGCGCTGACATGGACGAGGTCGCCGCCGCCATTCGCTCGACGCTGGCAAACAGCAACTACCTGCTCGATCCGCATACGGCGGCAGCCATGCACGTGGCGGCGGGCAAGGCTGGTGCGGTGCCGATGGTGGTGCTGGGCACCGCCCATCCGGCGAAATTCCCGGCCGCCGTCGAGGCCGCCAGCGGGGTCTCGCCCGCCCTGCCCGCATGGCTGGGGGGATTGATGACATTTGAGGAAAAATACACGGTACTTCCATCCGACCTCAAAATGGTGGAAGATTACGTCAGCCGCCGCGCGCGGGCGGCGCGTTAAGGAGTACGAGCCATATGGGTGTTGAGGTAAGCCGTCTGTCGAACGGCCTGACAGTCGCCACCGAAACCCTTCCAAGTATCGAATCGGTTGCCTTGGGTGCCTGGGTCAAGTCGGGTGCCCGCAATGAACGCGAAGAAGAGCATGGCATGGCCCATTTGCTCGAGCACATGGCGTTCAAGGGGACGAAGCGGCGAAGCGCCTTCGAGATCGCCTCGGAAATCGAGGACGTCGGCGGCGAGATCAATGCCGCCACCAGCGTCGAGACCACATCCTACTACGCCAGGGTGCTCTCCGACGATGTGCCGCTGGCCGTCGACATCCTGTCCGACATCCTGCAGGAGTCCGAATTCGACCCGCAGGAACTCGAGCGCGAGCAGCATGTCATCCTGCAGGAGATCGGCGCCGCCCACGACACGCCAGACGACATCGTCTTTGACCGTTTCACCGAGACGGCCTTCCGCCACCAGACCATTGGCCGCTCGATCCTGGGCACGCCCGAAACCGTAAAATCCTTCACTTCCAAGCAGTTGCATGATTTCATCGAACGCCAGTATGGCGCCGAGCGGATGGTGATCGTGGCCGCGGGCGACATCAAGCACGACAAGTTCGTGCGCGAGGTCGAAAATCGGCTCGGCGGTTTCCGCAGCAAAGCCGACAGCACCATTCCGCAATACGCGCAATATGTGGGCGGGGATTTCCGCGAGGACCGCGACCTGATGGACGCGCAGATCGTGCTGGGCTTCGAGGGCCGCGCCTACCATGTGCGCGATTTCTACGCATCGCAGGTATTGTCGATGATTCTCGGCGGCGGCATGTCATCGCGTCTGTTCCAGGAAGTTCGCGAGAAACGCGGTCTCTGCTACTCGGTCTATGCCTTTCACTGGGGCTTTTCCGACACGGGCATATTCGGCGTCCATGCCGCCACGGGGCAAAGCGACATCGCCAAACTGGTGCCCGTCATCGTCGACGAGTTGCAGAAGGTCGGCGACAGCATCCTGCAGGAAGAGCTCGACCGTGCACGCGCACAGTATCGCGCCGGGCTGATCATGTCCGCCGAAAGCCCGGCCAGCCGCGCCTCGCAAATCGCGCGGCAACTGCTCCTTTTCGGCAGGCCGATCGCAAAGGAAGAGCTGATGGAGCGGCTGGCGGCGCTGACGATCGAGCGACTGACCGATCTGTCGTCGCGGATGTTCTCGACCAAGCCGACGCTTACCGCTGTCGGGCCCGTGGGTACGCTGGCGCCATACGAGGCGATCCTTGATTCGCTTCCGGGCACGCAGGCCACGGCCCGCAGGCTCGCCGTCTAAGTCCCCAGCCCCGTGTTCGCGCTCCCTTTCTTTCGCCGTGACCTGCCGGCACTGAAGGGCAACCTGGTCACGCTGCGCGTGCCGTTCACCAACGACTACCGCGAGTGGTCGACGGTGCGCGGCGAAAGCCGGGCGTTCCTGGAGCCGTGGGAGCCGCGCTGGACCCCGGACGAACTCGATCGCACGGCATGGCGCCTGCGCATCAGCCGCTATCGCGAGGACTATGCGCAGGGAACCGCGATCGCCTTCTTCATCTTCGAGAAGTCGAGCGGCAAGCTCGCGGGCGGCATCACGCTCGGCAACATACGCCACGGCGTCTCGCAAAGTGGCCATGTCGGCTACTGGATCGGCGAGCGCTTCGGCGGCCGCGGCCTGATGACCGACGCGGTCAAGGTGGTGGCCCGCTTCGCCTTCGATACGCTGAGGTTGCACCGGATCGAAGCCGCCTGTATTCCCGACAATATCAGGTCGATCCGCGTGCTTGAAAAAGCCGGATTCCGGCGCGAAGGACTTCTGCGATCCTATCTCAGGATCAACGGCCTCTGGCAGGACCACTACCTCTACGCCCGGATCGCCGACGATCCGCCGGGCGCTGGAACGAAGGACTGATTTTGACGAATTTCCTGCGAAACGGGCCGCTGATCGCCTTTCTGCTGGCGACGATGCTGACGCTGTGCGCCGCTTCGTCGGCCTTTGCCGTCGAACCCATCAAGATTGCGCGCGACGATGTCGCGCTCGACCTTTCGCGCGCTGTCGAGATCTACCGCAACCAGGGTGAAAACTTCCAGGTGTCGACCGCGCCCGGGCCGGACGGCATCGTGCGGCGCATCGAGGTCGAGGCCAACGATGCCCGCTCGACCGGCGATTGGGCGGTCTTCGCGCTCGCCAACACTACCGACCAGCAGCTCGACAGGCTGATCGTCGCGCCGCATTTCCGGCTGGTCAATTCCGGCATCTTCTGGCCGGATCTGGGCTCGACGCGCATCGCAGCCATCACGCCCAGCGAAGGCTTCGCGCTCGACCGCCAGACCAGCCCCGACGCCGACGTGTTCCGGGTGACGCTGAACCCCGGCACGGTGATCACCTTCATCGCCGAGCTTGCCTCGCCGAAGCTGCCGCAGGTCTACCTCTGGGATCCGGAATCCTACAAGGACTCGGTCAATTCCTACACGCTGTTTCGTGGCATCGTCATCGGCATCGCAGGCCTTCTGGCGCTGTTCCTGACCATATTGTTCGTCGTCAAGGGGACGTCGATGTTCCCGGCGACGGCGGCCCTTGCCTGGGCGGTGCTTGCCTATATCTGCGTCGATTTCGGCTTCCTCAACAAGGTCATCGAGATATCGCCCGGCAACGAGCAAATGTGGCGGGCCGGAACGGAGGTGGCGCTGGCGGCGACCTTCGTGGTCTTCCTGTTCGCCTATCTCAACCTCAACCGATGGCATGGCCATTTCAGCTATGGCGCCCTGGTCTGGATTCTGGGCCTGCTGCTGATCGCCGGCGTCGCCATCGTCGATCCGGCGGTTGCCGCCGGCATCGCCCGCATCTCGTTTGCCGCCACGGCGCTGACCGGGCTCGGCCTGATCATCTTCCTCGGTATTCGTGGTTATGACCGAGCGATCATGCTGGTGCCCAGTTGGGTCATGGTGCTGTTATGGCTGTGCGGGTCGTGGATGGCGATCACCGGCATGCTCGACAACGACATCGCCCAGCCGGCGCTCGGCGGTGGGCTGATCCTGATCATCCTGCTGATCGGCTTCACCGTCATGCAGCACGCCTTTGCAGGCGGTGCGCTGCATCAGGGGCTGTTCTCCGATCTCGAGCGACAGGCGCTGGCCGTCGCCGGGTCGGGCGATACGGTGTGGGACTGGGACGTGCTGCGCGACCGCGTGGTGACCAAACCCGATGTCAGCATCCAGCTCGGCCTTGCCCCCAACAGCCTGGGCGGTGCCGCGCGCAACTGGCTGCCGGTGCTGCATGCCGATGACCGCGACACGTTCCGCACGACGCTCGACGTCGTTCTGGAGCATCGCCGTGGCAAGGTGGCGCAGAATTTCCGCCTGCGCGGCGCCGACGGGCACTATCACTGGTTTGCCCTGCGCGCGCGCCCGGTCATCGGGTCGGACGGCGAGGTGATCCGCTGCGTCGGCACCATGGTCGACGTAACCGAACAGAAGAAATCCGAGGAGCGGCTGCTGCACGACGCCGTGCACGACAATCTGACCGGCCTGCCGAACCGCGAATTGTTCATGAACCGGCTGGAGGCGATCATCTCGATCGCCCGCACCGAAGAGAAGGTGCGGCCGACCGTCTTCGTGATCGACATCGACCGCTTCAAGCAGGTCAATGATGGGCTCGGCATCTCGGCCGGCGACACCATCCTGCTCACCATAGCGCGGCGCCTGCACCGGCTGTTGAAGCCGAAGGATTCACTGTCGCGCTTCGCCGGCGACCAGTTTGCGCTGATGCTGCTGTCCGAGCAGGATCCCGCCCGCATCGCCGGCGTGGCCGATGCGATCAAGCATGCGATCAACAATCCGATCACCTTTGCCAAGCGCGAGATCGTGCTGACCGCCTCGATCGGCCTGATCACCTGGACCTCGGCGCAGACCTCGGCCGAGGACATGGTCAAGGATGCGGAGCTCGCCATGCATCAGGCCAAGCGTTTCGGCGGCGACAGGATCGAGCCGTTCCGGCCGGCTTTCCGCACAGTCGGCACCGACCGTCTGCAGTTCGAATCCGACCTGCGTCGCGCCATCGAACGGCGCGAATTCACGCTGGCCTATCAGCCGATCGTGCGCCTGGAAGACGGCAGCGTCGCCGGCTTCGAAGCGTTGCTGCGCTGGGACCATCCACGCCGCGGCATGATCCCGCCGGCCGATTTCATCCCGGTCGCCGAAAGCTGCGGGCTGATCGTGCAGCTTGGGCTGTTTGCCATGCAGCAAGCAGCCGAGGATCTCGCAGGATGGCAAAAGCAAATCGGCGACGCGCCGCTGTCGGTCTCGGTCAACCTGTCCAGCCGCCAGCTCATCCGCCGCGACCTCGTCAGCGATGTGCGTTCCGTGATCGCGCGCGCCAATTTGAAGCCGCGCTGCTTCCGGCTCGAACTCACCGAATCCCTGGTCATGGACAATCCCGAGCAGACGGCCCACGTACTGACCAAGCTGAAGCAGCTCGGCATCGGCCTGTCGCTGGACGATTTCGGCACCGGCTATTCATCGCTCGCCTATCTGACGCGGTTCCCGTTCGACACCATCAAGATCGACAAGAGCTTCGTCGACGACAGCACGCCAAAACGCGCGGTGCTGCTCAAATCCATGGTCAACATGGCGCATGAACTCGGCCTGTCGGTGGTCGCCGAAGGCATATCAGACGAGCGCGATGCGCTGGAGTTGCGCCAGATGGGCTGCGAATATGTGCAGAGCTTCATGTTCGGCGCGCCGATGCCGGGCGACCAGGTGCTAAAGACGCTGAAGGAGCAGTATCCGCTAACCCAGGCCTGAGAGAATCTCAGGCGTGGCCGGCAGCCAGGCTGAGATGGGCGAGATCGATGCCGATCGAGGCGAGAATCCGGTCGTATTTGCGCTCGATATCGGCGTCGAACAGCAATTCCGGCGTCGCCGGGCAAGTCAGCCAGCCATTTTCGGCGATCTCGGTTTCCAGTTGGCCGGCGCCCCAACCCGAATAGCCGAGCGCCATCAGCGCGCGGCGCGGCCCTCGCCCTGACGATATCGCCCGCAATATGTCGACGGTCGCAGTCAGGCAGATGTCGTCGGAAACGGTGAGCGAGGAGTCCACGCGGTAGTCGCCCGAATGCAGGACGAAGCCCCGACTGCGGTCGACAGGCCCGCCATTGCGCACGACGAAATCGCGCGCCTGCGCCGGAAGGCGGATCGCCTCCAGCTCGTTCATGATGCCGAGCTGCACCAAAAGGTCCGGAAACAGCATCTGCTGCGTCTGGTTGATGATCAGGCCCATCGCGCCTTCGTCGCTGTGGGCGCAGATGTAGATGACCGAGCGCGTGAAACGATCGTCCTTCATGCCGGGCATGGCAATCAGGAATTGATCGTCGAGAAAGCCGCGTCCGGCGGCTGTCTTCTTGTGGCGCAACAAATCCATGCCAGGGAGCGTAACGCGTTTCCCGGGCGCCGAAAAGATGCGCAGTACCGGATTCGACCAAAGCCCACATTGCGGGGCCGGCCTTGGCTTGCCCGCGAAGGTCACGCAAATATGATATCGGCAAGGGCCATGAAATCATTGCGCGGCCACGAAGGGACGATCAAATCATCGCCATGCAAAGCTTGAAAATCCTGTTGCTCGGTACTGCCATCGGATTGGCGGCCGCCCTCCCCGCCACCGCCTCCTCATCCGCCTGGTACAACAGCGAAGGCGGCAAGGTGCGGCTGGTGACCAGCGGCAAGCCGGACGACGCCGGCCGCATTCAGGGTGTTCTCGATATCGCGCTCAAACCCGGCTGGAAGACTTACTGGCGCGACCCGGGTGACGCAGGTGTGCCGCCGCAGCTGGACATTTCGGCCAGCACCAATATTGCCGATGCGACACTGTCGTTTCCCGCACCGCAGCGCCACGACGATGGTTATGGCAAATGGGCCGGCTACAACTATCCGGTTTCGCTGCCGGTGACGTTCACGCTGGCGACGCCGGACCAGCCGGCCGTCATCGATGCCGACATTTTTCTCGGCATTTGTGAAACCATCTGCATCCCGGTGCAGACACGGCTGAGCGTCGACCCAGCTTCCGATCCCGACAATGCCGACGACGCCGCATTGGTAAAGGCGAGTTTCACGGCATTGCCGGCACCTGCAAAACCCGATTTTGGCGTCAAGGTGCTGCCGGGCGATCACGAAACGCTGGTTGTCGAGGCGAGCTTCCCTGGCGATCCGCAGGCAGCGGATTTCTTCGTCGCCGGCGAACGCGATTATATGTTCGGCACCTCCTCCCGCGCGGAAAAAGACGGCAAGTTGATCTTCACCGTGCCGATCCTCGATCGCCCCTCGACGACGCCGACGGACGGGGGGCTCCACTATACGCTGACGAGTTCGGCGGGCGCGGTCGAAGGGCTGCTGCCTTTCCCTTGAAGTGCGTCGTATTGAAACGAACCCGTACGATGCGCTCCAATGTCATCTCCTTGTACATGTCGTTAGCCCAAGATCGCTGCGCACTTTGGGCGACATGTACTGAAGCTACTGCCGCGATGGTTGCGGGAAGCCACCGAGTTCGCTAGGCAAGCACGCGTCCTTCCCCATTCCCCAAGCGAGGAACTCATGACCATCTCCGTTGGCGACAAGCTGCCCGAGGCGACCTTCAAGACCATGACGGCCGACGGCGCGAAGCCGATCACGTCGGCCGAGATTTTTCCGGGCAAGAAAGTGGTGCTGTTCGGCGTTCCCGGCGCCTTCACGCCGACCTGCAGCAATAACCATCTGCCCGGCTATCTCGAGAACCATGACGCGATCCTGGCGCGTGGCGTCGACACCATCGCAGTCGTTTCAGTCAACGACGTCCACGTCATGGGCGCCTGGGCGCGCTTCACCGGCGGCGAAGGCAAGATCCTGTTCCTCGCCGACGGCAATGGCGACTTCGCCAAGGCGGTCGGTCTTGACGCGGACTACTCCGGTGGCGGCATGGGCCTGCGCTCGAAGCGTTTTTCGATGATTATCGACGACGGCAAGGTCACCGCGCTCAATGTCGAGACCAAACCCGGTGTCGATGAGTCAGGCGCGGCTCATATTCTCGGCCAGCTCTGAGCTTCGACGGCCGGTCAGGCGAGGCCGCAACGGCTGGCCTCGCCCGACATGCGGCTGCGCTCCAGAACTGCCGGCTCCCGGAGGGGATTCCAACATGTTTGATATCTTCTGGCGCGCTATCGCGATCGGCGTCGGCGCCACCGTCCTGATGGATATCTGGGCCTTCTTCCTGCACAAGGCGTTTGGCCAGCCACGGCCGAACTGGGGGCCGGTCGGGCGCTGGGTCTGGCACCTCGGCGACAAGGTGTTTCATGACGATATCGGTGATGCGGCGCCCTACGCCCATGAGAAGGCGCTGGGCTGGGCTTTCCATTACTTCGTCGGCATCATCTACGGCATCATCCTGGTGGTGCTGGCGGGCGCAGGCTGGCTGGCCTCCCCGACCTTCCTGCCGGCCTTCATCCTCGGCATCGTCACCGTCGGCGCCGGGTGGTTCTTGCTGGCGCCAGGCATGGGCGCCGGCTGGGCGGCTTCAAAGCGGCCGAACCCGATGGAGATCCGCGCCCTCAATCTGGTCTCGCACACGGTGTTCGCGCTCGGCCTTTGGGTTACGGCGCTGCTGATCCGCTAAAATCAGGGCTCTTCCAGCCTGTCGATCGGCTGCCATCCATGGATAACGTGGCGCGCACCGACATTGTAAGCAAAATAATTGCCGCCGCCCGACGGCTGATCCGCTTCGCGGCTGATCTGCCTGCCACTCAGCGACAGCAGCAGGAGTGTTCCCACGCCTCCATGGCCCACAACAGCAATGTTGCCGGCGCCGCCGGCATCGAGTACGGCCTCAACCTCGCTCACGATGCGCTGCTGCGCGTCGATGGCCCGCTCCCAGCCACGGATGCTTTCGTGCGGATTGGCGAAGAACTGATCGGCGACCGCCTCGAACTCCGGAGGCGGCACGAAACCCGTCGCCGACCGGTCGTTCTCATGCATCCGCTCCCTCACCTCTACGGCAAGATTTAGATGCCGCCCGAGCACTTCGGCGGTTTCGATGGCCTTGCGTTCGCCCGACGACACCACATGTCCGATCGATGCGATCCACGGCTGGTTCAGCATTGCGTGCGCCCTGGCCCGGCCGATGTCGGACAGGCCCCAATCCGGTACCGGATTGGTGGCGTCGATCTGAACCTGAGGATGGGTGATGTAGTAGGCGATCGGCATGACAGAAATTCTCCGGCCGGTCAGCCGGCCGCGAACAGAAGCTCAATAGCTCTGGGTCGAACGACGTGCTTTCGTGACCAGCGGCTGCTTTGCCTGGATATCGAGCTTCGGTGCCGACACCGCCGGCCTGAAAGGTCCCTTCTTGAACGGCGCCATGCCTTCCCTTGCCAGTTCGTCGGCACGCTCGTTCTCGGTATGGCCGGCATGGCCCTTCACCCAGTTCCAAGTGACCTTGTGGCGTCGGTTGGCCTCGTCCAGCGCCTGCCAGAGCTCGCCGTTCTTGACCGGCTTCTTGTCCGCGGTCTTCCAGCCATTCCGCTTCCAGCCATGGATCCATTTGGAAATGCCGTCCATGACGTATTTGCTGTCGGTATGAAGCTCGACCGTGCAAGGCTCCTTCAACGCGTTCAGCGCCGAGATGGCCGCCAGCAATTCCATGCGGTTGTTGGTGGTCTCGGCCTCGCCGCCGAAAAGCTCCTTGGTGGTGCCGTTGAAGCGCAGGATGGCGCCCCAGCCGCCGGGGCCGGGATTGCCCGAACAGGCGCCATCGGTAAAGATTTCAACCTGCTTGCTCATGCCAATCCATATTCCGAAGGAGATCTGATCGCCCGGTGGAACCGCATTCTTCTGATGTATTCGGTCGGGTCGCGTTTCATCACCAGCCCGCCATCGGGGACGGTCAGCCAATCGTAAAGCCGGGTCAGCATGAAGCGCAGCGCCGAGCCGCGCGACAGCATCGGCAGCGCCGCCTTCTCCTCCGCGCTCAGGGGGCGCACGCTCTGATAACCGGCAAGCAATGCCTTGCCCTTGGTGAGATTGAAGGAAAAATCCTTCTCGAAGCACCAGGCATTGAGGCAGGTGGCGACATCGTAGGCGTAGAGATCGTCACAGGCGAAATAGAAATCGATCAGCCCCGATAGCTTCTCGCCCAGGAAAAAGACATTGTCCGGGAAAAGATCGGCATGGATGATGCCCTCGGGAAGGCCCTTGGGCCAGTTCTGCTCGAAATCGGCGAAGTCGGCATCGACCTCGGCCGCAAGGCCCGGCTCGACCTCGTCGGCGCGGTCGCGAGACGCATCCCAAAGCTTGCGCCAGCCATCGAGAGCGAGCGCGTTCGGGCGCCTCATGGAAAAATCGGCGCCGGCCAGATGCAGCGCGGCCAGCGCCTTGCCGACCTCGGCACAATGCGTCGCGGCCGGTCGCCGCAGCGAAAGCCCCTCGAGGAAGGTGATGATGACCGCCGGCCGGCCGGCCAGCGTGCCGATGACGCTGCCGTCATGCGCGGTCACCGGCAGCGGGCAGGACACCCCCTTGTTGGCGAGGTGGCCCATCAACCCGAGGAAGAACGGCAGATCCTTCTTCTCGACCCGCTTTTCATAGAGCGTCAGGATGTAGGAGCCGCTGGAGGTGTGCAGCAGGAAGTTCGAATTCTCGGTGCCTTCGGCGATGCCCTTGTAGGACAGGAGATCGCCGACCGGGTAGTGCTTCAGGAAAGCACCGAGTTCGCCCTCCGCAACGTCTGTATAGACCGCCATGGCCGTTCACGCGGCCCCGTTGACGAAGGCCATGTCGGCCGGCGTCAGTTCGACATCGCGCAATACCCGCATGACCGGAAAATCCTCTGTTTCGGTGGCCGTGATGGCCAAGTCGATGGTCACATCGAAACGCTGGCGGAACGCGTCGATGATCTCGTCGACGATGATCTGGGGCGCCGATGCCCCCGCCGACAGGCCGAGCGTCGAAATGCCGCCGATCTCATTCCACGGAATTTCAGCGGCGCGCTGCACGAGAAGCGACATGGCGGCGCCGGCGCGTTCCGCAACTTCGACGAGGCGGCGCGAATTCGAGGAATTGGGGGCGCCGACGATCAGATAGAGGTCAGCACCCGGGGCGGTGTCCTTGACCGCCTCCTGGCGGTTGGTGGTGGCGTAGCAGATCGATTCCGCCGCCGGCGCCTGAAGGTCCGGAAAGCGCTCCTGCAGCGCGCGGATGATGCCGGCGGTATCCTCGACCGAGAGCGTTGTCTGGGTGACGAAACCGAGTGCCTTGGGATCGGCGGGCACAAGCCGGGCGGCATCGGCTTCGGTCTCGATCAGCGTTACCGCGCCTTCCGGCAACTGCCCCATGGTGCCGATCACCTCGGGGTGCCCGGCATGGCCGATCAGCAGAACGTGGCGGCCAAGCCGCTGGTGACGCATCGCCTGTTTGTGGACCTTGGAGACCAGCGGACAGGTTGCGTCGAGATAGAACAGGTTGCGCGCCTGCGCGTCCGCCGGCACCGACTTGGGCACGCCGTGCGCCGAGAAGACGACCGGCGACTGCCGGTGTTCGGCCGGAATTTCGGAAAGTTCCTCGATGAAGACGGCGCCGAGGCTTTGCAGCCCCTCGACGACATAGCGGTTGTGCACGATCTCGTGGCGGACATAGACCGGCGCGCCATATTTCTTCAGTGCCAGCACGACAATCTGGATGGCACGGTCGACGCCCGCGCAAAAACCGCGCGGCTGGCAGAGCCGGATCGTCAGAGGAGGCTTGGCGATTGTGTGAAGCATTAAATCCTGCCGGTTCGTCAGCGCCGAAATGAGGTGCCCACCCCTGCCCTGTCAAGGGTATCGCTCGTGTTCATTCCTCTTTCGCCGGTCGGCGAAGCCGTAGGATGAGTACGGCGGCAAGCGCCGCGGCAAGCCCATACCAGGTGACAGCATATTGCAGATGGCTGTTCGGCAGATCGATGATGGTGACGCCTCCGACCGGCAGGCCGCCTGGATTTGGCGTCTTGTCGGCATCGATGAAGATCGGCACCAGCGTGAAGCCGGCCGGCAGGCCGGCGCTCGCGGCCATGACGTCGCGGTCCTTCCAGTAGAAGATGTTCTTGGCCACGTCATTGTCGGGAAGCATCATGGAGGGCTTTGCCGGAAGCGGGTTGCGGGCAAGCCCGGTGACCGTGACCTTGCCCGCCACCTGTCCCTTGGCGCGCTTGGCGGCGTCCTTCAGGTCGTAGGGCACAAAGCCACGGTTGATCAGGACGAAACGGCCATCGTCAAGGGCTAGCGGCGTGTAGACATTGAAGCCGGCATCCCCTTCCCAGGTCGCGTAGAAATGCCGTTCGCCGGAATGCAGGAAAGTGCCGGTGACAGTGACCGGCGTGTAGTCGACGTCGCCGGTCGAGGCGAATTCCTTCTCGACCTCGGCCAGCGGCAGCGGCGCCGAATGCGTGCGCTGGTCGATCGTCTGCAGCAGGTCTTCCTTCCAGTGCAGGCGCTGGATCTGCCATGTGCCGAGCGCCAGCAAGACCAAGAACAGCACAAGGCCAAGGGCGAACAACAGTGCCGATCTCGGCCGCGAACGGCCGCCGGCCTTGACGGAAGCCTCGCTCATTCGCCGCGGTCCAGCCGGCCCTCGGCCGCTTTGTTGCGGTATTGAAGGGTGAGCAGCACGCCCTTGATCAACCGGAGCGCCGTCAGGCACAGCACCAGGGCCAGTGGGATCCATATCAGCAGATGCAGCCAGAGCGGCGGACTCAGCGTCACCTCGACCCAGAGCGCCAGGCCGACGATGATGAAGCCGATGATCAGGATGACGAAGACCGCCGGCCCGTCGCCGGCATCGGCGTAGGAATAGTCGAGGCCGCAATTGACGCAGCGCTTGCCGACGGTGAGAAAGCCGGAAAACAGCCGCCCCTCGCCGCAACGCGGGCAACGGCCGTGCAGGCCGGCCGAGATCGGATCGATCGGAGGCCAGATCGCCCTATCTTCACTCATGGTTGTCTTCATTCACGGTCATTGCCCGATATCGATCGGCGTCCCATCGGCCACCATTGCCCAGATTTCGTCCATGTCGGAGTCCGTAACCCCAATGCAGCCATCGGTCCAGTCGACCAATTGAAGCAGCCAGCCCCACCAGCCGAAGCCGTTCGGCTGGCCGTGGATCATGATCATGCCGCCGGGATCGACATTGCGTGCCTTCGCGGCCGCCAGATCCTTGGCATCGGGATAAGAGACATGGATCGACTTGTGCGCGATGCTGTTGGGATTGCGCCAGTCGAGGATATAACGCCCCTCGGGCGTGCGCTGATCGCCCTCCTGTTGCTTGTGGCCGAAGGGATCCCCACCGAGCGCAATGCCGTAGCTGCGCAGGACCTTGCCGTCGCCGATCAGTTCGAGCCGCCGTTCCGCCTTATGGACACGCACCAGATCGACCCTGTCACCGGCAAGAGCCGGGAATGCCACGACGATAAACGCGAAACTTGCCGAGATCAGCCGCATCTTCCATCGATCGACGATCATTGCGCCGAAAAGAAGAAGGCGGCCACGTCGCCGCGGCCGCCTTTCCTAAATCGAATCCCAAAGGCGGGATCAGTGACCTTCGATCACCGCGCCGACCGATCCCCAGACGTAGATCGAGGCAAACAGGAACAGCCAGACCACGTCGACGAAGTGCCAGTACCAGGCGGCCGCCTCGAAGCCGAAATGCTGCTTGGGGGTGAAGTCGCCCTTCATCGCGCGGATCAGGCAGACCAGCAGGAAGATGGTGCCGATGATGACATGGAAGCCATGGAAGCCGGTCGCCATGAAAAAGGTGGCGCCGTAGATGGAATCCTTGAAGCCGAACGGCGCGTGCATGTACTCGTAGGCCTGCACCATGGTGAACAGCATGCCGAGGCCGACGGTCAGCACCAGGCCGTTGACCAGCCCCTTGCGGTCGCCGTGGAGGAGCGAGTGATGCGCCCAGGTGACCGTGGTGCCCGACAGCAGCAGGATGACGGTGTTGTAAAGCGGCAGATGGAAGGGATCGAGAACCTCCATGCCCTTCGGCGGCCAGACACCACCGGTAAACGTGTGGCGCGCGTAGTTCTGCACCTCCCCGGCAAAAAGGCTGGCATCGAAATAGGCCCAGAACCAGGCGACGAAGAACATCACCTCCGAGGCGATGAACATGATCATGCCGTAGCGCAGGTGGAGCGACACGACGCGCGTGTGGTGGCCCTCATGCGCTTCCTTGATCGTGTCGGACCACCAGGCGAACATGGTGTACAGGACGATCACGATGCCAATGAAGAACAGCCACGGATTGGCGATGTTGAAGCCGAAGATCGGGAAGGAGCCGCCCTTCAGGTATTCCATGAGGCAGACACCGCCAAAAGCGGTGACAAGCGCCCCGACCGATCCCACGAAAGGCCACGGGCTAGGGTCGACGAGATGGTAGTCATGGTGTGGTTTTGCGTGCGCGTCTGCCATATCAACCCCCGAGATTTCCTTCGGTATCTGAAACTGTCTTGCTGTTGCCCTTGGCCGGCTCCGAGGAGGCGACCGGCTTGTTCTTCTCGACCGGGAACATCGTATAGGACAGGGTGATCGTCTTGATGTCCTTCAGTTCCGGCACATTCACGATGTCGGGGTCCACATAGAACAGGACCGGCATGTCCAGCGTCTCGCCGGGCTTCAGCGTCGTATCGGTGAAGCAGAAGCATTCGACCTTGTTGAAGTACGGACCGGCCAGTTCCGGCTGCACGTTGAAGGTGGCGCGGCCTGTGACGGGGCGATTGAACTTGTTGGTCGCCTGATAGTGCGCCTGCACGGTCTGCCCGATCTTCATGGTCATCGAGCGCTGGACCGGCTGGAATTCCCAAGGTACGCCGGCAATGTTGGCGTCGAAGCGGACGGTGACCTCGCGGTCAAGCACGCGGCCGGCATACTGCCTCTCGGCACGCTGCGTGGTACCACCGTAGCCGGTCGCCTGGCAGAACATCTTGTAGAGCGGCACGGCTGCATAGGCCATGCCGATCATGCCGGTGAAGAAGGCGAGGCAGACGGCCGCGACGGCGCGGTTGCTGGTCTTGCCGGCCGTCTTTCTGGGCGTCTCGACGCTCATCACATCTTGCCCGACAAATTGTGGCCGAACTTCACGATCGTGGCGATGTAGAAAATCACGACCAGCAGAGCCAGCGCTACGCCTATCGCAATGGAACGGCTGCGCTGGGCCTTCTTCTGGCGATCGGTCAAGGTGACCGTCTCGAGTTCTTTCTCGACCATGGTCATGCCCCACCCATGGCAAGCGCGCGTTCGACGACACAGTCGGCCAGATAGGCGGCGAAGATGGCGAAGAGATAGAGCAGCGAATAGGCGAACAGGGCCTTGGCCGGCTTCATGGCGCGGTCGTCGTGGGCCATGCCAAGCACTTTCCAGGCATACCAGACGAAACCAACACCCAGCAGCAGAGCGGCCACGCCATAGAATGGCGTCGTGTAGCCGAGCAGCCAGGGCAGCACGCCGACCGGGGCCAGCACCAGTGCGTAGGCGAAAATCTGACGGCGGGTCGATGCATGGCCGGCAACGTTCGGCATCATCGGGATGCCCGCGCGGCTATAGTCCTCGGACTTGAACAGCGCGAGCGCCCAGAAATGCGGCGGCGTCCACAGGAAAATGATCAGGAACAGGATGATGCTTTCGAGGCTGACCGATCCGGTCGCCGCGGCCCAGCCGATAACCGGCGGGATGGCGCCCGCGGCACCGCCGATGACAATGTTCTGCGGCGTCGAGCGTTTCAGCCACATCGTGTACACGACGGCATAGAAGAAGATGGTGAAGGCCAGCAGCGTCGCGGCCAGCCAGTTGACCAGCACGCCGAGCGTCATCACCGACAGGACCGAAAGGACCAGGCCGAAGCTGAGCGCCTCGTGCGGCTGGATACGACCGGACGGGATTGGGCGGCTGGCGGTCCTGGTCATCACCGCGTCGATGTCGGCGTCGTACCACATGTTGAGAGCACCCGAGGCGCCAGCCCCAATCGCGATAGCCAGGATGGCTATCACCGCCAGCAGCGGGTTGATGGTCACCGGTGCCGCGACCAGCCCGACAAAGGCGGTGAACACCACCAGCGACATGACGCGCGGCTTCAGGAGGGCGAAGAAATCGCCCGCCGTCGCTTCCGACATGCGGAAGCCCGCTTCGTCAATGCTGGTTTTGTCGACTAGGGCCATGCGTACTCAAGTCCATTATTCCGTTGGCCAAAACCGCCGGCGGACCGGCGGTTTTGCATTCGAGGGGAGCCGCCTTACCTGATCTTCGGCAGCTGCTCCCACTGGTGGAAGGGCGGCGGCGAAGGCAGCTGCCATTCGAGAGTCGTTGCGCCCTCGCCCCATGGGTTGGCTCCGGCCACCCGCTTCTTCTGGAACGCTTCGAACACGCAGTAGAGGAAGATCAGGACGCCGACGGCCGAGATATAAGAACCGATGGACGACACATAGTTCCAGCCCGCAAACGCGTCGGGATAGTCGATGGTGCGGCGCGGCATGCCGGCGAGGCCGAGGAAATGCTGCGGGAAGAAGATCAGGTTGACGCCGACGAAGGTGACCCAGAAGTGGGTGTTGGCGATGACAGGCGAATACATGTAGCCGGTCATCTTCGGAAACCAGTAATACCAGCCCGCGAAGATGGCGAACACCGCGCCCAGCGACAGCACGTAGTGGAAGTGGGCAATGACGAAATAGGTGTCATGCAGCGACCGGTCGAGGCCGGCATTGGCCAGCTGGACGCCGGTGACACCGCCGATGGTGAACAGGAAGATGAAGCCCAGCGCCCACAGCATCGGCGTCTTGAACGAGATCGACCCGCCCCACATCGTTGCGATCCAGGAGAAGATCTTCACGCCCGTCGGCACCGCGATGACCATGGTGGCGAAGACGAAATAGCGCTGCGTGTCGAGCGACAGGCCGGTCGTGTACATGTGGTGCGCCCAGACGATGAAGCCGACGGCGCCGATCGCGACCATCGCGTAAGCCATGCCGAGATAACCGAACACCGGCTTGCGCGAAAAGGTCGAGATGACGTGGCTGATGATGCCGAAGCCCGGCAGGATCAGGATGTAGACTTCCGGGTGACCGAAGAACCAGAACAGATGCTGGAACAGGATCGGGTCACCACCGCCATCAGGCGCGAAGAACGTCGTGCCGAAGTTGCGGTCGGTGAGCAGCATGGTGATGCCACCGGCCAGAACCGGCAAGGACAACAGCAGCAGGAATGCGGTGATCAGCACCGACCATGCAAACAGCGGCATCTTGTGCAGGGTCATGCCGGGCGCGCGCATGTTGAAGATGGTGGTGATAAAGTTGATGGCGCCGAGGATCGACGAGGCGCCGGCGATGTGGATCGACAGGATCGCCAGATCCATGGCCGGTCCGGGCTGGCCCGAAGTCGACAGCGGCGGATAGAGCGTCCAGCCGCCGCCCACGCCAAAGGCGCCAGGCGCACTCGGAACGAACATCGAGGTGAGCAGCAGGATGAACGCCGGCGGCAGCAGCCAGAACGAAATGTTGTTCATGCGCGGGAACGCCATGTCGGGAGCACCAATCATGATCGGCACCATCCAGTTGGCAAAACCGCCGATAAGCGCCGGCATGACCATGAAGAAGATCATGATCAGGGCGTGCGCGGTGGCGAAGGCATTGTACATGCTCTTGCCGCCGTCGATCGCGGCGTCACCGTTCATGCCATAGACCATCTGCGCCAGGCCGCTGAAGATCTGGATGCCAGGCTCCTGCAGCTCCATACGGATGGCGACCGAAAGCGCGCCGCCGATGATGCCGGCCATGATCGCAAAGATCAGGTAGAGCGTACCGATGTCCTTGTGGTTGGTCGAATAAACCCACCGCACCCAGCCATGATACGGCTTATGGTCGTGCCCGTCGTGAGCTGCAGCGTCTGCCATGTTCCGCTCCGTTCCCTAAATCTTGCTAACCCGCGACATCAGTTGCCGGCGGCCGCTACCTTGTTCTGGCCATCGACCTCGGCCATGAGCGTCTTGTTGGCACCCGGCAGATTGGTCTTGGCTGCCGCCAGCCAGGTCTTGAACTGCGCATCCGAGACGACACGGATGGCGATCGGCATGAAGGCGTGGTCCTTGCCGCAGAGCTGCGAGCACTGACCATAATACAGGCCTTCCTTCTCCGCCTTGAACCAGGTCTCGTTGGTGCGGCCCGGAACGGCGTCGATCTTGATGCCGAAGGACGGCATGGCGAAGGAGTGGATCACGTCGGTCGCGGTGACCAGCACGCGGGTCATGGTGTTGACCGGCACCACCAGCTCATTGTCGACAGCGAGCAGGCGTGGATAGGCCTTGCGGTCCTCCTTGCCGGCGGCGGCGCGGTCACCTTCCTGGAGGATAGCGGAGTTGAAAGCGAGCGTGTTGTCGGTCTGGTACTCGTAATCCCAGTTCCACTGGTTGCCGGTCGCCTTGACCGTCAGCTTGGCCTCTTCCGGCGGCGTGTACTGCGCGGTCAAGAGCTGGAACGAGGGAATGGCGAGACAGAGCAGGACGACGACCGGGCCGACGGTCCAGATCACCTCGATCAGCGTGTTGTGGCTGGTGTTGGAGGGAACCGGGTTGGCGCTCGCGCGGAACCTCACGATGCAATAGGCGAGGAGAAGCAGCACCAGGATGGTGATCGGAACGATGAACCACATCGTGTAGTTTCCGAACCACTCGATCTGCCGCATCATGTCGGTCGCCGGCGCCTGGAAGGTGGTCTCCCACTCCACGGGCTGATCGGCATGGGCGGATGTGCCTGCAAAAATCGTGGCAGCGGCACAAGCACTTAGAAACTTGGCACTTGCTGGAAACCTGCCGCTGGCTAGGAAATTTCTCATCGCCCTCTTCGTCTCCCAGTTCCTCGCGGCGGTGCCAACGAGAATAACGAACAATGCCGGGACGGGAATCCCGACAGTCTCAAGCTGGTTCAAACCATACTCTTTTTCCCTCCGCAAGAAAGGAGCGGTCGAAACCGTGCGGCATTTTTGCGCGCAAGCTGACATAGCTCTTCCAGGGCAATGGCCATGGTAGCGAATCGAGTATGTTCGGCGGTCTGTCCGCCCTATGCCGGCGGCGCCCGCAAAGCGTCGTAATTCAGGCGAATTTGGCAGGGAAAAGCGCTGTATTGCCTGTTTCGGGACAGTCCGGCCGCGGTCTCGTCCTTTACTTGGTATTGGCGCGGCTTAAAGTGCCGTGATTCGCAATGGAGCCGTCATGAACTCTTGGCTTTCGAGACTGAGGCATACGCGACCGGGACTTTCGAGAACCCTGGCGAACGCCGTGTTTCTCGCCGTCCTGTCCGCGGCCGGCCTGTTCGTCGCCGGTCAGGCCAATGCCGCCCAGCCGAGCGGCACGGTGCGCTCGACGCATGGCGCCTGGTCGATCATTTGCGACACGCCGGCCGGCGCCACCGCGGAACAATGCGTGATGATGCAGAACGTCGTCGCCGAGGACCGTCCGGAGATGGGGCTTTCGGTCGTCGTGCTGCGTACCGCCGACAACAAGGCCGAGATCCTGCGCGTGCTGGCGCCGCTCGGCGTGCTGTTGCCGAACGGGCTCGGCCTCAACGTCGACGGCAAGGACATCGGCCGCGCCTATTTCGTGCGCTGCTTCCAGGACGGCTGCTACGCCGAGGTCATTCTCGAAAAGCCGCTGCTCGACACGCTGAAGACCGGCACGTCGGCAACGTTCATCGTCTTCCAGACGCCTGAGGAAGGCATCGGCATCCCGGTCGACCTCAAGGGTTTCGCCGACGGTTTTGCCGCCCTGCCCTGATCGCGGCTCTGCGCTGAACCAGACCTGGACGCTGAACCAGACCTGGACGCGGCTTTTGCCGACCCAGAAGCATGGCTTGCATCAACCGGACGATGTCATTCGTCGGCACTGATCTTCATTGCCGATTGTGTGGGCGCGGCTTCACGCCTACATCGGGGGAAAGCAATCATCCCACGGACGGACGCGCCATGAACAGCCTGATCGGCCAATTCGACATTTCAGACGACCGCATCAAGCAGATCGTCGCCGACACCATCAAGGGTGCCGACGACGGCGAGCTTTTCCTCGAATACAGCGAAAGCGAAGCGCTGATGTTCGACAACGGCCGGCTCAAGACCGCCAATTTCAACACCGACCAGGGCTTCGGCCTGCGTGCGGTCGCGGGCGAAGCCAGCGGCTACGCCCATTCCAGCGACCTGTCCGAGGCATCGCTGCTGCGCGCGGCCGAAGCCGTGTCGACCGTCAAGGGTGGCTATTCCGGTACGCTTGCCGCAGCCCCCGCCCGCACCAACCGCCATCTCTATGGCGACGAGAACCCAATCCCCTCGCCTTCCTTCGAGGCCAAGGGGAAGCTGCTGCAGGAAATCGACGCCTGGCTGCGCGCCGAGGATCCACGCGTGCGCCAGGTGACGGCCTCGATCGCCGCATCCTGGCAGCATGTCGAGATCGTGCGCGCCGACGGCCAGGTGGTACGCGATATCAGGCCGCTGGTCCGCGTCAACGTCTCGGTCGTCGTCGGCGACGGCGACCGCCAGGAGAGCGGCTCCTATGGCATGGGCGGACGCAAGGCGTTCGGCGACTTCCTGATCGAGGATAGCTGGAAGCACGCCGCCAGGGAGGCGCTCCGGCAGGCGCTGGTCAATTTGGCGGCGATCCCGGCACCGGCGGGCACTTTCGACATCGTGCTGTCCAGCGGCTGGCCGGGCGTGATGCTGCACGAAGCCGTGGGGCACGGACTGGAAGGCGACTTCAACCGCAAGAAGACCTCGGCCTTCGCCGGCCTGATGGGGCAGCAGGTGGCCGCCAAGGGCGTCACTGTCGTTGACGACGGCACCATCCCCGAACGGCGCGGGTCGCTCACCGTCGACGATGAAGGCACGCCTTCGGCCCGCAACGTTTTGATCGAGGACGGCAAGCTGGTCGACTACATGCAGGATCGGCAGAACGCGCGGCTGATGGGCATGAAAGCCACCGGCAACGGCCGGCGTGAAGGCTATGCGCACCAGCCGATGCCGCGCATGACCAACACCTACATGACCTCAGGCGACATGGAGCCGGACGAGATCATCGCTTCCGTCAAGAACGGCATCTATGCCGTCTCCTTCGGCGGCGGCCAGGTCGACATCACGTCGGGCAAATTCGTGTTCGGCTGCACCGAGGCCTACATGATCGAGAACGGCAAGGTGACGCAGCCGATCAAGGGCGCCATGCTGATCGGCAACGGGCCTGACGCCATGCACCGCGTCACGATGGTCGGCAACGACATGAAGCTCGACAATGGCATCGGCATGTGCGGCAAGGCCGGCCAGGGCGTACCCGTCGGCGTCGGCCAGCCGCATCTGAGGATGAACCAGATGACGGTCGGCGGCACGAGGGTCTGAGGCGTTGATGCCAACCTACGGCGGCAACCTCTGCCTTATGCGAAACACAATCGTGTTAGGATATTATTAATTGTTCAATTGCCCGAACTGGCGTTTGCGCTTTAGCTTGTCGCCAGTCTTCTCGTTGCGGTGGTGTTGGCAGTGCTGCGTTTCCCTCACGTCCTGACCTCTTCGTTCCTCTTTGGCGTCGTTTCGTTGGTTGGTATTTCGTCGCTCTGTGTCAGCCCGGCGGCTGCGCAGTCGACATGGTTCAAGCGAACATCGACGCAACCCGCGGCCGGTGCAAACTCAGTCGCGGTCGGGGGACGCACCAGCGTTCCGTACGGTTGGGTCGATTTCTGCCATCGCCGGCCGAAAGAGTGCAAGGTGCCGGCCCTGCCCGCCACGAGCGTCAAGCTGACAGCGCAGAACCTGAGCATCCTCAAACGGATAAACCAAAAGGCGAACCGCTCCATCAAGCCCGTCAGCAACTACGATCACTGGGGCACGACGATGGACCACTGGGACTATCCGGTGGACGGCAAGGGCGACTGCAAGATCTACGCGCTCTACAAGCGCAAGCTTCTTCGGGAGGCGGGATTTCCCCGGCAGGCGCTGCTGATGACGGTGGTGCGCGACCTGAACAATGAGGGTCACACCATCCTGACGGTGAAGACCGACAAGGGCGATCTCATCCTGGACAATATGGTCGACGAAATCCGCCCCTGGAATGCAACCGGCTATTATTTCCTGAAACGCCAATCGCAACAGAACCCGAACATCTGGGTTTCGCTCAACCAGCGAGGCGGCACGCCAAAAACCTGACGGATGCCGCCAAGCTCGTAGTTTGAGCGGCCGGAGCGAACCGCCTTTGACGGGCTGACGCGCCACAAACCAGCGATACCCTCTCTCGCAAGGTCACGGGCGGGATGTGCGCCCGGCGAACGGGAAGGTGACCCCGGCCGCGACAGCTTACTGGTTGCAGGCCGGTTCGCCCTGCTGTCCGCAAGACGGCTTCTTCTTAAGCTGCTGTGGCGGCTGCTCCTGCGGGAGACGCCGCTCTTGCATCTGCTGTCTCGGCTGCGCGCGGAATTCCGGCTTCGGCTCCGATCTCTGCGGCCGGAGCACCTGCTCGTTAGGCCTTTCCGGTTTCAACTGACGCTGCGCATTCTCGTTCGGCCTGATCTTGAAGTTGCGCTGGACGTTAACCTCCGGGCCGGCGGCGCCCTGTTCGCTGTTCTGCAGCCGGCGCAACGTCCTGCCCCTGTCGTTCCTGCCGGCGGAGCCCTGATTCTCGTCGGAGAACACGGCCGGATTGTTCCTCCTGAACCGTTTCTGCACGCCCGATCCGTTGTCGGTTGGCTCACCGTTGACGGTCGGCAGTCTGCGGAACTTCCTGCTCTTGTCGTTTCCGCTGGCCGGGCCTTGATCCTGCTTGGAGAACACCTCCGGATTGTTCTTCCTGAGCCGCTCCTGCACGCCAGGCCGATTTTCGGCCGGCGCACCGTTGACGGTCGGCACCTTGCGCAACTTCCTGCCCTTGTCCTTTCCACTGGCCAGGCCCTGATCGTTGGGTTCGACAGCGGACTGACCGGCGGACAAGTCCCTGCGCATCAGCTTTTTCGGTTTGCCGGTGTTCTGGTCCGAGAAGGCGTTCGGATTGTTTTTCCTGAACCTCTCCTCGGCACTCAGCCCGTTCTCGGCCGGAGCACCGTTGACGGTCGGCAGCTTGCGGAACTTCTTGCCCTGCTGAGCCGTGCCCTGCTCTCCGGTAACAGCAGCACCGGCATTTCCGGTCGCCTCTTGGTTGCCGCCTACGATGCCTTGCTTGCCAAGCTGCTTCCTGGACTTATTGCTGGGCAAATTCTCGCCGTTCAGCGCCGGCTTGCCGTTGACGAGCGGCAGCTTTTTACCGTTGGCTCCTGGCAGTGCGTGGTCGGTTTCAAGCTTGCCGGTCGACAAGTTCTTCGACAGCGGAGTCGCGGCACCAGGCTGCTGGCCCTGTATCACACGCTGGCCAGGCTTCTGCGGCAAGCCACCCTGTTGCTGATTGGACGGGGCCTGATTGGACAGGGCCTGACCGGACATGGCCGCTCTCTTTTTCAGCAGCGGCGGCAGCGCGACCCTGGCCGCCAGTGCAGCCGAGCCGGCCCCAACCGTGCCTCCGGCCGTGTTCTGGCCTGTAGTGAGGCCACCCTGAGCATTGTGATTGATGGTCTCGTTTTTGATCGTCGTGTTGATGTTGTTGATGACGGTCGTGTTGTGGATGTTGTTGAAGATGATGTCGTTCGGCGGCGGCACGATGTGACGCGGCGGGTTGATGAACGCAGGTATCGGCACGAACACCGGCGTTGGCAGGACGAAGACGTCGACCGGCGGCGGCGGCGCCACCAGCACGACGAAATCCGGCGGCGGCGGCGGCAGGAAGATCACCGCGATCGGCGGTGGCGGCTCGAAGTCGAAATCGGGATCGTCGAAATAGAGCACCGGCCTGTCGACGTAGACGATTTCCTCCTCCGGCGGCGGCGGCAAATCATACTCATAGACGGTGAATTCCTCCGGCGGCTCCAGGGCCGCATCGAAATGTTCGAGCCGCCGGCGCGCGTCCCAAGCATGCGGACCATGCGGATAGCGCCGCAAATAAGACCAATAGGCTTCCGGCGTGTCCTGCAGCCAGGTCTCGCGCCACGTCATCGCCTCGCGCCGCGCGGCGATGATGGCGCGCACGCGCTTGGCCATCGGATCGTGTGGATAAGCGCCGAGGAAATCCTCGTAGCCGCGCATCGTGTCGCGGTCGAGAGCCGCGACATAGGCGTCATGAGCGTTGAAGTCGCGGATCGCCCTGGTCCGATTGGACCGGGATTCGGCCTCCGAAACCCTGGGTGCGGGCGCGTCCGCGGCACGGTCGAAGAAGACGAACGGCGTGGTGATTTTCGAGGCGTTCCACGGCACTTCCGCACCTTGCGTCACCTCGTTGACGCGCAGTCGTGTGCGGTCGAACACGTCGTCAAGCGACAATCCGCCTTCGCGTATCATCTCGGCCAGCGCCTGGGCATAGGCGCCGTAGGGGCCTTTGCCTTCGGGCGCGACCGTTCCGGGAGCGGCGTTGAAGGCGATCAGCATGTTCGGATCGGGATCGACCAACGCAAGGCCGCCGGCCAGCGGCTCTTTCCACTTCGGGAAGGGATTTGGCCGCGCCGCGTCGAGCACGACGATGTTGACCTTCGTCGGCAATCCGGCCAGCGACTTGGTGACATCGGAGAGCCGCATCGCCTGAAGCGGCACGTCGGCTGGACTGGCAATCTGGGCATCGATCGGCAGGTAGTAATTCTCGCCTTCGAACTGCACGCCGTGGCCGGCGAGATAGACGAAGACAATCGCGTCGGGACCGGCGGCGGAGACCTTGCCGAGGAAATCACGCAATGCGCCGCGCAGCGATTCCTGATCGACATCGCGCGCCCCCACCACATCGAACCCCGCCGCCTGCAAGGTCTGCGCGATCAGGCCCGCATCATTGGCGGCGGTCGCGAGCTCGCCGGACTGATACGCGCCATTGCCGATGACGAACGCCAAGCGCTTTTCACCTTGCGCGAGGGCTCCGGTCGCGGAGCTGACCGCGAAAAAGATAAGAGCGACGATGAGGCCGACGAATTTCTGAAGCGTCTGCATGTCCGCTATCGCCATCGATTCATATTAGTAACGACGAATAGGCCGAAATGTTTCCCAAAGATGCGAAATTAGAAGCCCGCACAAAGGCGGCTTTAGGGCGCAATTTCGTCGAAAGAACAGAGGCTTCAGAAATTTCCTGCGAACCGGCGGTCGCGAACTACCGCCGCCGCTTCGGCTTCCCCAGCAGCGCAACCGCTTCGACATGGGGCGACCACAGGAACTGGTCGATCGGCGTCACGCTTTTCAAGGTGTAGCCGCCGTCGATGAGGATGCGCAGGTCGCGAGCCAGCGTTACCGGGTTGCAGGACACCGCGGCAATGAATGGAACATCCGAGCGGGCGATCTGCTTCGACTGGTCCTCGGCACCGGCGCGCGGCGGATCGAAGACCAAGCCGTCGAAGGCGTTCAACTCCTTGAACGTCAGTGGCCGGCGAAACAGGTCGCGACGCTCGCCCGTCACCCGCTTGATGCCTGTCGCGAAGCGGGATCCCCGGTCGAGCGCCGAAAGTGCGGCCGCATCGCCTTCGACCGCGTGCACTTCCGACGTCGCGGCCAACCGCAAGGCGAAGCTGCCGCAGCCGGCAAAAAGGTCGGCGACCTTTTTTGCACGTTTCAGATGTCCGCCGACGATCTCGGCCATGGTCTGTTCGGCTGCCTCGGTCGCCTGCAGGAAGGCGCCCGGCGGCAGCGCCACCGCGACGCTGCCGAACATGACGACCGGCTTCCTTGGCTCGATGACGATCTCGTCATCGATGGACAGTCTGGCAAAGCCCTGTGCAATGACAAAATTGGAGGCGATACGGCGCTGGTGTTCGCCGAGCTTGCCGGATTCATGCACCGCGATCTCGAGGCCGGAACCCGTAACGGTGACCGCCATCCGGAATGATTTGGTGGTGGCGCATATCAATTCGGCCAGCGCCCTCAGCTGGCCGAATGCCGCGACGATCTCGGGCAGTGAGATCGGGCATTCGGATATGGAGATGATCTCCGGCGACAGATGGCGATTGAAGCCGAGCAACATGCCTGTTTCGGTGCGCCGGGCGGCAAGCACCACACGGCGGCGCGACTGCGGTGCGCAGGCGACCAACTCTCCGATTTCGCACTCGATGCCCTTGCCCTTCAATGCGTGCACCACCTTTTCACGCTTCCACTGTCGGTAGGCTTCGGCTTCCAGATGCTGGAGGGCACAACCGCCGCATTCGGTGAAGTGGCGGCAGGCGGGTTCGATGCGCAGCGGCGAGGCCTCCACCACCGCCATCAGCGCCGCACGATCCCTTTCGCGCGCGGCGGTGACGGTCTCGCCCGGCAGCGTGAAGGGAATGAACAGATCGCCGCTTTCGGTTTCGGCGATACCGTCGCCCTGCGATCCGAGCTTTCGTATTGTGAAGCGTGCGCTCATCGGTCCTTGACCCCACCGAGCAGGAATTCGCGATTGCCGTCGCCACCTTCGATCGGCGACAGATGCAGGCCGAGCGAACGCCAGCCGGGAACGGCATCCAGCCAATCCTGCAGCAGGCCCGCGACACGGGCGGCATCGAAAGGATCCTTCAACAGACCCCCTTTGCCGATCGCCTCGCGGCCCGCCTCGAATTGCGGTTTGACCAGAAAGACCGCGCCGGCACCGGACTTGGCAAGAGCAAGCGCCGGCGGCAGCGCAAGTTTCAGCGAGATGAAACTGACGTCGGCAACGATGAAATCCGGACTGCGACCGGCAAGATCGGCGGCCGTGAGATCGCGCGCGTTCAGGCCTTCGATCACGGTTACGCGCGGATCAGCGCCGACATCAGGATGCATCTGGCCGTGCCCGACATCGATTGCCGTGACATGGGAGGCGCCGCGTTCGAGCAATACTTGGGTGAACCCGCCTGTCGAGGCGCCGATGTCGAGGGCTTCGCGGCCAGCGGGGTCGAGGCCGAAATGGTCCAGTCCACCGATAAGTTTGAGCGCCGCGCGCGAGACATAGCCTTGCGCCGGATCATCGATGACAACAAGGCATTGCGGCGAAACGTTCTGACCGGGCTTGCGGGCAATGGCGCCGTCAACCGTCACCGTGCCGCGCTCGACCGCGTCGCGGGCACGCGAGCGGCTGGCAAACAGCCCGCGGTGGACGAGCAGGTCGTCGAGCCGCTGGCGTGTGCTGGCTGGCAGAGGCGAATTCATCGGCCTTCTCTGACGAAAGCCTGCGGTGAAGGCAAGAACATTACACCGAACAAGGTGACGTCGTGCGAGGGCGGCTGGTGCAGCGAGCCAAGCCGCGGCTTGCGCGCATCGCATCTGGTCCGGCAGAATATTAGTCGAGGAGGACCCCCTGTTGTCGCAACACGGAGGACGAATGCTGATGGGAACCTGCCACTGTGGCGCGGCCCACTGGACCCTGGAAGGCGATCCCGGCCCGGTGACGGCCTGCAACTGCACGCTTTGCCGCCGCTATGGCGCGCTCTGGGCCTATGATTATGTCAACGAACGTATTCGCGTTTCAGGGCGGACGGCCAGCTATACGCGCGCCGGAAAGGACACGCCGTCGCTTGAAATCCTGTTCTGCCCGATATGCGCCTGCGTGCTGGCATGGCGCGGCTTGCGCGCCAGCGATTCTGGCCGAATACGGATCGCAGTCAATGTGCGGCTGGCACCACCCGAAGCCGTCGCCGACTTGCCGATCGACCATTTCGATGGCCTCGACACTTACGACGATCTGCCCCGCGATGGCCGCTGTGTGCGCGACATGTGGTTTTAAAAGATGGTCCGTAAAACCTGGCGCTCGACAGCGGGAGACAGACCATCGTCCCGGTTCCCCGACGCCTGTTCACCTGGATGCTTGGTCACAACAGCGGACGGAGGTGCGGGGTCCGGCAGCACCACAAGCTGCGGCACCTGCTTGTAGGAAAAGCCGCCGCGAATATCGCCAATCTTGCCGGCCACAATGCCTAGCGCCGCCTTTTCAAGATTGCGGTCGTAGGGTGTTTCGGCCGCGGCCGGCAAGACCGTCACGGCCAAGAAGGCCGCGCCGCACAGAAGCGTCTTCATTGTTGTTGTCTCCCTGCCTGACGCCGGTCTAGCAGGGTGCCGTTGAAAAACGGCCAAGGGACACAGTAAGCGAAACGCCAAACGGCAGCGTTAACAACGCGTTACAAAATAAAGCCGGCAAACTGATCCAAGCTGTTCAGGTTTTGATTCAGGCGCGCTGGGCGCGGACCGTATGGCCGAGGGCCGTGAAAACAGTGCGCACGATCCCGGCGGCGTCGAGGCCGGCGTCGGCATACATCTTCTCCGGCTTGGCGTGGTCGGTGAAGGCGTCCGGCAGTACCAGCGGGCGTACCTTCAGGCCATTTTCCAGCAGTCCTTCATGGGCAAGGAACTGCAGTACATGGCTGGCGAAGCCTCCAATAGCGCCCTCCTCCACCGTCACCAGCACCTCATGCGAGCGGGCCAGCCGGCGGATCAAATCCTGGTCGAGCGGCTTGGCGAAGCGGGCGTCGGCAACGGTGGTGGAAAGCCCGGCCGCGCCGAGTTCCTCTGCGGCGATGAGGCAATCCTGCAAGCGCGTGCCGAAGGACAGCAGGGCAACCTTGCTGCCTTCCCGGACGATGCGGCCTTTGCCGATCTCGAGAACCGAGCCGCGCTCGGGCATGTCCACGCCGACCCCGTTGCCGCGCGGATAGCGGAAGGCGATCGGCCCATCGTCATAGCTGGCGGCGGTGCGCACCATGTGGCGCAACTCCGCTTCGTCGGCGGCGGCCATCACGACAAAGCCCGGCAGGCTTGCCAGGAAGGTGGTGTCGAACGCGCCGCAATGGGTGGCTCCATCGGCGCCGACGAAGCCGGCGCGATCGATAGGGAAACGCACCGGCAGTTTCTGGATCGCGACATCATGGACGACCTGATCGTAGGCGCGCTGCAGGAACGTCGAATAGATCGCCGCGAAGGGCTTGTAGCCCTCCGTCGCCAGGCCGGCGGCGAAGGTCACCGCATGCTGCTCGGCGATGCCGACATCGAAGGTCCTCGACGGGAACACCTCGCCGAACAGATCGAGGCCGGTGCCGCTCGGCATGGCGGCGGTGACGGCGACAATGCGGTCGTCATCGCGGCCCTCCTGGATCAGGCTTTCGGCGAACACCTTGGTGTAGGCCGGCGCGTTGGCCGGCGCCTTGGCCTGCGCGCCGGTGATGACGTCGAATTTGTTGACGCCATGGTATTTGTCCGCGGCCGCTTCCGCCGGCGCGTAACCCTTGCCCTTCTGGGTGACGACATGGATCAGCACCGGACCCTTGCCGTTGTCGCGGACATTTTTCAGGACCGGGATCAGATGCTCCAGATTGTGACCGTCGATCGGGCCGATGTGATAGAAGCCGAGTTCCTCGAACAAAGTGCCGCCGGTGACATAGCCGCGCGCATGCTCGACCGCGCGGGTGATGGCTCGATCGGCCCGCTTGCCGAGGTAGGAGGTCAGTTTCTTGCCGAAGTCGCGCAAGCCGATATAGGCCTTGCCGGAAGCCAGGCGCGCCAGATAGGCGCTCATGGCGCCGGTCGGCGGCGCAATCGACATGTCGTTGTCGTTGAGGATGACGATGAGGCGGGCATCGAGCGCGCCCGCATTGTTCATCGCCTCATAGGCCATGCCGGCCGACATGGCGCCGTCGCCGATGACTGAAATGACATTGTTGCGGGCACCCGAAAGGTCGCGGGCGGCGGCCATGCCGAGACCCGCCGATATCGACGTCGAGGAGTGGGCGGCGCCGAACGGGTCATACTCGCTCTCGGCCCGGCGGGTGAAGCCCGACAAGCCGCCTTCCTGACGCAAGGTGCGGATGCGGTCCCGGCGTCCGGTCAGGATCTTGTGCGGATAGGCCTGATGGCCGACATCCCAGATCAGCCGGTCATCGGGTGTGTTGAAGACATAATGCAGCGCCACCGTCAGTTCGACCACGCCAAGGCCGGCACCAAGGTGGCCGCCGGTGTGGGAGACAGCATCGACCAGTTCGGCGCGCAGCTCGGACGCCAGTTGCGGCAATTCGCTCTCGGCCAGCGTGCGCAGGTCGGCCGGGACGCGAACCTTGTCGAGAAGCGGCGTATGCGGCGTTGCGTTCACGTTGGGCCCAGACTCTCTTTTCATCGGCGGGATAAGCCGCCGGCCGGCGAAAGTAAATGCGTGTCGGTGACGCGGATGGTCAGCCCCTCACCGCGCCGCTCAGCCTTCCGGTAGCGGAATGAACTCTTTCTCATCGCCAGGAACGATATCGAAGCGGCCGGTCTTCCATTCCTGCTTGGCCTGCTCGATGCGCTCCTTGGACGAAGAGACGAAATTCCACCAGATGTAGCGCTTCGAACCGAGCGAGGCGCCGCCGAACAGCATGAAATGCGCACCGGTTTGCGACGATATGACGATCTCGTCGCCGGGCCGGAACACCAGCAGCCGTTCGGCCGGAAAGACGTCGCCTGAAATCGAGACCTCGCCCTCCAGCGTGTAGATGGCGCGCTCTTCCGCATCGGCCGGGATTTTGACGCTGGCACCAGGCCCCAGCCGCAAATCGGCGTAGAGCGTGTCGGAATCTGCCCGCACCGGGGACCGCAATCCCTGGAAGTCACCGATGACGACGCGGCCGCTGACGCCTTCGGCATCGATCTCTTGAAGCCGCAGCGCCGCTGTGTTCTCGAACACCGGTGCAACCTCTTCCTTGCCATCCGGCAGAGCCAGCCAAGTCTGCAGGCCGGAGATCGACATCGGCGCGCCGCGCAATTCCTGCGGCGTGCGCTCGGAGTGGACGATGCCGCGGCCCGCGGTCATCAGGTTCACGTCGCCGGGCTCGATCACCATTTCGGTGCCGAGCGAATCGCGATGCCTGATCTTGCCATCGAACAGATAGGTCACTGTCGACAGGCCGATATGCGGGTGCGGACGGACATCGAGCGCCTGGCCGGCGCGCATGATCGCGGGGCCCATGCGATCGAAGAAAATGAACGGCCCGACCAGCCTTCTCTTGGCGGTGGGCAAGGCGCGGCGCACCTCGAAGCCGCCAATATCCTTGGCGTTGGGGATGACCATCAGCTCGATCTGGTCGCTGGCGAAGGCATCGCCGGCCTCAGGGTCTTTCCCCGGGAAGAAGCTCATGAACTCTCCTCATCAGCGCTCGGTGGCCGCTTTGGACATATCAGGCGAACCGGATCGCCGCCTTTGCTCTCAGTTTGGCCGCCACCTCTTCGCGATTGCGCGGGTGCTGGTGGGTTTCGAGGGAATCAAGCAATTCGCGCGCGGATGCCGCGATGGCTTCGACCGCATGATCGAACGCATGCTGGTTCTGTTTCGACGGTCGCGTCGTTCCGCTGAGCTTGCGGACAAACTGGAGTGCCGCGTCGCGGACTTCGTCATTGGTTGCCGGCGGATCAAAATTGAACAGGGTCTTGATGTTTCTGCACATCGCTTCCGTATCTCCTCTTGTCCGTTTCAATCGGGACGAGTTGTATCCTCAATCATGATCGTGTCCAAAAGTCGGTAAGGCTGCTCCGGGCCTATTCCGCGTCGAGCGGCTCGGTTCCAACCGGCTTGCCGTCGCGCGACAGCCTGATCTTCTCGACCTTGTCCTCGGCGGCCTTCAGCAACCGGTCGCAATGCACCTTCAGCGCCTCGCCGCGCTCGTAGATCCGGATCGACTGGTCGAGCGGCACGTCGCCACGTTCCAGATCATCGACGATCTTCTCCAGCGCGTCGAGTGCCTGCTCGAAGCTCATCGCCTTGACGTCTTCGTTGATCTCAGCAGTCATCATTCATCCTTTCATCAGTCGCCCGACATGGGCGGCGACCGAAAATGCCAATCCCTGCAGATCGTAGCCGCCCTCGAGCAGGCTGACGAGCCGGTTGCCGCTATGGCGCGCGGCACGCTGCATCAGCTGGCCGGTCGCCCAGTCGAAATCGTCCTCGGTCAGATTGATCTCCGCCAGCGGGTCGCGATGGTGGGCGTCGAAGCCGGCCGAAATGATGATCAGGTCGGGCGCGAAATTGTCGAGTGCCGGCAGCACGCGCGACAGGAAAGCATCGCGAAACACCTCGCTGCCGGTCTGCGGCGCCAGCGGCGCGTTGACGATATTGCCGGCGCCGGTCTCGTTCTTCGCGCCGGTGCCGGGATAGAGCGGCATCTGGTGCGTCGAGCAATAGAGCACCGAGGGATCGTCCCAGAAAATATCCTGCGTGCCGTTGCCGTGGTGCACGTCCCAATCGACGACGGCGACACGCTCGGCGCCATGCTTCTTCTGCGCATAGCGGGCAGCGATAGCCGCCGTGTTGAAGAAGCAGAAGCCCATGGCCGTGTTCTTTTCAGCATGATGGCCAGGCGGACGGGCCGCGACGAAGACATTGTCGGCGCGGCCCGCAAAGACGTCGTCGACGGCGGCATTGGCGGCGCCGATCGCCGTGATCACCGCCTGCCAGCTCTTCGGGCTGGCGGTGGTGTCGGCGTCGATGCGGGCGAGGCCTTCATCGGGAATGGCGGCGCGCACGCGCGCGGCGAAATCGGCGGGATGCGCGTAGAGGATGGTGGCCTCGTCGCCTTGCGGTGCCTCGACGCGGTCAAGCACGGCAAAAGCTTCGTCGTCGAGCACGCGCTCGATGGCGCGCAAGCGGTCGGGCCGCTCGGGGTGACCTGGCGGGGTGATGTGTTCGAGGAAGATCGGGTGCGTGTAGAGACGAGTGGCCATGTCCCCTATCTAGTGCCCCGGCGCCGTGATGGCCATGCGTTGCGGCTTGATCGCTGGGGAAAATCACGCCTGCGTCCATTCATGTCGCTGCGGGGATTGGCGTCGCCGGCCCTTCGGCGTAAGGTCGCCGCCACTGCCTGGTGCCTGCCGGACGGTTGTTTTAGCCGCATTCCGCGACGCCAAGTGATTCCACTTGGCTGCAAATGCTCTAGCGGGAGAATCGGGAACACGGTTTGATACCGTGGCGTGCCCAACGCTGTGAGGGGGACCGCGCCGGTAAATGCCACTGTCGATGACGGGAAGGCACCGGACGCGGGTTGATCCCGAGCCAGAAGACCGGCCTGGCAGGCATCGTCATCCGCATGGTCAGGCGGATGGCATCAGAGCGACGTGCGCCCTCTTGGACGCACGGAATCTGCTGCAATCGCAAGGGGACAAGCGATGCCGGAAGCTATGACCGCTCCAACGGGCGATGGATTTGATCAGATCGCGCGCGACGCGGTTTACCGCGCCATGTTCACGCGGCGCGATGTCCGCAGCCATTTTACATCGGAAGCGATCGACGACGAGGTGCTGGCGCGGCTGCTGCTTGCCGCCCATCACGCGCCATCGGTCGGCTTCATGCAGCCTTGGAATTTCATCGTCATTCGCGATGCCGCGCGACGGGCGCAGGTGCGCGACCTGTTCCTTGCCGCGCGCGAACAGGAACTGCCGGCAATCGAGGCGGACCGGCGGGCGCTCTACCGCAAGCTCAAGCTCGAAGGCATCTGCGAAAGCGCATTGAACATCTGTATCACCTGCGACCGTGAGCGCTCGAAAGGCTCGCCGTTGGGACGGTGGCACAATCCGGAAATGGATCTCTACAGCACGGTCTGCGCGGTGCAGAATTTCTGGCTGGCGGCACGCGCCGAGGGAGTCGGCGTCGGCTGGGTCAGCATCATCGAGGCGCAAGCGCTGAAAAGGCTACTGTCCATCCCCGACCACGTGACGCCGATCGCCTATCTCTGCGTCGGCCGTGTCTCGGAGTTCGCGCCAAAACCGGACCTCGAAACGCACGGCTGGGGCCGACGGCTGCCGCTGCCCGACCTGATCATGAGCGAGACTTTTTGCGGGCAAGGTGAAGCATCGCTCAAATCTACGGTGGCCCGCCTCAACACCGTCGCCGCTGCGCCGGCAAACCCCGCCGATCAGCGCGTCGCGCCGGCCGTGCCCCAGCGCGAACCGTCGAAGGTGGAGAGCGCCTTGCGCTTGAGTTCCCGGAACTTCGACGAGGCATCGGCCAGCCTGGCGTCCCAAGCGGCATCGGGCACCTGACCCTCGATGGTCTTGAAATAGACCTGCATCAGGCAGGCGATGGCGAACGGCTCGATGAACGCCGCCTTAAAGGCCCAGGCAAAGACGATGGCCAGAACGAAGGCCCAACCGGCGAGCTGTCCGGGCATGACGTAAAGAATGGCGGCTGCCGGGGCCAGCATCAGCAGGAAGATGACGAAGGAGACCCCCCACATGATCACGGCCAGCCAGACGGCGTTCTTGACCATGATCTTGCCGTTCTGGGCGTAGAGCACAACGCCTTGCCGCGCGGTCTCGAAGGGTGAGGACGAATTGATGCGGATGTTGTAGCCGAGAATGATCTCGTCGACATAGGTCAGCGACAGGCGGATCACCGTGTTGAGGAACGAGACCAGGCCGCTCAGGCCCGGAATGGGCAGGAAAGCCGCGATGCCGCCCAGCAGGCCGGTGATGGCGCGGATGGCGCCCTTGACCAGCTGGTCGACGACGAAAAGGATGTTCGCCTCGGCAAAACGCTCGGTCACAACCTCTTTCGCGTAGGCGATCTGGTTCTGGCCGTCGGGTACGTCGTGGCCGTCGATCAGATGCACCATGACGGCGATATGGCCTGCCTTGACGACGTAGAGGATGTATTCGCGGATCCAGTAGACAGCGATCGAGACGAGGCCGAAACCGACAATCCCGCCCCACATGGCAAAGGACAACGGCCCGTCGGGATCGGTGGAGATATGGCCGACGCCATAGCCGACCGAGGCACCCGTGCCGGTGGCCATGATATAGGCCAGCGTAATGCCGAAATAGACGATCATGCGAAAGACGATGAAAGGCCAGGTCCGCATCATGATGGACACCGACCTGCCGATATCGAAATCCCACATGCCCCGAATCCCCCAGAGGTGGCTGTGGAGGATGCGCCCAAACCGTCTATTGTCAATTGCGAGCGGTGGCGGAGCCCGATTGCGGGTCAGTTTGGCCGCGCTTCCGGCTTCTCGAGCAGGCCTTCGAGCAATTGCTTGAACGCGACCACCACCTTCCTCGACGTCGCTTCGGGATCGTTCGAGTTGGCGATCCGCTGCGCGGCCTGACTGCTCGCCCCGTTGATCAGCCGCGCCGCCGTCTCGGGATCGAGGCCCGCCACGACCACCCCCTCCTCTTGCAGCGCGGTCAGATGATCGGTCATTGAACCGACGCAGGCATTGGCATTCGACCACTGTGCCGGATCGCCCAGCACGGCCGGACCGTCCCGGAACATGATGCGCTGGATTTCCGGCTCCAGCGCCATTTCGATGTAGGTCGTGCATTCGTCGACGAAATGCTGCCAGCGGGTTGGCGCCCTCGACGCGACCTCATTCACCCGCGCGGCCATTTCAGCGTCGATTTCGGCGATGACTGCCTGCAGCAGTCCCTTCTTGTCGCCGAAGTGATGATAGAGGGCGCCGCGCGTCAGTCCGGCCGACGCGGTGAAATCGTCCATCGACGCTTCGGCATAACCGATGGTGCCAAAGGCTTGGCGCGCCGCGGCGATCAGCTTGGCACGCGTCTCGGCGATCATCTCCTTGCGGGGTCGGTGCATGCTCTGGCCTTATCTACATACGCTCCGTATGCCAATTGACATACGCGACGTATGGTCTATTTAACACTTATACGTCTCGTATGTAATTGTAGAATCGCCCCTTGTCGAGGAACAGGATCATGCAAAACCCCTACTCGGAAATCTTTCGCGCTCCTGGCGCCAGGGGCTTTGCCGCCGCCGGCTTCATGGCGCGCCTGCCGATCGCCATGGCGCCGATCGGCATCGTGGCGATGCTGTCGCAGACGCGTGGCGAATACTGGCTGGCGGGTGCGGTTTCGGCGACATTCGCCTTGGCCAATGCTTTCCTGGCGCCGCAAATATCGAGGTTGGTCGACCGCCTCGGCCAGACGCGGGTTGTCGTCCCCACCACGGTCATCTCCGTGCTCGCATTCGCGGCCCTGATCGCATCGGCCAATCAGGACTGGCCGGTATGGACGCTATTCGTGTCGGCATTGCTGGCCGCGGCGATGCCAAGCATGCCGGCAATGGTACGCGCGCGCTGGACCGAGATTTTCCGGGGCCGGCCCGAGATGAACACCGCCTTCGCCTTCGAGTCGGCGGCGGATGAACTGGTCTACATCGCCGGCGCATCGCTGTCGGTTGGTCTCAGCGCCGCGCTGTTCCCGGAAGCGGGCGTGCTCGTCAGCACGCTGTTCCTAGCCCTGGGCTCGACAGCCTTCATCCTGCAGCGTTCGACCGAACCGCAGGTGCGACCGGTGGACCATGGCTCAACCGGCTCGGCTATCCGCCTGCGGCCGGTTCAAATCATCACCTTCGCCATGATCTTCATCGGCGCGACTTTCGCGACGACGGAGGTGAGCACGGTGGCGATCACCAAGGAACTCGGCCAGCCGGGCGCCGCAAGTCTCGTCATCGGCGTCTATGCGCTGGGCTCCTTCGTGCTCGGCATCATCATCGGCGCGCTCAACCTGAAAGCACCGCTGCAGCGCCAGCTCGCCATCGCGGTCGCGTTGGTCGCGCTCGGCACACTGCTGCCGCTTACCGCCAGCACCGTGCCCGTGCTCGCGCTGACTGTCTTCATCAGCGGCGTGGCGATCTCGCCGACCTTCATCACCGCCTTCGGCCTGATCGAACGGCATGTGCCTGAGACGATGCTGACCGAAGGCATCACCTGGGTGACCACCGACATCGGCATCGGCATGGCGCTCGGTTCGTTCGCTGCCGGCGCGGTGGTGGATGCGTTCGGCGCCCAGAACGGGTTCTGGGTTTCGGTGGCATCGGGCGTTATCGCACTGGTCACGGTGCTGCTCGGCCAGCGCAGCCTCGCCACCCACGAATGCGAGTTGGATGGATGCGAGGCGGCAATCCCGGCCGAGTGACAGCCAGGATTTCTTGAGCTCAGATAATCTCGGTCTTGGCGATGTGGATGCCAAACCCTTCGAGACCGACATAATGGCGTTCGCGCGAGGCGATCAGGTTGATGGAGGAAATGCCGAGATCCTTCAGGATCTGCGCGCCAAGGCCGATCTCGCGCCATTCGCTCTCGCGCCGGCGCGCCTCTTCATGGTCCTCGCGATCGCCCGGCGCCGGCCGGTTGCGCTCCTGGTGGGCGACGCCGACCGAGCCCTCGCGCAGATAGACGATGACGCCGCGCTTGCGCTCGCCCATCGCCTTCATGATGCCGTCGAGGCGGTGGCTGGTGCCGAACACGTCGGTTACGACGTCCTCCGAATGCAGTCGCACCGGGACGTCCTCGCCGTCGCGGATATCGCCGAAGACGATGGCGACGTGATGCATCGTGTCCCAGGGCAGCGTGTAGGTGAAGACCTGCGCCTTGCCACCCAGCGTCTCGATATCGGAGCAGGCGACGCGCTCGACCAGCGTTTCCTTGCGCTGCCGGTAAGCGATCAGGTCGGCGACCGATACCTGCTTGAGACCGTGCTCCTCGGCGAAGGCCGCGACCTGCGGGCCGCGCTTGACGGTGCCGTCATCATTGACCAGTTCCGAGATCACGCCGATCGGCGGCAGGCCGGCGAGCTTGCAGAGGTCGACCGCGGCCTCGGTGTGACCCGAGCGCATCAACACGCCGCCTTCGCGCGCGATGAGCGGAAAGATGTGGCCGGGGCGGACGAAATCGGAGGCGCCGACATTGCCGTTGGCAAGGTTGCGCACGGTCAGCGTGCGGTCGTCGGCTGAAATGCCTGTCGTGGTGCCATGCTTGAAGTCGACGCTGACGGTGAAGGCGGTCGTGTGGGCCGAATCATTGTCGGCCACCATCGGCGCGAGGTTCAGCCGCTTGGCCTCCTCGCGCGGCATCGGTGTACAGACGATGCCCGACGTGTTGCGCACGATGAAGGCCATCTTCTCCGGCGTGCAGTGGACGGCGGCGACAATCAGGTCGCCCTCGTTCTCACGCCCGTCATCGTCCATGACGACGACGATCTCGCCGCGTTCGAAGGCCCGAATTGCTTCGACGATTTTCTTCTGGTCGTAAGGCATAAAGCGCTCGTTTCACTCGCAGGGAGTAGGGGAATAGGATAGTGCCGGAGTAGGGAAAAGGAAAATTTGGCCGTTTCGGCGTGGCAGCCAAGCTTAGTCCCCTATTCCTTATCCCCTTCCTGTCTGTCCTCGGTGCCGCAGATAGTGGTCGGCGATGGCGCAGGCAACCATGGCCTCGCCGATCGGCACGGCGCGGATGCCGACGCAAGGGTCGTGGCGACCCTTGGTCATCACCTCTACGTCGTTGCCGTCCTTGTCGATCGATTTGCGCGGCGTAAGGATCGACGACGTCGGCTTCACGGCAAAGCGCGCGACGATCGCCTGGCCGGTGGAGATGCCGCCGAGTATGCCGCCGGCATTGTTGGACAGGAACACCGGCCTGCCATCATTGCCCATGCGCATCTCGTCGGCATTCTGTTCCCCGGTGATGCGGGCGGCCTCGAAGCCGTTGCCGATCTCGACGCCCTTGACGGCGTTGATCGACATCAGGCCGGAGGCAATGTCCTGGTCGAGCTTGGCGTAAATCGGCGCGCCGAGGCCAGGAGGCACACCGTCAGCGACGATCTCGATCACCGCGCCGACCGAGGAGCCGGCCTTGCGGATGCCGTCGAGATACTGGGTGAAAACAGAAACGGAAGCCGGGTCCGGGGTGAAGAACGGATTTTCCGCATCGCCGATGAAATTCCAGTTCCAGTTGGCGCGGTCGATCGACTTTTCGCCCATCGACACCAGCGCGCCGCGCACCACCATGCCCGGCACCACCTTGCGGGCGAGCGCGCCGGCGGCGACCCTGGCCGCGGTCTCGCGCGCGGAAGAGCGGCCGCCACCGCGATAGTCCCGTACGCCGTATTTGACCTCGTAGGTGTAGTCGGCATGGCCCGGCCGGAACTGGCGGGCGATCTCGCCATAGTCCTTCGAGCGCTGATCGACATTCTCGATCAACATCGACACCGGCGTGCCGGTGGTGATCATCGTCGCGCCGTCCTCGTCGAGGACGAAGCCTGAGAGGATCTTCACTTCGTCCGGCTCGCGGCGTTGGGTGACGAAGCGCGATTGGCCGGGTCGGCGCTTGTCGAGTTCGGCCTGGATTTCATCGCGCGTGAAACGGATACCCGGCGGACAGCCATCGACGACGCAGCCGAGCGCCGCGCCATGGCTCTCGCCCCAGGTGGTGACGCGGAAAAGATGGCCAAACGTGTTGTGAGACATGGAAAGTGCCCTGCCCGGCATCGAAACCGGCTGAAGCCAGCCTTCTATTGGCGTTTTCCACAGTGGTCAAACTGTGATCTGGCGGATTTAGTTTTGACACATTCGGTTGGTTTCTGCTCTGCTCCATTCGCCGTTGAGGATCCGCCGCCACCCAGGCCGGCGCAATGACCAAAGAGGACGATGATGCGTACCCTGATTGGCGCTGTTGCCGCCACGCTGCTGCTTTCCACCGCCGCCTTTGCCGGCCAGACCGAAGGCCTGATCAAGAAGGTCGACAAGGACGCGTTGACGCTGACGCTTGATGACGGCAAATCCTACAAGCTGAACGCCGAGACCGATCTCGACGCGCTGAAGCCAGGCATGGACATCGTCATCGCTTACGATGTGACCGATGGCGAAAACGTCGTCACCGACATGCAGTTGCCGGGAGACAGCGACACGAACTAAAGCGCGTCGCGTCGAAACGGATTCATGCGACACGCTTTAGGTCTTGTTTTGTGCATGTCGTCTTCCCCAAAACCGGGTCACTTTTGGGCGACATGCATTAGGAATTGGCCTTTGCCAGCGTCCTAAAGCCACTCCAGGCTGTTGCCTTCAAGTTTGAGCACGCGATCGTGCGGTATCTCCAGGTTCGCGGCCTCGTCCTCGGGCCTATCAAGCACGAAGCGAAACAGGGCGCGCATGACACCGCCATGCGTGACACAGATCGTCTTGCGGTCGATCTCGTCGAACCATGGCTTCACCCGCTCAAGCAGCATCTGGTAGCTCTCGGCACCTTCGCCCGGCGGCTGAAAATTCCATTTGTCGCGAGCACGCGTCCTGCTTGCCCCGGGAGAACGCGTATCGAGCTCGGCAAATGTAAAGCCCTGCCAATCGCCGAAATTGACTTCAATGAGCCTGACATCGGTTCGATAGGCGAGCGGATCGAGCTTCATGGCGGCGCGGATGCGTTCCATCGTCTCGCGCGTCCGTCTCATCGGGCTCGCGACGAAGTCGAACTCGTTGGGATCGCCGATGAGTTCGGCCAGCCGATGGCCGTTTCTGGTCGCCTGCTCGCGGCCGAGGGCATTGAGATCGGTGTCGGCCTGGCCCTGAAGCCGGAACTCGGCGTTCCACGCGGTCTGGCCGTGGCGCACGATATAAACCAGCGGGTACATCAGCTCTTCCGGAGATCGGGCCAGGGCCTGGACGGAGGATAGGCGGAGAGAACTAATCCTTGACCGTCGAAATATCCGGCGCGTCGACCGCCTTCATGCCGACGACATGATAGCCGGAATCGACATGGTGCACCTCGCCGGTGACGCCACGCGACAGGTCGGACAGGAAATAGACGCCGGAATCGCCGACTTCTTCCTGCGTGACTGTCTGCTTCAGCGGCGAATTGTATTCGTTCCACTTCAGGATGTAGCGGAAATCGCCGATGCCGGAGGCGGCAAGCGTCTTGATCGGGCCGGCGGAAATCGCGTTGACGCGGATCTTCTTGGCGCCGAGATCAACCGCGAGGTAACGCACGCTGGCCTCGAGTGCCGCCTTGGCGACGCCCATGACGTTATAGTGCGGCATTACCTTCTCGGCGCCGTAATAGGTCAGCGTCAGCAGCGACCCGCCCTCGGTCATCAGCGCTTCGGCACGCTTGGCGATGGTGGTGAAGGAATAGACCGAAATGTCCATGGTGCGCAGGAAATTGTCGCGCGTCGTCTCGACATAGCGGCCGGTCAGCTCGTCCTTGTCGGAAAAAGCGATGGCGTGGACGAGGAAGTCGAGCTTGCCCCAGTGCTTGGCGACATTGGCGAAAACCTCGTCCAAGCTCGCGGGATCGGTGACGTCGCAATGGCCGGCGACAAAGGCGCCCAGTTCCGCCGCCAGCGGCTCGACGCGCTTCTTGAAGGCTTCGCCCTGATAGGTCAGTGCGATCTCGGCGCCGTGATCGACGCAGGCCTTGGCAATGCCATAGGCGATCGACCTGTTATTGGCGACGCCAAGAATAAGGCCGCGCTTGCCGGCCATTAGGCCCTGTCCACCCGCCATGTCAGCGCTCTCCGCAAGGTTTCTGCTTTGTGGAGTGCCTATCGCACAGGCACACAGCCCCTTCAAGCGTTCAAACCGGACAGTTCGGGGGACAAAAGCTCTTGATCAGCCTTTTTGGCCGCGCAACAGCGATTCCAGCGCGCTGTCGCCGCCTTCCGGCAGCATGATACGCACATGGGCGTAGAGGTCGCCATGGCCGCCGGCTTTCTCGGGCAAGCCCCTGCCCTTGAGCCGCAGGACCTTGTCCGAACTCGACCAGGCGGGAACGTTGACAGCGAGCCTGCCGGTCGGCGTCTCGACCGGCACCTTGGCGCCCAGCACGGCATCGGCCAGCGAAACCGGCAGATCGGCGTGCAGGTCGCGACCCTCGATGCGGTAGCGCGGATGGCGGCGGATGTGGATCTTGACCAGTGCGTCGCCGGGCTGACCCGGTCCCTGCTCGCCCTGGCCTTTCAACCGGATGGTCTGGCCATCCTCGACATAGGCCGGCAGCTTGACCGCCACCTTGCGGCCATCCGGGAACATCGCCGTGACCTTTTCGGCGTTCGCAGCTTCCTCGATGGTGACGTCGAGCGTGACGTTCAGGTCAGCTGATGTCGCCGGCTGGCGGCGGTCGCCTGCGCCTGGCCCGCGCGCGCCTGAAAAGGCATCGCCGAAAATCTGGCTGAAGATGTCGCTGTTGCCGTCGAACGGATCGCCGCCGGGGCGGCCCGAGCGAAACTCGAATCGCGAGCCGCCGGCGCCCTGTTGCTGGCGGCGAAACCCGGCAAAGGGGTCGCTACCACCGGCCGCACCTTCAAAACCCTGGAAACGCGGCTTGCCATCGGCATCGATCTCGCCACGATCGAAAGCGGCACGGTTCTTCTCGTCGCCGATGACCTCGTAGGCCTGATTGGCCGCGGCAAAACGGTCCTTCGCCTTGGGATCATTCGGATTCTGGTCCGGATGATGTTTCTTGGCGAGTTTCCGATACGCCGATTTTATGTCCTTGGCCGATGCGTTCTTTGCAACGCCCAGCACCTCATAGGGGTCGCGCATGCTTCCTGCCCTGGAAAAGGAGTGAGTCCATACTTGCCCCCTATATGCGCTCGCATAGGAAGAAATTCCAGTAGCGGTGCGTCATATCAAGGACTGAAAATCAGAGTGCCTTGAAGCCCTGCATGCGCCAGCCGCCGGCGCTGGCAAGACAGAGTTCGCCCTCGAACATGGCAACGCCGTCAAAGCTCTCGCGCGAAGCCTTGAAGCGGCGGCACGTCTGGCCGCTGTCGTTCAATTCCGCCAGTTCCGTGATGGAGCCGCGCGAGCCGGTGCCGGCATTCGCCCAAGGCACGGCCTGGCCACTGAGTTGCTCGATGTCGGCGGAGGATACCGCATTGCCGATCGTCGTCTGGTCCGAGTCGCGATCCGAATCGGCCGGCTTGGCCGAAGCCGATGTGCTGCTGGTCAGGATCGAGCGGTCGACTTCGGCTTTGTCCAGGCTGAAGCCGCCCGCACCGCAGCCAGCAAGCGGCAGGGCGATTGCCACGATCGCCGCTTTCGCGCTGGCTGAAGCGATAACGCCCCATTGCCTGCTGTCAAAAGCTTGCGCGATACGCGACAATCGGCAACCTCCCTGATCTCGTGACAATTTGAGAAAAACTATGAGTGACACAGCGTTAATAACCAGTGACTTTACCGAAGCGGCCGAGCCGTTTCGCCTCTTTGCCGCATGGCTGGACGACGCCACCAAGAGCGAAATCAACGATGCCAACGGCGTGGCGCTGGCGACCGTCGATGCCGAGGGCATGCCGGACGTACGGATGGTGCTGCTCAAGGGGTTCGATGAAAGCGGCTTTGTGTTCTACACGAATTTCGAAAGCGCCAAGGGCCAGGAGATTCTAGGCAGCATGAAGGCGGCGATGTGTTTCCACTGGAAATCGCTGCGCCGCCAGGTCCGCATTCGCGGTCCGGTGGAAATCGTCAGCGACGCCGAGGCCGACAGCTATTACGCGACGCGGCCACGCGGCAGCCGCATCGGCGCCTGGGCCTCGAAGCAGTCGCGGCCGCTGGAAAGCCGCTTTGCCCTGGAAAAGGCCGTCGCGGAATACACAGCGCGCTACGCTATCGGCGAGATTCCACGGCCCAAACACTGGTCGGGCTTCCGCATCGTGCCGAAGACGATCGAATTCTGGCACGACAGGCCGTTCCGGCTGCATGACCGAGTGGTCTTCTCACGCGACGCCGATGGTGGGTGGAGCAAGACGAGGCTTTATCCCTGAAAGGGTAAGGTTCAGCCCTTTTTCCTGGTCATGAATGCCGTGAGGGCCGCGCGCGCCTCGTCGGATTTCAGCCGCTCACGGAAATGCTCGCTCTCCACTCCGATGCGGGCAACCAGATCGTCGCGTGAGCCGCGCATCAGGTCGCGCGCGATCTTGAGAGCCTGCGGGGGCTTGGCCGCGATCTGGCCGGCGGCCGAGAGGACCGAGGCCTCCAGAGCGCCCTCCTCGACCACCTCGTAGATCAGTCCAGCGGCCTTCGCGCGCTCGGCCGAGAAGCCTTCGCCGAGGGCAAGCAGCGCAAACGCAGCTTGCTGACCCAGGATGCGCGGCGCCAAAAGGCTCGATCCAGCCTCCGGCACGAGGCCGAGATCGACGAAGGGCGTGCGGAACACGGTGCGTGGCGTGGCGAAGGTCAGATCGCAATGCAGGTTGATCGTGGTGCCGATGCCGACCGCGATGCCGTCGACGCCAGAGACGATGGGTTTTTCGACCCGGGCCAACGCCAGCAGGAAATCCCAGACTTCCGTGCCACCATCGCCGCCGGTGGCCACCACCATGAAGTCGGCAAGGTCGTTGCCGGATGAGAAGGCGCCGGGCACACCGAGAAAGACATGAACGCGGACCGCCGGATCGGCGTCGCCTTCGGCAAGGGCCGCCGACATCTTGGCATACATGGCGCGCGTCAGGGCGTTCTTCTTGTCCGGGCGGTTCATGCGGATGAGCTGGATGGCGCCCTGGCGCTCGACGAGGATGTGGTCTGTCACGGTCTTTTCCTTGTGAAGATCAGGCGGAAATCAGTGCCTTGCCGGCAGCAGCCAGGCTTTCGGCGCCGCCGATGACGCGCTCCTTCAAAGCGCTGACTTCGCCAAGCAGGTTTTCGGCGAAGAAGCGGCAAAGCGCAATGCGGCCCTGGTCGACAAGAGCGGCCCGCGCCAGATAGGCGCCGCCGGCGGCAAGTGAGATCAGCCTGAGATAAGGCGTCGCACCCGCCAGCGCCTCCTCAGTCCGGCCGTCGGCCGACAATTTCTGCAGGAAGCGCGTTGCTTGCGTCAAATCGGAGAGCGCCTGATCGAGAGCATCAGCGGTGCGGCCAAACCCTTCGAGGTTCGACGTTCGCACCGCGTTGGCAATACCAGCCAGTTCGTCGATATAGCCATGCACGTGCTCGCCGCCACCAAGCGGCAGCTTGCGCATCACCAGATCGATCGCCTGGATGCCGTTGGTGCCTTCATAGATCGGCGCGATACGGGCGTCGCGATAGAGGGCTGCCGCACCCGTTTCCTCGATGAAGCCCATGCCGCCATGCACCTGGACGCCAAGCGAGGCGACCTCTACGCCGACATCAGTGGAAAAGGCCTTGGCGAGCGGCGTCAAGAGATTGGCACGGTCGCGCCAATGCGCCGCCTCGTCATCGGACGTTGCGCGCGCGAGATCGATGGCGTGGGCGCAGGAATAGCTGATGGCGCGGGCGATCTGTGTCAGCGCTTTCATGGTCAGGAGATTGCGCTGCACGTCCGGGTGATGGACGATTGGCGCCATGCCGGCGCCACCAAAGCTTGCCGCCTTGCCCTGACGGCGCTCATTGGCATAGGCGATCGCTTTCTGGGTCGCGGCTTCCGCGACAGCGACGCCCTGCATGCCGACGCAAAGCCGCGCATTGTTCATCATCGTGAACATGCAGGCGAGGCCCTTGTTCTCCTCACCGATCAGCCAGCCGATGGCGCCGGGTTGGGCACCCTGGAAACCGTCGCCATAGATCATGGTGCAGGTCGGCGAGGCATGGATGCCGAGCTTGTGCTCGAGCCCGGAACAGAAGACGTCGTTGCGCGCACCCAGCGAGCCGTCGTCGCCGACCAGGAATTTCGGCACCAGGAACAGCGAGATGCCGCGCGTTCCGGCCGGTGCATCGGGCAGCCGCGCCAGCACCAGATGGACGATGTTGTCGGTGAAATCGTGCTCGCCATAGGTGATGAATATCTTCTGGCCGAAGATGCGGTAGGTGCCGTCGCCGGCCGGCTCGGCGCGGCTGCGCAGGGCGGCGAGGTCCGATCCGGCCTGCGGCTCGGTCAGGTTCATCGTGCCCATCCATTCGCCGGAGACGAGCTTTGCGAGATATTTGGCCTTGAGGCCCTCAGAGGCGTGCTTATCGAGCGCTTCGACCGCGCCCATGGTCAGCGTTGGACCGATGCCGAAGGCCATGGCTGCCGAATTCCACATTTCGAGCGCGGCGACGCCGAGCATGGCCGGCAGCGCCTGACCGCCATACTCTTCCGGCCCGGAGAGCGCGTTCCAGCCGCCTTCGATCCAGCGGCGATAGAGTTCCTTCCAGCCCGGCGGGGTGGTGACGACCGCGTCCTTCAACACGGCGCCGTGTTCGTCGCCGATTTTATAAAGGGGTGCCACCTCCTCGGTGGCGAAGCGGCCAGCTTCGCCAAGGACTGCATCGACCAGATCCTCGCCGAGATCGCCGAACGCACCGGCATCGATGGCCGATTTCATGCCGGCGACGTGCTTCAGGGTGAACGCAATATCCTCGACCGGTGCCCGATACATGCCGCTCGATCCTCCTGATGCACCGGCCTTGCCGACCCTAGAGCCAGTGCCGCCGCAAAACCATCCGCCTTTGGGCGGCCTCCATTTTCTTTTTACGTAAACGTCAAAATTTGTCACGCGGATTTTGCAATCGGGCCTGCCTGTACTAAATTCAGCTAAATTCGACGGATGCCGGATCAAATCGAACGGCGACAGAAAACCAGCCGACCGGAAGATTCCAATGCTTGCCAGACCTGACGCCTATCGCTGTGTTGAATGCGGCTTACCTTTTCGGGCAGCGGGATTTTCCTACTATCACGGCGACGTGGCAAACGGTGCCGCCTACTGGTCGGATCGCGGCATATTGTGCTCGCCGCGATGCTCGCTTGCCCACCACCGCAAACGCGCCGCCGAAGGGACACTGCAGCAAGAGCCCGCGCCGGACCCGTTCGAATCTCAGCCGTTCAGCCAGCGGTGAAAGCTGGGCCAGAGGAGACATGCTGCCAAACAAGCAGGCGCTTATTGCGCGGACCCAGTCAGCGCTGCCCTCCCCTACGAGGCCGCAGTCATGCGCCTCTCAATCGAGGATCAGATCGCCTTGGCGTAGGCGATTGTGAATCCGCCCGAACCGAATGAAGCGCTACGCGCAGCCGCCAATGCTTACAAACGGCTGGTCATGGATTCCCGGTAAATTTCGCGCTTGCCAGCTATCTGCCAAGGACCGCGTCGATCCTGGCCATTTCCGAAGTAAATCCTTAACCATAGCGGTCCAGGATTTGCTTTGATCAACGGGGATTCCCTGTTTGAAAAGGACGGCGTGTTTCCTTCGCCGCACAGCGCTTCTCGCTCTTGCGGCGACAATGGCGCTGTCGATGGCGGCAAAGGCTTCGGACTTTTCCGAGCCGTGGAAGAGTGCCGACCGTGCTCTGGTGGTCGATGCCTACGAGTACAATTCCATCGACTGGGCCCGGCTTGCCACCGACAAACGCATCGTCGCCTTCATCAACAAGGCGTCCGACGGCATGCCGCCGCCCTACTTCTGTTTCGGCAGCGACACCGACGTGAAGCTGTGCAAGGCGCTGTGGAAACGCCACGCGGTGACGCGCGAATTGTTCCAGACACGCAGGGTCGTGGCCAAGACGCTCGGCATGAAATGGGGCGCCTATCATCTCGCCCGTCCCGGCAATCCGGTCGAGCAGGCCAACAATTTCCTCGATTTCGCCGACCCCGCGCCGGATGATCTCATGGCTCTCGACATCGAGGGCAACGATCCCTCGCAATGGATGTCGCTCGATGACGCCGAGGAGTTCGCGCGCCAGGTGCATCGGCGCGTCGGCCGCTTCCCGGTGCTCTACACCAATGGCAAGACCGCCCAATATATCGCCGACAACCGCTACAAATACCGGCTCCTGTCGCGGCTGCCTCTGTGGTACGCGCGTTACAAGCCCGACATCGACGTGCATTTTCCGATGGGCAACTGGCAGGGCTACGCGCTCTGGCAGTTTTCGGCGCAGGCCAATTGCGGGCGCTTCCGTTGCCCCTACAGGGTTGCCGGCACGCCCGACAACATCGACGTCAACGTGGCGCCCACTAATGCCGTCACGCTGCGTCAGCAATGGCCTTTCGGCGGCCTGATCGACGTGCCTCCCGATTATCTTGCCAGCGTGCCGGTGCCGCTCTCGCGGGAAGCTGCCCTGGCCGGCAAAGCGACCATCATCTATGCCGATGTGGCGACGCCGCCGACCTTCGAGGAAATGGCCGCCGTGCTCGGTTCGCGCTGGTCGAAATTCCGCGACGGGTTCCGCATGCCTGTCGTGAAGACGGTGCCGCGACGGCCGGGCTTCGGTATTGTCCAATATGTCGCCTGGAAGCGGGCCGGGCAGCGTTCACCCGAGCAACTCGACGCCGCCTTCGCAGCGGCCGCCGACCCGGTCAGCACCGCTTCGACAACCCTTGACCGCGGCCAGCGGTAGCCGCCACCCGGTCGGAGCTTCAGCCTGCCTGCTCGCGCGCCACGGCCTGCCACCCGATGTCGCGGCGGCAGAACCCGTCCGGCCAGTCGATCCGGTCGAGCGCGGCATAGGCCCGCGCCTGCGCCTCGCCAACGGTGGCGCCGGTCGCCGTGACGTTGAGCACACGGCCGCCATTGGCGACCAGCGCGCCGCCATTGATGGCTGTACCGGCATGGAAAATCTGGACGCCTTCACCGGCGGCGTCCTCGACGCCGCGGATGACGGAGCCTTTCTCCGGCGTGCCGGGATAGCCCCTCGCCGCCATCACAATGGTCAGCGCCGCCTCGTCGCGCCAGCGCACGGAGGTATGCGCAAGCTGGCCGTCGACGGCGGCATTGAGCAGCACCACAAGATCGTCCTTCAGCCGCATCATCAACACCTGGCATTCAGGATCGCCGAAGCGGGTGTTGTATTCGATCAGCTTCGGCCCGTTTTCCGTGATCATCAGCCCGGCGAACAGAATGCCGGCGAAAGGCGCGCCGAGATCGGCCATGCCGCGCATGGTCGGGTCGATGATCTCGCGCATGGTGCGCTCGATCATGTCAGGCGGCATCACCGGGGCCGGCGAATAGGCGCCCATGCCGCCGGTGTTGGGACCGACATCGCCGTCGCCGACGCGCTTGTGGTCCTGCGCGGTGCCGAAGGGAAGCGCCGTTGTGCCGTCGCAGAGGCAGAAGAAACTCGCCTCCTCGCCGGTCATGAATTCCTCGATCACCACCTCCGCGCCTGCGGCGCCGAACGACCCATCGAAACAGGCATCGACTGCCGCCTGTGCTTCATCCATCGTCATGGCGACGGTGACACCCTTGCCGGCTGCGAGCCCGTCGGCCTTGATGACGATCGGCGCACCCATCTTCTCGACATAGGCCTTGGCGGAGGCCAGATCGCCGAACCGGCCATAGGCGGCGGTCGGGATGTTGTAGCGGGCGCAGAGATCCTTGGTGAAACCCTTCGAACCTTCCAACCGCGCGGCGGCCTTTGAAGGCCCGAAGACGCGGATGTTTTCGGCGCGCAGATCATCGGCGATACCGGCCACCAGCGGCCCTTCCGGACCGACCACGACGAGATCGATTTTTTTCTCGCGGCAGAAGGCGGCTACGGCGGCATGATCGGCGATATCGAGCTTCACCAGTTCGGCCTCGGCGCCGATGCCCGGATTGCCGGGCGCCGCGTAGAGCTTGGTCAGCAGCGGCGAAGCGGCGATCTTCCAGGCCAGCGCATGTTCGCGGCCGCCGGAGCCGAGAAGAAGAACGTTCATGGCCACCTCATGATGCCGACTATCCCATAGAGAAAACAACCCGCTATTGCTCTCTGGACGACGGGTCAAGGCATCAGGGTGGATTGATCTGAATTGCGCACGGGAACGTTATGCCTGCCGAATGGGGGCGCAGGCCACCAACGCCCCCTATTCTGGCTCTCGTTCAGCCCTGATGGACCACCGGGAACCAGTCCTCGCGCAGCTTCTGCCCCGGCTGCATGCCATGACCGTGATAGGGCGGCGAGGTGCGGCCCGGCCGCTCGACATAATGGGCATCGTCGCCGACCCAGCGCAGCGACAGCGCCCGGCGCCGTGCCGAGGTCATATTGCCGCGCGCGCCGTGCGCCGTCCTGAAGTCGAACAGGATGGCGTCGCCCGGCTCCATCTCCCATTCGATAACTTTCATCGATGAATCGTTGTCGGGATCGGGCACCGGACGATAATCACCCTCGGCGGCGTAGAAATTGCCGTCGTCCAGCCAGCGTACCGGCAGGATCATCTTGTCCCATTTGTGCGAGCCGGCGATCAGACGCAGCGTCGCCTCCTTCACCGGATCGATAGGGATCCAGAAGCTCACCGTCTGCTGGCCGTCGACGAAATAATAGGGAATGTCCTGGTGCCACGGCGTCGGCTTCTGCGTGCCAGGTTCCTTGACCAGGACATGGTCGTGGAAGAACTGCGCGGTGCGCGACTGCATCACCGCGGCTGCCAGTCGCGCCGCGGGCGACTCGCGCACCACCTTGACGAATTCGGGGATGCGCTCCCAATTGCAGTAATCGTCGAAAAAGCTGCCGCGGCCATTGGCAATGTCGGACGCCGTGGCGCTGCGGTTCTGCATGTTGCGCTCGATGCCGGCGGCGATCGTGTCGACCCAGCCCTTGAAGGCGCCGCGGACACAGACCGCGCCGTCGCGCTGGTAGTCGGCGATTGTCCGTGGATCGATGATTTCGGTATCCATTGCCGGTGGAGCGGGTTGGGAAGCCATGTTGTCCTCCTTTCAGGATCGAGGCGACTATCGCAACGGCCGCTCATTCAGTAAAATAATAACTTCTCATCCGACACATAGGTTTGAACTATGAGTCTGACGCTCGCCCAGCTACGCTATCTCGTCGCCGTCACCCGCCATGGCAGCGTCACGGGCGCGGCCCGGGCTCTCAACATTTCGCAACCGTCTATTTCGGTGGCGATCGATGCCATCGAAAAGGATTTCGGCCAGAAACTGTTCGTGCGCCAGCGTGGAAGCGGTGTCTCGCTGACCTCCTTCGGTCGTGCCGCCGTGGCAAAGGCAAAGCAGGTTCTTGCCGAGACAGACGAACTCCTGGGCCTCGGGAAAGTCAACTCGGCGATCGGCGGCGAGCTGGTGCTCGGCTGCTTCGAGGACCTGGCGCCCTATTTCGCGCCGGGCCTCCTCCGCGCCTTCTCCGAACGCCATCCAGCGGTCGCCGTCATCGTCCGCGACGAGACGTTCGAGACGCTCGGGCGACGCTTGGGGGACGCCGCCGTCGATCTCGGCCTCAGCTACGATCTCGGCCTGCCGTCGCATTTCGCCCGCATCCTGCTGCACGAGCTGCGGCCGCATGCACTGTTGCCGGCGGGCCATGCGCTGGCGGACCGCCCCGAGGTCAGCCTGGCAGATCTGGCCGCCTACCCGCTGATCACCACCGACCAGCCGCATAGCTGGCAGCATATGCTTGACCTGTTCCGCGGCCGTGGCCTGTCACCCGTCGCCGACATGCGCACAAGCTCGTTCGAACTCCAGCGCAGCATGGTGGCGAACGGCTTCGGCGTCGCGGTCAGCTATACCCGCCCGCATGGCGACCACAGCTATGACGGCTTGCGCCTCGTCTGCAAACCGCTGTCGGATCCGCTGCCCATGCAGCGCATCATCCTCACCCACGATACGCATCAGCGCGTGTCGAATGCGGCGCTGGCTTTCATCGAGGTGGCAAAAGTCTGGTTTTCCACACGCGACATCTTCACCTCCTGACGGGTGGACGGACGCTCCTGCCCTGCTTGCCGCTTGACGGTTTCCGCTGCTGCTGCCACTCCATGCCAATGGAACCTGTCCAGTCGAAAGCGTCCCAGGGCCGCGTCTCCGATGCGCCGAACCGCCATTGGGTCTACCGCTTGCTGCCGCGCGCGATCTGGCCCTATGCACAGCTTGCACGGTGGGACAGGCCGATCGGCTGGCAGTTGCTTTTGTGGCCGTGCTGGTGGTCGGCCGCACTGGCGGCGAGCGCCTATCCCCGGCCTGGCGACCCGCTGCTTTCGCTGCTGCCGGCGCCACTCTATCTCGTGCTGTTCCTGATTGGCGCCATTGCCATGCGTGGCGCCGGCTGCACCTACAACGACATTGTCGACGAGGACATCGACAACCAGGTCGAACGCACCCGATCGCGCCCGCTGCCATCCGGCCAGACCACGCGCCGGCGGGCCTGGCTGTTTCTTGTCCTGCAAGCCCTGGTCGGCCTGGCGGTGCTCCTGCAGTTCAACAGCTTCGCCATCCTGCTCGGCGTCTGCTCACTCGCGATCGTCGCCGTCTACCCATTCATGAAGCGGATAACCAACTGGCCGCAACTGTTTCTCGGTTTTGCCTTTTCCTGGGGCGCGCTGATGGGATGGGCCGTCGAGTTCGGCGATCTCGATGGCCCTGCCATCATGCTCTATATCGGTTCGATCCTGTGGGTGATCGGCTACGACACGATCTATGCGCACCAGGACAAGGAAGACGACGCCATTGTCGGCGTGCGTTCGACGGCGCGGCTGTTCGGCGACAACACCAAAGCGTGGCTCGCTGGGCTGTATGGCGGTACGCTGATCTGCTTCGCCATCGCCTTCGCTTCGGCGCAGGCCCCGGTGGTGGCACTGGCTGGCTTGATAGCGGCCGGTGCCCATATGGCCCGGCAGATCGCGGTGCTGGATATCGACGATCCGGACCAATGCCTGCGGCTGTTCCGGTCGAACAACCAGGTCGGCTGGCTGATCTTCCTCGGCCTGATCGGCGGCGCGCTATGGGTGGCGCTGAAGCCGCTGGTGTAGCGGCTTTTTCCCCTCCTCCCCGTTACGGGAAGAAGGGGAGCCAGGTCTCACTCCCGCGCAATGATCTCCTGGCCGTCGATGACCAGCCTGAGGCCGAGGTCACCAGCCCTGCGGCGGGCAAGGAAGCGCGGGCGGCGCATGGTCGAGACACGGCCCTTGCGGCGGTTCTGGGGCGGCAATGTCTTGATGGCGGCGCCGAGCGATTCTTCCAGCGTGCGGGCGACGCCGTCGGATTCGATCAGCAGCATCGGCAGGCGGTAGGCATCGGCCCAGGCGCGCCAGTCGGCGGCGACGTCTTCGAGATCGTCGGCCACCAGCAGCGGCACCGACAACATCGGATCGTTGTGCAGGAGTTCCAGGGTCACCGTGACATTGCCTTCCGGATCCTCCATCGCACGAGCGGCGACACCGCGAAATGCATTGGCGGGCAGCACAATGATCGCCGGCAGGCCGCTCATCTCGAGCAGGCGGCGGATCACGGCGCCACGCTGGTCGATGGTGAAGGTCACGTCGCCATAATCGTCGCGTGTCGCGTAGCTCACCACCTGCGGCAGGCGGAATGGGTCGAGACGCATGTTGCGTCCCGCCCAGACTGGCTTCAGTCCAGTGTTCACGTTCATAGAGCGCCTTCCTGTCTGTCTCCTGAGAGCCGGTGTCCGGTTCTCTCCGGGCCAGTTTTCCCGGCCTCGTTATGGGGAAACAGTAGCGCCGGCTCCTTACCGCCGCGCTTAAGAAAGTCGGTTAAATTTTGCTGATCTCAGGGATGGTTATCGGAATGCCACCAGCCACAAGATGTTGAAAGGATCAGATAACCTTACCAGGATTCATGATGCCGGCCGGATCGAACGCAGCCTTTACCCGGCGCATCAGATCGATGGCCATCGGCGGCGCGGTGGCGATCAGTTCGTCGCGCTTCAACTGGCCGATGCCATGCTCTGCCGAGATCGAACCATGCAGGCTGCGCACCACGTCATGCACGGCCTTGTTCATGGCATGGTAGAGCGCCAGAAACGCCTCGTCGTCGCCGTCGACGGGCCGCGAGATGTTATAGTGGAGGTTGCCGTCTCCCATATGCCCGAAACAGACCACCCTGGCGCCAGCACTGACCGAGGCCACCGCGCCAGCGGCCTCCGCGATGAAGCGCGGTATCGATGCGATCGGCACTGAAATGTCGTGCTTGATCGAAGCGCCTTCCGGCTTCTGCGCCTCGGGCAACAGCTCGCGGAAATCCCAGAAGGCGTCGCCCTGCCCGAGGCTGGCGGCGATGACCGCGTCGCCGACGAATTCCTGCTCGAGGCCCGCGGAAAGCACGTCCTCGATCAGCGCCCGAGAATCCTCCGATGAGCGGCCGGACGATATCTGCATCAGCACATACCAGGGCCAATCCTCCATCAGCGGCCGCGTCACGCCCGGGGCATGCGCCAGCGTGAAATCGTATGGCCGCTTGCCGATCAGTTCGAAGGCGGTGAGCGCTGCCCCGGCGCGGTCCATGGCCAGGCTGAACAGGGAAAGAGCGGCCTCGGGCGACGACAGGCCGACGAAGGCGACGTCGCGCCCCTTCGGCTTCGGAAACAGTTTGAGCACGGCGGCGGTGATGATACCGAGCGTGCCTTCGGCGCCGACGAACAGGTTCTTCAGGTCGTAGCCGGTATTGTCCTTCTTCAGCTTGCGCAAATCGTCGAACACCTCGCCGGTCGGCAGCACCACCTCGACGCCGAGGCAGAGTTCGCGCGCATTGCCATAGGCAAGCACGCCGGTGCCGCCGGCATTGGACGACAGATTGCCGCCGATCTGGCAGGAGCCTTGCGCGGCGAGCGAGAGCGGGAACAGCCGCTCGGCGGCGTCGGCCGCTTCCTGCAAGGTCTGCAGGATGACACCGGCCTCGACCGTGACCGTGTTCGACAGGACATCGATCTCGCGGATGCGGTTCAGCCGCGACAGCGACAGGACGATTTCATGGCCGGATTTGTCCGGCACCTGCGCGCCGACCAGCCCGGTGTTGCCGCTTTGCGGCACGATTGGCGTTCCGGTCTCTGTCGCCAGCCGCATGATCCGGCTGACCTCGTCGACGCTGCCCGGCCGCAGCACCAGGGACGTCGCGCCATGCCAGAGGCCGCGTCGCTCGATCAGATAAGGTGCGATGTCCTGCTGGTCGCGCAGCGCATATTTCTCACCGACGATCGCCGCGAAACGATCGATGAGAGCGGGATCGAGTGTCTTTGCAGTCTCGGTCATCTGGCAAAACTACGTCGAGGGCTGTGCGTTGTCACGAGGAGCGGCGGCACGGGAGAGCCGGTCGTTGATCGCCTCGCCGAGCCCGTCAAAGGGAATCGGCTCGACCGCGATGGTGCGCGCGCCGCTGCGATCGAGGTCCTGCATGTAGGCGAAGAGATTGCTTGCCGCTTCACGCAGGTCGCCTGAAACCGACAGGTTGAGGAAAGCGGTTGCGCCGCGCCAGCCTTCCGCTCTCTGGCTGCCAAAGCCGAGCAGCGCTTCGCCCTCGCCGACCGCCCGCGCATTGAGCCGCACAGCGGCACCCGGCGCGTAGTGCGAGGCCAGCATGCCCGGCGCTTCGACGCCGGCAGCGCCGCCGCGCAGCAGGTCGATGCCGATGGCCGCCTCGATTTCCCCTGCGGCAATGCCACCGGGCCGAAGCAGGCGCAACCTCTCGCCTTCGGCCTTGACGATGGTCGATTCCAGCCCGACCGGTGTTGCGCCGCCATCGACCACCAACTTGATACGCGCCCCTAAATCCGCCGCCACCGCTTGCGCCGTCGTCGCGCTGATCTTGCCGGATGAATTGGCGCTGGGTGCCGCAAGCGGTCGGCCAAGCCTGGCGATCAGCTCGCCGCCAAAACCCCTCGGCATGCGCAAGGCGATCGTGTCGAGCCCGGCGGTGACCAGCGGATGAATGCCGTTGCCGGGGCGCTGCGGCAGCACCAGCGTCAGCGGACCCGGCCAGAAGGCAAGCGCGAGCTTCTTCGACAGCGGATCGAACGAGGCAATGCGCTCGGCCATCGCCATGTCGGCGACATGGGCGATCAGCGGATTGAAACGCGGCCGCCCCTTGGCCTCGAAAATGCGCGCCACGCCAATGCCGTTGGTGGCGTCGCCGGCCAGCCCGTAGACGGTCTCGGTCGGAATGGCGACGACATCGCCGCCCTCAAGCAGCGCCAATGCCGGTTCCATCGCTTCGCCGACGGCAAGTATTTCAGCCACTCTCGTCACCTCGCGGATGCCGGCTGCGTAGTACGACAGCGCCGCCGGGGCAAGCGGGCATTGGCAATTCATCAATTCCTAAAATGCTATGTTTCCATGAAAGCCGGTATCAATCGCCGGGCACTATCGTGCGGCTTCTGGGCAATGGGGAGCTATTTCAGTGTCTATGCGTATCTGGGGAACGCTTGCTATCAGTCTGGCTGCTACGGCTGGCGGGGCTCAGGCCTCGTCGCTGGTCTTTCCCAGCGCGCCGGCCTCGACGCCCTCCATCCTTGCGCTGAAGGCCGCCGACGGCAAGGCGAGCGACGTGGTGTCCGTCGTTGCGCTCGGCGAGCCTGACGTCACCGATGAAAAGGTGGCGGCAATCCCGGACAAGGCCGGGGCAAGGCACGCCTTCCCGCTGAGCCCGATGATCATTCGCGGCGGGGTCGTCGGCGGCGCCTTCTCGACACCGGTGCAGGCCAAAACCCCGGCAGCGGCAACCGCCCCCGCCACGGCGACCGCCTCGGCCGCCCCCGCGCCTGCAGTGCAAGGGAAAGCAGCGGCACCGGCGGCAGCCGCGCCACGGCCGGCAGCCCGACAGCCTGCTTCAGGAGCCGGCAAGGTCAAATAGCGACCTCGCCAAACCGGGCAGTCAAATGCTCGGCTGCTTGACGGCGGTCTGGCGCGCTGCGCACCATTGTCAGGCGAATTTCGTCCGACGTATCTCGCCGGTCGGCGCCGCGGCCTGAATTTAGCCAAGCGGCTTCGGCAGACGGGATTGCATTGTTCAAGGCAAGGGGGTTGCTCATGAAAAAATCGAAGACCGTTACAGTGGCAGGGCTTCTGCTGGCGTCATTGTTTGGCGGCGCGGCTCATGCGGACGACATGCTGGGGTCCTATGTCGCCCGCATTTCCGATCGCGATCACCAGGCAAGCGACGGCTACGCGCTGGACGGCGCCGCGCAGATGGTGCGGCAGGACCGCGCCAACTGGCACAAATTCCATCGCCGCGACAGCGACGACGAGGGCGACGGCTGGTTCAGGACCAACGACCAGCGCGCCGATCTGCAGCGCATGCTGGAACGCCCCGGCGCGATGAGTTCCTCGACCAAGCGGGCCATCGTCAATGGCGAGCCGCTGATCCAGGTCGACGTCTATGAAAACAGCGTGCGCGTCAGCATTCTGGAGAACTGATCAAATCTGTTTGAAAAGACAACAAAAAGGGCGGCGCCAAAGCACCGCCCTTTTCTCGAGAAAACCTGTCGCCTGAAATCAGGCCGCTTCTTCCTTGTCGTCGTCTTCTTCGTCGGACTCGCCGTCTTCGGATTCTTCTTCGCCCTCGGCGTCGTCGCCTTCGGCCTTCACAGCGTCATCGGCGTCGTCTTCGTCGGACTCTTCGCCTTCTTCATCATCGCCATCCTCGTCATCGCCATCCTCGTCTTCATCAGACATATCCGCGGCTTCGACCGTGGCGGCGGCGGCATGATCGAGGGCGGTTTCGGAAGCGGATTCAATCGCCTCGGCGGGGGCCGAGGTCTCTTCTGTCACTTCGATTTCGTGATCGGAATTCATGGAAGCCTCCGTTGGGTTGGGGAACATGTCCCTTTTGCCACGGAGAGATCATCGTCATATGACTGTAAGCCGGCTCGAACGGCCGGCTGGAAGATATTTTTCGTGGGCCTACAGCCCGGTTTATCCCTGCGTGATCTTGTCCGAAAACCGGTGCCCACTTTTCGGGATCATGTTTCTCAGCCGGCGATTTTCGAGAAATCCGCGACCTGGCCGGTAGCGGTCCGAATACGGGCGAGCAGCGCAAGACGGTTGGCACGTACCGACAAGTCCTCATCATTCACGAGAACATGCTCAAAGAATGAATCAACGGGTTCACGCAACACGCTAAGCGCCAGCATGGCTGCGGAAAAGTCTTGGTTTTGAATCGCTTCGCCGGCTTGCTTCTCGGCCTGATTCACCGCCGCAAACAGCGACTTCTCGGCATCTTGCCGGAACAACGCCGGCTCAACGGTTTCGGCGACCGCCGTTTTCTTCTTCTCTTCGGCGGCCAGAATGTTGGCGGCACGCTTGGTGCCGGCGAGCAAATTCTTGCCGTCCTCGGTATCAAGGAAAGAGCCAAGCGCCTCGACGCGGCGCACGATCTGCAGGAGGTCGTCGGACTGCGGCGTGATGACGGCATCGATGAGATCGTGCCGTGCGCCCTGGTCGCGAAGATAGACTTTGAGACGATCGTGGAAGAAAGATAGGAGGTCGGCGATCAGCGGCGACAGCGATGCCTCAAGCTCCATCAGACGCTGGCCGTCAAAGAACTCTCGCTCCTGGTCAGCGGAGCCAAAGCTTTCTGAACTTGCCTTGGCCAGCCCGCCTTTCAACAGGTTGGAAATCACGCCTGCTTCCAACAACAATCGGCTTGCGCCCTTGTAGTCGCGAATGCGCGAATCGAGCATGGCGACGACGCCGCGGCTCACAGCGCCCTCGCCTTCTTGTTCGTATGCGGCGAGTGCCGACGAGACCGCTGCCGCGATGGCGATGCCCAGCGAAAGCTTGAGCTTGTTTTCCAGTATGACCCGAACCACGCCTAGCGCCGATCGACGCAGCGCGTACGGATCCTTCGATCCCGTAGGCTTTTCGTCGATGGCCCAGAAGCCGACCAGCGTGTCCAGCTTGTCAGCGAGCGCGACAGCGACCGACACCGGGTCGCCCGGCACATAATCGGACGGGCCTTGTGGCTTGTAATGCTCCTCGATGGCCGCAGCCACAGATGCCGGTTCGCCCTGCAGCAGCGCATATTTTCGACCCATCGCGCCCTGGAGCTCGGGGAACTCGCCAACCACTTCGGTGGTGAGATCGGCTTTGGCGAGAACCGCCGCGCGACCTGCGAGCGCATTATCGGCGCCGACGATCGGCGCCAGTTCTTCGGCAAGCCGGGCAATCCGCTCCACCCGCTCGCCTTGCGTGCCGAGCTTGGCGTGAAAGGTCACGTTGAGGTGGTCGAGCCGGGCCATACGCTGGTCGAGCGGCTTCTTCAGATCGAGCCCGAACTTTTCAGCCGATGCTTCCAGCTCAACGAGATCAGGCAGATCGCCCTGGTCGGTCTTCCAGAAATAGAGCGCGTCGGACAGGCGGGCGCGCACCACCTTGCCGTTGCCGTGCGCGATTTCCTTGCCGCCGTCACTGGCTTCGATGTTGGCGGTGAGAATGAAACGGTTGGAGAGCGCCTCGCCTTCCCCCTGCGGCCGCGTTACAAAGCATTTCTGGTTGGCGCGGATGGTCAGGCGGATCACCTCCGCCGGAATGGCCAGGAAAGCCTCTTCGAACTCGCCCATCAGCACGACAGGCCATTCGACCAGCCCCGACACTTCTTCAAGCAGTCCCTCGTCCTCGACAAGGTCGAGCCCGTTGGCGAAAGCGAGATTGCGGGCGTCGGCGAGGATAATCTCCTTGCGCCGGTCTGCATCGAGCACGACCTTGGCCGCTTCCAGCTTCGACACATAATCGTCGAAGCGGCGCACGATGATTTCGCCGGGCGCATGGAAGCGGTGGCCGTAGGTGATGTTGCCCGAGCGGATGCCGTCGATCTCGAAATCGACCACGACCGGCTCCTCGGTCTCGGGGCCGAAGGTGCACAGGATCGATTGCAGCGGCCGCACCCAGCGCAGTGATCCGGGCTTGGCCGAGGCCGGCCCCCAGCGCATCGACTTCGGCCAGGGGAAAGTGCGGATGATATCTGGCACCAGACCGGCGATGATCTCTTCGGCCGCCCTGCCCGGCTTCGAAATGTGCGCGACATAGAAGTCGCCCTTCTTCGGGTCGGAATGGACATGCGCCTCGGCGATCGAAGACAGCCCGGCCTTGCGCAGAAAACCCTGGACCGCCTGTTCAGGCGCCGATGTCGACGGCCCCTTGATATCCTCGTGAATATCCTTCGAGCGTGCGTTGAGGCCACGGATATCGAGGGTGAGGCGCCGCGGCGTCCAATACTCACGCGCCGCCTCGTAGGTCAGCCCCGCCTCGACCAGACCGTCGGTCAGCATCTTCCTCAGATCACCCGCCGCCTTGCGCTGCATGCGAGCGGGAATCTCTTCCGAGCGAAGTTCTAGAAGCAGGTCAGGCATGGTTGGGGCTCACGCGGCAAAATGGTCCGCGCGGGGCATAGCAACTCGGCTGGCCGCTGTCACCCTTTCCGGAAATTTTGGCCACCTTGTCGGGACGAGCCGATGCCGCCCGTCCTTGGATCAAAGATTTCCATGAACCGAACGCAGCGCTGAAGCGACCCACGCTCAGGCAGGGAACTATTGGCTGAACGATCATGAAAACGGCATCCAGACTTCTACAGATCCTCGCGCTCAGCGCCTGCTTCGCCGCGCAGGCTCACGGCGCCTTCTCGATGCCGGGAGTGCGGCAGGCGCTGCGGACGATGGCTGGTCCGGGCGGTCAGATCCTGCCGCCGATCAACGCTTCCCTCGAAATGATCAACGGCGGTTGAGACTCAGGCCGCCAGGCCACCGGCCTGCGTCTTCAAGAACGCCTCGCCGCAGGCTTTCGCCAGATTGCGCACCCGCAGGATGTAGCTCTGGCGCTCGGTGACCGAGATCACACCACGCGCGTCGAGCAGGTTGAAGACATGGCTCGCCTTGATGCACTGGTCGTAGGCCGGGAAGACCATCTTGTGCATCGGCAGATTGTCGTTTGAGGCAGGCGCGCCGGCCTCGAGCAGCGCCTTGCACTCGGCCTCGGCGTCTTCGAAATGCCTGAGCAGCATCGCCGTGTTGGCGTATTCGAAATTGTGGCGCGAATATTCCTGCTCGGCCTGCAGGAACACATCGCCATAGGTGACCTTGTCGGCGCCCTCGCGCCCATTGAAGTTGAGGTCGTAGACATTGTCGACGCCCTGCACATACATGGCCAGGCGCTCCAGGCCGTAGGTGAGTTCGCCCGCGACCGGCGCGCATTCGATGCCGCAGACCTGCTGGAAGTAAGTGAACTGCGACACTTCCATGCCGTCACACCAGCATTCCCAGCCGAGGCCCCAGGCGCCCAACGTCGGGCTTTCCCAGTCGTCCTCGACGAAGCGGATGTCGTGCAGCAACGGGTCGACGCCTATCGCCGCAAGCGAGCCGAGGTAAAGCTCCTGCAGGTTCGGCGGATTGGGCTTCAGGATCACCTGATACTGATAGTAATGCTGCAGCCGGTTGGGATTCTCGCCGTAGCGGCCGTCCTTCGGACGTCGCGATGGTTGGACATAGGCGGCGTTCCAGCGCCTGGGCCCGAGCGCGCGCAGCGTCGTTGCGGGATGAAACGTGCCGGCCCCGACCTCCATGTCATAGGGCTGCAGGATAACGCAGCCATAAGCCGCCCAGTAATTGTGCAAGGTCAGGATCAGCCCCTGGAAGGAGCGGCTGGGATGCAGATGGGCTGATATTTCAATCGTCACGGTGGCCTCGGCGACACGGGCTAGCTTGCGGCCACGTCCTAGAGACACGGCGGCGAAGCGTCAAGCAAGGCGCGTCCGATGCCGGCCGCCGTGGGCATGCCGGGCGATGTTGAAGACTTTGCGTGCGACTGGCCCATTGCTCGCCGCCACGGTCCGCGATCCAACAAAGCGTCCGCTTCAAGCACAGCAGGTTCAGCCATGTCCAACCCGATCACCATCCGCCCCGTCACGCGCCAGGATTTCGACCGATGGATGCCGCTGTGGGACGGCTACAATGCGTTCTATGGCCGTTCGGGCGAGACGGCTCTGGCAAGCGACATCACCGCGATGACATGGTCGCGCTTCTTCGACGCCTACGAGCCGGTCCATGCGCTGGTCGCCGAGAGCGGGGGCCAGCTTCTTGGCCTCGTCCATTACCTGTTCCACCGCAGCACCACGGCGATCGCGCCGAACTGCTATCTGCAGGACCTTTTCACCCACGAGGGCTCGCGCGGCAAAGGCATCGGCCGGGCCCTGATCGAAGGCGTCTACGAGCGCGCCCAGGCGGCTGGTTCCGGCCGGGTATATTGGCTGACGCATGAAACCAATCACACGGCGATGAAGCTCTATGACACGGTCGGCGAACGCTCGGGCTTCGTCGTCTATCGTAAGATGTTCTGAGGACGTTTCCGGCGCGCCGGCAGGCATTTTTGAGCGGAACGGATATCAAAACGAAAACGGGGCCCTGAGAGCCCCGTTCGCATTCCAAAAAAGGCGATTTTCAGCCCTTGGGGGCCGGAACCGGCTCAGGCTTGACCTTCGGGGTCTCCTGCGCCGTGTTGGATTCGATCGGCGGCAGGCCCTTCATCAGCTTCTGCTGCAGGGTGGCCAGCACGTCGGGATCGGGCTTCAGGTCGCGGGCCTGGTTCCACTGGAAGGTGGCTTCCAGCTTGCGGCCGACGCGCCAATAGGCGTCGCCGAGATGGTCGTTCAGAACCGGATCTTCCGGCTTCAGCGCGACCGCGCGTTCCATCTCGCGCACGGCGTCATCAAAGCGGCCGAGGCGGAAATAGGCCCAACCCAGGGAATCGACGATGTAGCCGTCGCTTGGCCTGAGATCGACGGCCTTCTGGATCATCTCCAGGCCTTCCTTCAGGTTGGTGTTCATGTCGACCCAGGAATAGCCGAGATAGTTCAGCACCTGCGGCTGATCCGGCTGCAACTCCAGCGCCTTGCGGAAATTCGGCTCGGCCTTCGGCCATTCCTTCAGCCGCTCATAGGCGATGCCGCGCTGATAGAAGATGTTCCAGTTGGCGGCGGTTGGCGTCTTCAGCGCCTCGACGGCCTTGTCGTAGAGATTTGCGGCGGAGCGGAAATCATCCTTCGAGGAGTAGACACCGCCGAGCGCCAGATAGGCGCGCATGTCGTTGGGATGGGCTTCGACGAAAGCCTTCAGATGCGTGATCGCCTCGTCATGGCGGTCGAGGTCGGCAAGATTGAGGCCAAGCTGCAGGTCCGAAATCTCCTTCAGCGGCGAAGAGTCCGGGATGCGCCGATAGAGCGCGATGGCGCCCTCGCCGTCCTTCAGCTGCTCGGCGACGGCGGCGAGCTGCACGAGGGCCGCGTCACTGTCGGGCTTCAGGGCCAGGGCATATTGCAGATAGAGGCGCACGAATGGCTCGCCGCCGCCGCGGTTGAGCGCGGTGGCAAGATCGAGCAGGATTTCGGAAGCACCGTCGGACGGACCAGACACGAAGGGCGAAATCTTGTCGCCCTTGCTGATCCTGTCACGCAAGGCGACGATTTCCAGCTTGCCCGGCGAGAACGCCTCGGCCTGGTCGAGCACCGAGATCGCCTTGGCCTTGTCACCCTTGCGGGCCAGGAACGATGCATAGGCCTGCGCGTTGCGCATCCAGGTTTCAGGCGCCGCACCGCCGGCCGTGGTATCCTGCATCGTCGCCGCATAGATCGCCTCGGCCTTTTCGGGCATACCAGACGCATCGGCGATCAGGGCGCGGTGGAAGGATTTGAACAGGCCGAACCAGTCCGGCCCCTGCAACTTGTCGATCGAAGCCATCGCTTCGCTGGCCTGGCCGGCACCTTGTTCGGCCCAGCCGGACATGACGCCGGAGATCAGCCGGTCGAGGTCGGATTCCAGCGACAGCTTCAGCCAGTACTGCGCCTTGGTGAAATCCTTCTTGTGGAAGGAATCGACAGCCAGCGCCAGGCGCGAGAAGCGCTCCACATCGGGCACTTCCTTGAGCTTGTCGGCATAGACCAGCGATTCGTCGAAGCGGCCTTGCGCGATCAACGATAGCATCAGGCTCTGCTGCAGTGCGGTGTCGCTCGGATTGAAGGCCAAGGCCTGCTTGTAGTAGGCGATGGCGCTGTCGAGGTCGTTGTCGCCCTCGGCGATCCGGGCAGCCAGATAGGCGCCCGAGAACGACGAGATCTTGACCGGTTCGGTGGATTGCTTGGCATAGGCCGGCAAAGCCGAGATCGCCATGCCCGTCACAATTGCCAGCCTTGTCAGCCAGCGCGCACGTCCTTGCTGCATCATATCCCTTTCAGCCAGGCGCCATCTCCGCATCAGCGGGATCGACCCAGACTCGATCTTTCCAGGCAAAGCATGGCCTTTTTGGGGTCGCGCTTCAATCCGCCCGAAATTCACAATCGGGTCACCCGATTAACAAACCATGGCTAAAAGGGACAGTTTTGCGTCTCAACGGGCCGTTGCAACCGCGTATCGCGATAGCCGCCACTTGCCACCGTGCCGCACAGCCCGCTCCATTCGCAGCCCCCGCATGCCTTGCGCACGTGGCCGGCCGAAAACGCCAGCCGCAGCCGCATCAGGGTCGCGGCATCGAGATCGAGGCGGGCGCCGTCCCGGATCGGCCGAGCCAGCAGCGCTTCCACGTCATCGCCGGCCTGCCGGTCCCGCCCGGCCGCGCTGTCGCGCAAGCAGTGCGGTTCCGGCTCGCCAAGCAACGGGGCGCAGATGTCGTCCGGGCCAGAGACGAGGAGGATGTCCTCGCCCCGGCTCAGGCGCTCCGCGATCCCGTCATAATTGGCGGTGAAAGCGGGGCTGTATCCCTTGCCCACATAGGTGAGCAGGCAAAGGAGATGATGGGCGCGAAGCCTGATCGTCACGGCTTCGGCAAGTTCATCTTGCCGCGCGGGAGCGCCATCAGCGTCGCGGCGCCAAGCGCCGACTTCAGCAACCCGCCGACGATGAACGGCACGAAGCCGAAGGTGATGGCCTTCTCGGCGCCGATTATGACGGCAAGCCAGGCCGTGCCGAGAGCCAGGCAGGCGAGGTTGCCGAGCAGCATGGCGGCGAAAGCAAGCAAAACCCTGTTGCCGTTCCAGCCGCGTTCGGCCAGCCAGCCGACCAGCGCGCCGGTGATCGGGAAGGCAAAGAGATAGCCGCCCGTCGGGCCGACGAAATGCTGTATGCCGGCAGCGCCGCCCGCCAGGACCGGGAAGCCGGCAGCACCTTCGACCAGCCAAGCGGCGATCGTCACCGCGCCAAGCCGCCAGCCATAGAGCGCGCCGATCAGCGTTACCGCGAAGGTCTGCATGGTCACGGGAACAGGCACCATCGGCACCTCGATGTAGGAGGACAGCGCCAGGAAGAGCGTGCCGAGCACGACGGCGCCGGCCTGCCAGCCGAGCGATCGCTGCTGGAGGCGCAGCGGGCTGAAGGATGGTCTGGCGGACGAGAATGCGAGGTTGGTCATAGGCTTCCCTTTGGTCAATCCAAAATTATAGATAATTTATGCTTTCGATCTATTATCGAATCCACATTTTTGGAGCGATAGCAAGCCCAGGCTTGGGAAAAGGGCGTTTAACCCACGATCGCGAAGGCTTCGCGCGTGGCGCCGGACGCTGTTCTGACCGGCTTGCGGCCAATCCATTGGACATGCCGTCCCAGTGTTGCCGCGGCCGATTCGGTATTTCCCTGCCGCAAGGCGCTGAGGATCGCCCGGTGGTCCTGATCGGTGCGCGTCTCCCACTCCGAGCGCCATGCCGCGAACAGGAAGCGCGCGCTTGCCGCGTGCAGGTCGTCGATGGTGGCAAGCAGGCGCGGCATGCCGCATGGCGCCAGGATCAGCCGGTGAAAGGCGCGATTGGCCTCCTCCCACGACCTGACATCGCGGGATTTGTCGCCGGCCTTGGTCGCCTCCTCGGCCTGGTCGAGAATGGCCGAGGTCAGATGCGGCGCGGCGTGGCGCAGTGCCAGCACTTCGAGCGCCGCCCGCATTTCGGCGACCTCCTTGACCTCACCCAGATCGAAGGCCGCCACGCGCACGCCACGGCGCGGCTCGCTGACGGCGAGCCCCTGCGCCTCGAGGCGGCGGAAGGCCTCGCGCACGGGAACATGGCTGGTGTTGAATTCCTCGGCGACATGATCCTGCCGCAGCCTCGCCCCCGGCTCGATCGCGCCGGAAATGATGCGATCCGCCAATACCTTGCTGATGCGCACCGCTATGGTGTCGTCCGTGCCCTTTGCCATGATTTATAGATAATTTGCGGCAAGGCGGCTTGTCGAGACGGCAGGGTCGAATTCACAGGCGTCTTTCCGCTGGCGCAGCCCGGGAAGCCCAGCGAAAGCCGGTCGCCTCAGTTCACCCGGCTGATGCAGAAATCGATGACGTCGATCAGCGCCGATTTCTGCGGCGTCTCTTCCAGAGGCGCCAGCGCGTCGCGGGCGATCTCGCCGAAATGGCGGGCGCGCCCGATCGTGTCGGCAATGGCGCCATGGCGGGTCATCAGGCCGATCGCCTTTTCCAGCCCGGCGTCGTCGACCACATTGTCTTCGATGGCACGCTTCCAGAAGGTGCGTTCGGCCTTGCTGCCGCGCCGGTAGGCGAGGATGACCGGCAAGGTCACCTTGCCCTCGCGGAAATCGTCGCCGACATTCTTGCCAAGATCCTTGCTGGTGCCGCCATAGTCCAGCGCATCGTCGATGAGCTGGAAGGCAAGACCGAGATTCATGCCGTAGGAGCGCAGCGCAGCGCGATCGTTGCGGGTCGCCTGGGCGATAACCGGGCCAACCTCGGCGGCGGCCGAAAACAGCGCTGCGGTCTTCGCCTTGATGACGGCGAAGTGCTCGTCCTCGGTGGTTTCGAGGTTCTTGGCGGCGGCAAGCTGCATGACCTCGCCCTCGGCGATGATCGAGGCGGCGCTCGACAGGATGTCGAGCGCTTCGAGCGAGCCGACATCGACCATCATGCGGAAGGCCTGGCCGAGCAGGAAGTCACCAACCAGCACACTGGCCTGGTTGCCCCAGATCATGCGGGCGGTCTTCTTGCCGCGCCGCATGCCGCTTTCATCGACAACGTCATCATGCAGAAGCGTGGCCGTATGCATGAACTCGACCGAAGTGGCGAGCTTGACGTGGCCCTCGCCGGCATAGCCGAACATCTGCGCCGCAGCCAGCGTCAGCATTGGCCTGAGCCGCTTGCCGCCGGACGAGATCAGATGGTTGGCGACTTCGGGAATCATCTCGACGTTGGAGCCGGCCTTGGACAGGATTAGTTTGTTGACGCGCCCCATATCGGCCGCCGTCAGATCGATCAAATCCTTGATGGAGGCGGGCTCCCGCTTCCCGTTTTCGATGTTGAGAACGACACCCACGACAATCACTCCCGTCTTGGTATAACGCGTGCGACGGCACCCTTAGTCCCGGCACGGACTCTAGGGCGGCGGGCACGGCCACGGCAAGTGGCGAATTGGCGCGGCGGCGACGACAGCCTGTCAACGTCGGCAAATGCGGGAGTGCGGCCGCACGTTTACATGCATGCTGCAACCTGCGAGTTTCTTGCGATGATAGAGCTAATCCGCACCAACGACGCCGTCATCATCTCGTTTGTCGAATCGCTGATGCGCGACGCCGGCATCGGCTGCTTCGTCGCCGACCAGAATATGAGCGTGCTCGACGGCTCGCTCGGCATCCTGCCGCGGCGCGTCATGGTCGACGCCGACCAGGCCGACGCAGCGCGACGCATCCTGACCGACGCCGGCATCGCCAACGAAATCCGCCAGAAATAATGTCCGCCGCGCCAGCCACCCTTGACACGGATATGCCGGCCCATACGGTCGATGCCTTCCACCGCGGCCGGTTCTGGCTCGTGCAGCCCAAGCATGGCGGCCATCGCGCCGGGATGGATGCGATGATGCTGGCCGCATCGGTGCCATCCTCGTTTGGCGGGCGGCTCGCCGATTTCGGGGCCGGCGCCGGTGCTGCCGGTCTGGCAGTGCTGTCGCGCTGTCCGGACGCCCAGGCCGTGCTGGTCGAACGCGCGCCTGAGATGGCTGCCTTCGCGGCGGCCACGCTTACCCATCCCGGCAATGCGCATCTCAGCGATCGCGCGGCCGTGCTTGTCGCCGATGTCACCGTTTCGGGCCGGGCCCGGGCCGCCGCCGGCCTTGCTGACAATGATTTCGACTTCGTCATCATGAACCCGCCTTTCAACGCCGCACGGGACCGCGCCACATCGGACCGCCTGCGAAAAGAGGCCCATGTCATGGAGGATGGCCTGTTCGAAAACTGGATCCGCAGTGCGGCAGCGGTTGTCAGGCCGCACGGCGGGCTTGCCGTGATCGCCCGGCCCGAACAGCTCGGCTCCATTCTCGACGCGATTTCAGGCCGCTTCGGCGAAGCCGAGATGCTCGCCGTGCACCCTCGCCCCGACGCGGCGGCAATCCGCATTATCGTGCGGGCGGCGCTTGGGGCGCGGGGAAAGCTCGCCATCCGTCCGCCCCTGATGCTTCACGCGCGATCGGGCAACGGCCCCGACGAGCGCAGCGAAATGATAACCAACGGGCTCGCCTCGCTGTTCGGAGACTGAGCTGTTGGCGGCCTGAACATTGCCGTTGGCCGGGAAATCCCTACATGCCTGCAACCATCGCCGGAGACCACTTCATCGTGAAACGCCTTTTCAACCGTCTGCTGCCGAAGTCCTGGCGCTCCACCGTCGACACCATTCCGGTCATCCGGCTGCACGGTACCATCATGGCCGGCGGCGGTCCGTTCCGGCCGAGCCTGTCGCTTGCCTCCACCGCCGGACTGATCGAAAAGGCGTTTTCCTTCGATGCGCCGGCGGTCGCGATCTCGATCAACTCCCCCGGCGGCTCCCCGGTGCAGTCGCGGCTGATCTTCAAGCGAATTCGTGACCTTGCGGTCGAGAAGAACAAAAAGGTGCTTGTCTTCGTCGAGGATGTCGCGGCGTCTGGCGGCTACATGATCGCTGTCGCCGGCGACGAGGTCTTCGCCGACCCCTCCTCCATCGTCGGATCGATCGGCGTGGTATCGGCCTCGTTCGGTTTCCCGGAACTGATGAAGAAGATCGGCATCGAGCGCCGTGTCCACACCGCCGGCCAGAACAAGGCAGTGCTCGATCCGTTCAAGCCCGAGAAAAAGGAAGACGTCGAGCGGCTGAAGGTGCTGCAGCTCGAAGTACACGAGACCTTCATCGATCTGGTCAAGGAGCGGCGCGGCACGAAGCTGGCGGACGATCCGGAGCTGTTCACCGGACTGTTCTGGACCGGCAAGAGAGGCCTGGAACTCGGCCTCGTCGATGCGCTCGGCGACATGCGCACGGTACTGAAGACCCGCTTCGGGCCGAAGACCCAGCTCAAGCTGATAACGGCGCCGCGCGGTCTGTTCGGCCGCTTCGGCCTGTTCGGCTCGAGCAAGGGCTTTTCAGCGCCCGATATCGCCGCGGCAGCGGCCAGCGGCGTCATTGATGCGGCGGAAGAGCGCGCATTGTGGGCGCGCTTCGGGCTTTGAAAAAGCCATGAAAGCGTCTAGCATGGTTGCCCGAAAGACCCGACCGGCCGCCCTTACCGGCCCAGCGTGGTAGGAGTTTTGACATGCCGCAACTCATTTTCTTTGCCGTCGTCGGCGTTGCCGCCTATTTCGGCTACCGCACCTTCCTGCGCGAGGCTGAGCGCGTGACGGCCAAGGTACGGCGGACCGAAAAGCAGGCGGCCAACGGCGCGATGGGAACGCTGGTCAAGGATCCGAAGACCGGCGAATACCGGCTGGCCAAGGACTGACCCTCATTTCACTCGCAATCGAGACTGTGGAGTCCGGTCCGCATGTCCGGACATGGGCAGCACCGGCCAAGATAAACCTTGCCCTGCACGTCACCGGCAGGCGCCCCGACGGCTATCATCTCATCGAAAGCCTGGCTGTGTTCACGCGCTTTGGCGACAGGATAGAGATCGCGCCGGCTGAAGGCGACGATTTCACCGTATCCGGCCGCTACGCGCCGGACGTTCCGCCCGATGGCGGCAATCTGGTGCTCAAGGCACGCGACGCGTTACGGCAGGCCGCTGGTCTTCGGAGCACGCCGCCCGTGATCATCAGGCTCGAAAAGAACCTTCCAGTCGCGTCCGGCGTGGGCGGAGGGTCGAGCGACGCGGCGGCCGTGCTGCGCGGGCTGGCCGACAGCTGGGGGCTGGACATCGATAGCGCCGAGCTGGCGCGGATCGGTCTCTCGCTTGGCGCCGATGTGCCGATGTGCCTGGCGGCAAAGCCGCTGGTGGCGCGCGGCATCGGTGAGGAGCTGTCGATGGTGCCGGATTTTTCGGCGCTGGGTCTGGTGCTGGTCAATCCGGGCACGCCGGTCTCGACGGCGGAAATCTTCGCAGCACTGTCCCGGCGCGACAATGAGCCACTGCCGCCGCTGCCGCGCAGCATCGAGTTTCACAGCCTGCGCAACTGGCTGGAGATCACCCGCAACGATCTCGAACCTGCGGCCCTTGCGATGCGGCCCGCCATAGGCAGGGCGCTTTCATGGCTTGATAAGGCCGGATCGGGTTTTTCACGAATGTCCGGATCGGGCGCGACATGCTTCGGCCTGTTCGAGACCGGCAATGTCGCCAAGCGCGCGGCGGCCGAGATCCGCAGCCGCCAGCCCGACTGGTTCGTCGCGGCAACACGCAGCATTGCATCGGAGGCTGAGTGAGATGGCCAGGATTGACGAGAGCCGTGCCTTCATTCCGGTGCGCATCGCGGTGCTGACGGTTTCCGACACACGCAACCTCGCCAACGACAAATCCGGCCAGACGCTGGCCGATCGCATCACCGAGGCCGGCCACATCCTGGCCGGCAGGGATATCGTCACCGACGACCGCGAAAAAATCCGTGACACCGTTCTGGCGTGGTCGCGGGACAAGGCCATCGACGTCGTGATCACCACCGGCGGAACCGGTTTCACCGGCCGGGATGTGACGCCCGAGGCGCTGGAGCCGATTTTCGAAAAGCGCATGGATGGCTTTTCGGAAGTTTTCCACCGCATCTCCTACGACAAGATCGGCACCTCGACGATCCAGAGCCGGGCGACCGGCGGCGTCGTCAACGCCACTTTCGTCTTCGTGCTGCCGGGCTCGCCCGGCGCCTGCAAGGATGCCTGGGACGGCATCCTCAAGGCACAGCTCGACTACCGGCACATGCCCTGCAACTTCGTCGAGATCATGCCGCGCCTGGACGAACATCTGCGGCGCGGCAAATCGGCCCCTTAAAAAGCAACGCCGCGCAGAGCAGCTGCAAAAATCACCTCGGAGAGCGCTGCGCCTGCCTCGGTGGCGCCACCCAGATCTCGGCGTCGAGCTTCTTTGTCGCCAAGCCGCGCGCCAACGCCTCGGCGGTGCCGGCTTTTTTGGACAGAGGTGCCGCCTGCCGCTTGCTGATCACCAGTCCGTCGGCGAGAGCACGGTTTGCGGAAAAGACCCGGGCCAGGAACGGCGTACGGCTGCCCCGCGCCCGGGAGAACCGGGCGGCCATGGTCTGCCTGGCCGTATGGGCGACGACCGCGTCGATCCAGCCCTCTACCAGCCTCGCACCCGGTTCGAGAAACAGCAGCCAGTCACCCTTGGCCTGGCGGATGCCGGCGGCGATGCCGCCGCTCCCCACATAGTGGCAGCCAGCATGCTCAGCGACACTATGCGTGTGGTCGGTGGAGCCGTTGTCGCAGACGACGACCTCTCGCACCACGCCCTCGACCGCGCCGCCAATCAGCGTCGCCAACGTGCGGGCGAGACCCTCCTCGTCATTATGCGTTTCGATGAGAACACTGAGCATCGTGAGCCGAATAGCGGAAACCACTGACCGACGCCAGTTTTTGCATCGCGCCGTAGAAAAGTTCTTGCTTTGTTCTCATCAATAAAATAGGAATAATTTCATGAGCAGAGCGATTCGACACAACATGGACAGTCCCTGGGAGCGGGCGAAGATGGAACCGATCATGCGCGCCGATATTGCGGCCTTCGGAGCAGGACGAGCCGAGATGGCCAACGCGATGATCGAGCAGAGTGGCATGCGGGTCCGTCCGGACCGCAACCGTGGCCGATCGGCGGGCATCAATCCGTCCGGCCGGTTCGAACCTGTCAGCCGGCATGTCTTCGACGATGGGTGGAGTTCGCTGGAGGAGTTGCCCCCGTTCAAGACCGAGGTGCAGGTGGAGAAGCCGCGCACCATCATCACCCGCAACGAATCGCCCGACATCTCTTTCGACCGGTCGATCAATCCCTATCGCGGTTGCGAGCACGGTTGCGTATATTGCTTCGCGCGGCCGACGCACTCGTTCATGGGCCTGTCGCCGGGCCTGGATTTCGAATCCAAGCTGTTCGCCAAGCCGGATGCGGCACGCCTGCTCGACAAGGAGTTGTCGAAGGATGGCTACCAGCCGCGCACCATCGCCATCGGCACCAACACCGATCCCTACCAGCCAATCGAGAAGCAGTACCGGATCATGCGCGAAATCCTCGAAGTGCTGGAGGCACGCGGTCATCCGGTCGGCATCGTCACCAAGTCAGCCCTGGTGGTGCGCGACATCGACATTCTGTCGCGCATGGCCGAGCGCGGGCTCGCCAAGGTGGCGCTGTCGGTGACGACGCTTGACCGCATGCTGGCCAGGACGATGGAGCCCCGCGCATCGACGCCGACCAAGCGGCTGGAAGCGATCAGGCAGCTTTCGGAAGCCGGTATCCCGGCTTCGGTGATGGTGGCGCCGATCATTCCGGGCCTGACCGACCAGGAGATGGAACGCATCCTCGACTCGGCACACCATGCCGGTGCGCGCGAGGCCGGCTATGTGGTGCTGCGCCTGCCGCTGGAGGTCAGCCCGATCTTCAAGGACTGGCTGCTGCGCCACTATCCCGACCGCTATCGCCACGTGATGTCGCTGATCCGTTCGATGCGCGACGGCAAGGACTACGATTCGGAGTGGGGCAAGCGCATGAAGGGCGCCGGACCTTATGCCTGGCAGATCGGCCGGCGCTTCGAGATCACCGCCAAGCGGCTCGGCCTCAATGCTGAACGGCGCACGCTGCGGACCGACCAGTTCGTCGCGGCCGGTAAGGACCAGGAGCAGTTGATGCTGCTCTGAAGCCGAAAGACACCGCGGCTGTTCATTGCCGCCCTGCAAAAAGATCCCGTCCGGCCTGCCCCGGCCTGCAGACGGTGCCCTCCCGGTCCGGCGCCCCACCCGACCCGGAGGGACTTGCGGAGAATCAGAGCCGATGCGAACCTCGCCGCAACATGGCTCGCGCGCGTTCTGATTCTCCGCCTCTCTTCGAAATCGTCGAGAAACCCGATTTCTCCTTCGAGACGAAGGCGATGGCCGATGGCCTGTGGCCGGTCGCGGGGATGGACGAAGCCGGCCGTGGCCCGTTGGCCGGGCCGGTGGTCGCGGCGGCAGTGGTACTCGACCCCGCCAACATTCCCGAAGGGCTCGACGATTCCAAGCGGCTTAGCCACTTGCAGCGCGAAGCGCTGTTTCTGCGCATCATCGGCTCCGCGCTCGGCGTCTCGATGGCGTCGGTCAGCGCCGAGGGCATCGATGGCAGCAACATCCTCAAGGCGAGCCTCGAAGCGATGCGCCGCGCACTGGTCGGGCTGCCCATCCAGGCAAAGCTCGCGCTGGCGGATGGGCGCGACGTGCCGCCGGGACTGCCCTGCGAAGGACGCGCGCTGATCAAGGGCGACCAGCGCTCGCAATCGATCGCCGCAGCCTCGATCGTGGCCAAGGTCATGCGCGACCGCATGATGTGCGGCTGCGGCAATCATCACGACCGCTACGGCTTCGAAGTCCATATGGGCTACGCCACGGTCCGGCACCGTACGGCGATCGAGGCGCATGGCCCCGTCGCTCGGCTGCACCGCATCTCGTTTGCGCCGTTCCGGTTGGGCGGCGCCGAGGTGACGGAAGAAGAAGAAAGCTTCGCCGGGCTGGAGTAAGGCGACGGCAGTGGTGATTGCCGATCTCCCCCACGAGCGGAGATTGGCAGCGTTGACGCACCGCACAAAAAAGCCGCCAGGTTGCCCGGGCGGCTTTGATTTGCTTGATGCTGTCAGCTTAGTTCAGCTTTGCCTTCACATCCTGCAGCGCGGACCTGAACAGGTCGGCTCCGGCCTTGGAGTCGACCTTGGCGGCGAGCAATGCGCGTGCCGCCTCGACAGCGATGTCGACGGCGCTGGCGCGCACTTCGCCGATCGCTTCGCGTTCGGCCTGGCCGATCTTCTGCTCGGCAAGCGCGGTGCGCCTGGCAACGTAATCCTCGGTCTTCTTGTGGGCATCGGCGGCCAGCAGATCTGCCTCGCGCTTGGCGGCCGCGACAATGTCGGCAGCTTCCTGCTCGGCTTCCTTGCGCTTCTTCTTGTACTGACCGAGCAGTTGCTGGGCTTCTTCGCGCAGCTTGCGTGCCTCGTCGAGTTCACTGCTGATCCTGGCGGCGCGGGCGTCGAGCGCCTTGGCGATCATGCCGGGCACCTTGATATACACGGCGATGGCCAGGAAGATGATCAGGGCAATCGTGGCCCAGAGCGTTGCGAGAGATGTAGCGTCCATGATGCGCTCCTCACCGGGCCACGGATTTGACCGCGGCCGCGATCTCGGCCTTGCTGGTCTTGCCGCCAACCAGTGCCTCGACGATCGCCGAAGCTGTGTCCTCGGCGATGCTGCCGACTTCCTTCATGGCGTTGGCCTTGATGGAAGCAATGCGTGCCTCGGCCTCGCCAAGCTTGGCGTCGAGCGCGGCCTCGATCTTCTTGCGCGCGGTCTCGGCTTCCGCCTTGGCCGCATCGTTGGCCTGCTGGCCGATCGAGTTGGCGTTCTTCTTGGCTTCAGCCAGTTCCTGCTCGTAAGCGGCAACGGCGGCGTCCGCCTCGCCCTTCAACTTGGCTGCCTGGTCGAGATCCTGGCTGATGCGGTCGTTGCGGACGTCGATGATGCCCCCGACGCGCGGCATCACGACCCGCTTCAGGAAGAGGTAGAACAGCCCGAACGTGATCGCCAGCCACAGAAGCTGCGACGGAAACGTCTCCGGATTGAATGGCGGAAACGTGCCGTGCGCTTCGGCAGGCACGCTGGTGCCGGAATGCGTGTCGCCTCCGGTCGCAGCGTGGCTGGTGTCGGCTGATGGCGCGGACTCTTGCGCGAAGGCAGATGTCACGAACATGGACTATCCCCAGATATCAGGCCCGCCGCTAGCGCGGCCGGCCTGTCCAATCTTCTCAGTACTCAGCCGAACAGGGCCAGCAGCGCGATGAGAAGCGAGAAGATGCCCAGAGCTTCGGTCACGGCGAAACCGAAAATCAGGCGGCCGAACTGGCCGTCGGCAGCCGACGGGTTGCGCAGCGCGCCCGAGAGGTAGCTGCCGAAGATGTTGCCCAGGCCAATGCCCGCGCCACCCATGCCCAGGCAAGCGATGCCGGCGCCGATGTACTTTGCTGCTTCTGCGTCCATTTGTTCAACTCCTTTGGATCTGAAAATTCCGTTGCGATTTCATCCGGCACCAATGTTGGAAACTCTTGGGCCGGAACTCTTGGCCTCAGTGCCCGGGATGCAGGGCGTCGTTGAGATACATGCAGGTCAACACGGCAAAGACGTAGGCCTGCAAGAAAGCGACCAGCAGTTCAAGCGCCGTCAGCGCCACCGCCATCGCCAACGGCAGGATCGAACCCGCCACACCGACCGCGCCCAGCGCGGAGAGGCTGACGACGAACCCAGAGAACACTTTGAGCGTGATGTGGCCGGCAAGCATGTTGGCGAACAGACGAACAGAGAGGCTGACCGGGCGCGACACGAAGGAGATGACCTCGATCAGCACCACCAGCGGCAGCAGGAACACCGGCACGCCATGCGGCACGAACAGCTTGAGGAAGCCAAGACCATGCTTCATGAAGCCGTAAACCACCACGGTTCCGATCACCAGGGCCGCGAGGCCGAAGGTGACGATGACGTGGCTTGTGACAGTGAAGAAATAGGGAAACAGGCCGAGCAGATTGGCGACCAGCACGAACATGAACAGCGAGAACACGAAGGGGAAGAACTTCATGCCCTGCGTGCCGGCGGCGTCGCGCAGCATGTTGCCGACGAATTCGTAAGCCATTTCGGAGACCGACTGCAGTCGGCCTGGAACCAGGCTGCGGCTCGACGTCGTCAGGAACAGGAACGCCGCGGCAACGACCACGGTGGCGACCATGAACAGGGCGGAATTGGTGAAAGACAGGTCATAGCCGCCGATCTCGATCGGTATCAGCTTGTTGATATGGAACTGGTGGATCGGATCGACCTTGTCAGCTGCCACGTTCAAACCCCGTCAATGCCGCGTACGGCTAAATTACCATTGCCGCCTGAAGGGCGGTCATTTGCTGTCATCCCGGTCACGGCGCGGCTTGGCACCTTGTCCGAATTCCGCCACAACGCCAGCCGAACGCATGACATTGAGCACGCCGGCGCCAAAACCAAGCAGCAGGAAAACGATCAGACCCCACGGCGATGTCCCCGCCATACGATCGATGATCCAGCCGATGCCGGCGCCCACCACCACCCCTGCGATAAACTCGCTGGATAGTTTGATCGCCTGACCGTATCCGGTCACTGGTTTCGCGTCGTCTTTCCCCTCGAGCCGGTTCGGCAGCCTGGTCGCAAGCGATGCTCCAAGTTCACGCCGACGTCGCTCAAGATCGTCGTCGCGGATTTCGGGGTCATGCTCTTTGCCGCGGCCGGTTTCTCCGGTTCCGTCTGGCCCCTTTTTTTCGGCCATCGCAACCCCCCTGCCCGGGCAGACCGTCACCGTCCGTCCGCTTCTAAAGTCGCCGGCAACATAGTTAGAGGGTTTGCGCCCGTCAAGCCACGGACGGAACTTCCGAGCTGTGTATTTTAGACAATGAAATCAATGTACTAGCGAGGTGCGACATCGTGCCCGCGGCGATCAGGGGGATGCGCCGCGCGAATCCCCCAGACAATGGCTCTCCGATCGACCGTGCGACCGCGCGAAAAGAGCGGCGGGCGGCGGGCCGCTCAACTCCAGCCGCCACCATAGGTCCGGTAAAAGATATGCAGGCCGATCTTGGTCATCTTCTGCATTGTGTGCGCCCAGCCGGGATGGACATAGTTGGCATAGTAGTGGGTGGACGATCCTACTTCCGGAATGAAGATCTTGCCGGCGGTGACGGCCATGCCGATGTCCTGCGCGGTCTGGTAGGCGACAGGATTGTCGATGCGCTTCTTCCTGCCGTCGCAAGCGAATGAAAACTGACAGCGGTTGAACCAGCTGTCGTTCTGGTAGACGACGCCGCAGATCGAATTGGGATAGGCGGGATTGCGGACCCGGTTGAGGATCACCTGGGCAACGGCGGCCTGGCCGCGCACTGCTTCGCCGCGTGCCTCGAAATAGATGCCGTTGGCCAGGCATTTCTGCTCCGGCTTGGAAAAGACGCCGGCAGGAAGCGGATTCTGGATCCAGGCGTGATCGCCCTTGGCCATCGGCGGAATGAAGCGGCCGCTGTTGGGCTGCTCGTCCTGAAGCAGGGCTTCAAAGGGCGAGGCCTTGGCATAGTCCGGCGCGGATTGCGCATAGGCGGTCGCCAGCACATCGGGATGGTCGTTGTTGACGAGGGCTGCAAGCATGGCCGGCACGCCGGGTTCCGGCTTCCTGTCCTCACGCGCGTGGAATGCGGCGGCGATCTGGATTTCCTTGCCTTTGATCTGAGGCTTGGCGAATGCCATTTTCAGGTCGCTGTCCATGCTCGGCCGCATCAGCGAGGAGGTCCGCTGGAAGATCGAGCCGGCATTGAAGTTCTTCGGCGGCGCTACGGGAGAGACCTGGACGATGCGGCCCTTCTTGTCGGCGCGCACGACGCGATCCTCGTCGGGCGTCCCGCTGACTTTGCCGCCCTTGCCGCGGAACGAAACGGAGCCGATGCCGGGAAGGCGAACGCCGGAACCCGAGATCGAGCCGGTGATGTCGGACTCGACGAACGGCATCTCGGCCGCGTGGACCGAACCGGCGACGGATTTCTCGACATAGGAGTTCCAGCGCGCGGTCGGCGATTCGAGGCCGGAAACGAGGCTGGTCATGTCCTGGTAGGCGACGACGGTCGGAAAGCCGATCCAGATACCGAGACCGATGATGAACGGAGACACAAGGCTGCGTTTCTCACCGGCGGCGGCCATCAGCCGCTTCAACACACGTCGATGCACGGAACTCTCTCCAGGAACGCAACTGACCCCACTGGAGAGCAAAATGATGCATTAACCTTGATGGGACGTTAACGGGATCGGTCGGGTTTTCCCGGTCGGCTCAAGGTCGTGGCTTCGAAGTCCGGCGGTTTTGCGGCGGGAACTCAGGCCCGCCGCAGGAAGATCGGCCAGGCGATCAGCGCGCAAACCGCGGCCGACAGCCAGACGCCGGGCCAGGACCAGAGGTGCAGCAGCCCCGGAATGGCTACCGGCACCAGGAAGAAGCCGACGAAGACAAAGCTGTTGGCGAGGCTGAGCGCGGTTCCGACATGGCCGGCACCGGCCAGCGTGGCAAGCTCGGTATAGGCAACGCCGTGCCAGGCGGAGACCGAGATGCCGGCGACGACAAGCACCAAGGGCAGGACAGCGATCAGGAAGGATTGGCTGCCAGGCATTGCGGGTACGGCCAGAACCAGCACCCAGAGCATCACGAAGGCCAAGGCGCTCAGCGCACTGCACAAGCGAAGGAACTGACGGCGGTTGCCGTGGCGATCGGTGAAGCGGCCGCTCCAGACGCGCATGACCATGGCACCGACCTGCACCGCGGCGAGGCTGGCGCTGATCGCCGTCGTGCCAAGTCCGGCAAAGTCGTGCAGGAACACCGACGCGAAAGTGAGGACCGCCACTTGCGGAAAGCAGAGCAGGCCGATGGCGGTCGAAATGCGCCAGACCTCTGTGTTGCGCAATGGCGCCGGGCCGGCCACCTCGGACGGAACGGCGTGGCCGCCACCCGCCGCCGGCGGTTCGTGCAGCCAACGCCAGGCGAACATGGCGGAGAGAGCGGATGCCGCCGCCAGGAGCCCGAACACCGCGGCAAAACCGAAAGCCAGGGCAAGCGAAGGCAGGACGAGCGCGCCGAGGCCGCCGCCAAGCGGCACCGCCGTCTGCCTGATGCTCATGGCAAAACCGCGCTCATTCTCGCTGAACCAGGCCATGATGGCGCGACCGCTCGAACCGTTGACACTGCCGCCGAGCAGTCCCGTGACGAGTAGGCTTGCCGCCAGCAGCGTGACATCGGGAATGCCCGATCTTGTCGGCACGACGAGCATCGCCATTGCAAGCAGCCACGCCGCCGTCGCGCCAAGCCCGATCAGAAGCACGCGGCGATCCCCCCAGCGGTCGGTGAGCAGACCCCATGGCAGTTCGCTGAGCGCGACCCCCAGCCCGAGAAGGCCGAGCGCCAGGCCGAGTTCGGCATTGTTCAAGTGATAGCCTTGGCGAAGCACGACCGCCGTGGCCGGTATGCCCGAGAAAGTGGCCGAGAAACCGGCATTCGCGGCAACCCCGATACCCAGGACCTTCCAGCGATGATTAGGCCCGAAGGTCCGGCCGGCAGCGGTGGCGGCAGCGCCTCGCCCGGATGGGTGGCAATCGTTGCGAGTGACGGTGGCAGACATGATTCCATTCCCGTGACGCCGGTCGAGCGGCCTTGACGGGATGGATGTAGCGCCATAGCTTCATCCATAAAATCAGGAAGTTTTTGACTAATAATCCTGAAAACAAGGACGACCCAATGCGACGTGTCACATTCGATCTTGACGTGCTGAGAACTTTCATCACCGGGATGGAACTGGGAAGTTTCGCCAGGGCAGCCGAGCGGCTTGGCCGCTCGACCTCCGCCGTCAGCGCACAGTTGAAGAAACTGGAGGAGCAGGCCGATACGCCGATCTTCCGCAAGGCGGGGCGCGGCCTGTCACTGACCGAAGCCGGCGAGACGATGCTCGGCTATGCGCGGCGCCTGATCGAGATCAATGACGAGGCAGCATTGGCCATCCGTGACGTCGAACTGGAGGGCTGGGTGCGGCTCGGCCTGCAGGAGGACTTCGGCGAGGCCGTGTTGCCGGAAGTGCTCGGGCGCTTCGCCCGTGCCCATCCCAAAGTTCGGATCGAAGCACGGATCGGGCGCAGCCACGAATTGGCCGGGCGTATCCTCTCCGGCAATCTCGACATCGCGCTCGCCTGGCATGACGGCACGAAGCTGCCATACAGCCGGCATGTCGCCGACGTGCAGGCGCGCTGGATCGGCCCGGCAAAACCGAAGGAGGCAGGCCCCCGCACTGACGAGACGCTGCAACTGGTTGTGTTCGAGGCGCCTTGCCTGCTGCGCACCGTGGCGACCGAGACGCTGGATCGTGCCGGGCGGCCCTGGCGCATGGCGTTCTCCAGCCCTAGCCTTGGCGGCATATGGGCGGCGGTGGCAGCAGGCCTCGGGCTGACGATCCGCACCGATATCGGCCTGCCCGCGAATGTCAGGGCGCTCGCGCCCGGAGTGCTCGGGCTGCCGCCGCTGCCGAAGATGGCGCTGCACCTGCATCAGAAGGATGCCGAGCTCGATCCGGTCGCGGCGCGGCTGGCCGACATCCTGCTGCAATCGGCGTTCGAGGCGTTGCCTGAGGGCGCCGAGACGAAAGAGAACCTGCTGAAAGTCGCTTAAGCGTTGCCGAGCCGAGCCTCAGCGCTTCTTCGCCCGGCCGGCGAAGGGGTTGTCGGACGTCCTCAACGCGATGCGGATCGGCACGCCGGGCATGTCGAAGGCTTCGCGCAGGCTATTGGAGAGATAGCGGACATAGCTTTGCGGCATCGCATCCGGCCGCGAGCACTGGACCACGAAGCCCGGCGGCCGCGTCTTGGCCTGGGTGACGTATTTGACCTTCAGCCGGCGCCCGGCAACGGCGGGCGGCGGATGATGCGTCAGGATGGCTTCGAGCCAGCGGTTGAGCTTGCCGGTCGAAACACGGCTGTTCCAGACCTTGTGCGTCTTCAGCACCGCATCCATCAGCTTGTCGAGGCCGCGTCCGGTCTCGGCCGAGACCGGCACGGCCTGGATGCCGCGCGCCTGCGGCAACAGCCGCTCGGTCTTCTCGCGCAGTTCGGCCAACAACTCCTGCGGGTTGTCGATGAGGTCCCATTTGTTGAAGGCGATCACCGGTGCCCGGCCCTCGCGGATGATCAGGTCGGCGATCTGCAGATCCTGCTTCTCGAAGGGAATGGTGGCGTCGAGCACGATGATGACGATCTCGGCGAAGCGGATGGCGCGCAAGCCATCCTGCACCGACATCACTTCCAGCTTTTCATGGATCCTGGCCTTGCGGCGCATGCCGGCCGTGTCGAACAGTTTTATGCGGCGGCCGCGCCAGTCCCAGTCGACGGAGATGGAATCGCGGGTGATGCCGGCTTCCGGTCCGGTCAGCAGCCGCTCCTCGCCGATCAGTGCATTGATCAGCGTCGACTTGCCGGCGTTAGGACGGCCAACGACGGCGATGCGCATCGGCTTGGTGTCGTCATAGGCCGGCTCGGCATCCGGATCGGCGATGTCCTCGCCGATCAGCACTTCGTTGGCGGCGGCTTCTTCGTCTTCGCCGTCCTCGTCTTCACCGAAGGCGCGCGCCTGGCCAAGCGCTTCGATCACCGCGTCGCGCAGGTCGGGCATGCCCTGGCCGTGCTCGGCCGAAACCGGGATCGGCTCGCCAAGCCCGAGCTCCCAGGCTTCCAGCATGCCGCCTTGGGCGCCCTTCGCCTCGGCCTTGTTGGCGACCAGCACGACCGGCTTGCCGGATTTGCGCACGATCTCGGCAAAGGTCCTGTCATCCGGCAACAGGCCGGACTTGGCGTCGATGGTGAAGAAGATCAGATCCGCCTCGCGGATGGCGATTTCGGTCTGCGCGCGCATGCGGCCCGGCAAGGTCGAAGCGCCGGCATCCTCGAAGCCCGCTGTGTCGATGACATCGAAATGCAGATCGTAAAGCTTGGCGGCATGGACACGGCGGTCGCGGGTAACGCCCGGCGTGTCGTCGACAAGCGCCAGCTTCCTTCCCACCAGCCGATTGAAAAGCGTCGACTTGCCGACGTTAGGTCTGCCTATGATGGCGACTTTGAAGGTCACGATGCACTGCCCGACCCGCGGATCAACTCGGACATCAAGGTCGCCCGCTCTCGCGTGTTGCGCGGGGCGCCGTCATCGGAGGCGATCTGGTCGAACAGTTTCAGGGCGTCCTGGGTCTTGCCTTCCTTCCAGGCGGCAAGCCCGAGCGCCTCGCGCGCGCTGTGGCGCAGCGTGTTGGTGTCCGATGTCAGCGCCTCGACGCGGCTCGACACGTCGGCGAAGGAGCCGTGATCGACGAGCAGGAGCGCCGCCCTCAGCCGCGCCATGTCGCGCAGACCCTGGGGAATAGCGGTGTCGGCGGCGACATCGTCGAAATCCTTGACGGCGGCATCGACGTCGCCCTTGTTGGCCTTGACGGTCGCGGCGCGCATGCGGGCGAGCAGCGGATAGGCGCCGTAGCCATCCTTCTCCAGTTGAACGAGCGCGGCCAGCGCGTCATCGTTCTTGCCGTCATTGGCGAGCTTCAGCGCCTGCGAGAAGGCGTCGCCGGAGCGGTTGGCACGTGTCTCGTCCCAATAGCGATAGCCGACGAAGGCGGCGGTACCAAGCACCACCAGGATGGCAATCACAAGCAAGGCCGGGCCGAAACGGTCCCACAGCTTCTGCGCCTGTTCGCGACGCATCTCGTCATTGACTTCGCGGATAAAACTGTCGTCGGACATCAATCAAACCATTCCTGCCCCGGGCCGGGGCGGTTCATGAGCCCGCGTTTTAGCGAAATTTTGTCGGCATGGAAGGGGTTCGAGCGGAAAATCGGCTATTGCCGGGGCAAACCAACGAAAACCCCAATCGCACCGGCGCCACATTTGCGCGATAGCCGGCTTGCCGACCACCCGGAGCCCGTGAATTTGCCGATGCCTTGTTTGTCCCGCATTGTTGCGTTCTCGCTTGCCTCGTTCGCCACCGCCGGCGCGGCCCTAGCCGATCCGCCCGCGCCACCAGCACCGGCAAGGCCGAAGCAGGTCGTCATCATCTCCTTCGACAGCGCGCGCGACATCGCGCAGTGGAAGCGCAGCAGGGCGCTGGCCCAGCGCACCGGCGCGCATTTTACTTATTTCCTGTCCTGCGTCTTCCTCCTGTCGCCCGAGACACGCGGCCAATATACCGCGCCGGGCAAGAGCGCGGGCAAATCCAACATCGGCTTTGCCGTCTCCAGGCAGGAAGTGGCCGAGCGGCTGGAACAGATCGGCCTCGCTGCCCACGAGGGCCACGACATCGCCAGCCACGTCTGCGGCCATTTCGACGGCAAGGACTGGACCAAGGCCGACTGGCTGAAAGAGTTCGGCTCCTTCGAGCACATTCTCGAGAACGCCTATGCGATCAACGGCATCGCGCCCGAACCGGAGGGCTGGCGTGATCTCGCGCGGCATGCGGTGGTGGGTTTCCGGGCACCGTATCTGTCGACAGGCAAAGCGCTTTACGAGGCACTGCCGGCGGCCGGCTATCAGTTCGACGCCAGCGGCGTTTCAAAGGGCCCTGCCCTGCCGCCGACCGTCGGCGGCATCACCCGTTTTTCCCTACCGCTAATCCCGGAGGGACCGACATCGCGGCCGGTGATCGCCATGGACTACAATCTCTATGTCAGGCATTCCGGCGGCTTCGAGCGGCCGAGCAAGGCCGGGGAGTTCGCCGACCGGACCTATCAGGCGTTTCGCACCGCCTTCGATGCGCAATATCAGGGCAAGCGCATTCCGCTGGAACTCGGCTTCCACTTCACGCTGATGAATGACGGCGCCTACTGGAACGCGCTGGAACGCTTTGCCGGCGAAGTCTGCGTCAAGGCCGATGTCGAATGCATCAGTTTTCGCGATTATGTCACGCGACAAGGTGGCGGCCAGAAGCAGGCAGCGGTTGGCGGCTGAGCCGCCAACCCGTGTTTCGTCAGAGCATCCTCAAGCCGGATCCTCGACGCCCTGCCTTGCCAGGTAGCGCTGATCGATGTCCGGCAGCGGCTCACCCAGCAGCGTCGCCTCAAAGGCGCGCAGGCGCTTGTGCACCGACTGCAGTTCGACGATGGTCGACCACGAGGTGAGCAGGAATTGCAGCGAACCCGTCACCTTGCCGAAGGCGTTGGAGATCTGGTTCAGCGCACCGAATGTTATCTTGTGCGCGACCAGCGACGGACCCAGGATCAACAGCGAGAAAATATTGTCGGCCTGCAGGTAGGTGTACCGGACGACGTTGAAATAGATATAGTGGAAATAGAGCCTGAAATAATTGTGCCGGACATTGGCGAACAGCTCGGCGGTGGTGGCGGGTTGCGCCCTGTCCGCATGATCCTCGCCATAGACCAGTTCCTTGCGGTAAGCGGCTTCGACGCGCTGGTTGCGGAATTGCAGCCCCGGAAGCTTCATGCCGGCAATCATCACCGAGATCGTGCCGAACAGACACCAGGCAAGTGCCGCGACCACCAATGGCTGCGGGATCGCGCCGACGATCGGCAGTTCGCTGATATGGGCCTGCAACTGGATCATGACCGGCAGGAAGGCGATCAGGGTCATGATCGACTGAACGAAGCTGGAACCGAGATCCTCCATGATCTGGGAGAACCGCATCGTATCTTCCTGGATACGCTGCGAGGCGCCCTCGATATGGCGCAGCCTGCTCCAGTTCTCGATAAAGTAATTGTTCATGGCCGTGCGCCAGCGGAAGATCCAGTGGCTGACGATGAAGGCGTTGACCACCTGCACGTTCATGCCGATCAGCGCCAACCATGAGAAGTCGGCCAATCCGATATAGAACTCCGCGTTCGTCGACTTTCCGGTCCCCGACATCAACCCCTGTACATAGTCAAAGAACGGACCGTACCAGGCGTTGACGGCCACGCTGACCTGCACATTGAAATAGATGAAGAACAGGATGACCGCCGTCATCAGGATCGACCAGCGCTGCCATGGATGCGGCGAATACCAGCTCCAGAACGCGTAGAAGATGGCCACGCACAGCGCGAAATAGATATAAAACCAGATGAACGGTTTCGAAGCCAGCACGGCGATGCCGATGATGGGCGCCGCATCGGCGGCTGCCGGCGGAAGGCCCACAAGGCCTCCCAATTGCTCCCCGCCGAAAAACCAGAACAGGATCGCCGCAAGGCTCCAGATGGCGGCCGAAGAGAAGAAGAGCTTCGGCTGCGGGAAGAAGGATACGAACACTGTGGCGAATTCCTCGATCTATGCGCAAATCAGGTGGGTTCGGCGGGCATAAGGTCACACATTAGGTGGAAAGAAAATGCCTGCCCGATCTCAGGCGCGGAGCAAGACGGCAAATCATGGCGATTTTGGCGCAGCCGACCATGTGACGGCGCCGGAGACGACCAGGACGGCCGCGGCGACGATGGAGGCGAGGAAGAAATCGCCCGACGCCTGGGCCAGAAGCCCGGCCGCGATCGGGCCGATGATCTGGCCAAGACCGAAGGAGGCGGTCATCAGGGCAAAGACGCGCCGGGGTGACCCTGGGGCCTGCCGCCGTGCCGCCTGCAGGCCAAGTGCCGTGATGGCTATGAAGGTGCCGCCGAGCAGCACGCCCCCAAGCAGCGGCCCCGTGCGCCCGCCGGCGGCGACGCTCGCGGTAACGCCGACAACTTCGACGAAGCATCCCAAGGCATAGGCGGCATAGAGCCCGATCCGCGCCGCTATCTTCTGCCACAGCCAGACCGAAGGGAAACCGGCAAGGCCGGCAACCATCCACACCACGGCCTCGAAGACGCGGCTGCCGCCGCCTTGCCGGACAATGGCGACGAGGAAGGTCGCCGTCACCACATAGCCGAAACCGAACAGACCATAGGCGACGATCACCTTGATCAGCGACCGGTCTTTCGGCAGCGCCGGTTCAGGGAGGGCTTCGCCATTGGTGAGCGGACCCTGGTTCGCCAGCAGCGCCACGGCGACGAAGCCGCAAGCCGAAATCGCACCTGACCACAGCCAGCCCTGCGCCCACCCGGCGTGACCCGTGACCAGTACGGCCATCATCGCCGCCGATATAGCGATGCCGAGGCCAACGCCGCCGAAATGCCAGGCCTGCAGGTCGCCGCGCCCGGCCGCGGCGATATGGCTGAAAACGATGCTGGCCATGAACACCATGACGAAGGCGCTCGCCAGACCGGCCAGAAAACGGATGGCGAGAAAGGCGGCCATGGTGTCGGTCAACCCCATCAGGGCGGCCAGCATGGCGCTGACACCGAGGGCGACGAGCATCAGCAAACGCTCGCGTCCATGCGCCCAGTTGCCCGCCGCCGCCAACGCGCCGACGAGGTAGCCGAAATAGTTGGCCGAGGCGATCCAGCCGGCATCGGCCGGCGACAGATGCAGTTCCTCCATCATGCCGGGCAGGATCGGCGTGTAGACGAAGCGGCCGATGCCCATGGCGACGGCCATGGCGATCATTCCGGCGAAGGCGTAACGCAGCGCTGTCGATTGGGGCGAAGTCATTGCAGTGCACAATAAATGTGCGGGCGAGTGAAACAATCCGCCTTATGTTGGGCCAGGTCAGTGCCCTGATCGCGCTCAGCAGCGCCCGCCGAAACCGGCGCTCAGTGAAACGGTCTCATGCTCGGTCCGGCGCGCGGTCAAGCGGAACGGCACATCACCGAGCTCGCGCTCCGACATAGCGTCAAGCGCCGGATGCGCAAGCGGATCGGTCAACCACCTCAGCGTATCGATGTCGCAGCGCGTATCGTCGGAAGAAGTGGCGGCGAACAGGACCTTCAGCGACGACAATATCCTCAGCATTTCCGGCTCCATAGGGCCTGTCTCCATCCATAAAGTCCGCCGTTTCGATATCTCTTTCAATTGAGATTTCGGGCGGATCGGTTTAGAAAATCTCAAATGGCCATGCTCAACCGCGTTCATCTCAACGGCCTTCGCGCCGTGGAAACCGTCGCCCGTCTCGGCTCGCTCGCGAGCGCCGCCGGCGAACTCAATGTTTCCGTCAGCGCCGTCAGCCAGCAGATCAGCCGCACCGAAAAACAGCTCGGCCAGGCACTGTTCGAGCGCACGACCAGCGGTCTCGTGCTGACCGAATTCGGCGCCGTCTTCGCGGCCCGCCTTGGCGCTGGATTTCGCGAGCTTGCCCAGGCCGTGGCACTGGCCGACGAGGCGACCCAATGCACATTGGTCGTTTCGGCAGCACCGGCCTTCGCCTCCAAATGGCTGTTGCAACGGCTGTCGCGGCACTTCGACCGGCATCCCAACGTGCTGTTGCGTATCGACGCCTCGGTGCGGCTGGCCAATCTCGATCGCTCGGACGTCGACATCGCCATCCGGCTTGGCGATGGCAAATGGCCGGGCGGAAAGGCGGAGCTGCTTTTGGCGCAGGAAGTCTTCCCGGTCTGCGCGCCTGGCATTGCAAGAAAACTGAAGTCGATCGGCGACCTGGCGCAGACCTGCGCCATCACCGACGAGCGGGCGATGATCAACTGGGAAAGCTGGTTCGCGGCCGCCGGCGTTCAACCCGTCACCTTCCAGAAAGGTGCGCGCTTCACCGACCCGATGCTGTGCCTGGAATCGGCAATCGCCGGCCATGGCGTGATGCTGGCCTGGCAATTGCTGACGGCCGATGCGCTGGCCGACGGGCGGCTGGTGGCACCGTTCGGAATCCGCGCCCAGAGCGGACTCGGCTACTGGCTGGTGACCTCCACCACCAAAGCCGAGAGCCGCAAGGTCCGGGACTTCAAAATCTGGATCAAGGAAGAGATCGCGGCGACGATGGCGCAGTTCGGATCGTCGGTCGCGGAGCCCAGCGGCGCGATCGCGGTGGAAAGCACCGCGGCACCGGTCTATGTTCAATCAAACATCCCACTACGACAGGCAGGATCATGACCACACATTCGCGCGGCGTTTCCGCAACGATCGACCCGGTGAAGCTCGACAGGCTGGCGGAGGTCGCAATCAAGGTCGGGCTGCAATTGCAGCCCGGACAGGATTTGGTGCTGACATCGTCGATCGCGGCGCTGCCGCTGACCAGGCGCATCGTCGAGCATGCCTACAAGGCCGGCGCGGGGCTGGTGACGCCGATCTTCAACGATGACGAGATGACGCTGGCGCGCTACCGTTTTGGCGCCGACGCCGGCTTCGACCGCGCCGCCGGCTGGCTCTATGAAGGCATGGCGAAGGCCTTTTCCAACAATGCGGCCAGGCTTGCCGTACGCGGCGAGGATCCGTCGCTGCTGTCGGCGCAGGATCCGGCGAAGGTGGCGCGTGCCAACAGGGCCAATTCGATGGCCTACCAGCCGGCGCTGGAGAAGATCACCGGCTTCGACATCAACTGGAACATCGTCGCCTATCCGGATCTGGCCTGGGCAAAACAGGTATTTCCGGGCGAGCCCGACGATGTCGCGGTGGCGAAGCTGGCGGACGCCATCTTCTCCGCTTCGCGCGTCGACGTCGAGGATCCGATCGGCAACTGGAAGGCGCATAACGCAGCGTTAGCCGAGCGCACCAAGTGGCTGAACGAGCATAACTTCCATTCGCTGCATTTTGCCGGACCGGGCACCGACCTGACGGTCGGGCTGGCGGATGGCCATGAGTGGATGGGCGGCGCCTCGACCGCCAAGAACGGCATCACCTGCAACCCCAACATCCCGACGGAAGAGGTCTTCACCACGCCGCATGCGAGGCGGGTCGAGGGCCATGTCTGTTCGACCAAGCCGCTGTCCTACCAGGGCACGCTGATCGACGACATCTCGGTGCGCTTCGAGGAAGGCAGGATCGTCGAGGCCAAGGCTTCGAAAGGCGAGGACGTGCTGAAGAAAGTGCTCGACACCGACGAAGGCGCGCGCCGCCTCGGCGAGGTGGCGCTGGTGCCGCATTCCTCGCCGATCTCGGCCAGCGGCCTGTTGTTCTTCAACACGCTGTTCGATGAAAACGCCGCCTGCCATATCGCGCTGGGCCAATGCTATTCGAAGTGCTTCGTCGACGGCGCCTCGCTCAGCCAGGACGAAATCGCGGCGCGCGGCGGCAACAAGAGCTTCATCCACATCGACTGGATGATCGGGTCGGACAAGATCGACATTGACGGCGTCGCCAGGGATGGCAGCCGCGTGCCGGTGATGCGCAAGGGCGAGTGGGCCCAGGGGCTCTAGCCAGCGGAGGTGTGATGGCCTTCGACATCGCGGTCGAGCGCGTCTACGAAGCACCCGGGAAGGACGATGGCCAGCGGGTGCTGGTGGATCGGATATGGCCGCGCGGCGTCGCCAAGAAGGATGCGGCGCTGACGCTGTGGCTGAAGGAGATCGCGCCGAGCGACGAACTGCGCAAATGGTTCGGGCATGAGCCGGCGCGCTGGGCGGAGTTTCAGAAGCGGTATCGTGGCGAGCTGGATGGGAATGAAAAGGCGGTGGCGCAACTGCGCGCCTTGCTCGGCGACGGCAAGGTGACGCTGCTCTATGGCGCTCATGACGAAGCGCATAACAACGCCGTGGCGCTGGCGGGGTATTTGCGAGCCCAAGCATGACATCGAGACGCCGGCGGGACAAAGGGGGCGCGAAAGGATCGCGGCGCGGGTGAGATCGGTTCTACTTCCCGCCCACCGCCCCTTCATAAACATCCGGCTTGAACCCGACGAGGATACTGTCGCCGACTTCCAGCACCGGACGCTTGATCATCGTCGGCCTGGCCAGCATCAGCGCTTTCGCCTTCTTCTCGTCGAGGCCTTGCCTGTCCGCCTCCGGCAGTTCGCGAAACGTCGTGCTGCCCTTGTTGAGCAGCTTTTCCCAACCGACCTTGCCGACCCAGCCATTCAGCCTGGCTGCCTCGATCCCTTCGGCGCGATAGTCGTGGAACCGATAGGCAACGTCATGGCTTTCCAGCCAGACGCGCGCCTTCCTGATCGTGTCGCAGGTGGTGATGCCGTACATGGTGATCGTCAAAGCGAGGTCCCCTGGCTGACAGTCGAATCCGCCCACAGCCTAAAACCGCCCTTCCCGCTTTGCCAGCAAATCGTAGGCGCGAAGTGGGCCGGAACCGATCGTTCCGGCCCGGGAGCTCAATAGTAGAATCGCTCTTCGGTGATCTTGCCGTTCTTGACCGTGTAAAGGCCGACCTCATCCATGGTGACACGCTGGCCCGTGGCCTTGGGCGTTATGTCAAACGTGAAGCGCACCGCGAACTGGTCGCCATTGACATAGGGACCCTCGACCGAACCGCCATGCACTTCGTTGTTCTCTTGCCACCACTGGCTCTTGTCCTTGAGAGCCGCCTTGCCATGGCTGACGGCCATTGGCCCCTCCATGGCTTCGTAGCTGGCGATATCGTCGGCATTGTACTTCTCGGCAGCGCCGTCATTGTCGCCCTGCTTGAGAAGCTCGGTGAAATCCTTGGCAATTTCCGCTGTCGTCATTTGTGTTCCTCCTGTTCGAACGCATTGGAAATAGGGAACCGCCTGCTGGCCGACCACCGCCGGACCGCTCGATAGCTGACATGGCGCTGTCAGGATGGGTGCCTGGCCATCCTATCGCGGATCGACTTCGGTTGCAGACGCAAGCCAATTCCGCAATGCTGGGTGAATGTGCAACCTCTACAACATCACCACGACGCAAGAGGCGGTCCGCCAATGGACACGCACCCTGCGCGACGTCATCGGCAATCTCGAGCCTTCAGTGGACATCTATCCCAATCAGCTCGGCCCGGTTGTTCGCAACACGCCAGAGGGGAATCGGGAGCTAGCGAAACTGCTTTGGGGTTTGCCGACGCCGCCGGAGCGTATGAAAGGTAAGGCCGATTACGGCACCACGAACGTTCGCAATCCGCAATATTCGCACTGGCAACAGTATGTCGGCATCGAACACAGGTGTGTCGTGCCAGTGACCAGCTTTGCCGAACCCAGCCCTACATCGAACGACAAGGACCCAGAAACAGGGATTCAGCGAAATTACTGGTTTGCCCGTGGCGAAAGCCGAGCTTTATTCTTCTTCGCTGGTTTCTGGACTCGCTGGCAGGGCGTTCGAAAAGTCAAGGATGGGCCGGGCGACTTTGAACTATACGCCTTTATGACAACCAAGCCGAACGCCCTTATCGCGCCGATCCATGAGAAGGCTATGCCTGTGATCCTGACCACACCGGACGAGACGGAGACCTGGCTGACAGCGCCGTGGACGGAAGCCCGGCATTTGCAGCGGACGGCTCCCGACGACGCGTTGGTCATCGTTGAGAAGCCACCCACACAGATCAAGTTCCCGCAGCAGGTGCCAGTCCAAGGATCTCTTTTCTAAGCCAAGGATTACCCTGCCAGCCGCTCCTTCAATCGTCGTCTCGCCAGATCACTCGGCGAACCATGCGAATCTCGACAAGGCGCCTGATACGAATTTTCAAACGTTCGGCCGCGCTTGGCAGAATGATGCCCGCGTCAAGCTCGCGAAGTTTGCAGCGCTCGCATCGCATGTGCCGTTCAACGTCCCAAAAGGGGATGTCACCGACCAGCTTCGCTAGATCGCCCGGCAGATAGTACCGAGTGATGTTGCAGTTCCTGCATCGGACACGAATTAGCTGCCCGACTTCGTGGGCCAAGCAAAGGGTTTGCACATTTCGGCGCGGCCGGCTGCTGGGTTCGGGCATCCGCCAAAATAGGAATTCATTCCTGGACGAGTCAATTCCTACTTAATTCCAATGTTCTTTTGTTGACCACATAGCATGGAACCAGCCCCATAGCGGCGACCCACAACTACCCAGGCAACATAGGGCAGTTGGCGCCACGGCGAAGGCTGATATGCGCCACGTCGCCGGCGCTGAATTGAAAGCCCTCGGCCTGGCGCGGCGCGTCGATGACAACGGGCATGCCTTGCCCCAGTTCGGCGTGCAGGCGCAACGTACGGCCATGGAAGACGATGCTGTTGACCCGTGCCGGCGCCGTACCGGGCGTGGCCTCGGCGGCCGCCAGCAAATCCTCCGGGCGCACACCTATGGTGCGCATCTCGCCCTCGCGAGGCTGATCGGCGGTGTCGGGGACAGCATCCAGCGGCAAGGCGCCGGCGGTGAAACGCAGGCGATCGCCATCGCTGCCGACAAAGCGCGACTGCAACAGGTTCATGGTGCCGATGAAACTTGCCACAAACTTGGTGGCGGGGCGGTCGTAAAGCGTCGCCGGCGGTGCGGTCTGCTCGATGCGGCCTTTGTTCATGACGACGATGCGGTCGGAGATCGACAGCGCTTCGGTCTGGTCATGCGTGACCATGACGAATGTGGTGCCGAGCCGCGACTGCAGCCGCTTCAATTCGACCTGCATCTGTTCGCGCAGATGCGCATCCAGCGCCGACAGCGGCTCGTCGAGCAAGAGCACGCGCGGCTCGCAGACGATGGCACGCGCAAGCGCGACGCGCTGGCGCTGGCCGCCCGACAATTCGGAGACGCGGGCGCGCAGCTTGTCGGCAAGGCCGACCATGTCGAGAGCCTCGGCGACGCGTCTTGCCTGTTCGCCGCCGGCCAGCTTGCGCAGCGACAGGCCGAAGCCGACATTTTCGGCGACATTCATATGAGGAAACAGCGCATAGTCCTGGAACACGGTGTTGACCGGCCGGTCGAACGGCCGCAGCGCGGTGATGTCGCGGCCATCGAGCAATACTCTGCCGCTCGAAGGGCTTTCGAAGCCGGCGATGACGCGCAAGCTGGTGGTCTTGCCGCAGCCGGACGGGCCCAGAAGGGTCAGGAATTCGCCGCCGACGATGTCGAGATCGACGGCATCGAGCCCGACTATGCCACCCGGAAACACCTTCGACACCGCCTGCAGCCGCACAATTGGATCAGGCGCCATCGCGAACCTCGGAGGGCTTGGTCGTGTTGACCCAAAGGATCCGGCATTGCTCGCCACCGGGGTTGCGGAAGGCATGCAGAAGCGTGCTCTTGAAAGCAAAACTGTCGCCGGCCTTCAGCAAATATTTCGTCGAATCCACCACCAGTTCGACCTCGCCCGCGAGTACACAGCCGAATTCATGGCCGGCATGCGCATAGGCTTCCGCCGTGCCGCCGCCGGCTTCCACCGTCACCAGCATGCCGGTCAGCGTGGCGCCGGGCGGAGACAGCAGCGCCTTGGCGATGCCTTCCGACTTCACGGGGATCGAACGCCGCTTGTCGGCCCGCACGCAATAGAGATCATTGACGGCATCGCCGCCGTCGGCGATCAGCGCAGACGGCTCGATGTCGAGGGCGGCGGCAAGCGGCCAGATCACCTTGACGCGCAGCGAGGACATGCCGCGTTCGATCTGGCTGAGCGCACCGATCGATATGCCGGTTTTTGCCGCCAGTTCTGCCAATGACAAGCGGCGCTCGAGTCGCAACGCCCGCACGCGGCGGCCGACGCGAACGTCGGCATCGTCCTTCGGCTTTGATGGGGGTTCGTCCAGTATGTCCATCGTCGATCCTCGTTGTTTTTCCCTTCTCCCCTTGTGGGAGAAGGTGGATCGGCGCGCAGCGCCGAGACGGTTGAGGGGTGCGTGACGGAACACCGTCGGTGCCAAGCTGGAACACCCCTCATCCGTCGCCTTCGGCGACACCTTCTCCCACAAGGGAGAAGGAAAGACCGCGCTTAACCGCCCGCCTTCACCTTCTCGAACATCTTGGCGACATCGTCGTTCTGTTTCATCGGCCCGGTGAAGATCGTGCTCTTCAACATCACTTCCGGGTCGGACGGCAGTTGCAACTTTTCCAATTCGTCCTTCGGCACGCCGGCGAAGGCGGTCGAGAGCGAGCTGCCATAGCCGTAGGACTCGATCAGGAATTTGCCGGAATCGGCGTCCAGCCGGCTGTTGATGAAGTCATAGGCGAGATCGACGTTCTTGGCGTCCTTCAGCATGACGAAGCCGCAGGCCCAGGTCAGCATGCCCTCCTTCGGCTTCATGAACTCGACCGGCACACCCTGCTTCTTGAGCGAGGTGGCCGAGGCATTCCAGGTCATGGCAGCGACCAGCTGGCCGCTTGCAAGCGCCTGCTCGACCGAGGTCATGTCGGTCGTGTAGCTCGACAGCAGCGGGCGCTGTTCGCGCAATTTTGCTGCGACCTTATCCATCTGCTCCGCCGTCATATCGAAGGGGTTTACGCCGGCCAGAAGTGCGGCGACGATCGGCGTGTCGTGCACCGCATCGATGGTCGCCATACGGCCGGCATATTGCTTGTCCCACAGAAGGTTCCAGCTCGCCTCGGGGTTCTTCACCAGATCGGTGCGGTAGAGGATCGAGGTGTTGCCCCAGTCCCATGGCACCATCCAGACCTTGCCGTCGCCGGCCTGCAGGTCGGGCAGGTTCTTGAACACCGGGAAGATCGAGTCCCAGTTCTTGATGCGCTTGGTGTCGATCGGCTGCAGCAGGCCTTCCTTGTTCCAGCGCGCCACCTTGTCGTAGCAGGGGTGCGCGATATCGGGCCGGAAGCCGGCCTTGACCTTGGTGAAGGCATCGTCGTCGTCGCCGAAGATCGAAGCCTCGACGCCATCGGGGTGCGCGGCAAGGAAGCTCTTGTTGAAATCGGGCAGCTCGTAGCCCGACCAGGTGAAGTACTGCAGCTTCTCGGCGGCGAGCGCCACGGTCGAAGACAGTGCTAGCGCAAGTGCTGCGAGGCCGGCCCGGGCCTTGTGTCCCGATATCGATTTCAGGTGGACTATCATTTTGTTCTCCTCTCTCGTTGTTGTGGTTCAGGCTGGATTGCGGCGAACTGCGCCGAGCCCGCGATGGCGCAGGATTTCGGCGGTTCCGGCGATGATGAAGGACACGGCCAGGATCACTGTTCCGAGTGCCATGACGGTCGGCAGCGAGCGGGGAAAGCGCAGCTGGCTCCAGATATAGAGCGGCAGGGTCGGCTCCGTGCCGGCGAGGAAGAAGACGACGATGAACTCGTCGAAGGAGATCAGGAAGGCGAGCATGAAGGCCGACAGCACGGCAGGCAGGCTGAGCGGCAGCATGACGCGCCGGAACGTCGTCCAGTCGGAGGCGCCGAGGTCGAGCGCCGCCTCGCGAACCGTCCTGGGGATGGCGGCGAAACGGCTGCGCATGATGACCACGGTGGTCGGCAACGCGACCAGGATATGGCCGAGCACGATGGCGACACGCGATGGTCCGAGGCCGACGAGATTGACCAGGATCAGCAACGATATGCCGACGATGACCCCGGGAATGAGGATCGGCAGCCGCGCGATGGCGCTGATCGTGGCGGCCAGCGGCGAGCTGCCATAGAGATCCATATAGGACACGGTGATGCCGCACAGCGTGGCGCCCGAGGCAGCAATGGCGCCGATGACGAGACTGTTGACGAGTGCACCCGACAGGGCCGGATTGCCGTAGAGCGTGGCATACCATTGCAGCGTGAAGCCTTGCAGGGGAAACGCGGCCTGGATGGAATCGTTGAAGGAAAACAGCGGGATCAGCAGGACCGGCAGATAGAGGAAGACCAGATAGGCAACCACATACAGGCCGAGCCAGCGGCCATCCCGTTTCATGTTGGCGTGCCCTGCTTTCATGTGCGGCTGCCAAACCGGCGGTCGGCGCCACGCGCGACCAACACCACGAGCAGGATGACCAGCATGACGCAGACCGAAAGTGCGGCGCCGAACGGCCAGTCATTGGCCTTGCCGAACTGCGACTGGATCAGCGAGCCGATCATGGTACTGGCCGGGCCGCCGACCATGGCCGGCGTGACATAGTCGCCGACGGTCGGCACGAAGACGACGAGGGCGGCCGCCAGGACACCCGGCATCGAATTGGGCAGGACGACGCGGCGGAACGATGTGAATGGCCTGGCGCCAAGGTCGGAAGCGGCTTCGAGCAGCGATTTCGGAATGGTATCCAGCGCCACATAGATCGGCAGTATGGCGAAAGGCGCGTAGGCGTGGGCGAGCGTGACGACAACAGCGGCCGGCGTGTTGAGGAATGCCAGTGTCGGCTCGGACCAGATGCCACTTTCAATCAGCGCCGAATTCAGCACGCCATTATAGGCCAGCACGATCTTCCAGGCGAAGACACGCAGGAGATAGCTGGTCCAGAACGGCAGCGTCACCAGGAACAGCAGCAGGCCGCGCCTGCGGCCGGCATGGAAGGCCAGGTAGTAGGCGACGGGATAGGCGGTGACGACCGTCGCCATCGTCACCAGGCCGGCGATGACCAGCGAGCGCAACGTCACCGTCCAGTAGAGAGGGTCCGAGGCCACGGTGATGAAATTCGACAGGCTGAAACCGGCGCCGAGCAATGAGCCGTCATTGCCGCGTAAGGCAAGGAAAAGCACGAGGCCAAGGGCGAACAGGATCAGCAGGAAAGTGACCAATGCGCCGGGCAGCAACATGGTGAAGCGGAACACCGGCGAAGAGCGGAATTCCGGCAACGGCTGATTTGCTGCAAGGGTCGACATCGACCTGCCTGTAAGATTATGAAATCGCCTTAGCCTTTTTCATATTCATGAAACTGTCAAGCTGAATCACGACCTCGCCTGATCGGCGCCCCATCAACCCAGCCTTCGAACGCGTCCAGCGTCGATACCACTTGATGGTCGCGGCCACCCCCGTCGGAAGGCGTGGACGGGATGGGCGCACGGGTGAAGGTGGAAACGGCATGAAGGCGAAGCCACATGGTAAAATCGTGAACCTCTGCTCGATCACACTCAATGGCCGGCTACGTGCCTTATGTCGCATCGAAGGGCGCGATGCTGGGCCTCACGAAATTGCTGGCACGGGAACTGGGGCCGCATGGTATCACCGTAAATGCAGTGTCGCCGGGCGCAGTCGTTTCCGAAGCAGAGGGGCGCGTGTTCGGCGAGCGGCTCAAGGAATACAGTGATTGGATCATGGCCAACCAGAGCCTGAAGCGCCGCATCGAGCCGCATCACGTCGCCGATCTTGTGCTGTTTCTTGTTTCGCCTGCCGCGGACATGATCAGTGGTCAGGATATCCACGTCGATGGCGGCTGGTAGTCGTGTTATCCCGTCGATGACGAACATCGACACGATCGAACTTGCCGACGAACGCGCCAGGGTGGTTGTCAGCCCTCGCCAGGGCGCGGCAATCCTGCGCTACGACGCGCTTCGCTCCGACGGCGTGGTCACACCGGTGATAAAGCCGTCGGAAGGATTGCTGAAATTCGGCTCCCAGTTGCTGGCGCCATGGTCGAACCGGATTTCCGGCGGCGGCTTCGAGTTCGACAAGCGTTTCCATGCGATAGAACCCAATGTCGAAGGCGAGCCGTTCCCGCTTCATGGCGACGCTTTTCAAAAGCCTTGGCGTCTGACGCGGCGGACGGGGACCGAGGCTGAGTTTGTTCTGGGCGATGGGTCGATCGGACCCTATCGCTACTATGCGAGCGTGCTCTATGGACTGGAGAACGGCGCGTTGAGCGCTACTTTGACCATTGAGAACCGGGCCGAGATCCGGCTGCCTTATGGGCTTGGCTTCCATCCATGGTTTCCGCGCAAGGCGCACACGTCGCTCCAGGCATCGGCCAAGAGCGTCTGGCTTGAGGATGAACGCCACCTGCCGACCAGGATGGTGCCACTCACCGACCACCTCGATTGGGATTTCTCGAGACGTGCGCCGCTTCCCGATACCTGGGTAAACAATGCGTTTGAGGGATGGGATGGACGCGCCTCGATCGTCCAACCCGATGATGCCATCGTCGTCTCGATCGAGGCATCGCCGCCGCTCGGCGTCTTCATTCTCTATTCGCCGGCACGAGACGCCGGTTTTTTCTGTTTCGAACCTGTCTCGCATACAGTGGATGCTCATCACATCGGCGGCCTGAGGACACTCGAGCCGAGGGAATCGATGACCTCGCGGATGCGACTGCGCTGGCATGAGCTTTGATGCCGGCAAAGCGTGTGGCCTTCGGTGCGATTTGACTTGAAGAGAGGCCGCCGGAATTTCACAATCCGATTTGTCCCGCCCAACAACGAGAGAACGATGACGAACACGATTAACATTCCTGGTGACGGTGTCTTTCTCGGCCGCGCTCGATTACTGCCCGCATCGCATCCCATGGTGGTCACGGTGCGCGACGGCACGGTTTTCGACATCACGTCGAGCGCGGCGCCCACCGTGCGCGACGTCTGCGAATTGGCCGATCCGGCCGGCCATGTGCGCTCGGCCAAGGGCACGCCGATCGGTTCACTCGACGATATCGCGGCCAACAGTTTCGAAGCCACGCGCGATCCGGCAGAACCCTTTCTGCTGTCTCCGGTCGACCTGCAGGCGATTAAGGCATCCGGTGTCACTTTCGTCATCAGCCTGCTCGAGCGGGTGATCGAGGAACAGGCGCGCGGCTCGGCGGAAAAGGCCGACGCTATCCGCGCCGACATTGCCGGTCTGATCGGTCATGACCTGTCGAAGCTCAAGCCCGGTTCGCCCGAGGCGATGGAGATCAAGGCCAAGCTGATTTCGCGCGGCGCCTGGTCGCAATATCTGGAAGTGGGCATCGGCCCGGATGCCGAGATCTTCACCAAGTGCCAGCCCATGGCCTCGGTCGGCTTCGGCGCCGATGTCGGCCTCCACCCGGTGTCGACCTGGAACAATCCGGAGCCGGAGATCGCCATGATCGCCACGTCAAGCGGCAGGATCGTCGGCGCTACCATCGGCAACGACGTCAATCTGCGCGACGTCGAAGGGCGCTCGGCGCTGCTGCTCGGCAAGGCCAAGGACAACAACGCCTCGGCCTCGCTTGGCCCTTTCATCCGGCTGTTCGACGACACGTTCTCCATCGCCGATGTGAAGCAGGCCGTCGTGCGCCTGAAGGTCGAGGGCGAAGACGGATTTTCGCTGGAGGGCGCAAGCTCGATGGCCGAGATCAGCCGTTCGCCGGAGGAGCTGGTTGCGGCGGCCATGGGGCCGCACCACCAGTATCCGGACGGGCTGGCGCTCTATCTCGGCACGATGTTCGTGCCGTCGAAGGATCGCGGCGAAAAGGGCAAGGGGTTCACGCACAAGGTCGGCGACATCGTCACCATCTCGTCGGAAAAATTCGGCGCGCTGGTCAACCGCGTGCGGCTGTCGCCCGATTGCCCGCACTGGACCTACGGCGCCAGCCATTTGATGCGGGATCTCGCCAAGGCCGGCCTGCTCTAACCGGCTCTTCGGGGGCTTTCGCCCCAAGTGACCGCCCAAACTGGCCAGGACAGTCCGCCCGGCTGAGCCTCGGCGACGATCATTCGGCTGCCTGGAAAAAATCATCCCAACTGATGCGATCTGATGGGGTCGTTGATGGCGCCCCGTCAGGCGCCGACTACATCTGCAGATGGAGGCTTGCCATCCGTCGAAAAAGGGAATGCTCTTAGGCATCCGAGCGGCGCTGGCAAAAGACGCAATCCGGCTGAAGCCGGAACAAGGGACGGATCATCTTCAACCGGGAGGAAATCAAATGCTGACGAGATTAAGACTTGTGCTCTACGGCCTGCTGATCGCGCTGACGGTCATTCCGGCAGCCGCGCAGGCCAAGACGTTCTACTGGATTTCACATGGCGGGCCGGCCGACCCGGTCTGGACCTACTTCCTCGCCGGCGCCAAGCAATGGGCCAAGGACACCGGCAACACCGTCAACACCTCGTTCCACAATGGAGACGTCGCCTCGCAGCAGGAAGCGGTGCGCGCCGCCCTCTCGGCCAAGGCCGACGGCATCGTCACCACCAGCCCCGATCCGGGCAGCCTGGTCGAGATCGTCAAGGAAGCGCGCGCGGCCAACGTCCCGATCATCAACTTCAACACGCCCGATCCCAAGGCCAATTTCAACGCCTATGTCGGTGGCGACAACGTCACCTTCGGCAAGCATTGGGCGCAGTACCTGGTCGACAAGGGCCTGGTGAAAAAGGGCGACTTCGTCTGGATGCCGGTCGAGATCCCCGGCGCCACCTACGGCGTCCAGGAAGAAGAAGGCATCAAGAGCGTCTTCGGACCGCTCGGCATCACCTATGAAGTGACCGAGGCGACGCTCGACCAGGCCGAGGTGATCAACCGCATGGTCGACTACCTCACCGCCCATAAGGGCAAGGTCAAAGCCATCATCGGCCTGGGCGACCTCGTCACCGGTTCGATCAAGCGCGTGTTCGACCAGGTCGGTGTCAAGCCGGGCGAAATCCCGGTCGTCGGCTGGGGCAACTCGCTCGACACCACCCAGGAAGTGCTGAACGGCTATGTCAATGCCGGCCAGTGGCAGGATCCGCAGGCGACCAGCTATGTGGCGCTGTCGCTCGCCAACATGGCGGCCAGCGGCATTCCTCCGGGCTTCAACGTCATCACCGGCGCGCTCTACGAGAAGGACACCGCGGCGGTCTACGACAAGATCCTGTCCGGAAAATAATCCGCGATCGCTGGCGCCGCGCATCTCGTGCGGCGCCAGATACCTTCATGGCCGCGGCATCTCCACCCGATGCGGTGGTGGTCGCGGCCCGTTCCAACCATGTCGCGGGTTCCCAGTGGAAAATCATTCGCTCACTCAACGCCTGATCGCGCGGCCGGAATTCGGACCCTTCGTTCTGCTCATCGTCGAGATCGCCGTTTTCTGGGGTTTCAACCACGACTTCCTGTCACCGCAGAACATCTCCAACACACTGGCCTTCACGGTCGAACTCGGCCTGATCGCGCTGGCGATGACGCTGCTGATGACGTCGGGCGAATTCGACCTTTCCGTCGGGTCGCTGTTCGGCTTCTCGCCGGTGCTGATGTGGACGCTGTTCAATGCCGGCGTCACCTCGCTGGAGATGGGCTTCGTCGTCGCGCTGGTGGTTGCCGCCTTGATTGGGCTGGTCAATGGCTGGTTCGTCACGCAGCTCAAGATCCCGTCCTTCCTGGTGACGCTCGGTATGCTCCTGGTGGTGCGCGGCAGCGCGCTTTTCATCACCGACGGGTTTCCGCAGCGCACCTGGAGCGCCGAGGGCAGCTGGCTGGCGGAGGCGCTGGTCGGCGACTTCTTCATCGGGCCGTTCCGCATCTACATGTCGCTGTTCTGGTTCATCGCCGCGGCGATCGCGCTCGGCTATGTCTTGACGCAAAGCCGGACCGGCAACTGGATCCAGGCGGCGGGCGGCAATCCCAACGCGGCGCGCGCCCGCGGCGTCAATGTCAACGGTGTCAAGATCGGTCTGTTCGTCCTGTCGTCGCTCATGGCCTCGCTTGCCGGCGTCATCTCCTCGCTGCGCACATCCGCCGCCAACCCCAACAGCGGCACCGGCTATGAGCTCGAGGTGATCGCCATGGTGGTGATCGGCGGCACGGCGCTGACCGGCGGGCGCGGCACCATCATCGGCACCGTGCTCGGCATCCTGATCCTGCGCGTGATGCGCAACGGCATCGTGCTGATCGGCGTGCCCGGCCTTGCCTACAACATCTTCATCGGCGCGATCATCCTTGGCATGATGGCGTTGCATTCATGGCTGGAACGCCGGCATCAGGCGGGGACTTGAACCATGGCCGAGCCACTGATCCGCATGCAGAACATCCGCAAGTCCTATGGCCGCGTGCAAGCGCTGGTGGACGCCAATTTCCATGTCAACGAGCGTGAGATCGTCGGCCTGCTGGGCGACAATGGGGCCGGCAAATCGACGCTGATCAAGGTTCTCTCCGGCGCGGTGCCGCTGACCAGCGGCGATATCTTCATCCGCGGCAAGAAGGTCACCTTGCGCAGCACCAGCGACGCCATCGCCCAGGGCATCGAGACCATCTACCAGGACTCCGCCCTGGTCACGCAATTGTCGATCGCGCGCAACCTGTTCCTGGGTCGTGAACCGATCAAGCCGCCGCGCTTCCTCAACCGCATGGACCAGGAGGCCATGAACACGGTCGCCCGCGACCTGCTCAAACAGGTCGGCATCTCCAAGAACATCCCACCGACGACGCCGATCGGCTCGCTCTCCGGCGGCGAGCGCCAGGCGGTCGCGATCGCGCGCGCCATGCATTTCGACAGCGACCTGATCATTCTCGACGAGCCGACCAACAATCTCGGCGTCGCCGAGACGCAAGGCGTGCTGAGCTTCGTGCGCAACGCCCGCGATTCCGGCCACTCCTGCATCTTCATCGCGCACAACATCCACCATGTCTTCCAGGTGGTCGACCGCATCGTCGTCATGCGCAGGGGCAAGGTGGTCGCCGACGACATCGATCCGAAGACGACAACCGTGACGGAGGTCGAACGCATCATCACCGGCATGTCGGACAAGGACATCCGCGACGCCCTCGCCGACGGCAAGCCGGGGCACTGAGGAGGCATCGACGCACAGGGTCGCGGCATGAAGGCCACCGTCTCCGACATCGCCAGGAACTGCGGGCTGTCAACCGCAACGGTCGACAGGGTGCTCAACAATCGGCCCGGGGCGAGTGCCGCCAACCGGCAACGCGTCATGGAGGCCGCCAAGCAGCTCGGCTATCTGCCGGCCGCCGGCCAGGTGACGCTTCCCTCGAAACCCGCAAACCTCGAATTCTTCCTGCCGATCGGCAGCAACGCCTTCATGCAGGACCTGGCAAAGCATATCGAGGACTACGCCTCGCGCCTGCCGCTGGTGGCGTCCTGCCGGATCCACAATCTTGCCGGCATCTCGCCCAATGCCCTGCAGGCAGCGGTCGAAAAACTGTCGCTGCGGGCCAACGGCGTCGGTGTCATCGCGGTCGATCATCCCAGGACACGCAACATCCTGCGCGACATCGTCGAGGCCGGCATCCGCCTGGTGACGCTGGTGTCCGATATTCCGGCCACACCCCGCTCGGCCTATGTCGGGATCGACAACCGCGTGGCCGGACGGACGGCGGCACTTTTGATGGGACGCTTGCTGGGCGGCCGCGAGGGGCAGCTGGCGATGGTCGTCGGCTCGCGCTCCTATCGCGGCCATGAAGAGCGCGAGATGGGCTTCCGCTCGGTGCTTGGCGAGGAGTTTCCCAATCTCACCGTCAGCAGCGCCGTCGAGATCAACGACGAGCCCGGTGCCAGCTATGCCGAAACCATGAAGGCGTTGCGCAACGAGCCGGAACTGCTCGGCATCTATTGTGTCGGTGCCGGGCGCTCCGGCATTGCCAAGGCGATCCGGGAAGCCAGGCCCAACCGCAAGCCGGTGTTCATCTGCCACGACCTGACAAGGGAGACACGCGGCTATCTCGTGGACGACCTCGCCGACGTCGTCATCGACCAGAACGCCAGGCTGATCGCGGAGCAGTCGGTGATCCAACTGCTCGGCTCGATCGCATCGTCGGCGCCCTATCTCACGCGCAAATTCATCGAGCCGCGACTGATTTTCAGGGAAAACGTGCCGGTGCAGTGAGGTCGCATTTCTCGAATTCACGCGGCGCCACGGCGAATCTGCACAGCAGCTATGCACAATTCATTGTTGCCGAATCATTGGGCAACTCGTAGTTTCTGGTTGTCGGCCATCTACTCCTCCCAGATGCGATGCCGACGCTGAATGGGGTGCACCTCCTCCCGCACCACATTCGAAATCGAGCCCGCTGCCACCTCCTCCCGGCAGCGGGCTTTTTTCGTTCTGATCCGCAGCAATTACGACGCCGCCGCGCCAAAAGCGCGCGGTCCGGTCCGTCCGGTCACGGAATCGCACAGATCGTTGGCAGTCCGGCAGACGTCAGCCTGCCGCGGTGCCCCTGAAGGAAATGATCAGCCCTTCGGCCATACGCACGAACTGCGTGCTCGGGCCCTCGGCACCGACGGTCTGCACGCTGACGCGCGCGCCTTCAAACAGCAGCGACAGCGTATCGGCGAGAAGTTCGGCCTGACCGATGCCGGCATCCCGGCAGAGCCCAACCAGGCGTTCGCGCTGGGCTTCCTTGAGTTCCTTGATCACGCGCCTTGCCGGGTGATCGGGTTCGGTCAGTTCGGCGGCGGCGTTGGCCATATCGCAGCCGCGGCCGTCGGTGTTGAGCATGGCGGCGGCCTTGCGAACCCAGGCATGAAGCTGGGCGAGTTTGTCGCCCGGATGCTCGCCCTCGAACGTTTCCCACATCGCGCCGGCTTTCAACGCATTGGCGCGCAGGCATTCGACGATCAGTTCGTCCTTGGATTCGAAGTGACGATAGAGCGTCATCTTGTTCGTGCCGGCAGCCTCGGTGATAGCGTCGACGCCGACGCCCTTGATGCCGTGCTTGTGGAACATGTCACGCGCCGTCTCCAGGATCCGATCCCGGGGACGAGAGCGCTCCACGACGCCGTCTGTCATCATGAACTCCTTATCGTTTCCAAAAAACCCTCGGCCACCTCTTGACTAGGGTGTTACCGGTCTGTAACTTCCAGAATGTTACTTACTGGTAACACCTATGTAGTCCGTCGTCAATAACAAGGTCGTGAACTGGTCCTGCCAGATTGGGATCGGGCCAGATCGAGATGGACGAAAAGACTGCCAATCATGCGGCTTCGGCCGGTGAAGAGATGAAAAACGGTTCGCGAGCATAGGCTGCGAATCGACAGACAAGGAGCCGGCCAATGCCACAGCGCCGCGATCTTACCATAGATGAGGCCGTCCGGGATCCGATGATCCGGCTGGTCATGAAAGCAGATGGGGTCGACCCCCGCGCATTCGAGAACATGTTGCGCTCGCTCGCCGATGGGCAGCGTCGCGAGGTGCCGTTGCTGCGTTCACGGGAAGGGTCCCGTAACGGGCACGGCCAATTGTCCAGGGTCGCCAGCGCCTTCGGGCGGGCAAGAGCGGCCGGAGAGGCGTGTGTGTCGTGGTAAACTTCTTCATCCATCGTCCGATCTTCGCCTCGGCCATCGCCATTATCATGGTGCTCGCCGGGACGATTTGTTATTTCCTGCTGCCCGTTTCGCAGTTTCCCGACATCACACCGCCTCAGGTCGTGGTCAGCGCCCACTATCCGGGCGCCAGCGCGCAAGTGGTGGCAGACACGGTGACGACGCCGCTGGAGCAGCAGATCAACGGCGTACAAGGCATGACCTACATGTCGTCGACGAGCTCCAATGACGGCTCGTCGACCGTCACCATCACCTTCGATGTCGGCTATTCCCTGAGCACTGCCGCCGTCGACGTGCAGAACCGCGTCTCCCAGGCGGCCTCGTCGCTGCCGGCGATCGTCAACCAGGGCGGCGTGACGATCAAGAAGCAGAACCCGAACTTCGTCCTGATCGTCAACCTGACCTCGCCCGACCATTCCGTCGACCCGGTGGCGCTCTCCAACCTTGCCTATCTGCAGGTGGTGGATCCGTTGAAGCGGCTGCCGGGTGTCGGCGACGTGCAGATCTTCGGCGAACGGCGCTATTCGATGCGCGTCTGGCTCGACCCGGACAAGCTCGCCAATCTCGGCATCACCGCCGTCGACGTCCAGAGCGCCATCGCCGAACAAAACGTCCAGGTGGCGGCCGGCAAGATCGGCCAGTCGCCGGCGCCCGCCGGCACCGCCTTCGAGATGCAGGTCAACGCCGTCGGCCGGTTGAGCGACCCCAAGGAATTCGGCGACATCGTCGTGCGTGCCAACACGGATACGGGTTCGCTGGTGCGGCTGCGCGACGTCGCCCGTATCGAGCTTGGCGCCTTGCAATATTCGTCCTCGGCCTTCTTCGGCAAGGACCCGACCGTGGTGCTCGCCGTCTATCAGATGCCCGGCTCCAACGCGCTCGATCTACAGCAGCGCGTCAAGGACAAGATGCAGGAACTGTCGGCCCGTTTCCCCAAGGGCGTCGACTATGCGATGCACTACGATACGACGCGCTTCGTCTCGGCCTCGATGCATGACGTGCTGATCACGCTTGGCGAAGCCCTGGTGCTCGTCGTGGCGGTGGTGTTCATCTTCCTGCAGAGCTGGCGCACGACGATCATTCCGACCATCGCCATTCCGGTGTCGCTGGTGGCGACACTCGTCATCATGGAGATGATGGGTTTCTCGCTCAACATGCTCTCGCTGCTCGGCATGGTGCTGGCGATCGGCCTCGTCGTCGACGACGCCATCGTCGTGGTCGAGAATGTCGAACGACAGCTCGAGGCCGGACTGAAACCACTGGCGGCGACAAAAGCCGCCATGGCCGAGGTCACGGGTCCGATCATCGCGACAACCGCCGTGCTGATGGCCGTGTTCGTGCCGGTTGCCTTCATTCCCGGCGTCTCCGGAAAACTCTACAACCAGTTCGCGCTGACGGTGGCGATCTCCGTCGGCATCTCCGCCTTCAACTCGCTGACGCTCAGTCCCGCGCTCAGCGCTGCCTTCCTACGGCATCGCGGCGAGACGCAGTTTGTTCTGTTCCGCTGGTTCAATACGGGTTTCGACAAACTGTCGCATGCCTACGCCCATGGCGTGCGCTTCCTGATCCGCCTGCGCTGGATCATGCTCGGCTTGTTCGCGGCCGGTCTGGTCGCCACCTATTTCGTCTGGCAGAAGCTGCCCTCGACCTTCCTTCCGGTCGAGGACCAGGGCTATTTCTTCGTCGTCATCCAACTGCCCGACGGGGCTTCTCTGGAGCGCACCGATGCGGTGGCACAAAAGGCGCGCGACATCCTGCAGGCGACGCCCGGCGTCGACATCGTCGGCTCGATCAGCGGCCTGAACTTCCTGACCAGCGCGGCGCAGTCGAACTCGGCGGTCGAGTTCGCCATCCTCAAGCCATGGGAAGAGCGTGGCCCCGACCAGAGTGCCTCGAAGCTCGTCGCCGACGTGCGCGGCAAGCTGATGCAGATCCCGGAGGCGTTCGCGCTCTCCTTCGATCCGCCCTCCATCCCCGGCATCGGCACCACGGGCGGCTTCGAATTCGTCGTCGAGGACCTCACCGGCCGCGGCAGCACGGCCCTCAACGACGCCACGCAAGCGGTGATCGCCGAGGCGCGCAAGCAGCCGGAAATCAATCCGCAACAGCTGTTCTCGCCGTTCTCGACCTCGACGCCGCAGTTCAACTACGATCTCGACCGCGCCAAGGCGAAGCTGCTCGGCCTCAACCTGCCGGACGTCTTCAACACGCTGCAGATCTATCTCGGCTCGCTCTACGTGAACGACTTCAACCTGTTCGGTCGCACCTTCCGGGTGACCATCCAGGCCGACAAGGATTCACGTGCGGGTGCCGCAGATATTTCACGGCTCTATGTGCGCAATGCTTCCGGCGGCATGGTGCCGCTCAGCACGCTGGGCAAACTGGTGCCGTTCGTCGGCCCGGAAACCGTGCCGCATTACAACAACAACGCCTCGGCCACCATCAATGGCGGCGCCGCGCCCGGCTATTCGTCGGGCCAGGCGGTCGCCGCCATGGAGCGGGCCGCGGCCACCGCGCTGCCCAGGGATTTCGGTTTCGAATGGACCGGCATCACCTTCCAGGAGCTCAAGGCGGGATCGATCGCGTCGGTTGTGTTTGCCCTCGCCATCGTCTTCGTCTTCCTGATCCTGGCGGCGCAGTACGAAAGTTGGGCGATGCCGTTCATGGTGCTGCTGGCGGTGCCGCTCGCCCTGTTCGGCGCGTTCGCCGCACTTTGGGCGCGCGGCATGCAGATCGACGTCTATTCGCAGATCGGTTTCGTCATGCTGATCGGTCTGGCGGCCAAGAACGCCATCCTGATCGTCGAATTCGCAAGACGGCGGCGCGAGGAAGGCCTCACCATCATCGAGGCATCGATGGAGGCCGCTCGGCTGAGACTGCGGCCGATCCTGATGACCGCGTTTGCTTTCATCCTCGGCGTGGTGCCGCTGATGATCGCCACCGGCGCGGGTGCCGCAAGCCGTCAGTCGATCGGCACCACCGTGTTCGGCGGCATGGTCGCGGCGACCATCCTGTCGCTGGTGTTCGTGCCGGTCTTCTACGCGGTCATCGAACAGCTGCGCGAACGGCGCGGCGGCGACGAGCCCGCCTCTCAACACACTGAACCAACGGCCAAACCCGCCTTCCCTCCCCTGGCGGAAGCGGCCGAATAAGATTGGAGAATGATTATGCGTAAATGGAAAATCGCGTTGGGAACGGCTGTCGCGCTGGGTGCGATCTCGGTTGCCAGCGTCCACCTGCTGGACATGGGCAATATCAGTCTGAATGCCGGCACGGCCGGGGCCGCGCCGGCTCCAGCAGCCTTCGTCATGCCGGTGCCGGTGGCGAGCGTGGTCAAGAAGACGATTCCGATCTACCTCGACTATGCCGCCCGGACCGAGTCGATCCGCAGCATCACGCTGCAGGCGCGCGTCCCCGGCTACCTGCAGGAACAGACGGCGCAAGACGGCGCCGACGTGCGGCAGGGCGACTTGCTCTACAAGATCTCGCCTGACGATTTTCAGGCCGCGCTCGACCAGGCGAAGGCACAGGTGCAGCGCGATACGGCGACGCTCGATTATGCGCGTTCCAATCTCGGCCGCGGTACCGAGCTCGCCAAGAGCGGTTACCTGGACAAGGACAGCTTCGACCAGCGCACCAGCACCTTGCGCGGGGCGCAGGCTTCGCTGGCGCTCAACCAGGCTGCCGTGCGCACGGCCGAGCTCAATCTGAGCTATGCTGAAATCCACGCGCCGTTCCCCGGACGCCTGGGCCGCAACCAGGCTTCCGTGGGAACGCTGGTCAGCGTTGCCGGCACCGTGCTCAACACGCTGGTGCAGCTCGATCCGATCTACGTCACCTTCAATCCGAGCGAGACGGATCTGGCGCAAATCGAGGAAGCGCGCGCTGCCGGCCCGATCGAGGTCGAGGTCCTGCTTCCGGGTGAGACCGAAGCCCACCAGAAGGGCGAGCTCACCTTTATCGACAACACGATCGATCACTCGACCGGCACGATCACCGCCCGCGCCACCATCGGCAACGCCAAGTTCACGCTCTTGCCTGGCCAGTATGTTCGCGTGCGGCTGCACGTCAAACAACAGCCCGATGCGCTGCTGGTGCCGCAGGTCGCGCTGGGATCAAGCCAGCTCGGCAAATATCTCTACGTCGTCGGCAAGGGCAATACGGTCGACCAGCGGCTGGTTTCGCTCGGGCCGACCAGCGGCGATATGGTCGCCATCCTCAGCGGCGTCGCCGAAGGCGACCAGGTGATCACAGGCAACCTGCAGAAGATCGGCCCCGGAATGCCGATTTCGCCCCTCCCACAGAAACCGGCTACCTGACTCCCCCGCAGGCCCGGTTTCCGCGCGGCGCCCTCGACCTTTCCCAGGGTCGCGGGCGCCGTTTTCATGAGCAGACCGACCAAGGCGGCGACGTCGGCGACGCCGCAAACCGAAAAATCGGACCACGAACTCTTGTTAGATTGTCGACAATCTGATTGTCTTGCCTTCTGTTCCCGCTGGAGTGGACCGGATGGTGAAGACGGAGTTCAGCCCGATTGCCGACACGACGCGCCGCGCCGAAATCGTGGCACTGCTGCGGCGCGCGATCCTGACTGGTCAGCTTGAGCCCGGCCAGAAGCTCAACGAACTCAGGATTTCCGAACAGATGCGGGTCAGCCGTGCGCCGCTGCGCGAGGCGATGCGCGAGCTGGTGCAGGAAGGCATCCTGACCAGCATCCCCTATGCCGGCACCTTCGTCATCAATGTCACCGCCAAGGACATCGACGACGCCTATTCGCTCAACAAGGTGCTGGACGAGTTCGCCATCGAACGGACGTGGAAGCAGCGCGACCAGCGTTTCTTCGAAGAGCTTGACCGGCGGCATGAGGCGGTGAAACAGGCGACCCGCGACCGCGACACCACAAGGCAGATCGAAACCGCGCTGCAACTGCATGGTCTGATCCATGAATGGGCCGACAATTCGGTGCTCCTGGAAACCTGGCAAAGGCTGACCAGCCGTTTGCAGATGTACTTCGCCCTGCACCAGCAGGCGCGAAAGGAAGCCGTGCCGGCCGAAGATATCCATGAAACCTATGTGGCGCTGCTCAAGGGCGACGACATGCGTGCCGCCCAGCGCCATGCCCGCGAGCATATCGACCTCGATTTCGAAGAGCTTCTTGCCTATGCGCGCGGCCTCGAAAGGCGCCCGTCGAAAGGCGCCTGACCCCCTTCCCTCATCGCGGATAATGGATACCCCACGTGCAGATCGAAACCATCAAAGCCTTTCACGTCGTGCAGCCCTTCGTAGACGGCCCCTATCGCATGTCCAAGGGACGCGTGGCCGACTGCTTCGACGCCGTGATCGTCTCCATCACCTCCGACAGCGGCATCGCCGGATGGGGTGAGATGGCACCGCTCGGCAATTTCTACTCGGCCGCCTTCCCCGCCGGCACAAGGGCCGGCGTGCCGGAGATCGCACCGCATCTTATCGGCCAGGACCCGTGCGGGCTGGCCAGCATCGGCCGGCTGATGGACACCGTGTTCAAGGGCCATACCTACATCAAATCAGCGCTCGACATGGCCTGCTGGGATCTGGCGGCGCGCGCCGCCGGCATGCCGCTTGTGACGCTGCTCGGCGGCAAGGAAAGCGACACGGCGGAACTCTACAAGGTCGTCACCCATGGTACGGTCGATCAAATGGCCGCACTTGCCGGGCGCATCGTCGAGGACGGCTTCCGCCGGCTGCAGGTCAAGGTCGGCGGCAATGTCCATGACGACATCGAACGCGTCACCGCGGTCGCCGCCTCGGTGCCGAAAGGCACTGTCATTTTCTGCGACGCCAATGCCGGTTGGACACCTTACCAAGCGCGGCAGTTCGCCGATGCGACGCGGGCAATCGACTATACGTTCGAGCAGCCCTGCACGACCATCGACGAGAACATGTCGGTGCGCCGCATGCTCGACAAGCCGATGGTGCTCGACGAATCCGTCACTTCGCTCGAGGCGATGCTGGAAATCCATCGCCTCGGCGCGGCCGACGGACTGACGCTGAAGATCTCGCGGCTCGGCGGCGTCACCAAGACCCGGCTGATCCGGGACGTCGCCGTCGACCTCGGCTTCATGATCACGGTCGAGGATACCGGCGGCGCCGAGATCGACACATCCGCCATGGCGCATCTGTCGCTGTCGACGCCGGAGGAGCGCCGGCTGCACGCGATTGCCTTTCATGAATGGGTGACGGTTCGCACCGCGTCGAACGCGCCGCCGGTCACCGGCAGCCGCATGGGCATTCCCGCCGGGCCTGGCCTTGGCATCGACGTCGTTCCCGACCTGCTCGGCAAGCCGTTCTTCGAGGTCGGTCGGTGAAGATCCGCGGCATCAAGGCCATGCCGCCGAGGCCGGGGGCGACCGTCATCATCAATGATGTTCTCGCCCAACGGCCGGCCGGCCGACACTCCTTCGACATTGCCTGCCTTCCGGACCGGCGATCAACGACCGCACCCGCCCTCGCACGGATATTTCTGAAGCCGTCACGTAGCCGGTTGCACTCGAGGTCTGCCTGGGTTTCGTATTTTCCTCCGTCCCGGTCGGTGTTAGGCTGAACACTCACGGCGGACGACTGCTCATGACGGCATTTCATCACGCGGCCCTTGGCTGGCTCGTTGGCCTCATCGCGCTGCCCGCACCGGCGTTTGCCGAAAGTCCGCCAGCGTTCGAGCTCAAGCTTGATATCGACCAGGACGGCAAGATGGATCGGGCGAGGGTGATGCAGGAGCTTGGTGCGCCGGCCGATCTCTATATTTACCTGGCAACCGGCGAGCAGAAGCTCGATTCCTCGCGTCGCCCCGATTTCGTCAGGAAAGGACTGACGGAAGATCGGGTCCTCGACCTTGAAATCAAGGGCAAGGGATCCCTGGCGATAACGTCCTGCTTCGGATGCGGCGCCAGCAAGTCGACAGAAGAAACCATGACGATCGTCTATCGCCGGGGCCAATTCCTGGTCGGTGGCTACAGCCGCAGTTGGGACTGGAACCAACAGACGTCGGATGGCGTCAAGACGACGCTCGGCGGCTGCGACATCAACTATCTCACAGGCGTAGGCATCGTCTCCAAGGACCTTGAAGAGGGCAAGCCGATCAAGGGCAAGTTCAAGCCCGTGCCGCTCAAGGCCTGGTCCAGTGACCGGCGCCCAAATGCTTGCGACTTCTGATGAGATTGATCAAAGGACCGCAATGCGCATAACCTCCCTCGACAAGGGAGGCAAAGCAATGGATCTTTTCAAACTGGAGGGCGATGTCGCGCTGGTCACTGGTGCCGGCAGCGGCATTGGCCAGGCAATCGCGATCGGGCTGGCCGAGGCAGGCGCCGATGTCGCTTGTTTCGGCCATACGTCGAAGGGCGGGCTGGACGAAACCGCTCACCGGATCACCGCACTCGGCCGCCGGGCGCTGGTGCTGACCGGCACCGTGACCTCGGATAGCGATCTCGCGGCGGCTATCGATCGCGTGGAAGCCGAACTCGGTGCGTTGACGGTCGCTGTCAACAATGCCGGCATTGCCGGCTCGGAACCAGCGGAGACACTGCCGCTGGAAAAGTGGCGGAAAGTGCACGAAGTCAACGTCGCCGGTGTGTTCCTGTCCTGCCAGGCCGAAGCGCGCAAGATGCTGGCGCGGGGCAAGGGCTCGATCATCAACATCGCCTCGATGTCGGGCACCATCATCAATCGCGGGCTGACGCAGGCGCACTACAATTCCTCGAAGGCCGCCGTCATTCATATGTCGAAGAGCCTCGCCATGGAGTGGGCCGATCGTGGGCTGCGCGTCAACGTCGTCAGCCCGGGCTACACGCTGACGCCGATGAACAAACGGCCGGAGGTGGCCGAACAGGTAAAGATCTTCAAACGCGACACGCCAATGGGACGCATGGCGGCGCCCGAGGAAATGGTCGGGCCGACGGTGTTCCTGGCCAGCCGGGCGTCGAGCTTCGTCACCGGCCTCGACCTCATCGTCGATGGCGGCTACGTCTGCTGGTAACGGGACATGCGAGCCATGTCCCGCCGGCTTCGCCTGCGGTCTGAAATTCCGGCGCAAGCGTGGCGTTAGTCGTTGCGCGGCATGAACGTTGGTATATATAATTTCATCCTATGAAACAGCGCTGGCGAGACGGGGCTTGCCAGGGCTATGGCCGAGAGCAATTCCGCCGGAAATGCTCGGGATCATGGGACCTTGATGGCTCGCACCTTGCAGGGCGCCGCAGGACTGGCAATTGATCCGCGGATCGCCGTCGCGACGATCGATCGGCCATGAGACTGCCCGCCTCGGCAGCGTCCGTCATCACCGAAATCGAGCATCGCCGCGCCTGCGCCGGCGATAACGGCCTTGCGCAACAGCCGGCCTTTCCAACACAATCAAGAAAGACGCAAAAAGGGAACGACCAACAATCGTCACAGCTTGAAGGAGAACCAAGCAATGCCAATTCGCAGTGTGATTTCGAAATTCTCAATGGGAGCTTTTGCACTTGCCGCGGCAAGTGTGCTGACGCCAACAGCGCAGGCAGCGGCACCGGAATCCAACGACCCGATCAAGATTGCCTTGTTCGACTGGACCAGCGTCAACCTCAACGCCAAGATCCTCGGCGGCATCCTGGAAAAGCTCGGCTATACCGTCGAATACCCGACCGCCGACTATCTCTCCAGCCTGACAACCGGCCTCACCAATGGCGATATCGATGTCGGCCTGGAGTTCTGGGACACCACCGCCGGCGAAGCCATGAAGGCTTCCGACGCCACGGGGCAGACCGAAAGGCTGGGCAAGCTCGGACCCAAGGCCAAGGAAGAGTGGTGGTTTCCCGAATACATGAAGGAGAAATGTCCGACCTTGCCGGATTGGCACGCGCTGCTCGACGCCAACTGCGCGGCATCGTTCTCGACCGCCGAGACGGCGCCGAAGGGGCGCTACCTCGGCGGCCCGGTGACCTGGGAAGGTTTTGACGACGAACGCGTCGCGGCACTGAAACTGCCCTTCACGGTCATCCATGCCGGCACCGATGCGGCGATGTTCGCCGAACTGGACTCCGCCTATCAGCGCAAGGCGCCGATCATGCTGTGGATTTATTCGCCGCATTGGGCGCCCGCGAAATACAAGGGCGAATGGGTGCAATTCCCGGAATACACGCCCGAATGCTACAACGACCCGAAATGGGGCGTGAACCCGGACGCCAAATACGACTGCGGCAAGCCGCATGGCGAGATCTGGAAATACTCCTGGAACGGCATGAAGGACAAATGGCCGGTCGCTTACAAGGTGGCCAAGGCCTACACGGTCGATACCGACGAGTTGAACAAGATGAGCGGCGAGATCGACCTCAACGGCAAGACGCCGGAAGACGTCGCCGCCGCCTGGATCGCCGCCCACGAGGCAGACTGGAAAGCCTGGGCGCAGTGATCGCTCCGACTGGAAAAGGGAGACCCGGCTGTTGAGTAGCCGGGTCTCAATTCCTGATGCTCCAGAAGGACCACTGAATGACGGAAGCGATTGAACAGGCATCGAATGCGGAAAAGAATCCCCGCCCGATAAAACTTGCCTGCCGTAATGTCTGGAAACTGTTCGGCTCGAACGCCGCCGATTTCATCCGCGAGCGCGACGGCAAGGCCAGCATGGCGGACGTCTCGGCGGCCGGGCTGGTGGGTGCGGTTCGCGCCGTCGATCTGGAGATCCGGCAGGGCGAGATCTTCATCATCATGGGGCTTTCGGGCTCCGGCAAATCGACGCTGGTGCGCTGCATGTCGCGGCTGGTCGAACCGACGCATGGCAAGGTCGAGTTCGAAGGCAAGGACCTGCTCAAGATTTCCGATGCAGCGCTGATCGAACTCAGGCGTCATCGCATGGGCATGGTGTTCCAGAACTTTGCCCTGCTGCCGCATCTCAACGTGCTCGACAACATCGCCTTCCCGCTCAGCATCCAGGGGCAGGATCGTTCGACACGCGAGGCGCGCGCCCGCGAAGTCATCGAACTCGTCGGCCTGCGCGGGCGCGAACATTTCTACCCGCGCGAATTGTCGGGCGGCCAGCAGCAGCGCGTCGGCATCGCCCGCAGCCTCGCAACCAAGCCCGAGATATGGTTTCTCGACGAGCCGTTCTCTGCGTTGGATCCGCTCATCCGCCGCGAAATGCAGGATGAGTTGATGCGGCTGCAGACCATGCTGCACAAGACCATTGTGTTCATCACCCATGATTTCGACGAGGCGATCAGGCTCGCCGACCGCATCGCCATCATGAAAGACGGCGAGGTGATCCAGATCGGCACGCCGGAAGAACTGGTGGTCAATCCGGCGACAGACTATGTCGCCGAGTTCACCCGCGACGTCGACCGCGCCAAGGTAATCTCGGCACGCAGCCTGATGCGTGACTGCGATGGCGCCGAGCATGGCGGCACGGTGGCGCCGGAGGCCAAGATTGCGAGTTTTTCCGCCAGCATCGTTGCCGCCGGAAAACCGTTCGCGGTGATCAACGGCACCGGCACGCCGATCGGCGAAGTGACGCCGCAAGCGGTGATCGATCTGCTGGCCGGCATCGAGCGAGCCGGCGCATGACGGTGACGGCAAGCGCCAGCCAGACAAGGCCACCAATTCAGCGGTGGCTGGTGATCTGGGTGCTCGCGCTTGCCGCCGTGCTGGCGGTGTTCCTGCTTCAGGACAGACTGCCATGGGCCGTCAACTATCCGGTCGAGGCGGTCGTCCCCGTCGCCGACTGGGTCAGCGCGCTGATGGGCTGGATCAAGTCGAACCTGTCCTGGCTGACCCGCTCGGTCACCGCGGTGCTCGGCGTCCCGCTCGACTTCGCGCTCAATCTCTTGGCCAAGAATTTCAAGTTCGGCCATGGCGCCGACGCTTTCGTGTTGCCGCGTTTGTCCTGGGTTGGCGTCTGCGCGGCGGCGTTCCTTGCCGGCTATGCGGCCGGCGGCAGAAAACTCGGCCTGCTGGTTGGCGGCTGTTTCCTCTACATCGCGCTGTTCGGCCAATGGACCAGCGCCATGCTGACCCTGGCGCTGATCTCGATCGCCGTGCCGTTCTGCATCGTCACCGGGCTATTCGCCGGGATCTGGGCGTGGCGCAAGCCGTGGGCGGAGCGGTTCGTCGTCTCCCCTGCCCTCGACCTGATGCAAACCATCCCGACCTTCGCCTATCTCATCCCGATGCTGCTGCTGTTCGGCAACAGCCCGGTCTCGGCGATGATCGCCACCGCCATCTTCGCCACGCCGCCGATGGTGCGGGCAACGATGCTGGGCCTATCGCGGGTGCCGTCCGAGATCGACGATTTCAGCGAAATGGCCGGCTGCACGGCGCGGCAGAAATTGTGGCGCGTGCTGTTGCCCTCGGCACGGCCGACGCTGATGGTGGGCGTCAACCAGGTTATCATGCTGGCGCTGAACATGGTGATCATCGCCTCGATGATCGGCGCCGGCGGGCTTGGCTACGACGTGTTGCTCGCCCTGCGCGCGCTCAAGGTCGGCGAAGCGATGGAAGCCGGACTCGCGATCGTCGCGCTCGCCATCGCGCTCGACCGGCTGAGCCAGGCCATCGCCCACAAGCAGGCAACAGGCAATGTCCACCGGTCGTCCGCGAGCCCGCGTTTCTGGCGGCGCTACCCCAATCTGACGCTGGCCATCGCCATCCTTGTCGTCACGACGCTGCTCGGCCTGTTCGTGCCGGCCTTCGCGGTCGTGCCGAAGGCGATCACCTTCACCACCGCGCCATTGTGGAAAGCCGCTGTGAACTGGGTGACGATCAACTTCTTCGACGTCATCGAAGCGTTTCGGGTGGCGCTGATCCTCAATGTGCTCAATCCAGTGCGCGCCTTCTGCGAAGGGTTTCCGTGGCTGGGCGCGGTGTTCCTGCTCGGCCTTGCCGGCTACCAGCTCTCAGGTTTGCGGCTGGCCGCACTTGTCGCGGCACTCACCGCCTTCTGCGCCATCACAGGCCTTTGGGAAAAGACCATGGCGACGGTCTATCTCTGCGGCATCTCGGCCTTCATCGCCTGCCTGATCGGCATTCCAATCGGGCTGATGGCAGCGCGCAGCGACCGCTTCGAAAAGATCGTCACGCCCGTCATCGACACGCTGCAGGTGCTGCCGTCCTTCTGCTTCATCATTCCGGTGGTGATGCTGTTCCGTGTCGGCGACGTCACCGCGATGATCGCCACGGTTGCCTTCGCCGTGGTGCCGGCAATCCGCTACACCAATCACGGCATCCGGCAGGTGCCGCCGGCGCTGATCGAGGCCGCGAAGGTTTCGGGCTGCACGCCGCGCCAGACTTTCTTTCGGGTGCAACTGCCGCTGGCGCTGCCGGAGATCATGCTCGGCGTCAACCAGACCATCCTGATGGCGCTAGCAATGATCATCATCTGCGCCATGGTCGGCACGCGCGACCTCGGCCAGGAAGTGTTCATCGCATTGTCGAAAGCCGATTCCGGCCGCGGCATCGTCGCGGGCCTGGCCATCGCCTTCATCGGCATCGTCGCCGACCGGCTGTTCAATGCCTGGACGGCGAAGGCGCGGGCAAGGCTCGGATAGTCGGGAAGATGCGCTGCGGCTACTCCGCCGCGACGCCCTTCACCTCGAGGTAGCTCTCCATGGAATCGTCCAGCGCCTGCAGCCAGGGCGTGTGGTGCAGCGGCGCCATGGTGCCGGTCATCAGCGAGCGGTAGGCGTGGTCGCGGAAGCTCATAATGTCTTCGCCCTTGTGGTGCTCCCACTCCATGAACGTCTGGTTGACCGCCTCGACGTCGAAGCCTGGATAGTCGGTCTGGTCCATCAATTCCTTGGTGTAGTCACCCTGGAACCAGATCATCTGCTCGGCGTCCTCAAGCGTTTCCTCGCGGGCGCGCCATTTCGCGCCATGCGCCGCCATCGCCTCCGCCGAGGGCAACTTGATGCGGCCCATGATGACGTCGCGCGCGAACCAGGCCTGCGCGTCGAACATGTTGAAGGTGTAGAACTGGTCCTGCATGCCGATGTACGAAAGCTTCGGGTTCTTCTCCCAGACGACACCCTCATAGAGCGAGTCCGGCCACATGCGGTTGGCGGTCTTGAGCTTGAGATCGTCGGTGAGGAAGGGGAAGGAGTGGAGGTAGCCGGTGCACAGGATGATGGCATCGACATCCTTGGTCGTGCCGTCCTTGAAATGCGCGGTCTTGCCGACGACCTTCTGCAGCAGCGGCACCTCTTTCCAATTCTCGGGCCATTTGAAGCCCATCGGCTTCGACCGGTAGCTGGAGGTGATCGATTTCGCGCCGTATTTGTAGCATTGCGAGCCGATGTCCTCGGCCGAATAGGAACGGCCGATGATCAGGATGTCCTTGCCCTTGAACTCCATCGCGTCGCGGAAATCGTGGCTGTGCAGGATGCGGCCGTTGAAGGTCGAGAAGCCTTCGAAATAGGGCACGTTGGGCACGGAGAAATGCCCCGAAGCGACGACGACATTGTCGAACTCCTCGGAGTAAGTCACGTCATTGGTGCGGTCATGCGCGGTGACCGTGAATTTCTTCGTCTCGTCGGAGAAGGTGACCATGCGCACCGGGCTGTTGAAGCGCACCCATTTGCGCAGGCCCGACTTCTCGACGCGGCCCTTGATGTAATCCCACAGCACGGCGCGCGGCGGATAGGAGCCGATCGGACGGCCGAAATGCTCCTCGAACGTGTAGTCGGCGAATTCCAGGCATTCCTTCGGCCCGTTCGACCAGAGATAACGGTACATCGAGCCGTGGACGGGGTCGCCATGTTCGTCGAGGCCGGTGCGCCACGTGTAGTTCCACAGGCCGCCCCAGTCGGACTGCTTTTCAAAGCAGACGATCTCGGGAATGTCGGCGCCCTTGTCGGCGGCCGACTTGAAGGCCCTGAGCTGGGCCAGACCGGACGGTCCGGCTCCGATAACGGCAACGCGAATGTTCATTCCGGGCCTCCTCTTTTTTGATTTCCCCAGCGAAACAAATTTCACTGGCAGTGACAGTAATTGGCCGCTTGGTGCTGTCAACAGACATCTGCGGGAACGGCATTTGCGCACAGCGGATTCCTGGCGAAAAACCCGCGGCAGCCGCGATGGCTGCACTGCCGTGTGCGACATAAGATGGCTTGCAGTTGCGGTTGCGCTCTGTATCGGCACCTGACATGTTCACCTTGAGTGAAATAAATCCTTACGATTGGGGGCGACATGGCAAAGGCAATTTCGGATACCAAGGCTCCCGCGAGCGCAAAGGCAAAACCGTCACCGAAAGTGTCGGCGGACGGCAGGACCATCCGCGCGCCACTGACGCAAAACCCGCACGCCATTCGCGACACCCGCGAAAAAGTCCTGGAGGTCGCGATCGGCCGCGAGGTGCGGGCCTTCCGCAAGAAGCTCGGCATCACCGTCGCGGATCTCGCGGTCGCCACCGACATTTCGCTGGGCATGCTGTCGAAGATCGAGAATGGCATCACCTCGCCGTCGCTCACCACCTTGCAGGCGCTGTCGCGGGCGCTCGGCGTTCCCGTCACCGCCTTCTTCCGCCGCTTCGAGGAGGAGCGAAGTGCCGTCTTCGTCAAGGCTGGCCAAGGCCTCGATGTCGAGCGCCGGGGCACGCGCGCCGGCCACCAATACAATCTGCTCGGCCATATCGGCTCGAACACCAGCGGCGTCGTCGTCGAACCCTATCTGATCACGCTGACCGAGGATTCCGATGTATTCCCGACGTTCCAGCACGAGGGCATGGAGTTCCTCTACATGCTCGAGGGCGAGGTCGTTTACAGGCACGGCAGCAACCTCTATCCGATGAAGCCCGGCGACAGCCTGTTCTTCGACGCCGACGCACCGCACGGGCCCGAACAATTGACGAAACTGCCGATGCGCTATCTGTCGATTATCTGCTATCCGCAGAATAGTGCGGGTTGAGGTGTGGCCAATCTCCCCTTGGTCTCCTCCTGAGGGAGGTCGGCAGCCTCGCGGCGGCTCCTCTTTGGAGCGTTAGCGATCGGCGAAAGCCGAAGTGACATCCGATCTCCCCCTTTAGGGGGAGATGTCCGGCAGGACAGAGGGGGGCGAACCGCGATGACGCATAATCAGTATCAGCCAACAACCGCGGCAATGCGCGCAGGATGCGCAAGGTGATGACCGATGCCGAACTCAAGCTCTGGAATGAGCTCAGGGCACACAGGCTGATGGGAATGGGGTTTCGGCGCCAGATGCCTATTGCCGGCCATATAGTCGATTTTGCATGCCCGGACAAAAAGCTCATCATCGAGCTTGATGGTTCCCAGCATGGTCAAGCCGAAACGTTGGAATTCGACGCTGCAAGAACCGCCAAGTTCGAAGCGCTGGGCTGGACTGTCCTGCGTTTCTGGAACGACGACGTCATCCGCGATGTCGACAATGTCTGCCAGCATGTCGTGATTGTGGTTGGGTTGGGTTGGGGGGCGCGTCGTGAGTTTCGCGGAAGCGCTGGGGTGGACATGGGGCAAGGCTGGCGCTCGACGGCGCCCCCCTCGCCCTGCCGGGCATCTCCCCCTCTTGGGGGGAGATTGGCTGCGTGGAGAGCAGCGCCATACCAGCAATTCAATCCGGTCCAAACCCTGGGCTCGTCGCACTCCCGTCATCCAGCTTCGACAGCCACTCGACCAGCGTCGACCGATACCGGGTCAGGCCTTTGTAATTGGCCAGTTCCTCGGGCAGATCGCGGATCACGCGGTGCAGGCGCCGTGCCCATTTCGGCTGCGTGACCAGCTCGTCCATCTTGATCAGGTAGCAGCGGATCGGGAAGACGATGCCGTTGGAGCGCGGCAGCCGCCAGAAGCTTTGCAACTCGACCCGCAGATGCACCTTGTCGCCGACATTCTCAGGCGTCACGGTCGTGCGGTCCGGTCCCCATTTGTGATAATTTTCGGGGCTGGTATCGAGGCGCGGATTGATGGTCATCGTCCAGTTCAGGCGCCTGGCCGGTTTGCCCTGCTGGATGTTGGTGAGGAATTTTAGCGCCCTGACGAAAATCCCCTTCTCATGCGCCAGCGGCACCGGCGCGTGCCACTCGAAGAAATTCATGCCGATGTCGAAATCGAGCGACCAGTCGGCCTGAGTGGTGACCATGCCGGCATCCATCCACAGATTGCCATCGCGCTGGTCGAGTATGCAGAAATCGCCCTGGCTCTGGCGGGTGATGTATTCCATCGGCCCGTAAGGCAAGGTCGAGGTGTCGCCGAAGGTGAAGGTGTCATCGATGCCAAGCGGGCGGTTGATCCAGCGCCAGCGGTCGCCATCGCGCGTCAGCGTGAAATGCTCGGGATAGCCCAGCGCCTGCTGCTCCATCAAAAGTTCCAGCAGGTCCCAACCGGCGAGCGTCATGTGCGGCAGCGACTGGCAGCGCAATGGATCCTCGGCCAGCACCAGCGCGCGGTCCTGCATCTCGGCGACATAATGCTCGTCGACGTCGATCAGGTTCTCCAGCACCGAGCCTTTCGGGCCGACGACATGCGGCTCGATGTTGACCGCGTACATGTAGCTGTCTTCGTGGAACGGGAACGGAAACCGCCTGATGTGCTCCGGGCTGTTCTTGAAGGTGAAGTCGTCGCGGAACGTTTCCTTGCGAAAGGTGATGCCCATGTTTTCCTCCTAGAGCGGGATGCCCGCTCTATCTCTTTGTTTTAGCCGCATTTCTGCGACGCCAAGTGTATTAACTTGGCTGCAAAATGCTCTATCGCTCCAGCACCAGCGACCGGCCTTCGAAGCGCGACACGCACGGCATGATCTTCCTGCCCGAACGGTGGTCTTCCTCGCTCAGCCAATGGTCGTTGTGGATGAACTTGCCGTCGCACGAGATGACGTTGGTCTCGCATTGGCCGCAGACGCCGCCACGGCAGAGATAGGGCGGATCGACGCCGGCGGCTTCGATGGCTTCGAGCAGGCTCTGCTGCTCGCCGACGCGGATGGTCTTGCCGCTGACGGCAAGGGTCACGTCGAACGGCAGGCCGGGCTGCGGCGCCGCGAAGTGCTCGTAGTGCACTGTCTCCGGCGGCCAGCCGAGCGCGGCAGCCCGCTCGCGCACCCAGTTGATCATGCCGGCGGGGCCGCAGACATAGAGATGCGTGCCGAGCGGCTGCGAGGACAGCATCCGGTCGAGCTCTATGCGCTCCCCGCGGTCGTCATGATAGAGCCGGGCGCGACGGCCGTAGCGCTCCCGCAGCACGTCGGCATAGGTGCCGAGCGAGGCGGTGCGGCAGGTGTAGTGCAGTTCGAAATTGCCGCCTTCGCCCGCAAGTTGGGCGGTCTGCGCCATGAACGGCGTGATGCCGATGCCGCCGGCCAGCATCAGGTGCTTTTTGGCCCTGAGATCGAGTGAGAACAGATTGACGGGATAGCTGATCACCATCTCCAGGCCCGGCTTGACCGACCTGTGCATGAACAGCGAGCCGCCACGACCGACATCGTCGCGGCGCACCGAGATGGTGTATTCGCGCGTGTCGAGCGGCGAGCCCATCAGCGAATAGGGATTGAGCCTTGTGCGCTCGCCATCGCGCATCTCGACCACGACATGGGCGCCGCCGGAAAAGGTCGGCAACAGCTCACCATCACGCCGGCGAAAATGGAAACGGGTGACCAGGTCATTGACCGGGACGACATCGCTGACGACGACGTCGAGCTTGGTGGTTCCCGTGCTCATCGGAAGATCTCCTCCATGGGAGGAATTTCACTGCGGTCTTCGGCATTGATGCAGACGCCCTGGAATGCGGCGAGGCGCCTTGAATAGTGATCGCGTACCAACAGAAGCAGGCCGCAATGCGAGCAGTTCGCCGGCTGCGTCGTGACATTCTCGGTGATGCCCTTGCAGTGCACGCACTGCATGCGCCGTGCCAGCGAGCCGCGATGCTCGGTCTGCATGGAAGTGTGGTCGATGCCGGCTTCGAGCGCCACCTGCATGGCCTGGCCGATCAGCCCTTCGGTGCCGGCGAGATAGAGGCGCAGACCCATATGCGCGTTGGTCAGCGTCTGCGTCAGACGCGGCAGCAGACTGGCGAAGGACGGCGCGATGTGCAGTTGCGCCGGCTTCAACGCTTCGAGAGCGGCAACGTATTGGCCGTCAGGACCGGGAATGAAGACGATTTCGGCCCCGTCGAAGAACCCGCCCGGAGCCCTGGCGGCCATGTCCGTTATCGCGAGCGCGCCTTCCGCATCCGCTAGGAAAAGATGATGCGTGCCGGGCTGCGGAGACAGGGTCCCGTAAATCGGCCGGCTGATGATGGTCTTGGCTGCCATTCTGTCTTTGTGCCTCGAAACCCCTCGTCGATTATGCCTCAGCCTTTCGCCGTGCGCTTGGTCTTCTTGGGATCGTCGAACGGCAAGGGCTGCGCCGTCGCCTTGATGGAACCGCTCTTGTTACGAATTTCGAGCTTGGTGTCCTTGACCGCGCAGTCGACGTCGAGCCGGGCGATGCCCATCGATTTCTCGACCAGCGGCGAATACATGGCGCAGGTGACCACGCCGACCTTTTTGCCGTCGCGATAGACCGGAGCGCCTTCATCGGCCGGCTCCTTGCCGTCGAGCAGGACGCCGTAGATCTTGAAGCGCTCCTTGCCTTTCAAGCGATAGTGCTCTTCGGCGCCGCGGAACCCGGTCTTGCCGGGGCTGACGGTGAAGTCGAGGCCGAGTTCCCAAAGCGTGTCGCCGGGGCCTTCGTTCTCGAACGGGTATTTCTGCGAATTGTCATAGGGGTAGAACAAGAGGTAGCTCTCGACGCGCAGCATATCGAGGGTGGTGAAGCGGCACGGAATGATGCCGGCGCCCTTGCCCTCGTCGAGGATCCTGTCCCAGATCGTGCCGGCATCCTGGCCACGGCAGAAGATCTCGTAGCCGCGCTCGCCGGTATAGCCGGTGCGCGAGATCATGACGGGGAAGCCGAACACCTGCGTCTGCATGTGATGGAAATAGTTGAGGTCGCGGATGCCGGGCACGTGCTTGGCCAGATAGTCGACCGCCGCCGGCCCCTGCAGCGACAAATCGTGCAGATTGTCGTCGAAGCGCAGCGACACGTCGCGGCCCATCGCCGCCCGCTGCAGTTCCTCGTGGCCGGTGCCCGAGCCGTGCACGACCATCCAGGAATTCGGTCCCGTGCGGTAGAGGATGCAGTCGTCGGTGAACTTTCCCGCCTCGTTCAGCATGCAGGCATAGGCCGACTTGCCGGGATAGATTTTTTCGACGTCACGCGTTGTGGCGAGGTCGATGAGATGCGAGGCGTGCGGCCCTGTGATGTGCACCTTCTTCAGGCCGGAAACATCCATGAGCCCGGCCTTGGTGCGAATGGCGATATATTCCTCATCGGCATCCTTGTCGTAGGTCCAGGCGGTGCCCATACCGCTCCAGTCTTCGAGTTTCGACCCCAGAGCGCGATGGCGATCCGCCAGGGTTGAAAATCTCCAGGATGCCGTCATCCGCTCGTCCTCCGTTCGAAAATCCTGCTGTTCCCTGCTCCTTTGCCCGAGGCCGGAGCTTTGGATGGAATATTGACCGCAAACGCGGGAAGCCTGCAATCCCCTTGAAGCAAATAATTTCATTGTCAGGCAAAATTGTTCACTCGAAACGAGCGGTTAACGCCACGTAAATTGGTCTTGACAAGTCCGAGATTCGGGCGGAACTTATGAAAAAAATTTCACTCTCTTGAAAGAGAGCGGCGGGCGGTGGATTCGGAACCGGACGTCGGCAAAGAAGGGGAAATCCGATGTCAGACCTGCAGCAGCGCATCGAGGCGCTGTACCGCTCCGACTTGCGCGGATCCGCGCTCCTGATCGTCTGCCTATGGGCGACGATACTCTTCGTCCTCTTCATGACGTGGCCATACATTCCGCAGGGCGGCATCAAGGCCGTCGTCGCCATTGCCGCCGCCGCGGTGCTCATCTTCAACACGGCAGCCATCCTGGCGATGGTCAAACACTACAAGGAAGACAAGGAGTTCATCTACGGGCTCGACATCAAGAACGCCGACGCATCCCGCAACCGCAAGTCCTGAGGGGGAGAAACAATGTCCCGCTATACACCGCCGAAGCAGAGCAAGGCCGGGCAAGTTTTCGATATCGCCGTTGTCGTGGTCGCCATCTTCGTGGCGCTGTGGCTCCCGCTGAAGCTTGGTCTTGCGGGTGCCGCGAAATCCATCGATGCGCTCGATGCCAAGACCTGGGAAGCGCTCGGGCAGAATCCGACCATGGCGTCGATCTGGGAAAAGCTCGGCTATACGCCGGAGACCGCTCACGACGTCATCCAGAACCGGTTCCACTACATCATCGACTGGCCGACGCTGATCATCATGGCGGCCGTGCTGATCGGTTATTTCGTGTTCCTGTTCCGGGCATCCGACCGCGAATATCGCGATGTCATCAACGAAAAGTTCGACGACAAATAGAGTTTGACGACGAAGAATTTTGGAGACACGACCATGTGGGTGGCACTCTCTTACGCATGCTGGGGCATCTCGATCGTGCTCGCGCTTTGGATGCTCTACGACTGGTTCAAGGTCGATACGAACTACTCCGAGGACGTTCTGACCTCGTCGCGCGAAGGCGAGCTTGAAGCCGTTTCCGAAAAACACCGGATCTGAGTGGGGATTGATCGATGACGGTCGCGCTTGAAAACACCACCACCACCACAATTCACGGCGACCGGGTATCGCTGCTTCGGGTGCTTGGCCCGGCCCATGTCTGGGCGCTCGGTGTCGGCATCGTTCTGGTCGGCGAGTTCACCGGCTGGAATTTCTCGGCCGACAAGGGCGGCGCGCTGGCGGCCCTGATCGTGTGTTGGGTCGTCGGGCTGCTCTACACCTCGGTGGCCATGATCGATTCCGAGGTGACATCGACGGTGGCCGCCGCCGGCGGCCAATATGCGCAGGCCAAGCACATCGTCGGCCCGCTGATGGCCTTCAACGTCGCGCTGTTCCTGGTTTTTGCCTACACGATGCTGGAAGTGTCCGATGCCATCCTGCTCGGCGACACCATCGTCGCCAAGGCGGGAGTCGAAGGGCTAACCCACAATTCCTTCATCGCCGCCACCATCGTGGTCCTGGCCTGGCTCAACTATCGCGGCGTGCTGATGACGCTCAACGTCAACTTCGTCATAACGGCCATCGCCTATGTCTCGATCGTCGTCCTGTTCTTCTCGGTCAGCCCTTGGACGCAAGGCGCGGTGCTGAAGCTCAACGAACTGGTCACTCCAGGCAACGCGCTGCCCTATGGCTGGATCGGCGTGATCGCCGCCTTCCAGTTCGGCATCTGGTACTATCTCGGCATCGAAGGCACCACGCAGGCGGCCGAGGAAGTGCGCTCGCCGGCACGTTCCCTGCCCTACGGCACCATGGCCGGCATGATCACGCTTCTGATCGCCGCCGCCATGACCTGGTATGTCTGCGCCTCGCTGATGCCTTGGGAATATCTCGGCATCACCTATTATCCGCTCTGGGATGCCGGCAAACTGACCGGCAGCCCGCTGCTGGAGAACCTTCTGTTCATCGCGACGCTGCTCGCCGCGCTGGCCTCCGCCAATGGCTGCATCAACGACGCGGCGCGCGCCTGGTTCTCGCTTGGCCGCGACCGCTATCTGCCGAGCTGGTTTTCGGCGGTGCATCCGAAATACCGCACGCCCTACCGATCGATCCTGTTCCTGCTGCCGATCGCATTGGCCTTCGCCTTCATCGCCGATCTCAACCAGGCGATCACCTTCTCGATCCTGTCGGGCGTGCTGCAATACACTTTCATGAGCATCAACATCATGATGTTCAGGAAAAAGTGGCCGCTGGGCTCGATCCGCCGCGGCTACACGCACCCCTTCCATCCGCTGCCGGCAATCGTCCTGTTCTGCCTGTGCGTGGTGACCTTCTTCGCCATCTTCCTCGGCTTCGGCTCGCAGTTGATCGCCATGGTCGCCTTCTATTTCCTGATCTCGCTGTGGTTCCATTTCTACCGCTACAAATTCGTGCGGCGGGGCGACCAGTTCACCATGCCGTGGCCGAAGCCGCAGGGCTATTGATGGGAGTAGGCCCGCCCAGGATCTGGACGGGCCTTGCACGATAAAATGTCGGAAGTGACATCAGCACTGCTTGCCGGGGCAATTGTCCTGGCTCTCGTCCTTCATTTTGCGTGGCTGGCACGCCGCAGCCGCGACAAGGCTTCGGCAGCGCTCGCCGCTGACGATGCCAGCATTCGCGCCGTCGTCGCGGACGCGGCCAATGTCTCGGACGGCACCGCCGGCGTCATCACCTGGGAAGGATCGTGGAACGGCCAACGCGTCCAGTTGCGCACCATCATCGACACGCTGGCGACGCGGAAACTGCCGGCGCGCTGGCTTAGTGTTTCGATCACCGAGAAGGTCGCGGTGTCAGCCATTTTCGATATGATGATGCGGCCGGGTTCACCGACGACCTTCTCCAATTTCGATCATCTGGACCATACGCTGCCGAAAGCTCCGGGATTTCCAGCCGAAGCGGTGCTGCGGACGGACCGCAGAGGCACGCGTTTCCCGCAAGGCATCATCGCCGGTCATCTTGAAACCTTTGCGGATGACCGCGCCAAGGAGCTGCTGATCACGCCAAACGGATTGCGCATCGTGTGGCTGCTGGCCGAGGCCGAACGGGCACGCTACGGTGTCTTCCGGCAAGCCGCGTTCGGTGACACGCGGATCGATGCGACGCTGATCGAGCGGCTGCTCGTATCTCTCTCGAAGCTGCGGGACGCCATCAACCAAGGTGAACGGCAGGTGGCATGAGCACTTCAAACACATCGCCGGCACCCGTGAGCCCTTATCTCGTCATGGGCGCCGCGATCGTGCTGCCGGCAAGCGGTCATGTCATTCTTGGCGTACCCGTGCGCGGACTGCAGTTCCTTTTCTTCATGGTCATCCTGGCCTGGGTGACCGCCAAGATTTCGCCGCCGGATGCGAGCTTCGTCGGCCGTCATGCGGGCGGCTTTCTGATCTATGCGCTGTCGATCCTCGACGCCTACAAGATCGCCCGCATCCGTACCGCCAAATGGGCTCATAATGCCCGACCGCAGGGCGATGATACGCAGAGTGGCATTGAGCCGCATACGTAATCAGAGGAAAATTTTTTTCATCCCATTGAATTCCAGGATTTCATTCGGTACATCATCTCTAGTCACAAACGTCGGGAGGCTGACATGTGCGGAATCGTTGGACTTTTCCTGAAGGACAAGGCGCTGGAGCCGAAGCTCGGCGCGATGCTGTCGGAGATGCTGGTATCGCTCAGCGATCGCGGCCCTGACAGCGCCGGCATCGCCATCTATGGCGCGACATCAGGCAACGAGGCCAAGATCACCATCCAGTCGCCGAAGCCGGAACGCGATTTCCGCGGCCTGGACGCCGAACTCGCCAAGGCTCTCGGAGCGCCGGTGAGCATTGCGGTGAAATCGACACACGCGGTGGTCAGGACCACGTCCGACAAGGTCGACGCGGCGCGTGAAGCCCTCCAGTCGCTCAGGCCCGACATCCGCATCATGGGCGCCGGCGAAGCGGTGGAGATCTACAAGGAAGTCGGCCTGCCCGAAGCTGTCGTCGATCGCTTCGATATCCGCAAGATGACCGGCACGCATGGCATCGGGCACACCCGCATGGCGACGGAATCGGCGGTGACGACGATGGGCGCGCATCCATTCTCGACGGGTGCCGACCAGTGCCTGGTGCACAATGGTTCTTTGTCCAACCACAACAATGTCCGCCGCGAGCTGGTGCGCGAAGGCATGAAATTCGAGACCGAGAACGATACCGAGGTGGCGGCCGCCTACCTTTCCTCGCAAATGGCGCATGGCAAGAACCTCGGCGAGGCCCTGGAAGGCACCCTCTCCGACCTCGACGGCTTCTTCACCTTCGTCGTCGGCACCAAGAACGGTTTTGGCGTGGTGCGCGATCCGATCGCCTGCAAGCCCGCCGTGATGGCCGAGACCGACCAGTATGTCGCCTTCGGCTCGGAATATCGCGCGCTGACCAAACTGCCCGGCATAGACAATGCGAGGGTCTGGGAACCGGAGCCCGCAACCGTCTATTTCTGGGAGCATTGAGTTCATGCCGGCAACCTCCAAGGCAATGCGCGACAGCCATGCGCGCGTCTTCGACCTCGACGTCCTGTCGCTGCGCGAACTCAACCAGGCGCTGCACAATCTGGCTCCCGGCTCGAACGAGACGGCGTGGGAAGTGCTCAACCCGAAAGGCAGCCATTCGGTCGCCGTCGGCGTCGACCAGCCCGTCAGCATCGATGTGCGCGGCAGCGTCGGCTATTACTGCGGCGGCATGAATTCGGGCAGCACGATCACCGTGCATGGTTCGGCCGGCCCGGGCGTCGGCGAGAACATGATGTCGGGTTCCATCGTCATCAAGGGCGACGCCAGCCAATATGCCGGCGCCACCGGCAAGGGCGGGCTGCTGGTCATCGAGGGCAACGCCTCGTCGCGCTGCGGCATTTCGATGAAGGGCATCGACATCGTCGTGCACGGCAATATCGGCCATATGTCGGCCTTCATGGCGCAGTCCGGCAATCTCGTGGTGCTGGGCGATGCCGGCGACGCGCTGGGCGATTCCATCTACGAGGCGCGGCTCTTCGTACGCGGCAAGGTCGACAGCCTGGGCGCCGACTGCATTGCCAAGGAGTTGCGGCCCGAGCATCTGGAGTTGCTGCAGGGTCTGCTCGATCGCGCCGGCGTGACCGGCGTCAAGCCGTCGGAGTTCAAGCGCTACGGCTCGGCGCGCACGCTCTACAATTTCAATATCGACAACGCCGATGCGTATTGAGGCAGCATGACCTATCGCAACCCGCCGACGACGCCGCGCAAATCCGCGACCTTCGACGACTACACGCTTTCCGAAATCCGCCGTGCCGCGGCGACCGGCATCTACGATATCAGAGGTGCCGGCGCCAAACGCAAGCTGCCGCATTTCGACGATCTGCTGTTCCTCGGCGCCTCGATCTCGCGCTATCCGCTGGAAGGCTACCGTGAGCGCTGCGACACCTCAGTGGTGCTGGGGTCGCGGCATGCGAAGAAGCCAATCGAGCTGAATATCCCGATCACCATCGCCGGCATGAGCTTCGGCTCGCTGTCCGGCCCGGCCAAGGAAGCGCTCGGGCGCGGCGCGACGCTGTCAGGCACATCGACCACGACAGGCGATGGCGGCATGACCGAGGAAGAGCGCGGTCATTCCAAGCAACTGGTCTATCAATACCTGCCGTCGCGCTATGGCATGAACCTGCGCGACCTGCGCCGCGCCGATGCCATCGAAGTCGTCGTCGGCCAGGGCGCCAAGCCCGGCGGCGGCGGCATGCTGCTTGGCCAGAAAATTTCCGATCGTGTCGCCGAGATGCGGACGCTGCCGAAAGGCATCGACCAGCGCTCGGCCTCGCGCCATCCCGACTGGACCGGACCGGACGACCTCGAGATCAAGATCCTCGAACTGCGTGAAATCACCGACTGGGAAAAGCCGATCTACGTCAAGGTCGGTGGCGCCCGCCCCTATTACGACACCGCTCTTGCGGTGAAAGCCGGCGCCGATGTCGTCGTCGTCGACGGCATGCAGGGCGGCACGGCGGCGACGCAGGAGGTGTTCATCGAAAATGTCGGCCAGCCGACGCTTGCCTGTATCAGGCCGGCGGTGCAGGCGCTGCAGGATCTCGGCATGCACCGCAAGGTTCAGCTGATCGTCTCCGGCGGCATCCGCAACGGAGCCGATGTCGCCAAGGCGCTGGCGCTCGGCGTCGACGCGGTGTCGATCGGCACAGCGGCACTCGTGGCGCTCGGCGACAATGATCCCCGCTGGGAGGCGGAGTACAACGAACTCGGCACCACATCAGGCGCCTATGACGACTGGCATGAGGGCAAAGACCCCGCCGGCATCACCACGCAGGACCCGGAACTGATGAAGCGGGTCGACCCCGTGGCCGCCGGGCGCCGGCTGGCGAACTATTTGAAGGTGATGACGCTGGAGGCGCAGACCATCGCCCGCGCCTGCGGCAAGAACAGCCTGCACAATCTCGAACCCGAGGACCTCGTCGCATTGACGATCGAGGCTGCCGCCATGGCCGGCGTGCCGCTGGCCGGCACCAGCTGGATACCGGGAAAGAACGGCTTCTAGAACACATCCAAAGACATAAGCGAGGAACTATAATGGGGAACGATCTCGCCGCATTCGCCAAAGAGAACGGCGTCAAATATTTCATGATTTCCTACACTGACCTGTTCAGTGGCCAGCGTGCCAAGCTGGTGCCGGCGCAGGCGATCGCCGACATGCAGAAGGATGGTGCCGGCTTTGCCGGGTTTGCCACCTGGCTCGATCTGACGCCGGCGCATCCCGACATGCTGGCGGTGCCGGATCCGGACTCGGTGATCCAATTGCCATGGAAACCGGAAGTCGCCTGGGTCGCCGCCAACTGCATCATGGACAACAAGGAGGTCGGCCAGGCGCCGCGCAACACGCTGAAGCGGCTGATCGCCGAGGCAGCCGCCGACGGCATGCATGTCAAGACCGGTGTCGAGGCCGAGTTCTTCCTGATCTCGCCGGACGGCAAGGCGATCTCCGACGAATACGACACGGCTTCGAAGCCTTGCTACGACCAGCAGGCGGTGATGCGCCGTTACGATGTCATCGCCGAGATCTGCGACCACATGCTGGCGCTCGGCTGGGGCGCCTACCAGAACGACCATGAGGACGCCAACGGCCAGTTCGAGATGAACTGGGCCTTCGACGACGCGCTGCCGACCGCCGACAAGCACTCCTTCTTCAAGTTCATGGTCAAGTCGATCGCGGAAAAGCATGGGCTGCGCGCCACCTTCATGCCCAAACCCTTCCAGGGCCTGACCGGCAATGGCTGCCATGCCCATATCTCGGTGTGGGACGAGACCGGCAAGACCAATGTGTTTGCCGACAACTCGATGGAACTCGGTCTTTCCGCCAAGGGCAAGAACTTCCTCGGCGGCATCATGAAGCACGCTTCGGCGCTGGCCGCGATCACCAATCCGACGGTCAATTCCTATAAGCGCATCAACGCGCCGCGCACCATTTCGGGCGCGACCTGGGCGCCGAACACGGTGACCTGGACCGGCAACAACCGCACCCACATGGTGCGCGTGCCGGGGCCGGGCCGCTTCGAGTTGCGCCTGCCCGATGGTGCCGCCAACCCCTATCTTCTGCAGGCGGTCATCATCGCCGCCGGGCTCGACGGCATCCGCTCGAAGGCCGATCCCGGCAAGCGCTACGACATCGACATGTACCAGCTCGGCCATACCGTCACGGATGCGCCGAAACTGCCGCTCAACCTGCTCGACGCGCTGCGCGAGTTCGACCACGACAAATCACTCAAGGCGGCGCTGGGTGAGGAATTTTCGTCGGCATACCTAAAGCTCAAGCACCAGGAATGGAATTCCTATGCTTCGCACTTCACGCAGTGGGAGCGCGACCACACGCTGGATATCTGACCTCCAACGCGTAGGGCGAGCGGCCTTGGAATGATTTTATGAAATACTCGATCTTCTCGCTCGCCCGCGCCGCTCTTTCCGGCCACAAGAACTGGCAACGCACCTGGCGCGACGCTTCGCCGAAGGACCGCTATGACGTGGTGATCATCGGCGGTGGCGGCCATGGGCTGGCCACCGCCTGGTTCCTGGCCAGCGAGTTCGGCATCAAAAATGTCGCGGTGCTGGAAAAGGGCTGGATCGGCTCCGGCAATGCCGGCCGCAACACCACCATCATTCGCTCCAATTACGGCCTGCCCGGCAATACCGGCTTCTACGAATTGTCGATGAAGCTGTGGGAGCGGATGGAGCAGGACCTCAATTACAACGCGATGGTCAGCCAGCGCGGCGTCATCAACCTCTACCATTCCGACGCGCAGCGCGACGCCTATGCGCGGCGCGGCAACACCATGCGCATCAACGGCATCGACGCCGAACTGCTCGACCTGGCGGCGGTCAGGAAGATGATCCCGTTCCTGAATTTCGACAATGCGCGCTTTCCCGTGCAGGGCGGACTGCTGCAACGGCGCGGCGGCACGGCGCGGCACGACGCCGTGGCCTGGGGCTACGCCCATGCTGCCAGCGAACTTGGCGTCGACATCATCCAGAATTGCGAAGTCACCGGCTTTGTCAGGGACGCCAACGGCAAGGTGACCGGCGTCGAGACGTCGCGCGGCAGGATCGGCGCCGGCAAGGTCGGCATGGCGGTAGCCGGCTCTTCGTCGCGGGTCGCTGCAATGGCCGGCCTGCGGCTGCCGATCGAAAGCCATGTGCTGCAGGCCTTCGTCTCGGAGGCGATCAAGCCTCTCATTCCAGGTGTCATGACCTTCGGCGCCGGCCATTTCTATGTCAGCCAGTCCGACAAGGGTGGGCTGGTCTTCGGCGGCGACATCGACGGCTACAACTCCTACGCCCAGCGCGGCAACATGCCTGTCATGGAAGATGTCTGCGAGGGCGGCATGGCGCTGATGCCGATGATCGGCCGCGTGCGCCTGCTGCGCCAATGGGGCGGCATCATGGACATGTCGATGGATGGTTCGCCGATCATCGACAAGACACCGGTCGACGGGCTCTACCTCAACGCCGGCTGGTGCTATGGCGGCTTCAAGGCGACACCTGGCTCAGGCTTTGTCTTCGCCCATCTGCTTGCCCGCGATGAGTCGCATGAGGAGGCCGCCCGCTTCCGTCTCGACCGGTTCCGGTCTGGCGCTGTCATCGACGAAAAGGGCCAGGGCGCCCAACCGAACCTGCACTGAAGGCAGCTGGAACCATGCGCATCACCTGTCCCTTCTGCGGCGAACGCGAACTCGGCGAATTCACCTATCTCGGCGACGCCAAGCCGATGCGGCCGGCACCTGGAGCATCGGAAGATGAGGTCTACGATTACGTCTATCTGCGCGACAACATCGCCGGCGTGATGGACGAGAACTGGTATCACGGCGGCGGTTGCCGGGCCTGGCTGAAAGTCACCCGCAACACGCTGACGCACGAGATTTCGGCGGTCGAACCAGCGGCGGGTGCCGGCGCTAGGCAGGTCGCGAAATGAGGTTTCCTGTCGAACTCGGCGCTGCCCCTCACCTGCCTGCCGGCATCCTCTCCCGGTATAGGGACGGGGAGAGGGGAGCTGCCGTCGCCGGTTTCGCCAATCGCCAGCGTTGCAGGAAGAGAGCCAGCATCGCGGCCAGCCCCCTTCTCCCCGTCACTATACGGGGCGAAGTGCCCGGCAGGGCGATGAGGGGCGGCGTCGACCTTCCGATTGTGAGGCGTGCATCGTGACTTCCTTTCAATCCAATCGCCTCGCCGACGGCGGTCTCGTCGACCGCTCGGCGCCGCTGAATTTCAGTTTCGACGGCAAGAGCTTCTCCGGTTTCAAAGGCGACACGCTTGCCTCGGCATTGGTTGCCAACGGCGTCAAGCTGGTTGGCCGCTCGTTCAAGTATCACCGCCCGCGCGGCATCCTGACCGCTGGGTCGGAAGAGCCCAATGCGCTGGTCGAATTGCGCAGCGGTGCACGGCGCGAGCCGAACACCAAGGCGACGACAGCGGAGCTCTATGAAGGGCTCGACGCCGCCAGCCAGAACCGCTGGCCGTCGCTCGACTTTGACGTGATGTCGGTCAACCAGCTGTTCGCGCCGATCTTCGTTGCCGGCTTCTACTACAAGACCTTCATGTGGCCGGCGAAGTTCTGGGAAGCGATCTACGAACCGGCGATCCGCCGCGCCGCCGGCCTCGGCCGCGCCGCGGGCGCCGCCGATCCCGACCATTACGACAAGGCCTGGGCGCATTGCGACGTGCTGATCGCCGGCTCTGGCCCGACTGGCCTTGCGGCCGCTCTCGCAGCAGGCCGCAGCGGTGCCCGCGTCATCCTGTGCGAAGAGGATTTTGTCCTCGGCGGCCGCCTGCTTGCCGATGGCGGCATGATCGACGGATTACCTGCCGCCGAATGGATTGCGCGCACGCTCAGTGAGCTTGCCGCCATGCCCGATGTCCGCATCATGACGCGCACGACGCTGTTCGGCGTCTATGATGGCGGCACCTACGGCGCGATCGAGCGCGTCAACGACCACCTGCCCTCGCCGCCGGAGCACCAGGTGCGCCAGCGGCTATGGCGGATCGTGGCCAAGCGCTGCGTCGTCGCGGCGGGCGCGCTCGAACGGCCAATCGTCTTTGCCGGCAACGACACGCCGGGCGTGATGATGGCGTCCGCCATGCGCAGCTATATCGCACGTTACGCTGCGGCGCCGGCCAAGCGCATCGCGCTGTTCACCAACAATGAGGATGGTTGGCGCACGGTCGAGACGGCACTCGGCGCCGGGCTGCAAGTAGCCGCCGTGATCGACGCGCGTGCGGAAATCGCGCCCGAGCACCGCTCGCTTGCCAGCAACGGCGGCTTTCCCATCCTGCATGGCACCGTCAGCGGCATCGACGGCGGCAAGAATGGCGTGCGCAAAATTTCCGTCGCGCTCACCGGCGGCGCGCGTGCCGAAGTGGAAGCCGACGGGCTCGCCGTTTCCGGCGGCTGGAACCCGGCGGTCGGGCTCACCTCCTACCATCGCGGCCGGCCGAAATGGCGCGACGACATCGCCGCCTTCGTGCCCGACGGCGCGCCTCCGGGAATGGTCGCGGCTGGTGCCGCCAACGGCGCCTTCGGACTTGGCGCCTGCCTGCGCGAAGGATTCGCGGCGGGCGCGGCGGCGGCACGTGATGCCGGACACGGCAATGGTCCAGGCTCCACGCCGGTGGCCGACGACCAAGCCTTTTCGCTCACGCCGCTGTGGCATGTCGCGGGCAAGGGCAAAGCCTTCGTCGACCAGCAGCATGATGTCACCGCATCGGATATCGAGCTGGCACAGCGCGAAGGTTTTGAATCGGTCGAACACCTGAAGCGCTACACCACACTCGGCATGGCGACCGACCAGGGCAAGACCTCGAACGTCGCCGGCCTCGCCATCATGGCGGCGGTCACTGGCAAATCCATTCCCGAGACCGGCACGACGATCTACCGGCCGCCCTATGTGCCGGTCGCCATCGGCGCCTTCGCCGGCCATCATCGCGACGAGAATTTTCACGCGACGCGGCTGACGCCATCGCATCACTGGGCCGCCGAACAGGGTGCAATCTTCGTCGACACCGGCCTGTGGAAGCGCGCGCAATGGTATCCGCGCGCCGGCGAGAAGGACTGGCTGGAATCGGTGACCCGCGAGGTCAAGGCAGTGCGCTCCGGCGTCGGCTTCTGCGATGTCTCGACGCTTGGCAAGATCGACGTGCATGGCGCCGACGCCGGCGCCTTCCTCGACCGCGTCTACATCAACACCTTCTCCAATCTTGCGGTGGGAAAAGCGCGCTACGGACTGATGCTGCGCGAGGACGGCATCGTCTACGATGACGGCACCACGTCGCGCCTGGCCGAGGACCACTATTTCCTGACCACCACAACCGCCAAGGCCGGACCGGTGATGCAGCATCTCGAATTCTGCCGGCAGGTGCTGTTCCCTGAACTCGATGTCCAGCTGACTTCGGTCTCCGATCAGTGGGCACAATTTTCGATCGCCGGACCCAAAACCCGCGACCTGTTGAAAGAGATCGTCGATCCTTCGGAAGACCTTTCCAACGAAGGCTTCCCCTTCATGGGCGCACGCGAAGTCGCGTTGCGCGGCGGCGTCAGGGCGCGGCTGTTCCGCATCTCCTTCTCCGGCGAAATGGCGTTCGAGATTTCGGTTCCGGCGCGCTACGGCGAGGCGATGGCCCGCAATCTGATGATCGCGGGCAAGCCGTTCGGCGTGACGCCTTACGGCACCGAGGCGCTCGGCGTCATGCGCATCGAAAAAGGTCATGTCGCGGGACCGGAGCTCAGCGGCACGACCACCGCGGCCGATCTCGGCCTTGGCAAGATGATGTCAACCAAGAAGGATTTCATCGGCCGCGTCATGGCCGGCCGCGAGGCGCTGGTTGCGGCGGATCGGCAGGTCGTCGTTGGCATCAAGCCGACCGACAAGACGCGACGGCTACGCTCCGGCGCGCACATCATTCCGAAGGGGCAGACACCCGGTCCTGATAGTGACCAGGGCTACATCACCTCGGTCTGCTACTCGCCGACGGCAGACCAATGGATCGGGCTTGCGCTTGTCGAGCGCGGTCGCGAGCGCATCGGCGAGATCGTGCATGCGCACGATCCGCTGCGCGGCGAAAACTATGAAGTCGAGATTTGCAACCCCGTCTTCTACGATCCGGATGGAGGGCGCCAGCGTGGCTGAGTTTTCCTGGGAAACCCGCAGCCCGCTCCATCGCGCGCTGGTTTCGGGACCATATGGCGCGCATGGCGAGGCCGGCGTCACCCTGACCGAAATTCGCAATTTCGATCTCGTCCAGGTGATGGCGCGACGCGGCAAGGCGGCCGAGATGGCGAGCGCCGCTAACGCGCATTTCGGCGTAGCGGTCCCGGAAACACCGAAGACGGCTGGAGCAGCCGAAGCCACGCTCATCTGGTCGGGACCGGATCAGTTCTTCGTGCTGTCGAAAGGCGGCAGACATCAGGTGGGGTCGCTGGCTCCAGGTTTCGCGGCCTCGGCTTCGCTGTCGGACCAGTCGCATGCGCGGGTGTTGATCCGCATTTCCGGCGACAAGGCGCGCGCCCTGCTCGCCAAACTGTCGTCGATCGATCTATATCCGGCGGCGTTCCCGGTCGGAACCGCGGCAGCCACCTCGATGGACCACACCAGCGTCACGCTGTGGCGCGGCAATGATGCGCGGGACGGACAGGCGGTGTTCAACGTCCTGGTGTTCGCGACGTTCGCCGAGAGCTTGTGGCATACTATGCTGGACTCCGGTGCCGAGTATGGTGTCGAGATCGGGCATTCGGAGGACTTGGCGTAGCATGGCGCACCTGTCCTTCTCCCCTTGCGGGAGAAGGAAGAAGCGCCACCCTCCGCCTTGCCAAACTCCGCTCCGCTGCTATTCTTGCTGCTAAAATAATTTCACGCACAGGCAAACTTGTTTCTCGAACCGCAAGGCTGAGATGAGCCAGTCGCCCTACCCCGCCGTGACAGCCGGACCGCCCAGGCCAAGCCTCATCCTGAGGCCGGGCCAGATCGCGCTGCCGGCCGGCATGGAGCGCTATACAGTACAGGGCAATGGCGCGGTGCTGATCGAGGTCGAGGCCGGCGATACGATCACGGTACGCAATGTCGAGGGTGGCCAGGCCTGCGAGTTGCTGGCCTGGGACAAGTCGGGCGTCACCGACCCCGGCATTCTCGGCGAAAAATCGAACAGCAATGCCGCCGGCATCAAGGCGCTGCTCTCCGAGGGCGACGACAGTCTCGGCACCCTGCGCCGCGGCCTCGAGCGTCGCCGGGTTCAGCTCGACAAGGCCAAGGCTGTGCGCGTGTTTGGCGGCACCACTCCGGCCGGTGCCGAGCAGGCATTCGCGATAGCGCGCGATGGCTCGATGGTCATTGCCGCGCCCGGCGGGCCGATGCTGGTCGACGGCCACGACACGGCGACGCCGCTCAGCGTCATCGTGCGGCGCAACACAATCCGCCTGAAAACAGAATCCCGGCTTGCCGATCCACTGGCCGATCCGGTGCTCGATCTGCGCGTCCATTCGGCGACGGCGGAGTCCTATTTCGTCAAGGCGGGCGACTATCTGCAGATCATCGATGTCGACGGGCGCCAGTGCACCGACTTCCAGTGTTTTTCGGCGCGCAAGCTGGACAAGGGGCTCGACCATCCGCTCGACGTCACGACGACGCGCACGCTGATGGGCGCGAGCTATCCGATGCCCGGCCTGCATTCGAAATACTACGACCAGGACATGGAGCCGCTGGTCGAGGTGGTGCAGGACACGTGCGGCCGGCACGACGCCTTCGCGCTCGCCTGTGCGGCGAAGTATTACGACGACATCGGCTATCCCGGCCACATCAACTGCTCGGAGAATTTCAACCGCGCGCTCACGGGCAAGGGCGTCAATTCCCGCGCCGGCTGGATGGCGATCAACTTTTTCTTCAACACGGCGATCGACGCTCATGGCGTCATGGTGTCGGACGAGCCATGGTCGCGAGCCGGCGACTATGTTCTGCTCAGGGCGCTCACCGACATCGTCTGCGTCTCCTCCGCCTGTCCTGACGACACGACGCCGGCCAATGGCTGGGACCTGACCGACATCCATGTGCGGACCTATTCCGGTCAGCACAAATTCTCGCGAGCGATCGCCAGACGCATGACGCCCGATTCGGAACCCAAAATGACCCGCGAGACAGCTTTTCATTCGAGCTTTGCCAAACACACGCGCGACTTCGTCGAGTACAGGGGCTATTGGCTGGCCAACTCGTTCGCCAAAGAAGGGCCTATCGCCGAATACTGGGCCTGCCGGCAGGATGCGGTGATCATGGACCTGTCGCCGCTTCGCAAATTCGAGGTCACCGGTCCGGATGCCGAAGCGCTGCTGCAATACACGCTGACGCGTGACGTCAAGAAGCTCGGCGTCGGCCAGGTCGTCTACTCCGCCATGTGCTACGAGCATGGCGGCATGATCGACGACGGCACGCTGCTCAGGCTCGGCAAGGACAATTTCCGCTGGGTCGGCGGCGACGATCTCTCCGGCGAATGGCTGCGCGAGACGGCGACAAAGCTCGGCCTCAACGTGTTGGTGCGCTCGTCCACCGACCAGATGCACAACATCGCCGTGCAAGGGCCAAAGAGCCGCGACATCCTGAAACAGGTGATCTGGACCTCCCCGCTGCAGCCCTCGATCGAGGAACTCGAATGGTTCCGCTTCGCGATCGCCAGGATCGGCGGCGGCAATGGCATTCCCATCGTCGTCTCGCGCACCGGCTATACCGGCGAACTCGGCTACGAGATCTGGTGCCATCCGCGCGACGCCGAAAAGGTGTTCGACGCCATCTGGGAAGCCGGCCAGCCGCATGGGCTGAAGCCGATGGGACTGCAGGCGCTCGACATGGTGCGCATCGAGGCCGGGCTGATCTTCGCCGGTTACGAGTTTTCCGACCAGACCGACCCGTTCGAGGCGGGCATCGGCTTTACCGTGCCGCTGAAGACCAAGACCGACAATTTCATCGGCCGCGAGGCGCTGATCCGGCGCAAGGACCATCCTCAGACGAAGCTGGTCGGCCTCGACATAGACAGCAATGTCGACGTCGGCCATGGCGACTGCATCCATATCGGCCGCGCCCAGATCGGCGTCGTCACGTCGGGCATGCGCTCGCCGGTGCTGAACAAAAACATCGCGCTGGCGCGGCTCGACGTCACCCACGCGGCAATCGGCACGGAGGTCGAGATCGGCAAGCTCGATGGTCATGCCAAGCGGCTGCCGGCCCGGGTCGTCGCCTTTGCCCACTACGATCCGCAAAAGACCAAACCACGTTCCTGACGATTGCCCTTTTTGGGCTCTCAAAGCGCCCGCCGGCCGCCCCGCCGGATGCTTTTTCATCCGCGCGCGCAAGCGTGATGTGCATGGTTTCACAAATCGCTTGACGTGAAAGCGCGCCGGATCAATCTTCACTGTTAAGAAAAAAATACGACTGAGTGGAAACACTGCGGCCGGAACGATCATTTGCCGGGGAGCAAGCTTCGCGTAGCCGAGGCATCGCTGGCGGGGAACATCGAAAAAGGGGAACTCATCGACATGAGCACGATAAGTACGGTCCTGGACCAGCCTGCCGAAAGCAAGCTGCTCAGGCATATCGACTGGCGCGGCGCCTTCTGGGTGGCGAGTGGCGTTCCGGCGCTGGTCCTGTTCTCGATCGGCGGCATTGCCGGCACGACGGGAAAGCTGGCTTTCCTGATCTGGACGGTGTCCATGATCATGGGCTTCCTGCAGTCCTTCACCTATGCCGAGATCGCCGGCCTGTTCCCGAACAAATCCGGCGGCGCCTCGATCTATGGCGCCACCGCCTGGCTGCGCTATTCCAAGTTCATCGCGCCGCTGTCGGTGTGGTGCAATTGGTTCGCCTGGTCGCCGGTGCTGTCGCTCGGCTGCTCGATCGCCGCCGCCTATATCCTCAACGCGCTGGCGCCGGTGCCGCTGTTCACCGAAACTTCGCCCGATGTCGTCGCCTACATCGCCGCGCATGCCGGAACGGTTCCCGCCGATGCCATCACCGCGGTGACGGCCGCCGCGACACCAGCTATCCGTAACTGGACGCTGTGGAGCCATACGCTCGGACCGGTCTCGTTCACGCTCAACGCCACCTTCTTCATTGGCGCGGTGCTGATGCTGATCATCTTCTCGATCCAGCATCGCGGCATCCTGGGCACCGCCAGCGTGCAGAAATATATCGGCCTGCTGGTCATCATCCCGATGCTGATCGTCGGCGTGGTGCCGATCTTCACCGGCCAGATCGACTGGTCGAACTTTTCGCCGCTGGTGCCGCTGGCCTCCGCCTACGCACCCGAACCCGGCTCCTGGAACATCGCCGGCTGGACATTGGCGCTCGGCGGCATGTTCATCGCCGCGTGGTCGACCTATGGCTTCGAAACGGCCGTCTGCTACACGTCGGAGTTCAAGAACCCCGGCACCGATACGTTCAAGGCCATCTTCTATTCCGGCCTGCTCTGCATGCTTTTGTTCATCCTGGTGCCCTTCACTTTCCAGGGGGTGCTGGGCCTGAACGGCATGCTGGCAACGCCGATCGTCGACGGCTCCGGCGTGGCCGATGCTCTGGCCGGCATGGTCGGCGGCGGCAAGATCATTCACAGCCTCCTGGTGATGCTGATGATCCTGGCGCTGGTGCTGTGCATCATGACGGCGATGGCCGGCTCCTCGCGCACGCTCTACCAAGGCTCGGTCGACGGCTGGCTGCCGCGTTATCTCAGCCACGTCAACGAGCACGGTGCGCCGACGCGGGCCATGTGGACCGACCTCTGTTTCAACCTGATCGTGCTGGCTATCGCCTCGGCCGACGCGACGAGCTTCTTCTTCATCCTCGCCGTGTCAAACTGCGGCTACATCATCTTCAACTTCCTCAACCTTAATGCCGGCTGGATCCACCGCATCGATAACGGCCATATCGCACGGCCATGGAAAGCGCCTAGCTGGCTGTTGGGGATTGGGGCGATCTTCGCCTATGTCAACGCCATCTTCATGGGCGCAGGCGCCAAGGTTTGGAACCCGATGGCTCTGTGGGCCGGCTTGATCACCGCCGCGCTGATCATCCCGGTGTTCTGCTTCCGCCACTACATCCAGGACAAGGGCAAATTCCCCGACCACATGCTGGCCGATCTCGGCATGAGCTCGGCCGATCTAAAGGTCAGGAAGGCGGGTATGCTGCCCTATCTGACGCTGGTCGCCGGTGTGGCGGTCATGCTCATCGCCAATTGGGTATTCGTCATCTGATGGCCTGACCGCCAAGCGGCTCAAACCACTGTTGCATTAAGGGAAAACCGGCCAGTCGCAAATTCGACCGGCCGGTTTTGTATTATTCCGCCGCCAACGCCAATTGCGGCCGTTCGACGCCTTCGATCTCCACTGGCGCCTGCTCGTCGGTCTTGGCTTTCTTGGGCTCGCGACCGAAGAAGAGCGCATACCCCGCCGGCAGCACCAGGATGGTCAGCACAGTGGCGACGAGAATGCCGCCCATCATGGCGTAGGCGAGCGGGCCCCAGAACACGGCGCGCGAGATCGGAATCAGGGCCAGCACAGCCGTCATCGCCGTCAGCACGATCGGCCTGAAGCGGCGCACCGCCGAGCCGATGATCGCTTCGGAACGGTCCATGCCCCTGGCGATGTCCTGGTCGATCTGGTCGACCAGGATGATCGAGTTGCGCATGATAATGCCGAGCAGCGCGATGACGCCGAGGATGGCGACGAAGCCGAACGGCGCACCGCTGATCAGCAGAGCGGCGGCGGCACCGATGATACCGAGCGGGCCGGTCGCCAGCACCAGCATCGCCTTGCCGAAGTTCTGCAACTGGATCATCAGGAGCACGACGATGATGGCCAGCATGATCGGCGCCTTGGCGGCGATCGAAGCCTGGCTTTCGGCCGAATCCTCGGCCCCGCCCTGGATCTCGATCTTGTAGCCGGGCGCCAGGCCGTCACGCAGACCCTGCAAGTCCTTGTACATCTTGGTGACGACGTCGTTGGACTGCACGCCGTCGGGCAGTGTGGCGCGCACGCTGATCGTCGGCAGGCGGTCGCGGCGCCACTCTATGCCTTGCTCCAGCACAGGCACCACCTTGGCGACCTGCGACAGCGGCACGAAACCGCCGAAATCGGTCGGGATATAGACCGAGTCGACCGAGGACAGCAGGCTGCGGCTGGCATCCGGCTCGCGGGCGACGATGGATACCGTCTCCTCGCCGTCGCGGAAATCGTCGAGCGGCGCGCCGGACATCGCGGCCTGCAGCATTTGGCGGATGCGCTGCGAGGTGACGCCGAGCGCACGGGCGCGATCCTGATCGATGACCAGTTTCATCGCCGGAACGGGCTCCAGCCAGTCGTCATGGACGGCGCCGAGCAGCGGATCCTGCCGGAACTTCGCCTTCACCTGGTCGGCGATGCGGCGCACCTCCTGGCGGTCCGGACCCATGACACGCATCTGCACCGGCCAGCCGGTTGGCGGTCCGAGGAACAGGCGGTCGACCTTGGCACGGATCGATGGGAAATCCTGCGCCAGAACCGTGCGCAGCTTGACGATCAGCCGCTCGCGCGCCGGCTCGTCATTGGCCATGACAAGCAACTGGGCGAAGTTCGGGTTGCGCAGTTGCTGGTCGAGCGGCAGGAAGAAGCGCGGGGCGCCCTCGCCGATATAGGTGGCGATGAAACGCTTGTCCTTGTCGTCCATCATCTTGGCTTCCAGGGCCTTGGCCTGCGTCTCGACCTCCTTGATGCTGGTGCCTTCCGGCAGCCAGAGGTCGACGAGGATTTCCGGCCGCGACGATTGCGGGAAGAAATTCTGCGGGATGAACTGGAACGCCCACAGGCTGGTGCCGAAAGTCACCAGCGTCATCACCAGGACGATGATGCGATGGCGCACGGCCCAGCCGACCGTGGCACGCAGCCGACGATAGAAGCTCGTGTCGAAGGCGTCGTGATGGCTGCCGGCATGCTTGCGCTGCTTGAGGATCATATGGCCGAGCCACGGCGTGAAATAGACCGCCACGAACCACGACACGATCAGCGCGATGCCGACGACATAGAACAGGGTACGCACATATTCGCCAGCCGTCGAAGCGGCGAAGCCGACAGGGATGAAGCCGGCGGTGGTGATCAGCGTGCCGGTCAGCATCGGGAAGGCGGTCGAGGAATAGGCGAAGCTCGCCGCCTCGATCTTGACCAGCCCCTCCTCGAGCTTGCGCTCCATCATCTCGACGACGATCATGGCATCGTCGACGAGCAGGCCGAGCGCGATGATCAGCGCGCCCAGCGAAATGCGCTGCAGGTCGATGCCGATCTCGTACATGATGGCGAAGGTGGCGGCGAGCACCAGCGGTATGGCGATGGCGATCACCAGGCCCGAGCGCCAGCCGATCGACAGGAACGAGACGACCAGCACGATCAGCAGCGCTTCGCCGAGCGCATGCATGAATTCGGCTACCGCGTCCGTGACGACGCCCGGCTGGTCGGAAATCTGGTCGACCGAAACGCCATAGGGCAGCGCTTCCTCGAAGTGCTTGTAGGTCGCCTCGACATCCTTGCCGACGTCGGTGACTTTAAAACCCTTGGCCATGACGACGCCAAGCTGCACGCTGTCGTGACCATTGAAGCGGTATTTGCGCTGGAAGGGGTCTTCCAGCCCCGAAGTGACGGTGGCGATGTCGCCAAGCCGGGTGACCTGGCCGCCGGCGCGCAGGCGCAGCTCGCGGATGTCGGCGGCCTTGGCGACGTCGCCTTCGACCGAAATGCGCACCGAATTGACGCCGGTGTCGACGGAACCAGCCGGGTCGACATTGTTCTGGCCCTTGATCGCGTTCTGCACGTCGGTCAGCGTCAGGCCGCGTTCGGCCAGCGCCTTGGACGAGACATCGATGTAGAGCTTTTCCGGCTGGTCGCCGATGATGACCGCCTTTTCGACGCCAGGCGTCGTCAACAGCATATCGCGCGCCTGGATGGCGAACTTCTTCAGCTCGGGATAGGAGAAGCCGTCGCCGCTGATCGAATGCAGCGTGATGAAGGTGTCACCGAATTCGTCGTTGAAATAGGGACCGAGCAGACCCTGCGGCAGGTCGCCCGATATGTCGCCGACCTTCTTGCGCACCTGATAGAAAGCATCCGTCACTTCGGCAGCGTTGGTGTCGCCCTTGATCTGGACGGTGATGATGGCGCTGCCGGCGCGGGTGAAGGAACGCACGAAGTCGAGATGCGGCGTCTCCTGCAGCTTGCGCTCGATCTTGTTGACGACCTGGTCTTCCATCTCCTGGATCGAGGAGCCCGGCCAGATCGCCTGCACGACCATGACGCGGAAGGTGAAGTCGGGATCCTCCTTCTGGCCCATGCGCATCAGGCCGAGCGCGCCGGCGATGATGATCAGCCCGAACAGGAAGCGGGCGATGGAGGGATGGCCGATTGCCCAACGAGAGAGATTGAAGGGCCGCTTTTCTTCAGTGGAGGTCGTCATCGGTGGTGGTCCACTTTGCTTGGTTGCCGGCGCCCTGGTGCTTCGGGGAAGGTGCTACAAAGAAGCGCGGCGCGCGAAACGAAATCATCTGCGTTCGATACTGGTTTCCGGGCGGCGTCGCTCTTCGAGCGGAGAGACACTCATCGCGGTGGGACGCGAGGGTCGATGCGGGGGTACATCGGCCTTGACGTCTCGACCTTTCGGGCACGCCGCCCGGAAACCTGCGGCCGCGGGAACGCGCGGCCGACCTGTCTGTCGTCAGCGCAGCTGGCTGGCGTCCCCGCCCTCGGCCGAGGCGGACTGCTGTGTGATGCCGCCGGCGAGTTTCACCTTCAGGTCCTCGGTCATGAACTGCGTACCGGCGGCGACCACGATATCGCCCGGTTTCAATCCCTCCGCGACACGCACGCCATCGGCGGCGAACTTGGCGACCTTGACCGGACGGGCATGAACCGTGTCGGCTCCGCGATCGACCGTCCAGACGATCGACTGGCTGTCTTTCTCGGCGAGCGCGCTCAGCGGGATGGACACGAGTTGCTTTTCATTAGCCGCCGACGCCTCGATATTGGCGGTCATGCCGAGCAGCACGCGCGGGTCGTTGGGCAGGCTGACGCGGACGGCAAAGGTGCGCGACTGCGGATCGGCGCTGCCGGCGACCTCGCGAACCTTGCCGTCGAGCGCCAGAGCGGCATCGGACCAGAAGCCCGCCTTGACGTCCTTGCCCGGCTTGAACTGCGCGATCTCCATTTCCGGAACCGCGATCAGCACTTCCTTTTCGCCATCGACCGCGACGGTGACCACCGGCGTGCCCGACCCGACCACCTGGCCGACATCGGCGTTGACCGCCGTGACGATGCCGTCCCTGTCGGCCTTGAGGTCGGTATAGCCGACCTGGTTCCTGGCCTGGGCAAGCGTCGAGCGGGCAGAGTCGCGCGTGGCGACGGCCTGGTCATAGGTCAGCGTTGCCTGTTCGAGCTGCGATTTCGGCGCGAAGTTCTTGGCGAAAAGCTGCTCGGCGCGCTTGCGGGCGAGTTCGACGGTCTCGACCTGCCGTTCGGAGGCATCCAGCGCGGCCTGCGCGCTCTTGACCGACAGGTCATAGTCGGAGGGATCGATACGGGCCAGCACATCGCCAGGCGCCACGCGCTGGCCGATGTCGACGAGACGCTCGGTGATCTTGCCGTTGACCCGGAAACCCAGTGTGCTCTCGGTGCGAGCGCGCACCGATCCGGAATAGGACAGCGTGCGCGTGTCATGGGCCTGGGCGATCTCGACGACCTTGACCGGGCGAATGATGTCCTTCACCTCCGCTTTTTCCTGCGAGCAGCCGGCGAGCCCAAGCGATGCGACGATCAGGCCGGCAGCTGGCAGCTTGCGAAGGATGGAACTGGGCAAAAACATATTGATACTCCCGACTGGAGACGGACTGTCGAAACCGGCGCCGGCTGGCGGCGGCTATTTCAAGGCTCTGATTGCGTAATCGATGAGTTCGTCGGGCATCGCCCGATTGGTCTTGGCGAGGCACTGCGCCACCATCTGCGGATGGCACAGGATGACGGTGGCGGCACCGAAACAGCGCGACGCGGTCACCGGATCCTGTTTCCTGAACTCGCCGGCCTCGATGCCCTCGCGGATCACCTCGGCGAAGAGATCGTGGATGCTGTCGACATGCTTGTCGATGACGCCCCAGTCGCGCTCGAGGGCGACGATGACCATCTCGTGGACCTTCTGGTCGTCGAGCATGACCTCCATCGTCATCTTGTACTGCGCATGCACGTAACGCCGCAGCCGCTCCTCGGCGCTGACCGGCAGGTGCATGATCTCGTAGGCCATCTTGTAGCTGGCGCCGAGCATCCGGCCACAGACGGCCTGGTGGATTTCGACTTTGGAGGCAAAGAAACGGTAGATGTTGGCCGGCGACATGCCGAGTTCGCGGGCAATGTCGGCGACATTGGTCTTGCCGTAGCCATAGTGGCGGAACAGGCGCTCGGCGCAATCGAGAATGCGCGTCACATTTTCCTGTCGGGCGACGTCGGCGACGATGTTGGCGGCTTCGGACATAGCTCTCTGTCAAATAACGAGTGACGAATTTCGATTTTCATCACTCGTAAATCGAAAAGAGCACTGTGTCAACGCGGATTCGATGTACGCGTACGATAGGTGACAGATGGTGACATCCCATAGACGTCACAAGGCGCCCTCAGGATGCGGGGCACTGAAAATAATTCTCTCGAAAAGGCGCGGGACGGCTTCAGGCGACCTTGGCCATTTCCCGCAGCCGGAATTTCTGGATCTTGCCGGTCGAGGTCTTCGGTATCTCGGCGAAGATCACCGCTTTCGGCACCTTGAAGCGGGCAAGCAGCGTCCGGCAGTGCTCGATGATCTCTGCCTCGCTCGCCACCTTGCCCGGTTTCAGCTCGATATAGGCAACAGGCACCTCGCCCCATTTGTCGTCATGGCGCGCCACGACGCCGCAGGAGGCGACGGCGGGATGCTTGTAAAGCGCGTCCTCGACCTCGATCGAGGAAATGTTCTCGCCACCGGAGATGATTATGTCCTTGGAGCGGTCCTTGAGCTGGATGTAGCCGTCGGGGTGCATGACGCCGAGATCACCGGAGTGGAACCAGCCGCCGGCGAAAGCCTCGTCGGTCGCCTTGCGGTTCTTCAGATAGCCCTTCATGACGATGTTGCCCCGGAACATGACCTCGCCGATGGTCTCGCCGTCGGCGGGGGTTTCGGCCATGGTCTCGGGGTCCATCACCGTCAGGCCTTCGAGCGCGGCGTAGCGCACGCCCTGCCGTGCCTTCTTGCCCGCCCTCGCCCCTTTGTCGAGCGCGTCCCAGCCATTATGCCATTCGTTGACGACAGCCGGACCATACGTTTCGGTCAATCCGTAGAGGTGGGTGACGGCGAAGCCGGCATCGGACATCCCCGACAGCACGGCTTCGGGCGGCGGCGCGGCCGCCGTGTTGAAGGTGACGGTTTGCGCAAACGCGCGCTTGTCCTCCTCCCTGGCGTTGATCAGCACCGACATGACGACCGGCGCCCCGCACAGATGCGTGACGCCGTGGTCGGCGATGGCGTCATAGATCGGCTTCGGCCGCACCCAGCGCAGGCAGACATGCGTTCCGGCCTGGACCGCGAGCGTCCAGGGAAAACACCAGCCATTGCAATGGAACATCGGTAGCGTCCAGAGATAGACCGCGTGCTTGGCCATGCCGGCATGGATGGTGTTGGTGTAGGCCATCAGCGCGGCACCCCGGTGATGGTAGACGACGCCCTTGGGATTGCCTGTCGTGCCCGACGTGTAGTTGAGCGAGATCGCGTCCCATTCGTCGTCCGGCATCGACCAGGCGAACTCCTCGTCGCCATTGGCGACAAAGGCCTCATAGTCCACCGTGCCGACCCGCTCGCCTTTCGGATAGGGCGCGTCAGCGGCGTAATCGGGATCGTCGTAATCGATGACCAGCGGCTTGACCTTGGCCAGATCGAGCGCTTCCCGCACGACTCCGGAGAACTCGCGATCGACGATCAGCACCTTGGTCTCGGCATGATCGAGCTGGAAGGCGATGACCGCGGCGTCGAGGCGCGTGTTGAGCGAGTGCAGCACCGCCTTGGTCATCGGCACGCCGAAATGCGCCTCCAGCATCGGCGGCGTGTTCGACAGCATGACGGTCACCGTATCGCCCTTGCCGATGCGGTGCTGGTGCAGCGCCGAAGCGAGCTTCAGCGAGCGGCGCCAGAAATCGCGGTAGCTGATGCGCTGGCCGCCATGGATGATGGCGATGTGGTCGGGATAAGTCTTTGCAGCGCGCTCCAGATAGGTGAGCGGCGTCAGCGGCTGGTGGTTGGCGGCGTTCCTGTCGAGATCCTGTTCGTAGGGACTGGCCATCCCGTTCTCCCCAAAGTCTTTTCGAGCTTTCTAACCTTAGGCCCGTCGTCACGCTATCCCCCAGAAGGGCTGAGAATGCTATACTGCGCCGACTTGCTGGAACGGTGATCTCGATTGCGCCGCGCCGGCGGAAGATCCCTTCCTGCTCATCCAAATTTGACTTTTGTCGAGAGCCGTGACTAATGTCAGCCAAGGAGGCGGCATGGCGATCCGACCGGCAGAACAGCTCATCCACAAGGCGGCCTGGCTTTACTATGCCCACGGGCTTCGCCAGGACGAAGTGGCCAATCAGCTCAACATTTCGCGCGCTTCCGTCGCCATGTATCTGCGCAAGGCGCGCGAGACAGGCATCGTCAACATCTCGACCTCGACGCAGCTCTTCACCGACGACATCATGGCGCGCAGGCTGGAAGACGCCCTGAAGCTCGACGCCGTCTGGATCGCGCCGGAAAACGCCTACCTCGCCGATCCCTCGACCGATATCGCGGTGCTGGCGGCAAGCGTCTTCCTGGAACTCGTCAGGAAGGGCGACCGCATCGGCGTCGCCTGGGGCCGCACCGTCTACACCATCGCCGACATCATGTCCTATGCCGACCTGCAGGACGTCACCGTGGTGCAGCTCTGCGGCAATCTCGGCGCGCCCTACTCTTACCGGCCCGACCAGTGCACCATGGAAATCGCGCGGCGGCTCAATGCCAAGGGCCTCAATTTCTACGCGCCTCTGGTGCTGTCGACCGAGGAACTGGCGCAAGGCCTGCGCGCAGAGCCCGTGATCCGCGACCAGCTTGCCGGGATCAGCGACTGCGATCTTGCGCTCTACTCCATCGGCGCGGTCGATGCCGACAGCCACCTGGTGAAGTGTGGTGCGCTGACGGCAGCCGAGATGGCGGCACTGCGCAAGGAAGGTGCCGCCGGTGTCATTGCCGGGCAGATCATCGATGCCGGTGGCGAGTTGCTCGACTGCAGCTACAACCGGCGGGTCATCTCAGCGGGGCTTGCTTCACTGCGCGTCATCGGGAAGCGGCTGATGGTCGTGCAGGAAGACAGCAAGTTCGAGCCGCTGCTCGCGGCAATCGCCGGCGGCCTCTGCACGCATCTGGTGGTCGGCGCGCATATGGCGCAGCGGCTGCTCGATCATGCCGGAGCGTCAGCAGAAAAGGCATCCTGAAAACCAACCCTTTGCCGACGCATTGTCATCAAGGCGTCGCGGCATTCCTGTTTCACCATCAAAAACAGCAACTGGACGAAGCGAACATGAAGAACCTGTGGAACGACGACGCGGCCGAAAAACTCGTTGCCGATTATGCGAAGAAGGGCGTCGGCCGCGACCTGGCCTTGCGTGTCTACACGACGCGGCTTCTGGGCGGCGTGCCACAGCTGGTCCTGCATGGCGGCGGCAACACCTCCTGCAAGATCAAGGCGACCGACCTCGTCGGCGAGGAGTGGGACGTGCTGTGCGTCAAGGGCAGCGGCTGGGACATGGCCGTCATCGAGCCGCAGGGCCTGCCCGCCGTCAAGATGGGCGCCCTGCTCAAGGCGCGCAAGCTGGACAGGCTTTCCGACGAGGACATGGTCGCCCTGCAGCGGGCAAACCTGATCGACCCCGCCTCGCCCAACCCTTCTGTCGAGACCCTGCTGCATGCCTTCCTGCCGCACAAATTCGTCGACCACACCCATTCGACCGCCATCCTGGCCATTGTCGACCAGGAAGACAGCAAGCCGCTGGTGGCAAAGGTGTTCGGAGCAAAGATGGGCTACGTGCCCTACATCATGCCAGGCTTCGACCTCGCCAAGGCGGCGGCCGATGTTTTCGACGGCGACCCTGCGGTGGAAGGCCTGATCCTCGACAAGCATGGCGTCTTCACTTTCGGCGACGACGCCAGGCAAGCCTATGACCGGATGATCCACTATGTGAACGTCGCCGAGGACTATGTGGCCAAGCACGCCAAGCCCAAGGCTGCGAAGGCGGCATTGCCGGCAAGGCTGGCGACGCCGGCTTCCATCGCGCCCATGCTGCGCGGCGCTGTCGCGGCGCCACGCGGCGAAGGCCGCTTCGATCGCATGATCAGCGATTTCCGTACCTCGGACGCGATCGTCGATTTCATCAATTCGGCAGAGATCGCCGACTATGCACAACGTGGCGTGTCGACGCCGGATCTATCGATCCGCATCAAGACCGGGCCGATGGCGATGCCGGCGCCCGACGCCGACAAGGTCGGTGACTACAAGGCGGTGATCAAGAGCCATGTCGACGCCTTCGCCAGCGATTATCGTGCGTATTTCGAAACCAATGACGCGCTCGACGACATCAATCGCACCATGCTCGATCCCATGCCGCGGCTGACGCTGGTGCCGGGGCTCGGCATGTTCGGCCATGGCCGCACATTGAAGGACGCCAAGATCGCATCGGACGTCGGCGAGATGTGGATCGAGGCAGTGCGCGGCGCCGAGGCGGTCGGGCGTTTCCACCCATTGTCCAAGGCCGACCTGTTCCCGCTCGAATACTGGTCGCTGGAACAGGCCAAGCTTGCCTCCAACAAGCCGAAGCCGCTGACTGGACAAGTGGTGCTGATCACTGGCGGCGCCGGTGCGATCGGCGCGGCGACCGCAAAACTGTTCGCCGACAATGGCGCTCATGCTGTCGTTGTCGATCTCGACGCCGAAAAGGCCGTTGATGCCGCCAGGAAGGCCGGCAACAATTCGATCGGCGTTGGCGCCGACATAACCGACCCGGCTCAGATGCGCGCCGCCTTCGACAAGGCGGTTGCCGTGTTCGGCGGCGTCGACATATTGGTGTCCAATGCGGGTGCTGCCTGGGAAGGCCGCATCGGCGAGCTTGACGATGCGCTGCTGCGCAAGAGCTTCGAGCTCAATTTCTTCGCCCACCAGTCGGCGGCGCAGAACGCCGTGCGCATCATGCTCGAACAGGGCACCGGCGGCGCTCTCCTGTTCAACACCTCCAAGCAGGCGGTCAACCCCGGCCCGAAATTCGGCGCCTATGGTGTGCCGAAAGCGGCGACGCTGTTCCTGTCCAGGCAATACGCGCTCGACTACGGCGCCCACGGCATCCGTTCGAATGCCGTCAACGCCGACCGCATCCGCTCGGGTCTTTTGACGGACGCGATGATCGCCAGCCGCTCGGGCGCGCGCGGCGTGTCGGAGAAGGACTACATGTCCGGCAATCTGCTCGGCCAGGAAGTGACGGCGCAGGATGTGGCGCAGGCCTTCCTGCACCATGCCCTGGCCGACCGGACGACCGCCGATGTGACGACGGTCGACGGCGGCAACATTGCCGCGGCGCTGCGGTAGGCAATCTCTGCCATCGTTTAGAGCCAGGCAGGGATCGAGACGAAAGTCCTAACAAATATTGTTAGTTCTTGCGGGGTGCGCTATATAGTCGGCATGAAAGCCGAACCGATGCGCACCCTCACCATCTCGCTCACCGCGCAGCAGATTGCTCGCCTGCAAAGTGCGGTCGAAGGCGGGGCATACGCCTCCAATAGCGAGATTGTCCGCGATGCCTTGCGCCTGTGGGAGCAGCGCGAGGAATTGCGTGCGCTGGAGCTTGAGCACTTGAAACGCGCCTATGCCGATGGCATGGCCAGCGGCAAGCCAGTGGAAGTCGAACCCGCCGAGTTCATTCGAGGCCTGAAGGCAGAACGCCGCGCCCGTGGCTAAATATCGGTTCACACCGCGCGCCTCGCAGGATTTGCGAGATGTCTGGCACACCATCGCAATCGACAACGAAAAGGCAGCGGACAAGCTGCTGATGCGCATCTTCGACAAGCTGGATCTGGCGGCTCAGCACCCCAGGATAGGAGCAGCCCGCCCGGAATTGAGTGCAACAGCCCGAGTGCTGATCGAAGGCCGCTACATCGTCATCTACGAACCACAGCCAGCCTATCATCGCGCGCTGGGAGCGTTTTCAACGTTATGTTGAGCCGCCACAACTATGGATCTCAATAGCACCAGCATTAGAACGTATCGGTCCATAGCGCTTAGTTGATCGAACTTCACTTTAGGCGACCTCGCCATTTTATCGAGGAACGCTGGAATGTTTTGCCGCTCTCTAGACGACAGTAGGCCATGCAGATTCTCGGCATCTTCTGAGGTCAGGTGTCTTTCCGGTTGATGAGCAAGCTTATTTCGCAAATTTCCCACTGCGGTCAGTGCAGGTTTGATCTCTCGGTCCAGCCCGAGAGCGAAAGCCAACGCGCAACGCTTCGCGAAGTCCAAATTCATTGCGTTTAACTCTCCTGGCACTTTCACGCAGAGTCCGAGCAATTTATCGAGCTCAAAGTCGAGGTACGCGACACCACGGATAATCACAGTGAACGCGCCTTGCCCACTCATTGTGTCGTAGTATCTTTGTTCCGACGCGAGATTTATTACTGCCATGACTGTCCCCCAAATGCCTGCCTTTGACAGTGATAGCTTCGTAGCGACGTATCGATCCGACGGTCGGCCTAGGCATCAACGCGTGGCCGCTTAATCCAACTCAGTTTTGGAATGACTTGACTATAGTAGGCTGTAGAGTTCTTCAGCGATCTCTTTCACCGTTTTCAACGATGTGTTGAGGGCCACTTTGTCTGCAAGTACTGGACTGTACCTAGCCACCTCATCCTTGGAGACCTTGTGCCAGATGGGCAGAATCCGGGTCTGCCCTCCCACCTCCAGCGCCGTGAGACCATCAAGCTCCCGGGCAGGCCATTCCTTACTGAAGAATGCGCTTGAAAGAACAACAATGCCGAAACGGGAATTTCGGAGTCCCGCGTCTATGTTTCGTCTCAAACTGTCACCAATTTTAAGCGTAGCCTCATCATAGAAAACTTCTGCCCCAAGTGCGGACAGGTCCGACGCTAATCCGCGGACGAATGCGTCCTTGTCTTCGCTGGCGTGAGAGATGAAGAAATCAAATTTTCGGTCTGCGCTAAGAGCTGCTGACGATACATTCGCAATCTGGCGCATCTGCTCACTGATCAGCCTTGCCCTATTTTCCTGTTGGAGTATTAGCCGCTTCTGTTCATCAGCCACCTTTTTTCGGGACCGCCCATCCTCGGCAGCCTGCTTTGTGATGTAGCCGTTCAAATCCTTCGTCTTCGATGCGATCTTCCCGGATAGCTCAGCTCGCTTCTTGCCGATGGATGCGAGATCGTTTGACGTTCGCTCAATCTCCTTCAGTCTGGATGTGACGGTAGAGACTATCTTCGTGCGGCTGATAGCCTCTCTCGCACTGTTAATTTTCTTTAATGCGGCGGCTTCTTTCGACAGAAGGGCAGCATCTTCCTTCTGAAAACGGGCAATTTCGTTCTGAAGATGATTGATGTTGGAATGATATGACGGCATTTCCCCTCCCGCTCTATGCTGAAAAAAGGAACGGCGATGCTAATTCTTCCCGCAAACGACCTTCCAAGCACGGAGGCATCTTCGACAAAAAAACCGCCTACAACAAGTTGCTGCAGGCGGCTCCGTATATTGGTTAGAGGTTGGTCCGCTCGTTCCTTGTGGCCCGAAAGCTACTTCGCGTTGGGGTTCGGCATCCAGGCAGGCATGGCGACATCGGCGTGGGCGAACTGCGGCAGCTTGGCCGACAGGTCTTCCATGTTCTTGATGTCCTTGTCGATCAGTTCCTTCTGGGTGATCAGTGTCGGCGGCACGATGACGTTGTGGCCGGGATCTTCGCCGGCAAGCAACTGCGCCAGGGCGCGTACAGAGACCTGGCCGACGACGGCCGGGTTGGTCGCGGCGGTCGCGGCCCAGGCACTGTCGGGCTCGCGCATCGCCGCGATGTCGGACGTCGAAATGTCGGCCGAATAGATCTTGATCTTCTTGTTCAGGCTCGCTTCGTCGACGGCGATCTTCACGCCCTTGGCGAATTCGTCATAAGGGGCGAACATCACGTTGATGTCGGGGTGCGCCGACAGCACCGAGCGCGCCTGGTTGGCGACGGAGTTGGCGATCGGATTGTCGAGCGTGCCGAACATGGCGGCTTCCTTGATGCCGGCATATTTCTTCTTCACGTCGACCCAGGTTTCGTTGCGGCGGTCGAGCGGCGCGATGCCGGCGACGTAGACATAGCCGGCGTTCCAGCTTTCGCCATTGTCCTTGACTGCCTGTTCGAGCGCCAGCCGCGCCAGGTCCTTGTCCGACTGTTCGATCTGCGGGATCTTGGGGTTTTCGACATTGACGTCGAAGGCCACCACCTTGATGCCGGCGTCGACGGCACGCTGGGCGGCGTCCTTCATCGATTCCGTCAGGCCGTGCTGGATGATGATGCCCTGCACTCCGAGCGCGATCGCCTGGTCGACCATGTCGGCCTGAAGGGCGGCGTCCTGGCGGCTGTCGAGCACGCGCAGGTCGATGCCGAGCGCCTTCGACTGCGCCTCGACGCCCGACAGATAGGCCTGGAAGAAGTCGCCGGTCGAGAGATAGCGCACCAGCGCGATCTTGACGCCGGGCTTGTCGAATGGCGCCGGCTTATCGGCGGCCAATGCCGGGACCTGCATCAGCATGGTTGCGCCGGCGAGCCCGAGCGCCACTTTCCCCAGAAGTCTTCTTGTGATGTTCACCTTGTTTTCCTCCACTTTTTGTTGAACCCAAAATCCATCCGGCCGAATGCTAGCTTCTGGCCCTGCCCGAAAGGGCAAAGGTGAAGACAAGGGCGACGACCAGAACCACGCCCTTGACGAAATCCTGCGTGTAGTAGGGCGCGTTCATCATCGTCAGGCCCTGCAGCAAGATGCCGACGAACAGCGCGCCGATGGCGGTGCCGAAAGCGTTCGGCTTCGCGGCGCCAAGCACCGCGTAGCCGATCAGCGCCGCGGCAACCGCATCAAGCAGCAGATTATTACCCGAGGCGATGTCGCCGCGTCCAAGCCGGGCAGCGAGCAAAATGCCGCCGATCGAGGCAAAAACTCCTGAAATAACGTAGGCCCAGATCTTGTATGCCTTGACAGGCGCGCCGGCGAGTTCGGCGGCGCGCTCATTGCTGCCGACCGCATACATCATGCGGCCGAAGCGGGTGTATTCGAGGAAGAACCAGATCAGCACGGCCAGCACCAGAAGCACGACCACCGACACCGGAATGAGGTTCGGGATGAAGAAATCGAAGCGGTGGCGGCCAAGCGCCAGGAAGGCATCGGAGAATTTGCCGTTGGCGACCGAGCCATCGGGCATTGTCATGCCGGTGGCGATCGAGCGGCCTTCTGTCGGGATGCGCTGCAGGCCGACCAGCAGGAACATCATGCCGAGTGTCGCCAGCAGGTCCGGCACGCGCATATAGACGATCAGCCAGCCATTGATCAGGCCGACAATGGCGCCGATCAACAGGCAGACGATGACCGCCACGAACACGTTCTGCTCCAGCACCACCATGACATAGGCCGCCGCCATCATGGCCGAGGTCGCGACCGAACCGATCGACAGGTCGAAGCCGCCGACCACCAGGGTGGCGGTAACACCGAGCGCCAGCACGCCGGTGATGGCGACCGACTGGAAGATGAAGACGGCACTTTGCGGCGAGACGAACCCGTCGGCGGCGATCGCGAAATAGGCGACCAATCCGAACAACAGCACGATGAACCCATAGCGGATGGCGTAGTCGCGCAGCGTCATTCCGCGCACCCCGGCGCCGCTGCCGTTTTTACCCAACTCCAACCCATGGTCTCTCCATTCCAATTCCATCGGCCGCCACGCTCAGGCAGCGCTGTGCAGCGGTCCGCCCGCGACCTCGGCCAGCAGGCGATTTAGATCGACATCGGCGTTGCGGTGTTCGCCGACGATTGCGTGCTCCGACATCACCAGGATGCGGTCGGCGGTCTCCAGCGCTTCGTCGAGTTCGGTGACGAACAAAAGCGTGGCGCGGCCATTGGCGCTTGCCCTCAGCTTGGCCGCGATGTCGCGCCGGGCCGAAATGTCGACGCCCTGGAACGGCTCGTCGAGGATGAACAGCGCGGCATTCTGGGCCATCCAGCGGGCGACCATCACCTTCTGCTGGTTGCCGCCGGACAATGCCGACATGTCATCCTTTTCGGAGCGGCAGACGATGCCGAGCTGCTCGATCTGCCGGCGCGCGGTGGCGCGTTCGAGGCGGCGCTTGAGCACGCTGAAATTCGACATACGCTTCAGGAAAGGCAAGCTGACATTGCGCTCGATGTTGAAGCCGCCGACGATGCCGCTGGTGGCGCGATCCTTGGCGACGAGGAACACGCCGGCGGCGATTGCGTCGCCCGCCGAGCGCGGCGCGTAAGGCTTGCCGTTCATCGTCATGGTGCCGGCGAGTGGTCGGCGCACGCCGAACAGCGTCTCGGCAAGAGCGGTCTTGCCGACACCGACGAGACCGGTGATGGCGACCACTTCGCCATCGCCAAGCGACAGCGAAATCGGCTTGGCGCCCTGCGCGATGCGAAGGCCTTCGACGCTCAGGACCGCCCTGGCGGAACTCCTGGCGACGATCCGGTCGAGATGGATCTTGCGGCCGAGCATGGCGTTGACCGCGCCTTCATAGTCGAGCGGCTTGGTGTCGAAGGCGCCGGAGACGACACCGTCGCGCATCGAGACGATGCGGTCCGCAAGCCGCCTGATGTCCGACATGCGGTGCGAGATATAGAGGATCGCCACGCCTTGCTCGCGCAGCCGGTCGACCAGCGCGAACAGCCTGTCGGCTTCGGCGCTGGAGAGCGACGAGGTCGGCTCATCGAGGATCAGCACTTTCGGCTGGTGTGCCAGCGCACGGGCAATCGCCACCATCTGGCGATCGGCGAGCGAAAGGTCGCTGACGCGCGCCTTGAGATCGATGGCCAGCCCCATGCGGTCGGCGACCGCCTTGGCCTCGCGGCGCACCCGGGCGGGATTGAACAGGGTCGGCGCGCCTTTGCCGCTCAGCCTGTCGAGCGTGAGATTGGTGGCGACGTCGAGGTCGGCGACGACGCCGTCATTGATGTTCTGGTGCACGGTGACGACGCCGGCGCGGATCGCTTCCGCCGGCGTGTTCGGCGCAAAATCCTGCCCGGCAAGCGTCATGGTGCCGCCGCCACGCTCGTAGACGCCGCTGACGATCTTGACGAGGGTGGATTTGCCGGCGCCGTTGGCGCCCATCAGCACGGTCACTTCACCGGCATGGAGGTCCAGCGCGATGCCGCCAAGCACCTCGTTGCGGCCAAAGGATTTCCTCAGTCCCTCTACGCGGAACACGGCATTGCCGACCATGCGTTCCTCCCTGACCATGACGCTATGGTCAATATCGGCAATTGTCAACACGATTGACAATTGCCAGACAGCTTCCTAGCTTGGCCTCGCCGTCAAGGCTCCCTTATGATGGGAGCACAGGCGGGAGGGACAAGGATGACTGGGAAATTGCCGTTCGAAGCATTGTCGGTGGAGACGCTCGCAACACGTCTCGGCACGAACGAAGCGCTGTGCGCCAAGATCGGCAAGGATGCGAGCGCCTGGAAGGTCCGCGAGGTCGGGGACGGCAATCTGAACCTGGTGTTCATCGTCGAAGGCGCCAGTGGCGGCGCCATCGTCAAGCAGGCCCTGCCCTATGTCCGGCTGGTCGGCGACAGCTGGCCGCTGCCGCTGAAACGTTCCTTCTTCGAGTACCACGCGCTGACCCGGCAAGAGGCGCGCGCGCCGGGCTCGGTTCCGGCGATCTACTACTTCGACGAAGTCCAGGCGCTGATCATCATGGAATATCTGTCGCCGCACATCATCCTGCGGCGGGCGCTGATCGAAGGCCGGCAGTTGCCGAACATTGCCCGGGATATCGGGCTGTTCATGGCCCGCACGCTGTTCCGCGGTTCCGACCTGTCGATGGTGGCCAAGGAGCGCAAGGCGGACCTGGCGCTGTTCGCGGACAATGTCGAGCTTTGCGACATCACCGAGAACCTGGTGTTTTCCGACCCGTATTTCGACGCCAAGATGAACCGTCACACCAGTCCGCAGCTCGACGGTCTGGTGGCGGAACTGCGGGCCGACCGCGACCTCAAGGTGGAGGCGCAGCGGCTGAAGCATCTCTTCGCCACCAATGCCGAGACACTTCTGCATGGCGACCTGCATTCCGGCTCGATCATGGTCACCGACCAGGAAACGCGGATGATCGATCCGGAGTTCGCCTTCTACGGTCCGATGGCGTTCGACGCCGGCATGCTGCTCGCCAATTTCTGGATGTCGTTCTTCTCGCAAGGCGGGCATGAGCAGAAGGGCAAGCGCGACGCCATGCGCGCCTATCTGCTCGATGTCGTGGTCGAGACATGGGCGGTGTTCCGCGCCGAGTTCTCGCATCTGTGGCGCACCGAGCGCACCGGCATGCTCTACCAGAAGAGCCTGTTCGAGGATCAGGGCGACAGGCTGGGCGCCGAGCAGGCGCTCGACGATGTGCTGCACCAGATCTGGACCGATCTGCTCGGCTTTGCCGGCATCGAGGTGCACAGGCGCATCCTCGGCCTCGCCCACAATGCCGACTTCGAGACCATTGCCGATGAAGATCTGCGCGCCAGTTGTGAGGCGAAGGCACTGAAATTCGGCCGCCACATCGCCGTCAACCGGCGCCAGATTCACAGCATCGACGAGGTCAACAACCTGGCCGCGCTGATCGAACAGGAGAACAGCATTTGAACGTCGGCGACCGCCACTATCGGACCATCTGGCTCAGCGACGACGGCCGCTCGGTGGAGATCATCGACCAGCGCTGGCTGCCGCATGAATTCCGCATCGAGAAGCTTGGCACGGTCGCCGGCATCGCCACCGCGATCCGCGACATGTGGGTGCGCGGCGCACCGTTGATCGGGGTCACGGCGGCCTACGGCGTCGCCATGCAGATGGCGCACGATCCGTCCGACGAAGCGCTCGACAGCGTGTGGGAAACTCTGCACGAGACACGACCGACGGCGATCAACCTGCGCTGGGCGCTGGACGAGATGCGGCGTTTCCTGCGGCCGTTGCCGGCCGAACAACGCGCCGCGGCCGCCTATCGGCGCGCCAGTGAAATCGCCGACGAGGATGTCGGGCTCAACCGCGCCATCGGCGAGAACGGTCTCGCCATCATCAAGGACATCGCGGCGCGCAAGCAGCCGGGCGAGCCGGTCAATATCCTCACCCACTGCAATGCCGGCTGGCTGGCGACTGTCGACTATGGCACAGCCACCTCACCGATCTATCTCGCTGTAGAAGCCGGCATTCCGGTCCATGTCTATGTGGATGAAACACGCCCGCGCAACCAGGGCGCCCAGCTGACCGCCTGGGAAATGGCCGGCCATGGCGTGCCGCACACGTTGATCGTCGACAATGCCGGCGGCCATCTGATGCAGCGCGGCGCAATCGACATGGTCATCGTTGGCACCGACCGCACGACAGCCGACGGCGATGTCTGCAACAAGATCGGCACCTATCTGAAGGCGCTCGCCGCAGCCGACAACGACGTGCCGTTCTACGTCGCGCTGCCCTCTCCCACCATTGACTGGACGGTGGGCGACGGCCTCGCCGAAATCCCGATCGAGGAGCGCTCGGGCGACGAGGTATCGCTGGTCTGGGGCAAGACCGCCACGGGCGAGATCGCCCAGGTGCGTGTCTCGCCCGAAGCGACGCCGGCAAGGAACCCCGCCTTCGACGTGACGCCGGCACGGCTGGTGACCGGACTGATCACCGAGCGCGGCATCGCCAAGGCATCGCGCGAAGGGCTGAAGGCGATGTTCCCCGAGCAGGGATAATCAAAACCGAGCGGCGTCATCCGTTAGAGCGGTCCAGCTGGAATCGCCGACCGCTCCAACTCTCTGTTTTCACGCAATTCCCGACGGAAACCGCAGCACAGTTTTCCTGGAATCGCTTCAGTAGAGCGGCTTGCCCATGTGCTTCGGCGTCGGCCATTGCGCCGTGATGCCGGGCTGCACCGGCCGTTCGAGGTAGGTCGCCAGAACCACGTAGCTGCGCGTCGAGGTGACGCCGGGTGTCTCGTAGAGACGCAACAGCAGTCCTTCGAGCGCCTTGGTGTCCTCGGTGCGCACCTTGAGCAGGACGCATGTGTCGCCGGCGACGGTGTGGATCTCCTCGACCTCGGGATACTCCGAAATCGCCATCAGTTCCGGGGTCTTGCCCCAGCCGCTGGTGTCGATGTGGACGAAGGTGAGCAGAGGCTTTCTCACCGCGTTGGGATCGATGATGGCGGCCGTGTTGCGGATGGCGCCGCTGCGCCGAAGTCGCTTGACGCGCTCATGCGCTGCCGGCGGCGACAGGCCGACACGTTCGCCGAGCTCGGCATAACTGACGGTCGCGTCGTCGACCAGAACGCCTAATATCTTTCGGTCGGTCGCGTCGACATCCCGGGCCGCCGGCCTGTTCCGCTGAATGCCATCTGTTTCTTCATCCATGCCGATATTCCCGATTGTCACGGAATTTAATACGGCCATTATGATGATATGTCGAACAACGATCAAGCTGCAACCTTGAACGCGGACACCAGGCCGCCCATTCCGGCGCTTGCCTATCTCCTGACCGGATGCATCGCCGTGATCGGCTCGAATTCGCTGGTGCTGGGCCCGATCGCTCCGGCGGTGGCCGTATCGTTCGCGACCAGCGTTCCCGTGGTGATGACGGCGGCGGCCGCCTTCGGCCTCGGCACATCGGCGAGCGCCCTGTTCCTGGCACGCCATATCGACCGGGTCGGCGCCCGCCGGATGCTGCAGGCGGCCTTGCTGCTGCTGGCATTGGCCTTGGTCGCCAGCGCGGCCGCGCCCACGGTGGCCGCGCTGGTTGCCGCGCAGCTTGTCGCCGGCATTGCCGCCGGCGTCGCCATGCCGGCAATTTACGCCAGTGCCGCGGCTATCGCTCCGCCCGGCCGCGAAAGCGGCACGATCGGCGTGGTGCTGACCGGATGGACGCTCAGCATGGTGGCCGGCGTTTCGCTGTCGGCGGTGCTTGCCGATCTCGTGCACTGGCGCGCCGTCTTCGCCGCCGTGGCGCTGCTTGCCACCCTGGCGCTCGGCGGTCTCAGCACATCGTCGCTCCCGGATGTCAGGAAGACCGGGCCGGCGCCCTCGCCGTTCGAGGCGTTCGGCATTCCCGGCATCGTGCCGCTGCTGGTCGCCTGCGGCGCCTTCATGACCGCCTTCTACGGTGTTTATGGCTATCTCGGCGATCATCTTCACAGCGGACTGGGACAGGCGGTCAGCGCCAACGGTCTGGCGGCCCTCGCCTATGGCGCGGGGTTTGGCACGGCGGCGCTCTTCGACGGCATCATCGATCGCCTTGGCGCTAGGCGCGTCATGCCTTTCGCCTATCTTCTCGTCGCCATGGTCTACGTGGCGATCGCCGCGACCAGCGACAGCTATGGCCTGACACTCGCCATGGTGACCGCCTGGGGGCTTGCCAATCATTTCGGCCTGAACGTGCTGGTGATGCGCCTGTCGGCGCTCGATCCGTCACGGCGGGGCACGATCATGGGCCTGAACAGCGCGGTGACCTACCTCGCGGTGTTCGTCGGCACCACCGGCTTCGGGCCGCTCTATTCCGGCTTCGGCTTTGCCACATGCGCGATGGTCGCGGCGGTGCTGATGCTGGTTGCGGCTTCGGCGGCAGCGTGGCGCACCCGGTAGAGCCATCATCGCATTGCTCCAGCCGACAGAACGTGATTGGCCAGCGGCCTGTCGCGCGGTTGACACCGGCACCCCTGCTCTTCATACAGAGCGCGTTAATGTTCTCAGGGCGGGGTGAAAGTCCCCACCGGCGGTAACGGCTTCGGCCGAAGCCCGCGAGCGCTTTCCGGCATCGGAAAGGTCAGCAGATCCGGTGTGATTCCGGGGCCGACGGTTAGAGTCCGGATGAAAGAGAACGAAACGGAAAACGGACCGCCCCGGCGGGCCGGATTTCGTATCGTGCGTCCTGATTCTGGTTCGAAACGGAAGGATGGACCCATGAATCAGCATTCCCACAAAGACTATGAAACAACCCGCGTCGCCGTCATCAGGGCGCGCTGGCATGCCGACATTGTCGACCAGTGCGTGCAAGCCTTCGAGACGGAGCTGGCCGAGATCGGCGGCGGACGCTTTGCCGTCGACGTCTTCGACGTGCCCGGTGCCTACGAGATTCCGCTGCATGCCAAGACGCTTGCCGGGACCGGCCGCTATGCCGCGATCCTCGGCACGGCGTTCGTCGTCAATGGCGGCATCTACCGGCACGACTTCGTCGCCGGTGCAGTCATCGACGGCATGATGAACGTGCAGCTGTCGACCGGCGTGCCGGTCCTGTCGGCGGTGCTCACGCCGCACAATTTTCACGACAGCGCCGAGCATCACCGCTTCTTCTTCGAGCACTTCACGGTCAAGGGCAAAGAGGCCGCCAAGGCATGTGTGGAGATTCTCGCCGCGCGGGAAAAGATCGCGGCCTGAAGCACTGAAGCCGGGTGGAAATCCCGGCAACAGCCGGTAGTATCGGACGCATGTCGCCCAAAAGCGCGCAGCGGTTTTGGGATAACGACGTGCATAAACAAGGACCTGGAAACGCGTTTGCGCTAATTCAGCGGGGCGCCTTTCCAGGAAAATGCCGAGTTCGGGAGGATGCCGGTGCAGACCAAGAAGATCATCAATGACGGCAACCGTGCCGTCGACGAAATGCTCGAAGGGATCCTGGCTGCGCATCCTCGCCATCTCACAAGCGTGGACGGCAGCCCGCGCTCGATCATCGCCCGCGACGGATCAAGGCCCGGCAAGGTCGGGCTGGTGATCGGCGGCGGCTCCGGCCACGAGCCGACCTTTCTCGGCTTTGTCGGCAAGGGGCTGGCGGACGCGGCGGCGATCGGCAACGTCTTTGCCTCGCCACCACCGGATCCAATCCTGGAATGTGCCAAGGCGGTCAGCGGCGGTGCCGGCGTCCTGTTCATGTACGGCAACTATGCCGGCGATGTGATGAATTTCGACATGGCGGCCGAGATGGCCGGCATGGACGACATCGAGGTGCGGACGGTGCTCACCACCGACGACGTCGCCTCGGCACCGCTTGACCAGCGGCAGAAGCGCCGTGGTGTCGCCGGCAATTTCTTCATCTTCAAGGCGGCGGGTGCGGCCTGCGACCTCATGCTCTCGCTCGACGAATGCGAACGCATCGCGCGCAAGGCCAACGATCGCACCTTCACCATGGGCGTGGCGCTGTCGCCCTGCTCGCTGCCGCAGACACGGCGGCCGAATTTCGAGATCGGCGCCGACGAGATGGAGATCGGCATGGGCATCCATGGCGAACCCGGCATCGCGCGCGGCAAGCTCGGGACCGCCGATGAGATTGCCGACGAGATGCTCGACAAGATCTTCGCCGAGATGGCGCCGAAGCGGGGCGACAAGGTCGCGGTGCTGGTCAACTCGCTGGGATCGACGCCGCTGATGGAGCTCTACATCATGAACCGTCGGGTCAAGCAGCGGCTCGATGCAATCGGCGTTTCCGTCCACGCGACCTGGGTCGGCAATTATTGCACGTCGCTGGAAATGGCCGGCGCCTCGGTGACGCTTTTCCATCTCGACGAAGAGTTGCAGACGATGCTCGACCATCCCTGCGACTGCGCCATGTTCCGTGCCGGCTGAGAGCGCTCCATGACCATCGCCGCCTCCGACCTGAAAAGAATGTTCGATGCGATCGCGGTGGCGATCGAAGCCGACAGGGACCGGCTTTGCCAGCTCGACGGCGTCATCGGCGACGCCGACCACGGCATTGCGATGGCGCTCGGGTTCAACGCCGTGCGCGATGCGCTGGCATTGGTCGACCTTGCGGCGACCGAGCCGACCGCGCTCCTCAACACGGCGGCGAAATCGTTCCTCAATGCAGTCGGCGCGTCCTGCGGACCGCTCTATGCCACCGCCTTCATGCGCGCCGCCGCCGCCGTCAAGGGCAAGGCGACGCTGGCGGATGCCGAGTTCATCGCGCTGCTGCAGGGCATGGCGCAAGGCATCAAGGATCGCGGCAAGGCCGAGATCGGCGAGAAGACAATGGTCGACGCCTGGCAACCGGCGGCGGAAGCGGCTGGCGCCAGCAATGCAGCAGGAAAAGACCTTGCTGAAAGCCTGCAGGCGGCCCTTGCCGCCGCCGAGCGCGGCGCGGAATCGACCAAGGACATGATCGCCGCCAAGGGCCGCTCGTCGCGGCTCGGCGAGCGGTCGCTCGGACACATGGACCCGGGCGCGGCCTCGGCCGTCACCGTCATCAGGGCCATGCGCGACAGTCTCTCTTAGCTCTTTGCCGCGTCGAGCCTGTTGATCGCCTGGACGTTGCCGGCCGAGGGCCCCTTCTCGTCGAACTCCGAGGCCAGCCACGTGTCGACAATGGCCTTGGCCAGTTCCGGACCGATAACACGGGCGCCCATGGTGATGATCTGGGCGTTGTTGGATTTCGCCGCGCGCTCGGCCGAATAGGTGTCGTGGGTAAGTGCCGCGCGGATCCCCGGCACCTTGTTGGCCGAGATCGAGACGCCGATGCCGGTGCCGCAGAACAGGATGCCGCGATCGTTCTCGCCTTCGACGATCGTCTGGGCAAGTTTCTGCGACAGGTCGGCATAGAAGCCGGCCTGGCTGAGGTCGCTGACGATGAGGCCGGGCTTGGTTGCCAGATGCGCGGCGATGACGTCGAGCAGCGGCTTGCCGGCGCTGTCGGCTCCAATGGCTATTTTCATTTTTTGTCCTTTCCAGTTCGATTGATTCAGATCGCGGCTGACGCGCGGCGCAGGATGTCGATGTAGCCTTCGGCCTGCCAGGCGGAGCGGCCGATGAACAGGCCATCGATGTTGGGCCGGCCGATCAGTTCCGCGGCATTGCCAGGGTTGACACTGCCGCCATAGAGCACCGGCGGCGCGGACGGCAGCAGACCGGCGGCGACCTTCTTGATCAGCCCCTGCTGCTTGTCGGCATAGTCGGAGCTGGCCGGAAAGCCCTTGTCGCCGATCGCCCAGACCGGCTCATAGGCGAACAGGATTTTTGCTCCCCCTGCCCCGCCTTCGAGGAGTTGCAATGCACCCTCGACCTGGTTGGTCAGCACCGCATCGGCCTTGCCGCTTTCGCGCTCGGCCAGCGTCTCGCCGACGCAGATCAGCGGTATCAGTCCATGTGTGAGCGCCGCCGCCGTCTTCAGCCCGACCGTGCGATCGGTCTCGCCGAAATGCTCGCGCCGTTCGCTATGGCCGAGTTCGACCAGGTCGAGGCCGCAATCGTTCAGCATCACCGGCGAGATCTCGCCGGTCCAGGCGCCGGCATCGGCCCAATGCATGTTCTGCGCGCCGACCTTGATGCGCGTTGCCGACAGCGCCTGCCTGACTTCGCGCACCGCCGTGAAGGGCGGAATGACGAAAGGCTGGATGCGATCGTCGAAACCCGGCACGAAGCCGGCCAGCGACCCGGCAAAATCAAGCGCCTCGGCGAGCGTCTTGTTCATCTTCCAGCTTGTACCGACCCAGTAAACCACGCGTACTCTCCTTGATCCTCAATCCTTGTCGCCGACTACCGTCAGCGAAACCCCGGCCGCATCCAGCGTCGCGCGCATCCCGGGCTCCGGCTCGCGTCCGGTGAAGACGGCATCGAATGCCTTGAGATCGGTCAGGAAATGCAGCGCACTGCGGCCAAACTTGCCGTGATCGACCAGCAGGTATTTGCGGGTCGCCGCAGCCATCATCAGCCGCTTGGCCTGCACCACTTCCTGATCCTGATGGAAGGCGGAGGCGCCGTGGATGGCGGATGAGGACAGGAAGGCGACATCGGCGCGCAGCGATCGCAGCGAAGCCTCCGCGAGCAGGCCGAAGAAGCCATGGAATTTCTTCGAGTATTGGCCGCCGAGCGCGATCAGGTTGATGCCTCCGGCACCGGCCAGATCCTGGATGACGGCGAGATTGTTGGTGATCACCGTCAGCGGCCTGAGTTCCGCGAGATGTCGCGCGATACCGCCCGCCGTCGAGCCGTCGTCGATGATGACCGTCTGGCCGGGTTCGATCATGGCAACGGCCGCCGCCGCCAGGCGCTGCTTTTCCCCAGTCGCCTGCTTCTGCCGGTAGCGGAAATCGCTTTCGAAGAGGCTGCTCGGCTGTATCGAGGCGCCGCCGCGCACCTTGCGCAGGAAGCCACTCTCCTCGAGTTCGTCGAGGTCGCGGTGCACGGTCATCCTGGAGACGCCAAAACGCGAGGCCAGGTCGTCGACGCTTGCCGCGCCGGCGTCCACCAGGAAGTCCATGATGCCTTGCCGTCTGTTGTCGCTCTTCATTTCTCGCCGACCCGCCAACGCAGAAGCCTGGCTCCTTGATCGAACTCAGACATAACAGACATTGACGCGCATGTATCATAATTTTTGTGATAATGAGATATTTCACTGGGATATTTCGCCGGCTTTTATCGCGCCGCTGTAACAAGAATTGCTGCCGGGACGGTCTGTCACGGTTGCGGTTGCGCGGAATTCCGGCCAGAAGCATCGGTGGGCTGAACGATGCGCGGACAGCCCGCAACCACAGGTTTGAAACCAGATACGGGAGACTAATCGTTGGCTCGCATCACACTGAGACAATTGCTCGATCACGCCGCCGAATACGGCTATGGCGTGCCGGCCTTCAACATGAACAACATGGAACAGGGCCTGGCCATCATGGAGGCCGCGGAGGAGACCAAGTCGCCGGTCATCCTGCAGGCAAGCCGCGGTGCGCGCGCCTACGCCAATGACGTGGTGCTGGCCAAGCTGATCGACGCCCTGGTGGAAATCCACCCCGACATCCCGGTCTGCATGCATCTCGACCACGGCAACAACGAAGCCACCTGCGTCACCGCGATCCAGTACGGCTTCACCTCGGTGATGATGGACGGTTCGCTGAAGGAGGACGGCAAGTCGCCGGCCGACTATGCCTATAATTCCGGTATCACACGGCGTGTGGTCGACATGGCGCATTGGGGCGGCGTGTCGGTGGAAGGCGAGATCGGCGTGCTGGGCTCGCTCGAGAGCGGCGGCGGCGAACAGGAAGACGGCCACGGCGTCGAAGGCGCGATCAGCCACGATCAGTTGCTCACTGATCCGGTGCAGGCCGAGCAGTTCGTACGCGACACCCATGTCGATGCGCTGGCTGTGGCCATGGGCACCAGCCACGGCGCTTATAAATTCTCGCGCAAGCCCGACGGCGCGGTTCTGGCCATGAATGTCATCGAGGAGATCCACCGCCGGCTGCCCAACATGCATCTGGTCATGCACGGCTCATCCTCGGTGCCGGAGGACCTGCAGGAGATCATCAACAAATATGGCGGCCAGATGAAACCGACCTGGGGCGTGCCGGTGGAAGAGATCCAGCGCGGCATCAAGCATGGCGTGCGCAAGATCAACATCGACACCGACAACCGCATGGCGCTGACCGGCGCGATCCGCAAGGTGCTGACCGAAAACCCCAGCGAGTTCGATCCGCGCAAATACCTGACGCCGGCGATGGCGGCGATGAGGAAGCTCTGCAAGGAGCGCTTCGAGCAATTCGGCACCGCCGGCAATGCGCCGAAGATCAAGCCGCTGCCGGTCTCGGAAATGGCCAAGCGCTACAAGTCGGGCAGCCTCGATCCGAAATTCGCCTGAGTTCGATCCGGTTGCATTTCATGGACAGGAGCCGCATCGGCTCCTGTCCGATTTCTATCCGGCTTTCGGCAGCAGGCCAGGCCTGCCGGTCTCGATGAAGGGTGCCCAATAGTCGACCGACTCGCGGATCATGGCGACCACCTGATGGTCGACCGGCTCGCGCTCGCGGAACGACAGTTCGAGGCAGATCTCGTTGTCGGTGCCGCCGCCGCGGCGCACCGTCTCCAGCAGCTTCTCAGGAGTGATACGGCCGTCCTTGTTGTGGGCTGACGTGAACGGCCAGTGGCCGCCCTTGTTCATCGACGACTGCTTGACGTGGATGATCGGTGACTTCAGAGGAAAGGCCTCGGCCCAGGCATAGGGATCGATGTCGGCCGGGTTGGGGGAGGTCACGTCGCCATGGTCGATGTCGACCATCATCTCCAGTGGAATGGCCATGCCGGCGGCATCGATCGCATCCTGCAGCATCCGGCAATTCTCGATCGTGTGGCCGAACTCGCGGCCAACCGACATCGGCTCCCAGAACAGGTAGGTCAGGCCTGCCGCCCGGGCGTGTTCGGCGACCTCGCGCCAGCAGTCCAGCGCGATGTCGAACAGACGCGCGCGGCGGTCGGGGTCGTCGAAGTCGCGATGCGTGAAAATGGCGAACTGCGTGCCCATGCCGCCAGCGCCAAGCTCGGCCGAGATATCGGCAAAGGTCTTGAACCAGTCGACATAATAGCGGCGCACATCGGCATCGGGATGGCCGAAATGGTTGAGCCGGCCATAAGGGCCGGTCATGCCGGAGGTGACGCGCACGCCGGTGCGGTTCAAGGCGTTGCGGAACATGCGGACGAATTTGACGATCGTCGCCGCCGGCCAGCCCGGATTGACGAATTCGTGCGTGAGTTGAACGTCCCTGATGCCGATGCCATAGGCGATGGTGTCGATCAGATCGTCGGGCTCCGCGAAGCGGTTGACCAGCGGATTGGTGTTGAGGGAGAGCGTGAAGGCCAAGGTCGCGATCCCTTCAACGCTGTCGCCGAATAGGGGCAGTGAGCGCCATCAGCCTGCCCTCGCCTGCCGGGTCGCGCACCAATGCTCGAAGGCCGACTTCTCCTCGGCGGACAGATGCAGGCCATGCTTGGTGCGCCGTTCGAGAATATCGGCCGCGTCCTCCGCCCATTCCTGTTCAAAGAGGTAGTTCGCCTCGCGCTCGAAGAAGTCCTTGCCAAAACACCGCCCCAGTGCGGCGAGCGAACGGGCGCCGCCGACCACGGACCGCGTCCTGGTGCCGTAGAGCCGGCCGTAATGCTTGAGCAGCGATGCCGGCATCCATGGATACTCATTCGCGAGGTCGCCGAGGAACTGTTCGAAATCGGCATTGGCGATATCGCCGCCGGGCAAATGCGCCTTTGCGGTCCACGCTTTGCCCATCTTCGGAAAGAACGGCGCGATCCTGTCCAGCGCGTGCTCGGCCAGTTTGCGGAAGGTGGTGATCTTGCCGCCGAAGACGGAGAGCAGCGGCGCCTGCGCATCCGGCGCGTCGAGTTCGAAAATATAGTCGCGGGTCACCGCACTGGGATTGTCGGCGTTGTCGTCATAGAGCGGCCTGACGCCGGAGAAGGAATAGACCACATCGTTGCGCGCAAGGCCGCGCTTGAAATAGCGGTTGACCACTGTGATGAGGTAGTCGATCTCGCTCTCATCCGCGGTCACATCCTCCGGCCGGCCTTCGTAGGGAATGTCGGTGGTTCCGATCAGCGCGAGATCGTTCTGGTAGGGATTGATGAAGATGACGCGCTTGTCGCTGTTCTGGACGAGATAGGCTTGCCTTCCCTCCCAGAACTTGGGCACGACGATATGGCTGCCCTTGACGAGGCGGACATTACGCCTGGAATTCTGGCCGGCAACGCGATTGACGATGTCGTTGACCCAGGGACCGGCGGCATTGATCAGCGCGCGGGCCCGCACACTGGTCTTGATGCCGGTCCTGACGTCACGCATCTCGACGACCCAGAGGCCGCCCTCTCGGCGGGCGGCGGTGCAGGCGGTGCGGGTGAAGACCTTCGCTCCCCGCTCGGCGGCGTCGAGCGCATTGATGACGACAAGGCGGGCATCGTCCACCCAACAATCGGAATATTCGAAGCCGCGCTTGAAACTGTCCTTGATCGGCGCCCCCTCGGGCGCGGTGCGCAGGTCGAGCGTCCGGGTGGCGGGCAGCCGTTTGCGGCCGCCGAGATGGTCGTAAAGGAACAGGCCGAGCCGCACCAGCCATGCGGGCCGGTCATCGGGGCTGTGCGGCAGCACGAAGCGCATCGGCCAGATGATGTGCGGCGCCGATTCCAGCAGCACCTCGCGCTCGATCAGCGCCTCGCGCACCAGGCGGAACTCATAATATTCGAGGTAGCGCAGACCGCCATGGACGAGCTTGCCCGAGCGCGAACTGGTGCCTTCGGCGAGATCATCCTTCTCGCACAGGATGACTGAAAGCCCTCGGCCGGCGGCATCGCGCGCGATGCCGGCGCCGTTGACGCCGCCGCCGATGACGAAGAGGTCGACGATGTCAGGGCCGACGCTCATCTTGCCGTCACCCCGCTGCCGGATTTTCGCATCATGGCCATCGCTCTCAGCACGGATTGACCGGAGGCAGGCCGGCCAGGTAGCGGCGCACTTCCTCGGCGGCCTGCTCGGCGGCATAGGTCACGGTGCGCACCGAGGCGCCGGCGATATGCGGCGTCAGCGTCACATTGGGAAGCTGCAGCAGCGGCCAGTCCGAGGGCACCGGCTCGATCGCGAAGGTCTCCAGCATGGCGCTGGCGATCTGCCCCGAAACCAGCGCTTCGTAAAGCGCGTCATAGTCGACCAATGGGCCACGCGCCGTGTTGACGAAGATCACCCCAGGCTTCATCCGCGCGATGGTGTCCTTGCCGATCAGGCCGCGTGTTTCCCCGGTCACCCGCGAATGCAGCGTGACCACGTCGGCGCGCGACAGGAGATCGTCGAGCGCAACCAGTTCGACGCCGGCGTTGCGATCCTCCGCGCTCAACTGCACATAGGGATCGCTGACCAGGACATGGCAGCCGAAGGCACGCAGCAGACGCACCACTTTCGTGCCGATATTGCCGTAGCCGACGACGCCGACGGTCATTTCACCGAGTTCGCGGCCGGTGCGGTCGGCGCGGTAGAGATCGCCTCGCCATTCCCCCTTGCGCAGGGCCTCGTGGCCGACCCGGATCAGGCGCGTCTCGGCAAGGATGGCGCCGATGGTGAACTCGGCCACGGCGGTGGCGTTGCGACCGGGCACATTGACCACGGTGATGCCGTGCGTCTTGGCGGCAGCCATGTCGATGTTGATCGGTCCGCCGCGCGACACCGCGACCAGTTTGAGCGACGGCAGGCGCCGCATCATGCCTTCCGACAGGGGCGCAAGCTGGGTGACGAGGATTTCGGCGTCGCCGATGAAGTCGACGACCTCGTCGGGATGGCCGAAATATTCCTTGACCTTGTCGAGGCCGAGCGCCGGATTGCCGAACTCCATCGGCTCGTCGGGCCAGGCCGTCTGCAAGGTCCTGATGTCGAGGTCGCCACTGACAACCTTCTCGATTTTGGCGCGAAACACCTCCGGCAGCATGAAGTTGTCGCCAATGATCGCTATTTTCCTGGGCATACTCGACTTCTCAATTTTCCTGCGATGTCGCCATGGCACGCCAGACCGGCCGCAAGGCCTGATGCGCCAGCATGTAGGAGGGGGCCATCCTGTCGTAGATCGCGGCGAGGTCCGGGTCGCTCGGCTCGGCCTCGCCGAGCAACGGCGTCACCCATTCGCCGACGCATTCGTCCATGGAGGCGTATTGGCCGACGCAGACCGCGGCGATCATCGCCGCACCGGCGGCGCCGGCCTCCTCGCGCGCGCTGGTGCGCGTGTCGGCGCCGATGGCCGCACCCAGTATCTTGCGCAGCGCCGGGCTTCTGGCGGCGCCGCCGGTCAGGCGGATTTCGCGTGGCAGCGGGCCCATGGCGGCGTAGCAGTCGCGCGCCGCGAAGGCCAAGCCTTCGAAGACGGCGCGCACCAGATCGGCGTAGCCGTGGCGCGACGAAATGCCGACGAAGCCCGCCCTGGCATTGGCATCGACGAACGGTCCGCGCTCACCCGCTTCAGACACGTAGGGCTGATAGAGCAGCGAGGCCGGCTGCGAGGCCGCTATCCAGGCATCGACCAGCGCGATCATCTCGCCATTGCTGCGGGTTATGCCCTGCGAGGCGAGAATGCCCGAGGCAAGGCCAAGCACCCAGTCGATGTTGAGCGTCGCCGCCATGTTGGACTGCATCTGCGCGAAGACGCCCGGCGCCGGCATCGCCATCGTATAACCGGTCGCCGCTTCGTTCAGCTGCACATCGTCGGGCGTCTCGGCCAGCCGCATGTGCATGCCGGTGGAGCCGATGATCGAGCAGCCGGGCTTGCGCTCGCGATCGAGGAGGCCGGCGCCGAGCGCGGTGCAGACGACATCGACATAGCCGAGCACGACGGGTGTCCCGGCAAGCATGCCGGTGACGGCGGCAGCCGCCGGCGACAGTCCGGTGCTGTGCCTCGTGCCGTCGACAATCGGCGGCAGCAGGTGCCTGAGATCGGCGACGCCGAGGACGTCGAGCACGTCGCCGCTATAGTCGCGGGTGCGGAAGTCGCCGAATGTGAAGGTCCCTTCGGACGGATCGGTGGCGCGTTCGCCTGTGAGCTTGAAATAGAGCCAATCCTTGCAGTGGAACGCGGTGGCAGCCTTGCCGAGCATTTCGGGCATGGTGCGCTTCATGAAGACGAACTGCGAGCCCTGCTGGCAGGCGGCGAGCCCGCTGCCGGTCTTCTCGAAGCGCAGCCGGTCGTCGGGCCGCGCGCGGATTTCCTCGACGACGCCGGCGGCGCGCGCGTCGAGCCAAAGCCAGCCCTTGGCCACCGGCTCGCCCTTGCCATCTATCAGCCAGGTGCCGTCGCCCTGCCCGGTCACCGCGATGGCGACGGTCCGGCTGGCGAGATCGGGCACCTTGTCGGCGAGCTGGCGCAGGGTCGTGGCGGCATCGGCCCAGGTGCGCGCCAGATCCTGTTCGGCGCCGCCGCCCGGCAGCGTCTCATAATGGTTCGGCGTCGCCGCGGCCGCGATCTGGCGGCCTTTCGTGTCGAAGGCGATGGACTTGATGACGGAAGTGCCGGCATCGATGCCGATCAATATGTCGCGCATCACGCGAGCTCCATGCCGTGCGAGATCGCCATGCCGCTCGCCTGGTCGAAGACGTGCAGGTTTTTGGGATCGATGCTGACATTGATGGGCGCGCCGAGGTCGAGCCGGGTGCGGTCATGCTCGACCAGCACCAGCGAACCGCCGGCGAAATCGGCGGCGATGTGGGTCTGGTCGCCGAGCCATTGGTTGGCCGAGACCCTGGCCGGAACACCCTCTTTCGAGCGCCGGACCGCGTAAGGCCTGATGCCGATGACCACCCGCTCGCGGCTGAGCAACTGGTCGCGCACCGGAGCGCTGAAGGCGTCCTTGTCGTAGTCGAGCGACAGGCCGTCGGGCAGCCGCAGATTGATGCGGCCGGCAGCGGTCCCGACAAAGGCCTCGAAGACGTTCATGGGCGGTTCGCCGACGAAGGTTCCGGTGAACAGGTTGGCCGGACGCTCCTTGAGCCGGTCCGGCGTGTCGAACTGCTGCAGCACGCCGCCTTCCATCACCGCGATGCGGTCGGCAAGCGCGTTGGCCTCGGTCTGATCGTGAGTGACCAGGATCGCGGTCAGGCCGCGCTCCTTGATGAAATGCTTGATGCGGCCGCGCAGCACCGCGCGAAGCTGCGGTTCGAGTTGCCCCATCGGCTCGTCGAGCAGATGCAGGTCGGCTTCCCGGATCAGCGCCCGGCCAAGACTGGCGCGCTGCTGCTGGCCGCCCGAAATGGAGCTGGGGTAGCGCTCCAATATGTCCTCGATCTCCAGCAGTTTGGCGATGCTGGCGACCTTGGCATCGACCTCGCTCCGAGGCAGCCGGGCGGCCTTGAGGGCAAAGGCCATGTTCTCGCGCACGGTGAGCGGCGGATAGAGCGAGTAGCCCTCGAAGGCCATCGCCACATTGCGCCTGACCGGCGGCAAGGTGTGGACCTTGCGACCGGCGACCGCGATCGTACCGCGCGAGACCTCCTCGAAGCCGGCGATCATGCGCAGCGTCGAGGTCTTGCCGCAGCCGGACGAGCCAAGCAGCGCCACGATCTCGCCCTTGCCGATTTCCATCGTCAAGTTCTTGACGGCGTGAACGCCGCGGTCGATCGGGCCATAAAACTTGTCGACGCCGGAAATGGTGAGTGCGCTGGCGCTCATGCCGCTTCTCCACTGCGCAGATTGACAATGTTCTTCGCGCCTATGCGCTCACCGCTCGCCCTGTCGAACAGCAAGGCGCTCTTGCCGTCGACGACGATATGGGCCTTGCCTTCGCTGCGGCCCGGCGTTCCGGCCGGGCGCGAGACCAGGATTTCACGGCCGCGAACGGTGCGCACCAGGGTGACGATCTTTTCGTTGAGCGGCGTCTCGGCCTCGACCGTCACCGGAATGGCGCCGGGCTCGTTTTCGCCAACGAAATGCAGTGCCTCGGGCCTCAGCCCGATGATGCAGTCGCGACCGATGGCGGTCTCGGGAACATCGGCGAGATGGACCTGCACATTGGACAGGCCGACATAGCCGCCCCTGCCATCGCGCGCGGGCTTGACGTCGAGCAGATTGATGGTCGGGTCGCCGAACAGCCGCGCGATCTCGATGTTGGCCGGCTCGCGATAGATCTGCTCGGGCGTGCCGAGCTGCCTGATGACGCCTTGCGACATCACAGCGATACGGTCGCCGAGCGCCATGGCTTCCTTGTAATCCTGGGTGACGTAGACGACGGTGGCGCCGCGATCGGCGAGCAGCCTGGGCAGTTCGAGCCGCATCTCGAAGCGCAGCTTGGCGTCGACATTGCGCAAGGGATCGTCGAGCAGCAGCAGCGGCGGCGAACCGACCAAAGCGCGGGCAAGGGCCGTGCGCTGCTTCTGGCCGTTGGAGAGCGCGCGTGGCTTGTGGCTCAGCACATGGCCGATCTTCAACAGTTTGGCGACGCTCTCGACGCCGGCCTTGATCGCGCTCTGCGACGAGCGCTTGGCCTCGAGCGGCGTCGCGATGTTGTCGAACGCGCTCATATGCGGGAACAGCGCGAAATTCTGGAACGCCATGCCGACGCCACGGAATTCCGCGTCGACATCGGTCATGTCCTCGCCGCCGATGAGGATCTTGCCTTCGTCCGGATCGATGACGCCGGCGACCAGGCGCAGCAGCACAGTCTTGCCGGCGCCCGAGGGTCCGAACAGGACCAGCGTTTCGCCATCCGCGACGGTCAGCGACAAATCGTCGAGGACGGTCTGGCTCTTGTAGCGCTTGACGAGATTTCTGAGTTCGAGGCTGGCCATTTCTATCCTTTCACCGCGCCGAGCGACAGGCCTTCGACCAGATAGCGCTGTGCGTAGAGGGCGAGCGCCAGTGTCGGCGTGATCGACAAGACGATGGCCGCCGAAATCTGGCCGTACTGGATGCCGGATGAGGTGATGAAGGCGAGCGCGCCGACCGTCACCGGCTGCTTGTCGGCCGAAGCCAGCACCAGCGCGAAGACGAAATTGTTCCAGGCGAAGATGAAGGCGAGCAGGCCGGCCGCAGCAATGCCAGGGCCGGCGAGCGGCAGCGCGATCTTGCGGAAGGTGGCGAACCAGGAATGGCCGCCGATACGGTAGGCATATTCGATGTCAGCCGGGATATCCTCGAAATAGCCGCGCACGATCCACAGGATCAGCGGCAGGCAGATCAGCTGGTAGACCCAGATCAGCCCGATATAGGTGTTGGCCAGGCCGAGCTTCTGGAAATAGAGGGTCAGCGGCAGCAGCACCAGAAGTGCCGGCGCGAACCTGAACGACAGCAGCGTGAAGGCGATGTCCTCCGAGCCGCGGAATTTGTGGCGCGCGAAGGCGTAGGCGGCCGGCACGCCGAGCAGCAGCGAAACCGCCACCGAGGTCACCGACAGGAACACCGAATTCCAGAGGTTGCGCATGAAGGCGATGTCGAGCGTGCCGGCGGCGGTCATCAGCTTGCCGGTGATCAGCGCGGTGTAATTGGCGAGCGTCGGTTCGAAGATCAGCTGCGGCGGGATGCGCAGGATGGTCTCGTTGGTCTGGAACGACATCATGAAAATCCAGACGATCGGGAACATGAAGAAGATCACCACCAGCGTCAGTGCCACGCCGCGCAGGATGCGTTCGAGAAGCGAGGTATGTTCCATCGCCGCCTCCTATGCCTGGCCGCGGGCGCGTTCGCGCAGCCTGAGCCAGTTCTTGATGAAGATGTTGGAGAGGAAATAGGTGATCGCCCACAGGATGATCATCAGCGCCGCCGAGCGGCCGACATTGGTCGACTGGAAGAAGTTGAGATAGGCCTCGACCTGGAAGACGGTCAGCGTGTCGCCCGGGCCGCCTTGCGTCATCGCGTAGATGATATCGAACTGCTGGATGGAATCGAGCAGGCGGAACAGCGTCGCCGTCAGGATGTAGGGTGTCAGCATCGGCAGGGTGATGCGGAAGAAGACGAAGCTCCTCGGCACCCCGTCGAGTGCCGCCGCCTCGAAGGGCTGCGTCGGCAGGCTGCGCAGGCCGGCAAGCAGCAGGATCATGATGAAGGGCGTGTAGACCCAGATGTCGACCAACACGACGGTTAACAGCGCCGTCGACGGCGACGAGGCCCAGCGGAAATCCTGCAGCCCGATGAGGCTGGCGAGATAGCTCAGCACGCCGAAGCCGGGATTGGTCATCAGCTTCCACATCAGCGCTGCCAGCGCCGGCGCCGTCATCAGCGGCATCAGGAGCATGATCGAGATGAAGTTGTTCAGCGTCGAGCGCTTCTGCAGCAGCAAGGCGATGGCGAGGCCCAAAAGCAGTTCCAGCACGACGGTGGTGCCGGCATAGAGCAGCGAGACCTTCAGCGTGTTCCAGAATTTCGGATCGGTGAAGAAGGAGATGTAGTTGTCGCCCCAGTTGAACTGCCGCGCCCAGGGCTGGCTCAGCCGGTAGCGCTGGAACGAGTAAACGACCGAGGTCAGGAACGGGATCAGGATGCCGATGCAGACCAGCAAGGCCGGCAGGCTGAGCACATAGGGCAACACCCGCTTGCTGATCCTGAAGCCGGATGGCTTAAGCCTTTGCGATACCACCGCAGTCATCGAGCTGCTCCGTTGTTGCTGTCGCTTCGCCCCTGCCGGCCGCCCAAGGGAGCAAGGCGGCCGGTCGGGCGAAATAGCGGTCACCTTTCGGCACCGCATCGCAAACATGAAAACGTATGACGAGGGCCGACCCGCCAAGCAGGCCGGCCCTCGTTGCGACTTAACCGAGACCGGCTTCCTTGAGCTGGCCGTTGATGCTCTCGGCCAGCTTGTCGAGGCCTTCGTCGACCGGCACTTCCTTGGACACCATCTTCTGCAGCGTCGCCGCCCATTCGGTGGTGAGATCGAAGAAAAGCGGCTGCGCCGTGAACTTGATCGAGGCGCCGGGTGCCGAGGCGTCGAACATCTCGACATAGCCCGGATAGCTCTTGTTCAGCTTCTCGCGGAAAGCTTCATCCTTCCAGACCGACTGCCGGACCGGGTTGACGAAATCCATCTTGGTGGCGCCGAACAGCGCATGCTCGGGTCCGGAGGCCCATTGCATGAAGTACCATGTGGCGTCCTTGTCCTTGGAGAAGTTGGACATCGACAGCGACCAGATCCAGATGTTCGGCGTTGGTGCCTTGGCCTCCGGATTCGCCTTGAAGGCGGCGAAGGCAAGCTTGCCGGCCATCTTGTTGTCGCCGCCATTCATGAAGTAACCGAGGATATCGGCGTCGAAGATCATCGCCGAGGCGCCGGCGCCCAGATCGGTGCCGACCTGATACCAGGTGTAGGTCGACCAGTCCTTCGGGCCGCTCTCCTGGATCATCTGCACCCACTGCTTGTGGAAAGCCTTGGACTGGGCGGTGTTCATGGCGGCCGACAATTTGCCGTCGGCCGACACATTCAGGTCCTTCTGGTCGAAATTGGCGTAAGCCGACAGGAACCCCGGATGGATGGTCGCCCAGGAGCGCGAGCCGCGCACACCAATGCCGTAGACGCCGCCGCCGACATCCTTGGTGAGCTTGGCGGCAGCGGCCACCATCTCGTCCATATTGCCGGGGACCTTGACGCCCGCCTTGTCGAACATCGCCTTGTTGTAGGTGATGTTGTTCTGCTCGAACCCCCACGGAATGCACCATTGCTTGGCATCTTCCGATCCCAGAGCTCCGCCCGGCTTGCCGTTCCAGGCGCAGGAATTCCTGACGCCTGGCAGGAAGTCGTCCCAGGCATAGTTCGGGTTGGTCTTGGCCGGATCCTTGATCCATTCGTTGAGGTCGGTGATCCAGCCGGCTGGGCCGTAGGTCCAGGTCATGTACGCGCCGGTCATGAAGGCATCATATTCGGGCGAGCTCGCCGACAATGCGGCCGTCACCTTGTCGAAATAGACGTCTTCAGGGAATACGTCGTAGACGACGTTCATGCCGGTCAGTTTCTTGAAGTTCTCAAGATTGGCGATCATGGCGTCGGCGTATGGATGCTTGTTGAGCAAGAGCTTGATGGTCTTGCCCTTATGTGCCTGCCAGTCGAAGTCCGCGGCAAGCGCGCGGGTCTGGCCCAGGTTGAGCAGCGTGCCGGCGGTGCCGGCGGCGAGGCCCATCGCCCCAAGGCCCTTGATCAATCCGCGACGGTCGACTTGTCCGCGCAGGAAGGCGTCTATGAGGTCTTTCTCTTTCTCATGCATTTGGTCTTCTCCTCCACAGGGTAGTTTCAACTGAACCGTTGCCGGCTACCCGACCGGCGTCTCTTCCACGAGCGATCGCGCCGTCCGCTCGTCTGTTATCAAGCCTTTCAAATAGCGCCCCTCCAGCACCGACTTGATGGCGCGAACCTTGATCTTGCCACCGGCGACGGCGACGATCCGGCGGCTGGCGATATCCTCGCGCGCCAGCGCCAGCGCGCGGTTGGAAACGGTGGTCGCCACCGCCTTGCCGGCGTCGTCGAAGAAATGGCCGAGCAATTCGCCGACGCCGCCATTGCGGCGGATCTCCTCCATCTCGCCTTTCTCGATCATGCCGGTGGCAACCAGCGAAGCCTCGCGCTCGGCGGTACCGACGCCGGCCAACAGCAGGTCGGCGGATCTGGCGAGATCGAAGACCTCGCTGATGCCCTTCTGGCCCAGCAGCACGATGCGGTCCTCCGCCGTGTTGGCGAACATCGGCACTGGCATCACATAGGCTTCGGCTCCGGTGCGCTCGGCGAGACGGTGGATGACGTCATGCGGATTGGCCGAGAACTTCCGTGTCAGGCCGCCGAGCAGCGACACGAAACGGATCCGGTCGGTGGTGGTGCGCGGCAGGTATTCCACGCAAGCGGCGAGCGTGCGGCCATGGCCGACGCCGATCAGCGACTGCTCGCCGCGTTCGATCTCGCGCTTGAGGAACTGCGCCCCGGCAATGCCGAGCGCCTTGAGCGGCAGATCCTCGGAATCGAAATCCGGGACCACCTCGCAATAATCGAGGCCGTAGCGGCGGGACAATTCGTCCTCGAGCTCGACGCATTCCGACACTTCGCCGTCGATATAGACCTTCACCAGCCCTTCCTGGTTGGCCTTGGTGATCAGGCGGTGGGCCTTGAGGCTGGTCAGCCCCAGCCGCTTGGCGACCTCGGACTGGGTCAGGCCGCCGGCGTAATGAAGCCAGGCGGCGCGCGCCGCCATGCTGGCATCATCGTCCCGAGAAAGGCCGTTTCCAAAACCAACCACGTTTCCATCCCGGTGATATTTTTATCAGTTGCTGCAAAATTTTTCACATGCCGGAACCGAAGTCAAGCGTCACCTTTCAAATCGCGTGCGGTTGGCCAGCGGGAACTTCGCGAGGGCAAAGAGGTTCTTACATCGACAGCCCGAGGTCGCGGCGCACCGGCCAGCCGCAAGGAACATCGGCGCCGAGCCGTGCCGAGAACCCGGGGAAGCAGGAGAGGCGGAGCGCCGGCGCCGCCTGACAGAACGATGTTCGAGCCGCTTTGCTGCGATATGCCGCTTCATCCGACATGGCCCGATCTTGTCGCACGGCTGCTGCTTGTGGTGGTTGCAGGTTTCCTCATTGGCCTCAACAGGCAAGCGCGCGGCCACACCGCCGGGCTTCGGACGACCATCCTGGTCGGCCTTGCGGCCGCTGTTGCGATGATCCAGGCCAACTTGCTGCTTGATACGACGGGCAAGGGAATGGATTTCTTCGCCCGCATGGACGTACTGCGTCTGCCGCTCGGCGTGCTGACCGGCGTCGGCTTCATCGGCGGCGGCGCCATCCTGCGGCGCGGCGACCTCGTGACCGGCGTCACCACCGCGGCCACCATGTGGATCATGACGATGATCGGACTTGCCTTTGGCGGCGGCCAGTTCGGTCTTGCGGCAATTGCAACAGTGCTGACGCTGCTGACGCTTCAGGTGTTGAAATGGGTGGACCTCAAGGTTCCGCGCGACCACCATGCGATGCTGTCGGTTTCCTGGCCGAAAAGTTCACCGCCCGACCTGCAGGAGATGGTGCGGCCGCTCGGCTATGGCGCACGCCTCGCCAGGATGGAGCATGACATCAGCCGCGACCGCTTCGTGTATTCGTTCAATCTCGAATGGAGACAGTCCGATGCGACTGAACCTTCAACGGAAATCCTGACGCTGGTCAGCCGCGAATGCGAGATCGAGCGATTTGATCTAGTCGGCGAAAAGGCGTCCTGAAGAGACGAAGCGTTCCCGCTCCGACAAGCTTAGGCACCACCCACTTGCGCATCACGCAAAAACTCGATCACCATCGCCGCCGTCCAGGTGAAACGGCCGCCGCCGAGCGGCTCACCGGTCAGCGGGTCGTAGTATTCGGCAAATCCGCTCTCCCGGATCAAGTCGAGGCTGGATTGCGTGATGCGCTGTGCGACCTGACCGTGGCCGGCGGCGGCAAGGCCGTCGGCGATCATGTAGTTGACCACCAGCCAGACCGGGCCGCGCCAGTAACGCTTGGCGTCGAAGCGCCGATCACCGGGATCATGTGACGGCACGACGTAACGCGCGCTGCCGGCAAGGCGTTCGACGGTCGCGGCGACTGCAGCGGCGCGGTCTTTCGGGATCGCGGCAAAGGCCGGCAGGATGCCGCCAACGGAAGCGCTGTCGACCAGCGTGCCGGCGACACGGTCGAGACAGAGGTACTGGCCGTGCGCGTCGCTCCAAAGCCGCTCCATGGCCGCCAGGCCCTTTTGCGCGCGGGCGCGGTTGGCCTTGGCGATCGCCGTCTCGCCAAGCGCTTCGGCAAGATCGGCAAGGTCGGTGGCGGCGCGGATCAGGATGGCGTTGAAGCCGGGATCGACAATCTGGAAAGGTGAGGCATCGTGCAGTCTCGCGTTGTCCCAACCGAGCCCGCGAAAACGCTGCACCAGCCAGAGATAACGATCGTACTGCGCCTTGGTCGGGCGATGCGCCGGATCGGCATGCAAGGTATCACGACGAGTGTAGGGCTCGACGCCTTCGGTCGGCACGCGCTCGAAGGCATCGTCCCAATCGATGGAATTGTCCCGGCCGGATTCCCAGGGGTGGATGATGGCGACCAGCCCCTCACCCTTGGGGTCGCGGTCTTCGTAAAACCAGCGATGCCAGGCATCGATCTTCGGCAGCAATGCGCGGGCCCGCTCGGCGGCCAATTTTCTGTCCTTGGCGCGGTCGAACAGGCGCCGCACGGCAAAGCCTGCGACGGCTGGCTGGGTGATGCCCGACGTGGCGGTCGGGCGACCGGTTCGCCAGACCTCGGGACCGGGAAAATAGCTGTCGTTCCAGACATGGAAGACGATATGCGGCACCATGCCGTCCGGCCACTGATGGGCAAACAACGTCTCGATCTCGGTCCAGGCGCGCGCTTCGTCATAATGGGCAAGGCCGAGCGCCGTCAGGCAGGAATCCCAGTTCCACTGGAACGGATAGAGACCTTTTGTCGGGATGGTATAGGTCCCCTGATCGTTCTCCTTCAGCACTTCGACGGCGCGGGCGATGATGTCATTGGCGGCATGAGCGGTCATGGATGGTTCAGGTCTTTCACAAGGCTTGCGTCGTTTCGGGGTCGAACCAGCGGATGCGGTCGGGCCTGGGAGCGAGCCGCAGGCGATCGCCGACGGCAATGGCTGCGCCGGACTCGAGCACGGCGCGGAACAGGGCGCCCTCGACATCGCAGGTGACCAGCGTGTGCGGCCCGAGCGGCTCGATGATGCGCACCGTGGCGGGCAGGCCCTCGCCGCCGGCATCGACATCCTCGGGGCGAATGGCGAACTCGATCTTCTGCCTGTCCGATTTAGGCCCGGACAGCGCCAGCCCGGCAACATTCCAGTTTCCGTTCGCTGCCTTGGTCGCGGGCAGGAAATTCATCGGCGGATTGCCGATGAAGGAGCCGACGAAGCGCGCCGCCGGATTGCGGTAGACCTCGACCGGCGACGCAGCCTGGACGATGCGGCCCTGATGCATGACGGCAATGCGGTCGGCGAGGCTCATCGCCTCGACCTGGTCGTGGGTGACATAGATGGTGGTGGTCTTCGACCCGGCAAGCACGCCTTTGAGTTCGGCCCGCATTTCCAACCGCAGCAGCGCGTCGAGGTTCGACAGCGGCTCGTCCATCAGGATGACATCAGGCTCCATGGCGAGCGCGCGGGCGACGGCGACACGCTGGCGCTGGCCGCCTGACAACTGGCCGGAGTAGCGCTTCAGCAGTTGCTCGATATGCATGAGTTCGGCGGTGCGGTTGACGCGGCGCTCGATTTCCTGCCGCGGCAGTTTCTTCATGCGCAAGCCGAAGGCAATGTTCTCGAACACGGTCAGGTGCGGAAAGACGGCATAATTCTGGAACACCATGGCGATGCCGCGATCGCGCGGCGGCAGATGATCGACGCGGCGGCCGCCGATCCAGACCTCGCCCTGGCTCGGTGTCTCCAGTCCGGCGACGATCCTGAGCAGCGTGGTCTTGCCGCAGCCCGAGGCGCCGAGCAGCACCATGAATTCCTGGTCGGCGATGGTGAGGTCGACATGATGCAGCGCGGTGAAGTCGCCGAAGCGCTTGGCCACGCCCTTGATTGCGATTTCAGCCATCAGCCGTCTCCGTGGCGCGTGTCATCGGTTGGCGATCCCCCACATGGCGAACAGGTATTTCCGGACGGCGAAGATGAAGATCAGCGCCGGCACGACCAAGGCCGCGCCGCCCGCGAATTTGAGATAGAGCGGCGATTCACCAAGGCTTTGCAGCAGGAAGGCTGTCAGCGTGCGGTTCTCGATGGTGAGCACGGCGGCGGCGAAAACCTCATTCCAGGAGATGGTGAAGGCAAATACCGCCGAAGCGGCGATGCCGGGCAAGGCAAGCGGCAGGATGACCTTGCGAAAAGCTTGCCAACGGGTGCAGCCGAGCGTCCAGGCCGCTTCCTCGAGCTCGACCGGGATGCCTGAGAAGAGCGAGAAGGTGATGAGCACGGCGAACGGCAGCGCCAGCGTGGTGTGAACCAGCGCCAGCCCGATGGCGGTGTCGTCGAGGCCGGTGCGGATGAACATCACCGCCAAGGGCAAGGCCAGCAGCGGCAGCGGGAATGCGCGGGTCATCAGCACCAGGAAGCGGAACGTGCCCTTTCCCGGAAAATCGAAGCGCGACAGCGCGTAGCCGGCCGGCGCACCGAAGCCGATTGCCAGGATCATCGTCAGCGTGGCGACGAGCACCGAGTTCCACAGCGCCCTGGCGACGCCGGCGAAATTGATGAAGAACGACAGGCTGCCGAGGTCGAAGGACGGGAGAAAGCGCTTGGGAAACGCGGTGACCTCACTGGGCGACGACAGCGCATTGACGATCAGGAGGTAAATCGGCAGCAGCACCCAGACGCCGAGCACGATCGCGGTGGCGATCAGCAGCCAGTTGCCGGCCTTGCGGGCATCGGCCGGCGTGGTGACCCGCGCATCGGTCACGGCGCTCATATCCGCGCCTCCCTCATATCCTGGCCTCCGTCATATCCTGGCCTCCTTGGGCACCCGCAGCACCCGGAGGAAGAACAGCGTGAAGCCGATCGAGATGGCGAGGATGAGCAGCGCGGAGGCGGCCGCGACATTGCGGTCCTGCAACGTGAACTGCCAGTTGTAGGTCTCACCCATCAGCACCGGCAGGTTGGTGCCGCCAAGTGCCGCGACCACGGCGAAGACCTCGAAGGCGAGAATGACGCGCAGGATGATGGCCGTCTGCAGGCTGGGACGAAGCAGCGGCAGCGTGATACGCACAAAGCGCTGCCACGGGCTGGCGCCAAACACCTCCGCCGCCTCGTAGTATTCCTTGGGGATCAGGCCCATGCCGGCGACCAGGATGACCATCATGATCGCGGTGGCGCGCCAGATCTCGGCCAGCGCCACGGCGATGAAGATGGTCAGCTTGCTCTGGTAGCCGAGGAACATGACCGGCCTGTCGACGATGCCGAGGCTGGAAAGCAGTGTGTTGAGGAAGCCGGACTGGTCGAAGATGGCGAGCCAGATCAGGCCGGCGGCGAGATCGGAAATGCCGAGCGGGATGGCGAAGACGTAGAGGACGGCACTTCGCCCTGTCTCCAGCCGTGAAACCACGCTGGCCATCAAAAGAGCCATGACCAGTTGGATCGGCACGACGATTGCCGCCAGCAGCAGGGTGTTGCGCACGGTGACGGGGAATTTCCAGCTGCCGGCCATGGTGCGGAAATTGTCGAGTGTGAAGGCGCCGTCGCGGGTCAGCGCCTCGAAGGCGACCAACGCGAAGGGATAGAGGAAGAAGATGCAGAGGAACAAGGTCGCCGGCATCAGCAGCAGATAGGGCAGAGCCTTGCCGTGCATGGTGTTTCTCCTTTGCGATGCCGCGGCCCGGGCGCCCGGAGTGCAACAAACTCCGGACGCCCCCTTGGGAGGATTCCTACTTTTGTTTAACCATGATCTGTTCCGAAAACCGGTTTCCACTTTTCGGGATCATGGTCTAATCGACGGGACAAGCGCCGTCGGATGGCTTGTCGGGCGCCCAGCACGGCGCCTTGGACTGGTCGATGATCGCCTTGAGCGCCGTCGCTTCCTCGCCGAGCACGCCGTGCACGTCCTCGCCGCCCAGCACGATGCGCTCGAAGCTGTCGGTGTAGACCTGGTTGAACTTGCCATCGAGATCGCCGAGCCCCATCGGCAGCAACGCCGGCAGAGCATCGGAAGCACCGGTCATGGTTGCGATCGCCGGGCCGAAGGCCTTGACCGAGGCCGGCATATCGTCTGGCAGCTTGACGTCGACGACCGGGAAGAAATTGGTCGCCCTGAGCGTCGCGATCTGGGTTTCCGGCTTGAGCATATAGGCGACCAGCGCCTTGGCCTTGTCCATGTCAGGCGAAGTCTTGGGAATGGCGACACCGGCCACGACAGGCATGAAGCCGCGACCGGCAGGGCCGGCCGGCGCCGGAAAGGCGACGAAGTCGCCGGGCTTCTTGTTGAAGGCGTCGGCAAGGCGCGCGACATGGTCGAACGCCACCCAGACATCGCCGCTCAAGAGCGGTTCCTGCATGAAGGCATAGTTGGTCGAGTTCGGGTTGGTGTACTGCCAGAGTTCCTTGAACTTGTTCCAGGCGATCTCGGCTTCGGCCGAGCGGAACTTGGTCACCATCGAGCCGGTGTAGGACGGATAGAGGAAGCCTTCGAAGAAACGATGCTTCAGCCCTTTGGGACCGGCCGGAAAACCGAATTTCGGCGAACCGGTCTTCTCGGCGATGTTTTTCGACCATTCGATCAGCTGGTCATAGGTGATGGTGTTGAGATCGACGCCTTGCGGCAAATATTGCAGCGCCTGCTTGTTGGCCGCCATCAGGTAGGTGGCCTGCATCCACGGCAGGTATTTCTGCTCGCCGCTGCCGAGCATGCCGAGTTTCCTGTAGGCTTCGTTGACCTTGACGGCACCGACATCGACGCCGGACAGATCGGCAAGGCTCGCGCCGACGCTGGAGAAGTCGCCATGCAGGCCACCGAGCACGCCGATGGTGCCGGTGCCGGCCTGCAATTCGGCCTGCAGGCGGGTGAGCCAGGGGCCGGCCTCGGCGACCTGATAGTCGACCGCGCCGTCGAACCCCTTCAGCACCTCGTCGCGCATCTTCTGCGTTTCCTCGACCGGGCGCGCCTGCGTCGACCAGAACAGCACCTGCTGGGCGTGCGCCTCGCCTGAGGCAAGCGACAGTGCCAGCGCAACGCCGGCCAGCGTTTTCAATCCCTTCATCACGGTCTTCCTCCCTGGATATGCGCCGTCATGGCGGCGTCAGCTTCTTGTCCGCGGCGCAGGTCCATGGCTTGCGCGCGCAACCAGCGTCGGCCGGATCAGTCGCGTCAGCGGTGCGGCAGGCCTGCCGGCGATGATGGTGAGCAGCATGTCGGCGATCTCGCGCGCGCATTGGCGGATCGAGGCATCGAACGTGGTGAGGCCCGGCGGCGCGTAGGCCGATGCGGCAATGTTGTCGAAACCGATGACGGAGAGGTCGCGCGGCACATCGAGGCCCGCACGGGCGGCCTCCTCCATTACCGTCAGCGCCAGCTCGTCGAACAGAGCGACGAATGCCGTCGGTCTGTCAGGCCCTTTCAGCATCCGGTTGACGGCCTCGATGCGGGCCTCATGATCGAAGCGCGGCGCCGTCACCACGTCGAGCCGCACCGACGGGTCGCCCCGCCGGGCGATAGCGGTGGCAAGGCCATCCTGTCGCAGATGGCGAAAGGTCATCGGCTCGGAGATCGTCACCAGGCCGAAATGGCGGTGGCCGAGATCGTAGAGCATGTCGAAGGCTTCGCCGAAGGCATGCGCGCCGTCGGTGTCGAGCCAATTGTAGGCAAACTCGCTGTCGAGCAGCCGGCCGTGCGCGACGAACGGAAAGCCGCGCTCGCGCAGATAGGCGAGGCGCTCGTCGACTTCGGCGATACGGGTGACGACGACGCCATCGGCACGTCCGGATTCCACGACATGGCGCAGCACGGACAGCTCCGAATGGCCAAGTGCGGCGGTGGCAAGGATGAGGTCGGCGCCATGCGACACCAGCCCTTCGCCGAGCCCGGTGACGAATTCGCCCAGAAAGGAATCGACAAGGTTCGGCCCGCGGATCGGCAACACCAGGCCAACGAAACCGCTGCGGCCGGAAACGAGCGTGCGCGCCGCGGTGTTGGGCACATAGCCGGCCTGCCGCGCCGCTTGCGCGACACGTTCGCGCGTCTTGAGAGCGATCTGTTCGTGGCCGGCAAGCGCCCGCGACACCGTCGTGATCGACAGGTCGAGGCTTGCCGCGAGCTCCTTCAGCGTGATGACGCGGTTCGTCATCGTTCCTCCCAAGAGCGAAGTTGAAACGTTTGTAATCGGCTTTCGCAAAAATGCAAACGTTTTAAATTCGGCCGAGGGGCGTCCTTTGAAATAGGAATGGGAATTGGGATTCCCTATTTCAGCTGCAGGAGATGACCCTGATTGAAAAACGGACGTGCTCTTAGATTGCCGCGTTCCTGCAAACCGTCAGAACGAAGAATTCGCGGTAGCAGAAATCAGGCTGATCAAGCAGGCTCCCTGGATTTGCTGCCAGTTCCTTCCAATAATGCTGATCGCTCTCAGGGAGGCCGTAATCCGGCGCTGCAGTCGTGAAATAGGAGATTAAGTCGCGTACATAATTGCGCGTGTGCTCCCCAGCAGGGGCCCACCGTTCAACGAGCCAGCCTTTGCGCCAGACGATCTCCATCCCTGCGTCCCGCAAAAGCCTGGGAAGCGAGGAGCCACAATCGGTGCCAAGCACTCCCTTGTCGCGGAACGTCTGCAATCGCGCCGTCATGAAGCGGGTAAATACCCCGTGATCCATAGGCAGCATCTGCAGAAGCGTCGAATCGAAGTCCTTTACGGCGAGGATGCCGCCGGGCTTCAATACGCGTCTTACCTCATCCGTGGCCTGCTGAAATTCCGCCGGCGTGAGATATTGCATGACATTGGCGGACCACACGCAATCGAAGGAAGCATGGTTGAAAGGAAGCGACAGAATGCTGCCGACGCGGGTGCGCACCTTCGGCCGATCCGGGACATCCTTAGTCAAGTTCTCGGCGCGTTGAATATTCTCAGGCGCGAGATCAAGAGCTGTCACGGACCCGTTGGGGCCAATCAGCTCGCAGATGAGCGGAAGGAAGCTTCCGCCCCCGCATCCCGCGTCGAGCACGTCCCAGCCACGTTGCATTCCAACTTGGGTAAGCGCGTCTTCGTATTCCGGCCGTGATGACTCGAAATGAAGATCGAGCCAGCTTGCGTAACTCGCTTCATGGCCGGTCGATGTTGAATTTTTGCGGGTACTGATATTCCCCTCCGCGAATCGCCGGCAATATCGGACCTCGAGAGCTGGCTCAGGTAAACAGACGCGATATCTAATGGCAACCAATCCGTTGTCGTCGCCATGAGGCTGTCGCCATGCGGCAAGCCTGACAATGGCCGCGCGAAGCAGCGGGGCCGACTAAATTAGTCCAGGGCCCAATCAATCCTGATCAAGCAAGCCCTACTGCAGCGTCCGCTGTGGCGGTTGGCCGGCGTGGTCGCGCGCGATGCCCGCATCGGCATCACCCTCGCCGAGCGAACGATCGAGGCCGGTCGCCACGACCGAGACCCTGAAGCGGCCTTCCATGCTCTTGTCGAAGATCGCGCCGACGATGATGTCGGCATCCTCGTAGACTTCCTCGCGGATGCGGGTGGCCGCCTCGTCGACCTCGAACAGTGTCATGTCCCTGCCGCCCGAGATCGAGACCAGCACGCCCTTGGCGCCCTTCATGGACATTTCGTCGAGCAGCGGGTTGGCGATCGCGGCTTCCGCCGCCTTCATCGCCCGGCCGTCGCCGGACGCCTCGCCGGTTCCCATCATGGCGCGGCCCATGCCGCGCATCACCGATTTGACGTCGGCGAAGTCAAGATTGATCAGGCCTTCCTTGACGATGAGGTCGGTGATGCAGCTGACGCCGGCATAGAGCACCCGGTCGGCGATCACGAAGGCATCGGCGAAGGTGGTCTTGGCATCGGCGATGCGGAACAGGTTCTGGTTGGGGATCACGATCACGGTGTCGGCGGCCTCGCGCAGCCGCTCGATGCCCTCTTCAGCCATCTGCATGCGGCGCCTGCCCTCGAAGGTGAACGGTTTGGTGACGACGCCTACAGTCAGGATGCCGGCCTTGCGCGCCGCCTGGGCGATAATCGGGGCCGCACCGGTTCCGGTGCCGCCGCCCATGCCGGCAGTGACGAAACACATGTGGGTGCCGGCCAGATGATCCATGATCTCGTCGAGCGATTCTTCGGCAGCGGCACGGCCGATCTCGGGCAACGAGCCGGCGCCAAGCCCTTCCGTGACGTGCGCGCCAAGCTGGATCAGCCGCGTCGCCTTCGACATGGTCAGCGCCTGGGCATCGGTGTTGGCGGCAATGAACTCGGTTCCCTGAAGCTGTTCGACGATCATGTTGTTGATCGCGTTGCCGCCACCGCCGCCGACGCCGATAACAGTGATCTTGGGTCTCATCTCGGAGATTTCCGGCTTCTTGAACTCGGCCATGCCTGCTTCTCCTTCGCCAACTGCGTGCGCTTCACGGCCCACAAGCAGACTGCCCGTAGACATTGCAATCGAGCGGCATGACGCGAATCAGTCCGTTCGGATGGATAACCCAAAAAGCCAGAGAGCGGCCGGACGTGCAAGTGCGGGAAGGTCAAGATTTGTGATGAAGAGGCCGAACCCCACGCGACCGACCGTCCGGTCCTGGGTGATCGCGATAGTGTCGTCGCAGATCAGGCACCACGACAGATGCCTGGAGATGGCTGGGCAGAACCCGCCTTTGCCGATCGTCCCAATGGCCAGGAGATCTCTGCGGACTTCGTCACCAATCAAAGCTAGAGGGTATATATCCCCTCCAGAACCCGAAAAGATATGAAGGAATTGTCCAGTTTGCCATCCATGAGATTGCGACCGCCGGGATCGCGGCACGGACCTTTGCGGCGATGAAACGCCCCGTCGATCACGGCGCCTTGGCCGTCTCAGGCTATACCGTTCCCTGGCATACGGCGGCCGGAACACCGGTCGCCCTTCATGTCTCGTCGTCGCGGAAGGTACGCTACATCAGGATCGTGCGGCTCGACACACCCGCGGCCGAGCCGATGAACTGGCGCGTCGAGCCGACAGGAAATGCCGTATCGCATCGTGACTTCGATCATGGATCCTTCCTCCGGGTTGCGGCGACCGAACTGGCCAAGGCCACCGAGATCGAAGGCGTCGCCTTCGAAGTGTACTTGACCCGCAATGATTGCGCCCGCGTGCTGTTCGAGAGCGGCAACCTGCGCCTCGGCTTGCAGGACGGACGGCTGACATCAGGCCACGACGGCAAGTCGCTCGATAGCGGCGTTGCGTTGCCGGCGAACACCTGGCTCAAGGTCGAGATTTCGTCGAAAGATGGCGCGACCGTGCTGCGGATCGACTCGGACGATCTCCTGTCGCCGTTTCACCTGGATCATGGATTCGACCTGCCGTGGCGGCGCCTGCCTGGTGACATGGTCTTCGGCACCAGCGCGGCAAACGATGTCAGGTCGCTCAATGCGAAGTTCTCCGCGATCTCGCTGCAAACCGCGGCTGGTCGTGTCACCTGGACGTTTCCGACCCTGCTGCCGGGCGGCCCGCTCGCCTCGACAGGCACCGATCGCGTCCTCTTCCTGGAAACGATCAACCAGCCCGCCTTCTGCATGACCTCGCGGCGCTGGGACGGGTCGAGTTTCGACCCCCGCCTGGTGCCGTCGCATTATGACGCGGTGCACTGCCACGACGACGACATGGGCGCGTTGCAGTGGCCCGCCTCCTGCCAATTGCAGGTTCCCGCCGAGGCGCCGCCCGGGGTCTATGCCTTCGAGGTCGGTCACGACCAAGGGTCGGAGCGTATCGTCTTCTTCATCACTTCGTCGGCACGCCGCGCGCCACTGGTGTTCCTGGTGCCGACGGCCACCTACCTCGCCTACGCGGATGAATTCCTGCCGGCGCATCTCTACGAATGGAGGTGCGAGGATCGCGGCCACAGCTTCGCGATCGATAACAATTTGAAGTCGCTCTACGACTACCACAGCGACCTCAGCGGCGTGTCGATCTGTTCCACCAGGAAGCCGAAGGCGACGCTGCGCGACGACTACAATTATCCGCTGTGCGGCTGTCCGCACAATCTGCCGGTCGACCTGCATTTTCTGCGCTTCTGCCACAGCCATGGCATCGCCTTCGATCTCATCACCGACCACGACCTGCATGAGCGGGGCCTTGCCGGCCTTAGAGACTACGGGGCGGTCATCACCGGCAGCCACCCCGAATACATGTCGGTCGAAATGGAGCATGCGCTGCGCCAGTTCGCGGCGGCGGGCGGCAGCATCGCCTATCTCGGCGGCAACGGCTTTGCCGGCAAGGTGGCGTTCCACGACGATCTGATGGAACTGCGCCGCTCGCCGCTCGAGGCGGGCCGGACCTGGGACGGCGCCATCGCCGAACAGTCACTGTCGATTACAAACCAGCCGGGCGGCTATCTGCGCGCCAGCGGGCGCGGCGAGTTCTCGCTGACCGGGGTCGCCATCTCGCTGATGGGTTTCGACGGCGCGCGGCCTTTCACGCGCACGCCGGAAAGCCGTCAGCCCTCGGCCGCGTGGTTGTTCGACGGCGTCGCCAGCGAGACATTCGGCGACGATGGCATCGTGCTCGGAGGCGCCGCCGGCTACGAGGTCGACGCCACGGATCCGCATCTGGGCACATCCCCCGAGACCATGGTCATTGCGCGCGCGACCGGTTTCCCGGACAGCTTCGTCCATGACGCCACCCGCTGGTACGAAGGAGGTGACAGCGAGCGCGACGGGCGCCGCTGCGCGGAGATGACGCTGCGCCATCTGCCTTCGGGCGGCCTGATCTTCTGCGCGAGTTCGGTCGCCTGGTGCGGCGCCTTGCCGGCGGGCGATGCCATGAACGACGTCGGCCGGATCACCAAGAATTTGCTGGCGCATTTGGCAGCGAAAACGAGCCGGTAGACCCCGGATCGATAGCCCCGGAAAGGTAGGCGCCCGCGGCACCGCGCCGGCTCCAGCAGTTGGCTTGCCGCGCAACGGTCGAAGCGGCTATCATGCCTGATCAATCGGCGGCCTGGGTGTTCCCGCCGTGCCCGGCTCAAGGTTTGTCCGCGGCGCGTGTCGTCAGGTCATTTTCAGAACGGATGAAGCAGCGCCCCCGCCAATGGCCGACAGAACACATTTCGGTTTGACCGCCGTCGACACCGTGCCTCTGCATGAGAAGGTCTATCTGGAGCTCGTGCGGGCCCTGATGTCGGGCCAATTCCTGCCCGGCCAGAAGCTGACCTCGCGCAAGCTCGCCAGGGAACTGGGCACCAGCGACATGCCGGTGCGCAGTGCCTTCATGCGGCTGCAGGCATTGCGGGCGCTGAGCCCGATGCCGAACGGCAGCGTCGAGGTGCCGGTGATCTCGGCCGAGCGGTTCTCGCAATTGACCGCCGTGCGTACGCTCCTCGAAGGCCCGGCGACCGAGCTTGCGACGAAACTCATCAACGGCAACAATCTGCGTGCGATCCGACGCCATTGCACCGAATTGACCCAGGCGGCCCGCAAGGGCGATATCGGCGACTATCTCAGGAAGAACCACGACTTCAAATTCTCGATCTATCGCCATTGCGGCAACGAGCAGATGATCTTCCTGATCGAGACGGTGTGGATGCAGGTCGGCCCGTTTCTGCGAAACCTCGCCACGGGGTTCGAGGACGACCTGTCCTCCATTCTGGACATCGACTATCACGAGGAAGTCGTCGCGGCGATCGAGGTGCGGGACTGCGCGCGGGCGCGGGCGGCCATCGTTCGCGACATCGATGAGGGCGCCGCGCACATCCTGCGGCAAGCCAGATTTCCGGGAGCGAAGAGCTAGACCAGCGTCTCCTGGACCCGTCACCAGATGCCACTTGGCTTTGCCCTGTCTTGTCGCTATGTTGCGATCGCAGATCGCGCAATTGGTTCCTGAAATGCCTCCCGACATACCAGCTAATGATTTGAAAAACTGAAGGAAACTCTTCCGACTGATGTCGGAGATGCCTTCATGAACTCATCAGCTGTCTTGTCGTGAAATAGGGTGGCCGCCTCAGGCGCGGCACCGCAGGGAACCAGAGGTAACGGAAATTGAGCGATGCAATTGCGGACGTTTTGAATTGGCTTGAAAGCCGAAGCGACATCCAGAGCCTGAGGGCCGCGGTGTGCGACCTCAACGGCATCATGCGGGGAAAGCGCATCCCGGTCGAGCAGGCGCGCAAGGCGCTGGAAGGCAAGCTGCGCATGCCCTATTCGCTGATCGGGCTCGATGTCTGGGGCGAGGACATCGAAGGCAACAGCCTGGTCTTCTCGACCGGCGATGCCGATGGGCTTTGCCAATGGACGGGACGCGGCATTCTGCCGGTGGAATGGACGGCGCATCCGACGGCGCTCGTCCCGCTCTGGCTCGCCGACGAAAGCGGTGCGCCCTATCTCGGCGATCCCCGGCGGGCACTGGCCCGTATCCTCGATCGCTACAAGGCGCTCGGCCTCACTCCCGTCGCGGCGACTGAACTCGAATTCTACCTGGTCGATCCGCAATCGCAGCGGCCTGTCGGACCAGTTTCACCGGTCACCGGGCGGCGTCTCGATTCCGACGCGGCGCTGTCGATCGACGAGATCGACGATTTCGAAGCCTTCATCCATGACATCTACGAAGCCTGCCGCGCGCAAGGCATTCCCGTCGATACGGCGATTGCCGAAAACGGCGTCGGCCAGTTCGAGATCAACCTGAACCATGTCGCCGACGCCTTGCGGGCGGCCGACGATGCGGTGTTGTTCAAGCGCACGGTCAAGGGCATTGCCCGCAAGCACGGCTTTGCCGCCTGCTTCATGGCCAAGCCCTATGGCGACCGCGCCGGCAACGGCTTCCATGTTCATTTCAGCCTGGTTGGCGACGAAGGGCGCAACGTGTTCGACGACGGCACCGACCAGGGCTCCGACATCATGCGCCATGCGGTTGGCGGGCTGCTGGCGGCGATGGCCGAAAGCACGCTGGTGTTCGCGCCGCACTTCAATTCCTACCGGAGGCTGCGCCCGCGATCCTACGCGCCGACCGCGGTCGCCTGGGGGTACGAGAACCGCATGGTCGCGATCCGCATTCCCGGCGGCCCGACCGGCGCGCGCCGCATCGAACATCGCGTCTCGGGAGCCGACGCCAACCCATACCTGGTGCTTGCCGCGATACTGGGCGCGGCCCTGATCGGCATCGAGAAGCAGATGTCGCCGGGCGATCCGGCGGGGAAGGACGGGCAAGGCGTTGTCCCCGCCAAGCTGCCGCCGGACTGGGCGTCGGCGATCGCGACCTTTGAAGGCGGGACGCATGTGGCGGAGATCTTCCCGGCGATCCTGCGCGACTCCTTCATCGCCTGCAAACGCCAGGAATTGAATACGTTTGCCCTGAATGTCAGCGATTTCGAGATCGAGACCTATCTCGAAAGCGTCTGAGGCCCTTTACGTCGACCGCTCGGCCTTCAGTACAGTGACCGCCGCCTCGCTGTTGTGGACATAATCGTTGGCATCCGGCTGCTTCTGTACCAGCAGGATGAACAGAAGGTCGGTCAGCGTCAGCTGCGCGTCGCGCGCGGTGATGGACGAGGAGCGGGCCCGTTCCTCGTCGGCGATGGTGTAGAGGCGGATGTCGGCGACGCGGCTCAGCGGATTGTCATGCAGACCGGTGACGGCGATCACCGTCGTGCCGCGCTTGGCTGCAAGCTCGGCGATGCGCAAGGTTTCGATGCTGGCGCCGGAATACGAGAGCGCGAACAGCACATCGTCAGGCCCCAACGTCGAGGCGTTGGCCATCTGGATGTGGCTGTCGCTGTCATGCAGCACATTGCGGCCGAGCTTCATCAGCTTGTAGGAGAAATCGCGCGCCACCAGCGAGGAAGCGCCGACGCCGACCAGATGGATGCGCCGCGCGCCATCCAGCAGTTCCAGCGTCCTGGAGATGATGCGCTCGCTGTTGGCGGCGACGGTCTGCTGCATCGACAGCAGCTTGCTGCCGATCAGCTTCTTCAGGATGACCGGAAAGCCATCGCCGACCTCAATCGAGCCGTGGATGACGCCGGCCGGCACCTGCCAATCCTGCGCCTTGGCCTCGCTGACGGCGAGCTTGAGTTCCTGATAGCTGGCATAGCCGAGCTTCTGGCTGAACTTGACGACGCTCGACTGGCTGCGGCCGATCTCGGCCGCAAGTTCGGCCGTCGAAAGCCGCAGCATCTGGTTGGGGTTGTCGACGATGTAACGGCCGATCTCGCGATCGCCGGGCGCCATGCCGTCGAGCTTGGCATTGATCCTGCTTAAGACAGACACGGAAATCCCCTCGCTCTTCAGACCTGCAAGACGAGGAATAAATTATTCCAATTTTAATTGACAGCCAAGAACGCAGAATTAATTCTCAGCTCGACCCGGGTCACCGCCCGGGATTCCCAGGCAGTTCGCCGGGGTGACCCTCAAGGTTTCAGCCATGGATAGATTGCGGATCGTCGGCGGACAGAGACTGCAAGGCGCGGTCACCATATCGGGCGCCAAGAATGCCGCTTTGCCGCAGATCGCGGCTGCGCTGCTCAGCCCCTACCCGCTCGAACTGACCAACCTGCCTGACGTGACCGACGTCAAAAACATGCTCGACGTGGTGCGGCTTCACGGCGCCGAAATCACCCGGTCCGCCCACGCCGCGATCATTAACACCAGCGCTGCCATTTCCAAGGAGACGTCCTACGACACGGTTCGGAAGATGCGGGCGACGGTGCTCGTGCTGGCGCCGTTGCTGGCGCGGTTCGGCCATACCCGGGTTTCGCTGCCAGGCGGCTGCGCGATCGGCGCGCGGCCGGTCGACATGCATGTCGCCGCACTCGCCGCGCTGGGCGCCAGGATCGCCATCGAGAACGGCTTGATCGTCGCCTCGGTGCCGAACGGGTTGACCGGCACCCGCATCGTGCTCCCGTCGCCATCGGTCGGAGCCACGGAAACCGCCATGATGGCGGCGACCACGGCCAAGGGCGAAACCGAGATCCTGAACGCGGCGCGCGAACCGGAAGTGGCTGACCTCGCCGCTTGCCTCAGCGCCATGGGCGCGCGCATCGAGGGCGCAGGCACGCACCGCATCCTGATCGCGGGCGACACCAACTGGCACGCCGCCAGTCACGACATCATCCCGGACCGGATCGAGGCGGGCACCTATGCCATCGCCGCCGCCATCACCGGCGGCCAGCTTGAGCTGACGCATGCCCGGCTCGAACAGATGGCCTCGGTGGTGCAATTGCTGGAGGCGACCGGCGTCAGCGTCTGGCCGGGCGACCGGGGACTGATCGTCTCGCGCGACCGGCCTCTCAAGGCAGCCGACCTCACCACGGAACCCTATCCGGGGTTTCCAACCGACCTGCAGGCGCAGTTCATGGCGCTGATGTGCTGCGCGCAGGGCGCCTCGCTGCTGCGCGAAACCATCTTCGAGAACCGCTTCATGCATGTGCCCGAACTGATGCGGCTCGGCGCCAACATCAAGCTGCAAGGCACCATGGCGCTGGTGCGCGGCGGCGAGAAACTGCGCGGGGCGCAAGTGATGGCCACCGACCTGCGCGCTTCGGTGTCGCTGGTGCTGGCGGCGCTGGTCAGTGAAGGCGAGACCATCATCAACCGGGTCTATCACCTCGACCGCGGCTATGAGCAACTGGACCGCAAGCTGCGCCTGTGCGGCGCCGACATCGAGCGGCTGGGCGCATGAGCGGCGGCGCGGATTATTTTCTCGGCGTCGATGGCGGCGGCACCGGTTGCCGCGCCCGCCTCGAGGACGCGCAAGGCACGGTGCTGGGACAAGGCCTGTCCGGCCCGGCGACGACGCGGCTCGGCATCGAGGCAGCGTGGAGCTCCATTGCGAAAGCCTACGGCGCGGCGATCGATGAAGCAGGTTTCACGCCCGCCGAGACCGCCCGCATCCATGCCGGCATCGGCCTTGCCGGCATCGGCCGCAAAGACGCGCTGGAGGCGCTGCGGGCAATCGCGCATCCCTTTGCCAGCATCGACTTCGTCAGCGACGGTGTCGGCGCCTGCCTTGGCGCGCATTCGGGCCAGGACGGCGCCATCGTCATCGCCGGGACCGGCTCGATCGGCCTCGGCTTTGTCGAGGGCCGCGACCTGCGCGCCGGCGGCTATGGATTTCCGATCTCCGACGAGGGCAGCGGCGCCGACCTCGGACTGAAAGCCGTGCAACTGGCGCTGCGCGCCCACGACGGTCGCCACGAAAGAACGGCGCTGCTGGCGGAGCTCATGCAGCGCTTCGCCGGCGACCCGATGGAGGCCGTCGCCTGGATGGACCGCGCCAGCGCCACGGACTATGCCGCGCTTGCACCCATGGTGATGCGCCATGCCGACCAGGGCGATCCCGCCGGACGCCGCATCGTGCAAAGCGCCGCCGAGCAGATCGACACGCTGGTGCGGGTGCTGTTCGAAAAAGGCGCGCCGCGCGTGACCTTGCTGGGTGGCCTCGCCAGCCCGCTCGAGCCCTGGCTTTCCCCCGACGTCCGGCGCCGCCTGAAGCCCGCCGACGGCGACGCCGTGTCCGGCGTGATCATTCTTGCCAAGAGGTCGGTCTGCAAGGGATAGCTGGCAAGTGTAGGAATATAATATTCCAAATCTCTGTTGACGATGTGAATATCAAATTCTACAAAGTTAACAGGAGAAGCTGCGAAGACGGACCACGGTCTGCACCGGTTGCCGGGTCGAGCCATGCCGGACCGCGCAGCAGAATGTTTGAAAGCATTGGGATGACTGAGCAACGGTTGATGTCTGAGCTGGACCGGCTGGTTTCCGAAGGCCGGAATCCGAAGACCGTCGACATCGACCTGATGCCGACCATCGACGTGCTGCGCAGGATCAATGACGAGGACAGGCTTGTCCCCGCGGCCGTCGAAAAGGTGCTGCCGGAAATCGCCGCCGCGGTGGACCGCATCGTGCGTGCCTTCCAGAAAGGAGCGCGCCTTGTCTATATCGGCGCCGGCACCAGCGGCAGGCTCGGGGTTCTCGATGCTTCGGAGTGCCCGCCCACGTTCGGCGTGCCCGAAGGCATGGTGGTCGGCCTGATTGCCGGGGGGTCCGACGCCCTGGTGCGCTCAACGGAAGGCGCCGAGGATGACCCGAAGATGGGCGCCAAGGCCTTGCAGGACATCACGCTCGTACCTGACGACGTGGTGGTCGGCATCGCGGTCAGCGGGCGCACGCCCTATGTGATCGGCGGGCTGACCTATGCCAAGCAGATCGGCGCGACGACCGTCGCGCTGTCCTGCAATCCGGCATCGGCCATTGCCGGCATCGCCGATGTCGCCATCTCGCCGGTCGTCGGTCCCGAAGTGCTCACCGGCTCGACGCGGCTGAAATCGGGAACAGCACAGAAGCTGGTGCTCAACATGCTGACCACGGCTTCGATGATCCGCATCGGCAAGAGCTACCAGAACCTGATGGTCGACCTGAACCCGTCGAACAGGAAGCTGGTCGCCCGGGCGATCAGGATCGTCATGCAGACGACCGGCTGCACCGCGCAGCAGGCGCGGCAGGCGCTCGACCGGACCGGCAATGACGTCAAGCTGGCGATCCTGGTGACCATCACCGGCCTCGACGTCGAAGCGGCGCGGGCTGCTTTGGCCAAGGCCGGAGGGTTCCTGCGAAAGGCGATCAGCGACGAAGCGGCCTGAGGCCGCTTTAGACAAGACGGCTGAGGCCGCTTTGGACAAGACGGCTGAGGCCGCTTTAGACAAGACGGCTGAAGCCGCTTTAGACAAGACGGCGTCAAGCCGCATAGACTGGGCCGATACTCCAAAGCATGTGTGCCTTGGAAGCGGCCCGCGGAAACTGCAAGGCATCGAGTTCAATAATGGGAGACGAGAATGGTTCATCTTACAGGAAGGCTGCTTTCGGGCATCACCCTTGCCGCGATGCTCGGCATCGCCACGGTTTCGGCGCAGGCGGCGACGCTGCACATGGCCTGGTCGCAGGACGCCACCGGGCTTGATCCGCACAAGCAGACGGCGTTCTCGTCGCTTCGGCTTTTGGAGCTCATCTACGAGCCGCTGGTGCGGCTCGACGCCAGCCTGCAGATCATCCCCGCCATCGCCACCTCCTGGGAATTCTCGAAGGACGGCAAGGAACTGACCTTCAAGCTCGATCCCAAGGCGAAATTCCAGGACGGCACGGCGGTGACCTCCGCCGACGTCAAGGCGTCGTTCGAGCGCATCCTCGACGAGAAGACGGGTGCCGCCGCCCGCGCCAACTTCCTGTCGATCGCCAGCATCGACACGCCTGATGCGGCGACCGTTGTGTTCCACCTCTCGCAGCCCGACGCGCCGATCCTGACGGCGATGAGCGACGTCAACGCGGCCATCGTTCCGGCGGCTGAAATCAAGGCCGGTTCGATCGGCACCAAGACGGTCGGTTCCGGCCCGTTCAAGCTCGACAAGTGGGACCCCAACGCCAAGGAAGTCCTGAGCGCCAACAAGGACTGGGCCGGCGGCGCGACCGGCGTCGACGGCATCGAGATCAGCGTGCTGCCGGATGAGGCGGCGATCCTCGCCGCCATGCGCACCAGGCAGATCGATTTCGCGCTGCTCAACGATCCGCTCGTCGCCACGCTGGTGCCGAAAGAAGCCAACCTGCAATTGAACCGTGTACCGGTGCTTGCCTACAACGTGCTGCAGCTCAACCCATCGCGCAAGCCGATGACCGAGCTCAAGGTGCGCCAGGCGATCTCCTGCGCCATCGACCGGCAGGAGGTGCTGGACACCGCCGCGCTGGGCGAAGGCAAGGTCACCGGACCGCTGACCATCCCGGCGCTGGCGACCGATCCGAGCCAGTTGTTCTGCTATAAGCGCGATGTCGAAAAGGCCAAGAAGCTGATGGCCGAGGCCGGCTTTGCCGACGGCTTTTCGGCGACCGTGATCGGCGCCACCGGCGAGCCGCCGACGGCGGCGGCGGAAGCCCAGGTCATCCAGTCGCAGCTCGCCGAAATCGGCGTCAAGCTCGACATCAAGATGATGGAGCTCAACGTCTATGTCGACGCGTGGCTGAAGGGCGATTTCGACATGGCGATCGCGCTCAATGGCGGCCGCGCCGACCCCTACACCATGTACAACCGCTACTGGACCAAGGCCGGCAATCTGCAGAAGGTGGCGAACTACATCGACGATACACTGGACAGCCAGATGCAGCAGGGCCGCGCCGAGACCGACCCGGCCAAACGCAAGGCGATCTTCGCCGCGTTCGAGAAGCACCTCGCCGAGGTATCGCCGTGGATCTGGCTCTACACCTCCTACAGCTACACGGCCCAGCAGAAAAACATCGCCGGCTTCGTGCCGACGCCGACCGGCACGCTGTTCAGCCTGAGCAAGGTGACCATCCAATAGCGCCGAATTCGGCAACGGGACGAGAGGTCTTCCTGGCGTGAACTATCTCTTGCGACGGCTGGCGACGTTTCCTCTCGTCCTGCTTGGCGTATCCATCCTGGTCTTCGTCGCGATCCGGATGGTGCCTGGCGATTCGATCACGGCGATGCTGGGCACCGAGGCCGGCCTGCTGACGCCGGCACAACGGGATTCGCTCGCCGCCTATTTCGGTATCGACCAACCCTGGTTCGTTCAATACTGGCGCTGGATCGGCGGCATCCTGCACGGCAATTTCGGCATCTCCGTCACCTATGGCAGGCCGGTTCTCGAGGTCATCCTCGAGCGTTTTCCGCTGACGCTGGAGCTGGCAGTGCTGTCAATGATCATCGCGCTTCTCGTCGGCATGCCGGCCGGCATCTACGCCGCCACGCACAACGAAAAACCGTCCGACCTTGGGGTGCGCATCGTCGCCATGATCGGCCAGTCGACGCCGAGTTTCGTGCTTGGCCTCTTGATCATCTACACGCTGTCGGCCGGCTTCGGCGTGCTGCCGGCGATGGGCGAATTCGCACCGCTCTGGCGGGATCCCTTGCGCAATCTCAGCCAGCTGATCCTGCCCGCCATCACGCTCGGCTTCGCCTTCGCGGCGTCGGTCACCCGCATCGCGCGCTCGGCGATGCTGGACGTGTTGAGCGACGATTATGTGCGTACGGCGCGCAGCAAGGGCGCTTCGGCGCGCAGTGTCATCTGGCGGCACGCTTTGCCCAATGCGCTGATCCCGGTGGTGACGCTGAGCGGCATAGAGTTCGGCTACCTCCTGGGCGGCGCCGTCATCGTCGAGCAAATCTATGCCCTGCCCGGCCTCGGACGCATGGTGCTCGATGCCATCCTGCAGCGCGACTACGCGCTGGTGCAGGGCAGCGTGCTGTTCATCGCCTTCAACTTCATGATCGTCAATCTCCTGGTCGACCTCGCCTATGTCGCGCTCGATCCGCGCATCCGGCTGGGGGAACAGTGATGCGGATCCTGCGTGCCATCTTCGGTCATGGCAGCGGCCGCATCGGCGGCGTCATCGTGTCCGTCTATCTGCTGCTCGCCATCCTTGGCCTGCTGGGGCTGACGCCGCACAATCCGATCACGCAGTACCGCATCGACCGACTGCATGCACCCAGCGCCGCCTACTGGATGGGCACCGACCTGTTCGGCCGCGACGTCGCCAGCCGCCTGATGGCGGGCATCGGCCAGTCCTTTACGGTCGCCTTCTTCTCGGTGGCGTTCGCGTCCCTTGCCGGAACGGTCCTGGGGCTGGCCGCCGCCTGGCTCGGGCGCCGCTGGGACGGCGTGGTGATGCGGATCATGGACGTGCTGCTGGCCTTCCCGGCGATCCTTCTGGCGCTGCTCATCGTCACCGTCGCCGGGCCGGGCACATGGACCAGCGTTGTCGCCATCGGCATCGTCTACACGCCGATCTTCACGCGGGTGGTGCGCGGCCCTGCCCTATCGCTCAAGACACGCGAATTCGTCGACGCCGCGCGCACCTTCGGCAGCAGTTCGAGCTATATCGTCACGCGCCACCTGCTGCTCAACCTCGTGGCGCCGCTGACCGTGCAGGTGACGCTGGCGCTGGCCTGGGCGCTGCTCACCGAAGCCGGCTTGAGCTTTCTCGGCCTTGGCACGCAGCCGCCCGCCGCGTCCCTCGGCCTGATGCTGAGCGACAGCCGCAATTTGATGGAGACGGCACCCTGGCTGCTGATCTTCCCAGGCCTGGCGATCATGATCAGCATTCTGGGCTTCAACCTTTTGGGCGACGCCTTGCGCGACATCCTCGACCCGAGGATGCGGAGTGCGTTGGCATGACCCCGCTGCTGTCGGTCTCGGACCTGCGCGTCGGCTTCGGCCGCAATCCGAAAGCCAATGAGGTCGTGCGCGGCGTCGGTTTCGATATCGCCGACGGCGAGACGCTGGCCATTGTCGGCGAAAGCGGCTCGGGCAAGTCGGTGACGGCGCTGTCGATCAACCGGCTTGTCGATTTCGGCGGCGGCCGCATCACCGGCGGTTCCCTGAAGTTGAAGCGGGTCGATGGGACCGTCTTCGAGTTGGCAGCCGCGACTGAACCGCAACTGACCGGCATTCGCGGTGCCGAGATCGGCATGATCTTCCAGGAGCCGATGACCTCGCTCAACCCGGTGCTGACCATTGGCACCCAGATCGAGGAATCGTTCCGCCTGCATCGCGGGCTGACAGGCCGGCAAGCCACGGCGGCAGCCAGGGACGCGCTCGACCGCGTGCGCATTCCCGATGCGGCGCGACGGCTGAAATACACACCCAACCAGTTGTCCGGCGGCATGCTGCAGCGGGTGATGATCGCGATTGCCCTCGCCTGCAACCCCCGCCTGCTGATCGCCGACGAGCCGACGACGGCGCTCGACGTCACCGTGCAGGCGCAGATCATGGCGCTGCTGGCCGAGCTGAAGCGCGAAAGCGGCATGTCGATGATCTTCATCACCCACGATATCGGCCTGGTTGCCGGCATCGCCGACAAGGTGATGGTGATGCAGAACGGCCAGGCCGTCGAACAGGGCGAACTGAACCAGATCCTCGACCGCCCGCAGCATCCTTACACGCAGCATCTGCTGCAGGACGTGCCGCATTTCGCCAGCGGCCGGGCGACACGCGCGGACGGGCAGCGCGACAAGGCCGCGAACACGCAACCGGCCTTGAAGGTCGATGGGCTCGTGGTTCGGTTTCCGCTCAAGAGCAGCTTCTTCAGCCGCGCGACCGGCGCGGTGCATGCCGTCGACGGTGTCGATTTCGATCTGATGCAAGGCGAGACGCTGGCCATCGTTGGCGAGAGCGGCTCGGGTAAATCCACCACCGCGAAGGCGGTGCTGGGACTGGTGCGGTCGACGCGCGGCAGCTTCTCGGTCGGCACGCAAACGGCCACGGCGGAGCGCAGCGCCAAACCCGTTCAGATGGTGTTCCAGAACCCTTACGCCTCGCTCAACCCGAGGCTGGCCATCGAAAGCATCCTGGGCGAACCGGTGATCGCCACCGGTGGGCGGGTGGATGCCCAAACCCGGGCCAGAATGGCCGGCCTGCTCGAACGCGTCGGCCTGCCCAAGAACAGCCTTGAGCGCTATCCGCACGAATTCTCCGGCGGCCAGCGGCAAAGACTGTGCATCGCCCGCGCGCTGATGCTCAACCCGTCCGTCGTGGTTCTCGACGAAGCGGTGTCGGCGCTCGATGTCTCGGTGCAGGCCAAAGTGCTGGAGCTGCTGCTCGACCTGCAGCGCGAATATGCGCTGGCCTATCTGTTCATCTCGCACGACATGGCCGTGGTCGAGCGGATCGCGCACCGCATCGCGGTCATCTATGCCGGCCAGATCGTCGAGATCGGCGACGCGCGGTCCGTGCTGTCGAAGCCGAGGCATTCCTATACGAAGAAGCTGATCGCCGCCGTTCCGACCATCGACCGGCGGCACGAGCATTTCGAGATCGACACGCGCCAGGTGCCGTCGCTGGTCAGGCCGCAGGGGTTTGAGCCGGCTCCGGCGAAATGGGAGCGGTTTGGAGGAGATCATATGGCGAGGGTGGAGGCTTAGAGATGTTTGCGGGACAGCGCCCCCCTCTGCCCTACCGGGCATCTCCCCCTCTAGGGGGGAGATTGGCAGCTCGTGCGCGGCGCCAGCCATCGGACGTTGGAGATTGGCGAAGGCCGATGCAACATCCGATCTCCCCCCTAGAGGGGGAGATGTCCGGCAGGACAGAGGGGGGCGCCGTAGGGCGCTACCTCTCCGAAGGAGGCCAGCATTGACCGACCTCACCCAGGTCTTCGATCGTGCATTCCAGCCACTCGCAACGGCAGTCACCGCCAGACGTATCCCTGGCGGCGTGCTCGGCATTGTCAGCCGCGATGGCGACCGTATCGTCCGCGCAATCGGCTCGGCGCAGCTCGTGCCTAAGCCGCGGGCGATGCGGGAAGACACCTGGTTCGACCTGGCGTCGCTGACCAAGGTGATCTTCACCACGCCGCGCATCCTGGCGCTGGCGCAGGACGGCATCATCGATCTCGACGCGCCGCTGATCTCGGTGCTTCCCGACCTTCGCCAGTATGACGCGAACGCCTGGGAGCGGAAGGTGACCTTCCGCCAGTGCCTCGGCCACCAGACGCCCTTCCCCGCAGTCGAGCCGATCTACACCTATGGACGCGATCCCGAGCTGCTGCGCGCCTTCATCCTGCAGCGGGAATGGCGGGCGCGCGACCCGGTTTATTCCGACATCAACTTCATCCTGCTCGGCTTTGCGCTGGAGCGGCTGTCGGGCAAGAGCATTCGCGCCATGGAGCCCGGCCCGGGCTTTGCCTGGTCCACGGAACCCGATGCCGCCGCGGCGACCGAGGATTGCACCTGGCGCCACCGCGTGCTGTCCGGCGAGGTGCACGACGACAATTGCTCGGCGTTGCAGGGCGCTGGTCACGCCGGCCTGTTCGGTACGGCCGCTTCGGTGCTCGATTTCGCCCAGGGACTGCTGGACGGAACGGGCGCATCCGAACAATCGATCGCGCTGATGCGCGAGCCCTTGTCGGCCACCCGCACCCATGGTTGGGAACGACCTCACGAAGGCTGGTCCGGGGGTGCGTTATGCAGTCCGGGAACGATCGGCCATACCGGCTTTACCGGCACGGGACTGTGGATAGACTTCGACAAGGGCAAGGCGTGGACCTTGCTCACCAACCGCATCCATCCGACACGCCATTTCGACAGCGGCATCGTCTCGCTGCGGCAAGCGGTCGGCGATCTCATCAACAGGGGCTAGGGATAGACCATGGAACCAATCTGGGCCGTCGGCCTGATGACCGGCACCGTGCTTGACGGCAACATCGATGTCGCCCTGATCAAGACCGATGGCGAGCGGATCGAGGATTTCGGCACCTACCGTCTGATGCCCTATTCCCCGTCGATCCGCTCCTTGCTGGAGGAGACGCTGACGGCGGCCAGGGCCTGGAATTTTGTCGGGCCGGAACCGGCGATCTTCAGCAAGGCGGAAGAGGCGCTGACGCGTGCGCAGTCGGCGGCGGTGAAGGAACTCGTCGAAGGGTACGGCATGACGATGGCCGATATCGGCGTCGTCGGCTTTCACGGCCAGACCGTGCTGCATCGCGCGCCGCAGGTCGGACGGCTCGGCCAGACCCGCCAGCTTGGCGACGGCGAGTTGATGCATGAGATCCTCGGCACCAAGGTCGCCTATGATTTCCGTTCGGCCGACATGCGCGCCGGCGGGCAAGGCGCGCCGCTGGCAGCCGCCTATCACACTGCGCTGATGCGCAGCGCCGGCGCCAGTGGCGAGGTGGCCGTGCTCAATCTCGGCGGCGTCGCCAACATCACCTGGTGGGACGGCGCCGACAATGTCATCGCCTTCGACACTGGCCCCGCCAATGCGCCGCTCAACGATTTCATCAAGTCGAAAGGGCTAGGCGAAATGGACCGCGACGGCGCGCTGGGCCGCGCGGGCAAGGTGGACGAAGCCCGGCTCGCCAAGCTGCTGCAGCATCCTTATCTGACCAAGGCCTATCCAAAATCGCTCGACCGTTTCGACTTCGGCGCGGCCATGGCCGACGGCCTGAGCGCCGAGGATGGCGCGGCGCTGCTCACCGCGTTTACCGCCGCCGCCGTCGGCAAGGCGCTCGACCTTCTGCCAAGCCGGCCGAAGAAGCTGGTGGTCAGCGGCGGCGGCCGCCACAACCCGACGATGATGGCCATGCTCGCCAGCCGCGCCGGCGTCGAGGTGGTGCTGGCCGAAAGCCTCGGCTGGAGCGGCGACGCGGTGGAGGCGGAGTGCTTTGCCTTCCTCGCGGTGCGCGTGCTGCGCGGCCTGCCGATCAGTTTCCCGAGCACGACCGGCGCACCGCAACCGATGCGCGGCGGAAAGCTGGCTGGCTGATCACGCGGGCGACAGATTCTTCCGCAGGAAAATTCGGCTGCGGCCGACCGGGAAATCGGCCAGCGTCCCAAAAGGTTGATAACCTTGCCGCTGATAGACCTTGGCGGCGTTGGGATTGAAAGTGTCGATCCAGGCATTTTGGCAGCCGCGCGCCACGGCTTCGCGTTCGGCTGCGTCCAGCATCTGGCCTGCCATATGCTGGCCGCGCAGCCTTTCGTCGACCCACAGCCACTGCACGTAGAGCCAGCCCCAGGCGGTGTAGCCCGAGATGCCGGCGACGACAGCACCATCCTCGTCGCGCACGAACACGGCCAGCGCCTTCCTTTCGGACACGCCGACATCGCCGTCGTTGAACGCCGTCAGCCGTTCACTGAGAAAGGCGAGTTCTTCCGGCAGGGGATTTGCCGTCGTTTCAAGTGTCGTGTTCATGGCTCTTTCCGGATTGCGCGGTTGGGAGCGTCGAGAGGGCGGAAGTCGGATGCGGCAATGCCGTAACGCTTGAGCTTGTCGTAGAACGTCTTGCGCGGCACGCCGAGCGCGTCGATGGCGCCGCGCACGTCGCCGCCATGATCGCGCAGCGCGTCGCGGATGAGCTGCGCCTCGTACTGCCCGACCCGCTCGGGCAGTGCGGCGGCCGGCTCCGGCAATCGTGCGGGCAAGGACTCCGCTTCGTCCTCAGGCCCAAGTCCGAGCGCGACGCGATCGGCGAAATGGGCGAGCTCGCGCACGTTGCCCGGCCAGTCGTGCGACTGGAGATGATGGCTCACGGCGGCGTTCACCCTGGCGACAGGGCGGCCAAACCGCTCCGCCGCCTTGCCGAGGAAATGGCCGAACAGCATCGCGATATCGCCGCGCCGCTCGCGCAGCGGTGGTATGCGCAGCGTCACCACGTTGAGGCGGAAATAGAGGTCCTCGCGGAAATCACCGCGCTGGTCGGGCCGGCCGAGGTCGACCTTGGTCGCGGCGACGACCCTGAGATCGAGGCGCCGCGTCTCGTTCGAGCCGAGCGGGGTGAGGCTGCGCGTCTCCAGCACCCGCAAGAGCTTGACCTGCAACGCCGGCGCCATGGATTCGATCTCGTCGAGGAACAGCGTGCCGCCGCTGGAGTGCTCTATCCGGCCGATCCGCCGCCGCTGCGCGCCGGTGAATGCGCCGGCCTCATGGCCGAAGAGCTCGCTTTCGATGACGGTTTCGGGCAGAGCGCCGCAGTTCAGCGCCACGAAGGGCTTTGCGCGGCGCCGGCCCCACCGGTGCAGGAGGTCGGCCACGACTTCCTTGCCGGTTCCCGTCTCACCTTCCACCAGCACGTCGACATCCATGTCGGCGATCTGGCGCAAGGTTTCACGCAGTCGGCGGATGGCGGGCGCCTCGCCGATCAGCGGCATGCCGTCGGCGGCAAGTGCCGCGGCTTCGCGCAGCCGCCGGTTTTCCATCACCAGCCGCCGCTTCTCCGATGCCCGCTTCAGGGCCTCGACCAAGCGCTCCCCCGCATAGGGTTTCGGGATGAAATCATAGACGCCGTCCTTGAGCGCGGCGACGGCAAGATCGACATCGCCATGCCCGGTGACCAGGATCACCGGCAAGTCGGGGTCAACAGCCTTGACGCGGTCGAAGAGCTGCAGACCGTTCATGCCGGGCATACGGATATCGCTGACGACCACACCATCGAAATCCGTGTCGACGACACCAAGCGCTGCCTCGGCGGCGTCGAGCGCGATCACCGTGAAGCCGGCAAGTTCGAGCAGTTGCGTGGTGGCGTGAAGCAGGTCCGCATCGTCGTCGACGAGCGCCACCAGCCCTGATCCCTGCGTCATTCGATCCGCCTCAAGTCGATGGTGAAGGATGCGCCGCTGACCGTGTCGGGGTCGAGCCGCAGCGTGCCGCCCAATTCCTGGGCGATCTCCTGCGAGATCACCAGGCCGAGGCCAAGCCCCTTTTCCTTGGTGGTCTGGAACGGCATGAACAGATTGCCGGCGGCTTCCGGCCCGAGGCCGGGACCATTGTCGCGCACCGAAATCAGCACCCTGTCGCCACGTTCGGCGAGGTCGATCTCGATGCGGGGATCGGGCCGGTCCTTCACGGCGTCCAGCGCATTCTGCAACAGGTTGACGAGGATCTGCTCCAGCCGGATGCGGCTTGCCATCACCAATGGCGATGCGGTACCGCGCGGCCTGACGATGGTGACGCCGGAATCGCGGATGCGGCCGGACAGAAGCGACAGCGCACCCTCGATCGCCTCGCGCACCGGCAAAGGCGATGCAGCAGTGCCGGGCCGGCGGGCAAAAGTGCGTAGCGTGCCGGTGATGGCGCCGATGCGTTCGGTCATCGACACGATCGAGGTCAGATTGCCGCTCGCCGGTTCGGTCTTGCCGACCTCGAGAAAGCGGCCGGCATTCTCCGCATAGGTGCGGATTGCGGCGACAGGCTGGTTGATCTCATGCGCCACGCCGGCGGCGATCTGGCCGAGGATGGAGAGCCGGTTGGCCTGGGCGAGATCGTCGCGCAGCCGGCGGACCTTGGCCTCGGCGTTTTCGCGCTCGGCGATTTCGCCGGCAAGGGCGGTGTTCGATCGCGTCAATTCGGCGGTCCGGGTGCTGACGCGGCTCTCGAGTTCGGCATTCATGCGCGCCAGCGCCTCCTGCCGCAGCCGGCGTGTGCGACGGCGCCGGGTGAACACATAGGCAAGCAGCCCCATCAGCAGCAGCCCGAGCAGTGTCGTCAGGCGCGCCGTGTTGGCGGCGGAGGCCAGGGCGGCATCGGCGGGCGTCAGCAGCCACAGGCGCCAGCCGGGGACGGCACCGGGCAAGTCCTGCACCACCTCGACGAACCGGCGCGATTTTCCGGCTTCGTCGATTGTCGCCAGACCGTCACCGGCGCCACGCCGTATCGGCAGCGGCTCGAAGGCGGCGTCGACCAGTTGAAGTTGGTCATGCGCCGCGGCGGCGTCCGCGGCGGAGAGCGGCGCCAGCGCATGGAAGCGCCAATCGGGCTGGCTGGTGGCCAGAACGACGCCGCGCTCGTCGGTGACGAAAACGCGAAAGCCGCTCGCCCGCCAATTGGCTTCGACACCGCCGAGTTCGACCTTCAGAACCGCGACGCCAAGCGGTTTGCCAGCATCGTCGACACGGCCGGCGAGGTAGAGACCCGGCTTGCCGCTGATCGTGCCGAGGCCATACTGGCTGGCCGCGCCGTTGGCCATCGCATCGGTGAAATAGTGACGAAAATTATAGTCGATGCCGACAAAGCTGTCCGGCTGGCCGGCATTGCTGGCTGATATCGCCATGCCCGCCGTGTCGATGACATAGATGGCCGAGGCCGATGCATCGCCGGCTATGGCCTTCAGCTTGGCGTCGAGAGCTGTTTCCTCGACCTTTCCGGCGCGGCGCAGCGCATCGCGCACCGCATCGTCGCGCGCCAGCACCAGCGGCACGAGACGCTGCTTTTCGATTTCGCCGGTCAGGGTTCCGGCCGCCAGCGGCAAGGCGGCCAGTGCCCCGTCGCGCAAGTTGCCGGCGGCCTGATCCTCGGCGATGCGCCCGGCAACGGCGACTGCTCCCACCAGCACCGCGAGCGCGATCGCCGCAAGCAGCCAACGGCCGCCGCGCAGGCGCACTACCGCTTCGCGCAACAGGTCGCGGGCGGCAAAGCCTGGGGCTTCGCTATCGATGCGCTGTCGCGGCGTCGGCCCTCTCCCTTCCCTGCACGGCTACGGCCCCAGTCTAATGCGAAATTCCGCCAGGGCAAACAAGACCTGTGCGGAAATCCGCACAGGTCTCCGTCGACAGCGGGGCAGGAACGGCTGAAACCCGGGGATTTCGGCCTATCCGCCATCTGGCACAGCGCTTGCAAAAGTCCTTGCAGCGGCGGGCGACCGGAACGCCGCGATGGGAGAAGTCACGCAGGGCGGGTTCCGTCCATCCGGCCAGGGAGAGTTCGATGCATATCGCAGACCAATCCGCCGCGCGCCCCGCGCAGCGCAAGCCCCTCTATGCCCAGCTCTACGTGCAGGTGCTCGTAGCGATCACCGTCGGGATCCTGCTCGGCCATTACTATCCGTCGATCGGCGAGAGCATGAAGCCGCTCGGCGATGCCTTCATCAAGCTGGTCAAGATGATCATCGCCCCGGTCATCTTCCTGACGGTCGCAACCGGCATCGCCGGCATGAGCGACCTGCAGAAGGTCGGCCGCGTCGCCGGCAAGGCGATGCTCTACTTCCTCACCTTCTCGACGCTTGCGCTCATAATCGGCCTTGTCGTGGCCAATGTCGTGCAGCCGGGCGCCGGCTTCAACATCGACCCGGCAACGCTCGACGCCTCGACCGTGAACACTTACGCCGCCAAGGCACATGACCAGTCGGTCACCGGCTTCCTGATGAACATCATCCCCGGCACGATCGTCGGCGCCTTCGCCGACGGCGACATCCTGCAGGTGCTGTTCTTCTCGGTTCTGTTCGGCATCGCGCTGGCGCTGGTCGGCGACAAGGGCACACCGGTGCTCAACTTCCTGCAGGCGCTGATGGCGCCGATGTTCAAGCTGGTCGGCGTGCTGATGAAGGCAGCGCCGATCGGCGCGTTCGGCGCGATGGCCTTCACCATCGGCAAATACGGCATCGGCTCGGTCATCAACCTCGCCATGCTGGTCGGAACCTTCTACGCGACCTCGTTCCTGTTCGTCTTCGTCGTGCTCGGTGCGGTCTGCCGCTACAACGGCTTCTCGATCCTGTCCCTGATCCGCTACATCAAGGAAGAGCTCCTCCTGGTGCTGGGCACATCGTCGTCGGAAGCCGCACTGCCCTCGCTGATGGAGAAGATGGAAAAAGCCGGCGCCAAGCGCTCGGTGGTCGGGCTGGTCATCCCGACCGGCTATTCCTTCAATCTCGATGGCACCAACATCTACATGACGCTTGCCGCCCTGTTCATCGCCCAGGCGACGAACATCCATCTGTCGATATCAGACCAGATCCTGCTTCTGCTGGTCGCCATGCTCTCCTCGAAAGGTGCCGCCGGCATCACCGGGGCGGGCTTCATCACCTTGGCCGCGACGCTTTCGGTGGTTCCCTCGGTGCCGGTCGCCGGCATGGCGCTGATCCTTGGCGTCGACCGCTTCATGTCGGAATGCCGGGCGCTGACCAACTTCGTCGGCAATGCGGTGGCGACGCTGGTCGTCGCGCGCTGGGAGGGCGAACTCGATGAAGCCAAGCTGGCCAGGGCATTGGCTGGTACGGCCGACGACAGCCTGCCGGCGGACATCGTTCCCGCCGAGTAATTCGCCATTCCGTGAAAGGACGATGGCCGCAAGCACTCGGCTTGCGGCCATCGGCTTATGTCCGTGATGTCAGACGGCTCTGCCCAGTGGCGAGCCGCCATTGGCGCCGAAGAAATGGCAGCGCGACGGATCGATCTGCATCGCGATCAGGCCGCGCAGCTTGAGCTCAGCCATTGAAGTCCCTCCTCGTGTCCGGATATGTGCTTGGGCCGACCGGCATGGGAGCCGCCAACGTGCCCAAATCGTCGAACAGGACAAGGCTGGCGGCACCAACCAGCCCGGCGTGGCGGCCGAGCTGGGCCTGGACGACCGGCACGTCGCGATAAGCGCGCATGGCGCGCTGCCGGATGGTCGCCCCGATGACGGGCGCCATCAGGTCGAGGCCATTGGCGATGCCGCCGCCGACGACCAGCACGTCGGGCGAATAGAGATGCAAGAGATTGGTGAAGCCGACGCCAAGCCAGCGGGCCTCCTCCTCGAGCAGGGCCAGAGCGAGATCGTCCTGCAGCCTGGCTGCCTCGACCACATGGCGGCCGGTGACCTCGGCGTTGGCCGACAGGCGGCGCAGTGTCGAGCCGTCCAGGGGCGACGTCGCGGCATCGGCGCGGCGGCCGAGCGCGGTGCCCGAGGCAATGGCCTCGAAGCAGCCGACGACGCCGCAGACGCAGCGCTCGCCCTCGTTGGTGATGGTCATATGGCCGATCTCGGCGGCAAGACCGCGGCGACCGTGCAGGATACGCCCGTCGGCAACGACGCCGCCGCCGATTCCGGTCGAGACGGTGACGAAGACCAGCGAGCGAGCGCCGTGGCCGGCGCCGAAACGCCATTCGCCAAGTGCGGCCGCATTGGCGTCGTTCTCCAGCCGCACCGGCAGGCCGAGCCGCCGCTCGAGGATGTCGGCCAGCGGCACGTCCTGCCAGCCGGCCAGCGTCGGCGGTCCGACGGCGATGCCGGCCAGCGGGTCGAGCGGGCCCGGCGCGCCGACGCCGACGCCGAGGATCGACAGCCCCGGCGCCTCGGCATGGACGGTCGCGGCCAGCGCCTCGATCTGGCCGATCACTGCATCGGGGCCCGCCTGCGCCTGCGTCGGCACCACCGCGAAGGCCAGTATCTTGCCGTCACGGTCAACCAGGGCGGCACGAAGCTCGCTGCCGCCAAGGTCGATCGCGAGAGCGGCTTCGATGCTCATGCCGCGACCTTCAAACCGTGCAGCCAGCCGATGCGGCCGGCGAGATCCTTGTCGCCGAAAGCGAGCGAACCGAGCACCACGGTCTCGGCGCCTGCCGCGCGAAGCCGCGGCACGGTTTCGTGGCGGATGCCGCCATCGGCGGCGAGCACCACAGCCGCCTCGCGGCCGGCGTTCCGCAGGATAGCGCGGGCCTCGCCCAGCCTGTCGCAGGCTTTCTCCGACAGGCCCTGGCCCTTGACCCCGATCGCGGTGCCGAGAAGCGTGACGAAAGCCACCTCGGAAACGAAAGGCGTCACCGCCTCGACCGGCGTTTCCAGCCTCAACACGACGCCGGCTTCGGCGCCGAGTGCACGCGCCAGCCGCACCGCGCGCAGACCTGCTTCGCCATTCTCGGCATGGACGCTGATCATGTCCGCGCCGGCCTCGATGAACTGACGCGTCTGTTCTTCGACGATTGCCCCATCGACCATCAGATGGACGTGAATGGGCCTGGCCGTCAGTTTGGCAATGCGGGCGACGAGATCGGGGAAGAACAGGAAGGACGGCGCGAAATGGCCGTCCGCGACATCGATGTGGTGCAGATCGACATAGGGTTCGATGCGCTTCAAGTCGCTCTCGAAATTGGCGAGATTGGCAGACCACGATGAGAATTCGGCGATCAGACGGTCGCGCGGCAATGCGGCGATGGCGGCCGGGCCTGACAAGAGTTTCGAGATCATGACTGGTCCTGGTTGTTGAAATTTCTGTCGAGAAACCCATCGATGGCGGCACGGATTTCGGCGAAATGGCTGTTCTTGTCGAGAGCCTTCGGCGTTACCTCGACAAACGCGGCGCCGGGAATGGTCTCAGCCAGTTCGCGGGCGGTCGCCAAGGGATGGACGAGATCGATGCCGCAACCGATGACGAGCGTCGGGATTGCGAGGCCGGCGGCTTCGGCCCGCGCCACACCAGGCCCATCATTGGCGATCGACTGCATTACCTCGGCGAAGACGGTTGCATTCTCGCGCTCGAAGAAGCCGAGCAACGAAGCGAGATTGTCCGGGGCCTCGCTGCGAAAGCGGGTCGCCGTCGCGGAGGACGCGAAGGCATCGCGCGCCTCGTCCAGCGGAAGCCGGTCGATGAGTTCCGCCACTTCGACGTAAGGCTGCATGTTTTGAGGCGCCGCGTCGAAAGCCCAGGCCGGACGCACCAGCACGAGGCCAGAGACGCGCTCGGGATGCCGAGCCGCCAGGTGCAGTGCAACGGCGGCGCCCATCGAGATGCCGCCGGCGACAAAGCGCTCCATTCCCGCCGCATCGGCGGCAGCCAGCACATCTTCGGCGAACATCGCGATCGAGAACGGACGCTCGCTGCCGGCACTGGCGCCGCCTTGCGCACGGCATTCGACGGTCAGCCGCCGGCGCGACGGGCCGTCGGGAAAGTTCTGCGCCACCTGGGCGGCATCGCCGCCGAGGCCATGCTGGAAGACGATGGGAAGGCCCTGCCCCGTGTCGAAGACACGGAGCACTGCATCGCCGCGCAGCATGATCGTCGGCGCGACACCCATCAGAGCAGCCTTCGCAGGAAGATTGCGACGCCAGGAGCTTCGTCGGCGGACAAGCCGTGCGTGACGAGCGCGCCATCGAAACCCACGCCCTTCAAGCGCGCGACGAAGTCCGGGAAGTCGACGACGCCCTGGCCTGACGTGGCGAAGCGGCCGTCGGCGAAACGGTCCTTGGCGTGCGCCATGGCGATGTGGCCGGCGGCCTCATCGATCGCTGCGGCGACGATGACGCGCGCTTCGTCCGGTGTCGCATGCTCGAACAGGTTGGCGGGGTCCAGCACGATCTTCAGGTGCTTCGAACCCATGTCGGCGATCAGGCGCATCGCATCCCCGGCCGAGGTGACGATGTTGGCCTGCTCGGGCTCGATGCCGAGATCGACGCCGGCGTTCTCGGCCAGCGCCAGCGCCTTTTCCATTTCGGCGGCCATGTCGGACCAGGCGGACGGATCAGCATTGCCGGAGTGATAAGCCCACTGGTCGGCGGCATTGCGCGAGCCGGTGCAGAGCGTCACCAGCGGGATATCCAAAGCAGCGGCCGTCTGGATGACGACGCCAAGCCGCCTCAGCCCATCGTCGCGCACAGCCTTGTCGGGATGCGCCATGTTGTAGGTGCCCGACAGCGCGGCCAGCGAAACGCCTGACGATCGCGCGGCGGCGCGGATGGCGGCGACGGCATCCGCCGGCACGACGTCCGGCATCGACGGCAGGCCGGCGCAGGCGAGATTGAACTGCGTCGCCTCGTATCCGGCCTGCTTGACCGTGGCCAAGACGGCGGCCGGATCGGTGCCCGGAAAAGTCTTGGCGAAGATGCCGAGGCGCATCAGACGGCACCCGAAACCGAGGCAAGTTCAACCCGTTCGCCAATCTCGACAGAACGGGCAATCGCCACCATGGCGCGGATCGAGGCGATGCCGTCCTCGACATTGGCGCCGCGCATCGGCGCGCCGTTCAGAACCGTGTCGGCAAGGCCCTCGAGCTGGCGACGGAAGAAATGGCCGTCGGCGCCGAGCGGTTTTCGCGAGGTCGCGTCCTTCTCGTGGAAGATGTCGACCTCGCTGGCGCGGAAATACCAGGGGTTGAACGTCTTGGCGATGACCGAGCCATTCTCGCCATAGAGCTGAAACCCTTCGTGCCAGTCCATGCGCACGGCGACGGTCAGATCGAGATGGCCGAGCGTACCGCTGGCGAATTCGGTTTCGACAAACCAGCAATAGGCGCCGAAGCGCTCGTTGAGGCGGGCGCGCACGGCAACGATCTCGCCGCAGAGGAAGCGCGCCGTGTCGACGAGATGCGAGCCGTGGGCCAGCATGAAATACTGCCTGAGATCAGCCTTCGGATTGCCCGCAGGCTTCTTCGCCAGCTTGCTGGTGACGGGCAGCGGCTGCACCGCATCGGTGTTGGTGTAGCGATGGGTGGAATCGCAATACCAGGCCTTCAGCGCCAGCACCTCGCCGATCTCGTCGCGGACGAAGTCGCGCACGGCCTCCAGCGCCGGGTCGAAACGCTTCATGTGCCCGACCTGCAGCACCTTGCCGGCGCGCTTGACCGCCTCCGCCAGGGCCTCGCCTTCCTCGATCGAAGTGCCGATCGGCTTTTCGCAGAGAACATGCTTGCCGGCATCGAGCGCCTTGATCGACATCGGCACGTGATAGGCATCCGACGTGGCGACGATGACCGCTTCCAGTTCGGGATCGGCGAGCATGGCGTCATAATCGGCATACATTTTCTGCGGTTCATAGGTGGCACCCATGCGGGCGAGCAGATCGGGTGCCGCGTCGCAGATGGCGTAGAGGTCGGCATTGCCGGCCTTGACGCAGGATTCCAGATGCGCGAACTGCGCGATCGGGCCGCAGCCGAGCACGCCGACCCTGAGGCGTCTGTCCTGTTTCTTGATCATCGTCTCAGGCCCCGTAGCCGCGCATCGTCTGGCGGTTGGTCTTGACCGCACCGGCCGGATCGGCGGCCGCGGTGTCGGATTCTTCCTCCAGCACCAGCCAGCCGTTGAAGTTCGGCGCGGTACCGGCGATCTCGATGACTTGTGGCGTGTCGCAAACACCTTTGCCCAGCATCGCCCACGTGCCCTTGGCGTCGACGTCCTTGAGGTGGATGTAGCGAATGCGGTCGCGGTAGGTGGTGAGCGTGTCGGCCATGTCCTTGTGGCCGCGCAGGATGTGACCGGTATCCGGCACCCAGCCGACCAGATCGGCGTCGAGCAAGGCAAAGATCGCGTCGTAATCGGCGCGGTCGAACAGCAGCGTGTTGTGATGCGAACTCGGATGCACCGCCACCTGGACACAGGCCTTGCGGCCGAGCTCGCCGGCCTTGTTGTACAGCTCGGCCGCGATGGCGAATTTGCCGTCGCGCGGCCCGTCGGAGACGATGGTCGCCGAGCCCATCGACACCAGCGCATCGGGAAAGTTTGCCACGAAATCGATCCAGCGCCTGGCAGTTTCGAGGTCGGCGCCGATCTCATCCTTCAGCGTGAAGCCGCTCCTGGAGCCAAAGGCGAAGGAAACCAGCACCAGGCCGGACGACTTCAGCGCGGCGGCGAACTCGGCTGGCTTGCCGGCGTAGCGGCCGATCATGGTGTCGGTGATCTCGATGCCGGCGTAGCCACCATCCGCGATCGCCTTCAACAGATCGTCGGGGCCACCGGTGAACCGGTCTCCCAGCATTTCCCAGGTGAAGGTCTGGCAGCCGACTTTGAGGTCTTTCACGTTCATCCTTTCATTCCTTGATTCCGCCTATTCCTTGAGGCCGCCCTGCGTCAGGCTTTCGATGATGTGGCGCTGGAAGAACAGCACGAGCATGATCAGCGGAACGGGACGACGGCCGAGGCCGCGGGGATATCGCCCGCCAGCAGATAGGGTCCAATGATCTATTGCAATACACGGGGGCCTGCTCCGTCAGTTCTCCTTGGGATGGACATCCTACTTGACCGAGCCCGCGGTCATGCCGGCGAGGAAAAATCTCTGGGCAACGAGGTAGATGAGCAAGAGCGGTAGCGAGCCGAGCACGCTCATCGCCATCATCTGGTTCCATTCGAAGGCGTGCTGTCCCATCAACAGCTGTATGCCGATCGGGACGGTGCGCATGGACGTTGACTTCGTCAGCGTCAGCGCAAAGAGAAATTCGTTCCAGCACAACAGGAAGGTGTAGACCGACGTCGCCACGATACCGGGCAGAGAAATCGGGACGATCACTCGCCAGAGCGCTGTCCAACTCGTGCCGCCATCAACGGCGACGGCTTCATCGAGATCGCGTGGCAAGGTGTTCAGGTACCCTGTCATCAGCAGGATCGCATAGGGCAACGTAAACACCAGGTAGGTCAGGATCAGCGCGACATAGGTGTCGAAGATGCCGTACGAGACGACAAGCCCGAAGAAGGGGATCAAAAGTGTGATCGGCGGGATCGTCTGCGTGCTGATGATGATTGTATTCAGGCTGCCCTTGCCGCGGAAGTTGAAGCGGCTGAAACCGTAGGCCGCCAGCAAGGCGATCAGCACTGTCAGCACGGTCACCGCTCCCGCCACGAAGTAGCTGTTGAAGAAGAAGCGCAGCTTTACCGGGTCGCCAAGGATGGCTGCATATGCTTCCAGCGTGAAGGCCTTTGGCAGGATGGTTGGTGGCAGGGCAAAGATTTCGGTATTCGACTTGAACGAGCTGCTGAGCATCCAGTAGATTGGGAAGGCTGCGAAGAACAGCCCTGCCGCAAGGGCAACATGCAGCGCGACGGTGATCAGTTTGTCTTTGCCAGAGTTCCGTTTCCTCATGGCGTCCTACCTGGCCCGCTGATAGCGAATATAGAACAGCGTCAGGCCGAGCGAGATCAGCAGGATGACCACAGCGCTCGCCGACGCCTGGGACAGGTTGTAGCTCGAAAACGCCAGCTTGTAGGTGTAAGTGCTGAGGACCTCGGTCGCGTAGATCGGCCCGCCGCCCGTAGTTATCCAGATCAACGGGAAGACCTGCATGGTCCAGATGAAGTCGAGCAGCGAGATGCTGATGATGATCGGCATCAGCTGCGGGATGGTGATGAAGATCAGCTTCTGGTAGGCCTTCGCCCCGTCGATATCGGCGGCCTCGTAGAAATCCTTGGGAATGCCTTGCAGACCCGCGAGCAGGCTGACCATGAAAAGCGGGTAGCCCGCCCAGATATTGGCGAAAGTGACGGCGTGCAGAGCGGTCTCGGGCGAGGAAAACCACTCGATCTTGGAACCGATGATGCCCATCTGCATGAGAATGCTGTTCACGACACCGTTCGGCTCAAGCAAGAGGCGCCAGATCACGGCGATGATCACCGCAGTGAACAGCCAAGGCAGTATATAGAGCACGCGCAGCACATTGCGCAGCGTCGGATTGATGCGGTCGCTGTTCAGCATGAGTGCGAAGACCATGCCGATGGTCATATGGAAAACGACACTCATGCCTGTGAAATAGAGCGTATGCCACAGCGAAGCCCAGAACACGGGATCGTCAAAGATCGCCTGGTAGTGCTTTAGCCCGGCAAAGGATGGATCACGACGCAGTACCGCGCTGTTCTGAAAGGAATAGGCAATCACCGTGACCATCGGCAACAGCATCAGGAGCCCGACTATGAGCAGCGAGGGCGACAGATAGAGATAGGGCGCCACAGCTCGTTTGAGCTTGTGATGGGAGCGCTTCTGCCGGGTCATGGTGGCAACCTCGCGACAAGAGAAATGAGCTTCAAATACCATTCAGGTTCGTCATTTGCCGGCTGGCCCGCCTAATGGCAGGCCAACCGATAAGTGGGCCGCGAGAGCGGAGCACGCCGATCAGAATTTCGCCATCCAGCCCTTTTGCGCGGCAGCGGCCGCCTCTTCCGGCTTTTGCTCACCGGCAAGCATCTTTTGAGCCTGCACGTCGAACTGGGTCATCAAGTCTTCAGCCACCGGCAGGCCCGTGAACTCGTTGGCGAGATAGCCGGTCTTGAAGATCTCGAAAGCCTTGCCGAAAGCCTTGTCGGACGTCACGAAGTCAGGCTTGGCGTTGACGTTGCCCGGGAAGGCGTTTGCAAGCGAAACGAGCTTGGCGTTCACCTTTTCGCTCATCAAATACTGGACGAGTTTCCACGCCTCCTCCTGATGTTTCGAGGCCGCGGAGATACCGATGCCCCAGGAGGCATAGGGAAGGCCGCGCTTTCCGGTATAGTTTTCCACGACCGGGACAGGGATGAGGTCGAAGTTCAGCTTGGGATTGCGCTTGCGGATAAGGTTCACATGCGCAAGCGAGTCGATCATCATCCCGACGCGGTCATTGACGAATTCCTCGACCTTTTCCTGCTCGGTCTTGGTGGCGATACCGGGCGAGATGGTGCCGGCGTCGTTGAGAGATTTGACGAAGGTGAGCATATCCACCACCGGTTTGCCCTCGAGGTCGGGCTTGCCGTTCGCCATCATCGATTGACCCGAAGCCCAGACCCACGACATCATGTCGTTCTGGACACCGGACGGCGTTTGCAGCGACAGGGGCAGCACCCAGCCATACTGGTTCTTGTCGGCGTGCGTCATCTTCTTGGCGGCTTCGAGAAATTCCGCGCGGGTCGACGGCAGCTTGGTCACGCCTGCCTGGGCGGCGAGGTCCAAATTCACGAAGACCGGATAGACGAACGAAGCGACCGGGAACATCACCGCCTTGCCGTCCACCTTGATGATATCCGCGACCTGGCTCTTGTCGAAGCCGCTTGCGTCCATCATCGGGTTCATGTCGGCCAGCGCGTTCTGCGCGTTCAGATTGTTTACCCAGGCGCCGTCGAGGCCGACGACGTCGCTGAGCGTTCCGGTTGCCGCACCAACCGAGATCTGGTCTCGCGTGGTCGCGTAGGGGCCGCTGACCAGCGTCACCTTGATTCCGGGGTTCGCGGCCTCGAAGTCATCCATGATCGCCCTGAGCGAGCCAGCCGGCAATTCGGGCTCCCACCATTGGGTGAATTCCAGCGTCGTGTCCGCCATGGCGCCGGTTGCGCCAAGCAACCATGCGGCCGCGGCTATTTTCAGCATCGCGGGTTTTATACGGAACGTCATATTCTCCTCCTTCTCTGGGGACCGACCGCACAATGCTGCCGATCGTCTGGTTATTCAGAAGTCTTCTTACGCAGACGCCTCGCCCTCGCCTGCGGGCCTTGCCACGGATCTTCAGATCGCCAGATGCGTCTCGGGATCGAAGAAATGCAGCTTGACGTCATCCAGGGCCAACTGGATTTCCGAGCCTGAGCGGACTGTGCTGACCGGTTCGAATTTCGCCACCGCGTTCGACGCCCGGCCGAAATCCTCCACCGCGTCAGGGTCGCCGGAGTCCACCCTGACCGCATCGATGTTCAGATGGACGATGTGCTCGGATCCGAGCTCCTCGATCGAGGTCACCTTTGCCGGTATCGTCTGATACTTGCGTCCGGATTCGAGGCTGCTGTCATAGAGATGCTCCGGTCGGATCCCGAACACGACCTTGCGTCCCGCATAGGATCTCAAGGCCGGCCTGCGGATGAAGGCCTCATCCTGCAGCCGGACGGCGAAGGTGCCGGAAATCAGGTCGTCGCCCGTCAGGGTCGCCTCGAAAAGGTTCATCGAAGGAGAACCGATGAAGCCGGCAACGAAGGCGTTCACCGGCGATTCATAGAGTCTCTTGGGGGTGTCGACCTGCTGCAGCACGCCGCCTTTCAACACCGCGACCCTGTCCCCCATCGTCATCGCTTCGGTTTGGTCGTGGGTCACGTATATGGTCGTGACGCCGAGCTGCTTTTGCAGGCTGGTGATTTCGGCGCGCATCTGAACACGCAGTTTCGCGTCCAGATTGGAAAGGGGTTCGTCCATGAGAAAGGCGGCCGGCTCGCGCACCATGGCGCGGCCCATGGCAACCCGTTGACGCTGTCCTCCTGAAAGGTTCGCGGGTTTGCTGTCCAGCAGCGACGTCAATTGCAGGGTTTTGGCGATCTCGTCCACGCGCTTCTTGCGCTCGGCCTTCGGCTTGCCTGCCAGCCGCATCGAAAAGCCGATGTTTTCGAACACGGTCATATGCGGGTAGAGCGCGTAGCTCTGGAAGACCATCGCGATGTCGCGGTCCTTGGGCGGCATGTCGACGACGTCCACCCCGCCGATCCGAAGGCTGCCGCTGGTGATGTCCTCCAATCCCGCGATCATCCGCAACGCGGTGGACTTGCCGCAGCCGGACGGCCCGACGAGAATCAAAAATTCACCGTCCTCGACCGATAGGTTCAAGTGGTCGATCGCGTTGAAATTGTTCCCGTAGGTTTTGCAGATATTCTCAAGAATGACTTCTGCCATCTTCCTCCCTCCACAAGTCTAATCCACCGCTTTTTATAGTTCTCCTCGGCTTATGTTCACCTGCGAAATACTGCGATAGTTCAGGCTCCAGTATCTAGCTGCGCATATTTCAGTTCGACTGCCGACGGTGCGTTCGTCGATGCCAGGAATTCCATGACCTGGCCGTCGGTCGGAAGCGCCTCGCGCCCGCCCCGCCCCGTTATCGAAAGGGCCGCCGCCGCGGCCGCGAATGCGACCCGGCGCGCGGTGTCGGCCCCGCGCTCCAATGCAAGGGCATAGGCGCCATGAAAGCAGTCACCGGCGCCGGTCGAATCGACGACAGCGACCCGATGCGGAGGCAGGTGCCAGAGCCCTGTCTCGTCGCGTCCGCGATAATAGACGCCCCTGCCGCCATCCGTCAGAACCACGGCGGATCGCGACGGCAACCACAAGGCATCGAGAATCTCGGCGGGCGATCGGCACTCCGTGAAAGCCCGCGCAAAGCCGAGGGGAAGAATGAGATGGTCGCACAGCGCGATCAGCCTCTCGGTGGCTGGGCCGCTGCTCCATTCGATATCGCCGAGGATCGCAAGGCCGAGATCGCGAGCCCGAACCACGACATCCAGCGACCGGATCGCGTAACTATCGACGATCAGGACTGTCGCGCGGCTGAGGACCTCGTCCGGAAAGTCCGGCGCGGTGCCCAGCATCGCTTCGTCGTCATAGGCGATGAACCGCTCCCCATCCGAGCCGACGGTGATCCGCGAGCGCACCGGGCGTGCGTGCGGGTGGCGCGGCGCGAATGCAGTTTCAACGCTGCTCGCAACGAGATCGCACAGCACGGCGTCGTCCGCGGCACTGCCCAGCCATCCGATGAACCCGGCGGTTCCGCCGAGCCGCGCGACGGCGGCAAGGGCCGTCGCGACATTTCCTCCGAAAGCTCTGGTGCTTTGCAGAACCTTCCCCTTGCCCGCCGACAACGGCTGATCGACATAGACGATGTCGTCGATCGCAATAGCTCCGAAGCCGAGGATTGAAGGGACGGTGGGCATCGTTCAGGCACCTGCCTTCGCCAGGGCGTCTTGCGCCGAAAGGCCGTCATGGATGACGCCCCGAAAGGCAATCGCTGCCTTCTCCGGATCGCCATGCCCCCAGAGATTGCGGCCCACCACGGCACCGCGCGCGCCGGCACGGATGGCGTCCGCCGTCTGCTGAAGAGCGCCGAGCAGCGTATCGGTCTTCGGGCCACCCGCGATCACAACCGGCACCGGGCATGTCCGAACGGTCTCTCGGAACGACTCGAAATCGCCGGTGTAGCCGATCTTGATCACGTCGACGCCGGACTCGTAGCCGATGCGCGCCGCATAGGCGATCTCGTCGGGGGTGAAGACGATTTTTGCGCCGTCGGTGAAATCGCGAGGGTAGATATGCGCGACTACCGGCATGCCGTAGCGGGCCGCCGCATTCACCGAATCGGTCAGCCAGCGTATGTATTTGCCCTCGGTCGCGCCGCGTACCGGAATGGCCACGGCCAACGCATCGGCGCCAGCGCGCACCGCATCCTCGGGCGTTGCAATCAGCTCACTGATGCGATCGTCCGGGGTGAAGCAGCCGGCCTGGATCACCAGGGAAGCCTTGCCCGCGTATTGCGGCCACAGATGGCGCGCGGTGCCTGGCTGGATGCTGACGTAGTCGGGTTTGCCCACCATGACGCGAGCGAGCGCGCCCGGCAGATCAGCAAGACCTCCTTTGCGCACGTCGCCATAGCCGACAAAGTGGTCGACCGCGCCGCCAAAAAGGTTTCCCGATGGATGCGAGAAGAGGCGCGCAAGGCGCACTTTGGTTCCTAGGCTCATGAGTGCAAAATGTCCCAATCGTTTGGTTTCAAAATCCTGGAACCAGTGTTTGCGAAAGAAACGATAAATGCAATCTTTCGAAAGCTTTCGAATTCGCGTATTTTTGGTAAGGTGAGCCGAGGCCAGGGCGGTTGCTCGGCGCATGGAGGCGAGGACAGGGCAATGTTGTCAGAGCAGAGACGCCAATCGATCCTGAGTGAGGTGCAACGCAGCGGACAGGTTCGCACGAAGGACTTGTCCGACGATTTTGGCGTGTCGGAAGTCACGGTGCGCTCCGACCTCGAGATACTGGACCACAAGGGCCTACTGACCAAGACCCGTGGAGGGGCGGTGACCCGGACCACGGATTCGACCACGGCCGCGTTCGCTCGGCGGATGCAAACGAACCTCGATGCGAAGAAACGCATCGCCCGGGCAGCGGTAGATCTGTTCGAGGACAACCAATCGGTCATCTTCGACGGCGGCTCGACATTGATGCAGGTTGCCATGCAGTTACCGCCGCTCAACAATGTCGTGGTCGCGGCCACGGCGATGAATATCGTGCAGCATCTGATGCATCGGCCCGGGCTCGACGTGCACATGATCGGTGGCCGGGTCTATCCAGACACGGTGAGCACGCTGATTACCGATGCCGACACGGCTCTCGGCGGCTTGGTGGCGCATCAGGTCTTTGTTGGCGCGCATGCGATCGACTCGTCCCTGGATGTGGTCGACGTGAACGAAGACATGGCGCGAACGAAGCGAAACCTGGTGCGCATGGCCCGGCGCGTTGTCCTCCTTGCGGATTCGAGCAAATGGGGCGTCAGCGGGACCTCGAAGGCATTTTCGCTGTCGGGCGTCCATGTGGTGATCACCGACGATGCCCTGCCCGGTCCAATACGCAGCCAGCTGGATAAAATCGGGGCCAAGGTGATCTATGCCTGAACCCGTCGCGGTCCCTTGGCCGCAACCGAAAGACCCGATGACCACGGATTCGCATCGGCGGCCGGCCGTTTTTCCTTCTGACATTTTCTCCTCCCAAGGCTGGCAGCCTCCCGATGCGCGCCAGCCATTTCCGCATGTTCTATAAAAATTTTACGCGCGTCAACATTTAAAATGTTGTATAGCGATTTTGAAAGCGATCCGGCACCATAGCGACGGATCGGGTAGCGTGACCGTATTGGGAGGGTACGACAGAAAATGCAGGCAAAATCACAGGCCAAACTCGGCATCGGCGTCATCGGATGCGGCAACATCTCGATGACTTACCTGCGCAACGCCGCGCTGTTCGGCGGCATCGAATTGCGCGCCTGCGCCGATATTTCGGCCGAGATGGCGGCGTTACGGGCCAAGGAATACGGCATTCGGGCACTCGGCGTCGATGCGCTGCTGGCCGACCCCGAGATCGACCTCGTCCTCAACCTCACCATTCCGGCGGCGCATTTCGACATTTCGTTCTCCGCCCTTTCGGCGGGAAAGCATGTCTTCACCGAAAAGCCGCTGGCAATCTCGGCCAGCGACGGGCGCCGGCTGGTGACCGAGGCGGCCAAGCGTAGCCTGCTGCTCGGCTCGGCTCCCGATACCTTCCTTGGTGCGGCCGGACGCAAAGCGCGCCGCCTGATGGACGAAGGCGCCATCGGCCGCCCGGTCACCGGCACCGCCTTCATGATGGGACGCGGCATGGAACACTGGCATCCCAACCCGCAGTTCTACTATCAGCCTGGCGGCGGCCCCGTATTCGACATGGGACCCTACTATCTGACCATGCTGGTCAACCTGCTCGGTCCGGTCGCCCGCGTCATGGCGATGGCGACGAAGGGCCAGGAGGAACGGCTGATATCGGCCGAAGGGCCGTTCAAGAACACCAAATTCAAGGTCGGCACGCCGACCAATGTGCTGTCGCTGCTCGAATTCCGCTCCGGCGCGACTGTCACCTTCGGCGCATCATGGGACGTCTTCAGGCATTCCAATCATCCGATCGAACTGCACGGCACCGAGGGCTCATTGCGGCTGCCCGACCCGGACACGTTCGGCGGCACCGTCTCGCTGTCGGAACGCGGCGCCGACTGGAAGGATTTCGCCAGCGAAGGCGAACTCTACGGCGCCCGCAACTGGCCTTACGCGGCGCCCGACCGCGCCAATTACCGCATGCTCGGCGTCGCCGACCTGGTGCGTTCGCTGCGGACAGGCGCCACACCCCGAGCTTCCGGCAATCTGGCCCTGCATGTGCTGGAGATCATGGAAGCGATCCTGCATTCGGGCGAGACGAAAAGCTCGGTTGCGATCACAGGTGACGTCGTCCAGCCGGCCCTGCTCAGCGAAGACGAGGCACGCGGCCTGCTCGCCTGACCCGCAGCGGAGATGACGATGACACTCGATCCGGATGCATTGCGTGCCCTCGAAATCGGCCGTGCCGCCGGCGGCGAACCGTTCGAGAATGGCAGCGTGGCGGCGGCACGGGCCGCCTATATCGCTTCGTTCCCGACTCAGCAGGGCGAGCACGAGCCGGTCGCGGCAACCGGGCAGCAGCAGATCGACGGGCCGAACGGCCCGGTCACGATCCGCATCCATCGCGGTATCGGCGCGCCGCGAACCGGGGCGCGCGCCTTGCTGTATCTGCATGGCGGCGGCTGGGTGATCGGCAATCTCGATTCGCATGACGAGATCTGCCGCTGGCTGGCCAATCTCGGCAACGCCGTCGTCGTCTGCCCCGACTACAGGTTGGCGCCGGAGCACACGTTTCCCGCCGGGCTGGAGGATTGCGCGGCGGCGCTCCGCTTCATGGCCGGGAACGCTGGCGAACTCGGCATCGACCCAGCCCGCATTACGGTTGCCGGCGACAGCGCGGGCGGCAACCTTGCCGCCGTTCTGGCGTTGCTTGCCCGCGACGGGCTGGCGCCGCCGCTTGCCGCCCAAATCCTGATCTATCCCAACACCGATGCCCGCCAGACGGCGGACAGCTACCGGCGTTTCGGCGACGGCTTTGGGCTCACCGCCGCCACCATGGCCTGGTTCCGCGACCACTATGTGCGAACGCCTGATGACATCGCGGACTGGCGCGTATCGCCGCTGCTGGCCTCCAGCCTTGCCGGCGCACCACCCGCCTTCGTCGTGATAGCCGGCCACGACATCCTTGCCGACGAAGGCACGGCCTTTGCCGAGCGCCTGCGGGCCGACGGAGTGCCGCTGGTGCTGCGACACTGGCCGGGTCAGATCCACGGCTTCGTCTCAATGGGCCGGCACATCCTGGCCGCGCGGCAAGCGGTGAGCGAGGCGGCGGCCTGGTTCCGCCTGCAGACGTGTGCTCAGGCCGACTGACGCATCACCAGGGTCGCGCCAAGCTTGACGTTGCGCGCCAGATCCTGGCTTGGCGGGTCAGTCTCGTCCAGAAGCGCCAGCAGGATCTCGACGCTGCGGCCGGCCATGGCGGCGAAGTCCTGCGCCATGGTGGTCAGCGCGGGACAGGTGTAGCGGCTCAGCGGATGATCGTCATGAGCAGCGACACGGAAATCACAATCGGCGCGGCGGCCGATCTTCAGCCCGCGCGAAAAGGCAGCCGACATCACGCCGAAGGCGAGACGGTCATTGGCGCAGAGCAGCGTGCGGGCCGGCAGGCCGCCGTTCCCGAGCGTCCTGTCCATCCATTCGTGACCGATGCGCTCGAAGTCCCAGCTATAGTCGCCCGCCGCCTTGAGAACGGTGGGCTCCAGGCCGGCGGCGTGCATCGTGTCGATATAGCTCTGCAGCCGTTCGCTCGAATTGTGGTTGACGTGCGGGATGTCGACATAGACCGGCGGTTCGCCGGACCGGCAGAGATAATCCACGATCGTCGAGGTGCTCTGGTGGTTGTCATTGCCGACGAACGGCGTGTCGCCTTCGATATAGGTGTCGAAATAGACGATCGGGATGTCCTCGCTCATCCGCTCGAAGACGCCGGGCTCGGAGACCAATCCCAAGGGCGCGACGATGGCGCCGGCGACCTTCAGCGACATCAGCGTCCTGACCGATTCGGCCTCCAGCTTCGGCGAACCGTGCGAGGAGATGACGATCGGCCAAAACCCTTCGTCGCGGCAGCGCAGTTCGATGCGGCTGACCATCTCCGCGTAGAACGGATCTGTGATCGCCGGCACGACGATGCCGACATTGCGGGTACGCTTACGATTGAGATTGCGGGCAAAAACATTCGGCTGGTAGTCGGACGAACGAAGCGCCGCCTCGATGCGCGCTCGTGTCGCCGGCTTCACGCTGGCCGGATCGTCAAAGTACTTCGACAGGGTCGGCCGGGACACGCCGGACGCCCTGGCGAAATCATCCATTGTCCGGTGCGTCTTTTCCGCCATCGATATTTCAGGCTCCTTGCCCTTAATGCCAGCCTTCGCGCACCGGCCAGAATCAGTCTTGCGACCATTGCGCTGAGGCAGCATTGCTTGACCGAACTTATTCAGTCAAATTTCCCATGTTTCCACTACAACGCAAAAGCATTGCGCACGTCAAATTATTTATTGACGCTTTAAAAATGGCAACTTAGGTTTTGACCCGCACGGACACGCGGATAGCGCAATCGGACGCCGTCCGTCCGGCAGATGGTGAGGACATGAAGAAACTGGTTTGCGCCGGCGAGATCCTGGTCGAGATCATGGCCGAGCGGATCGGCCAGAGTTTTCGCGCTGCCGGCCCGCTGGTCGGTCCGTTTCCGTCAGGCGCTCCCGCCATCTTTATCGATCAGGCGGCGCGGCTCGGCCAGCCGGCAGGACTGATCGCGGCGGTGGGCGACGACGATTTCGGCCATTTGAACATCGAGCGCCTGCGCGCCGACGGCGTCGACATCTCCGCCATCACCGTCCATCAGGGTGCCGCAACCGGAACCGCCTTCGTCACCTATGAGACCGATGGCAGCCGGCACTTCGTCTACAACATCAAGCAGAGCGCCGCCGGGCTGATCGAGATGGGCGCGGAAGCGCGCGCGCTGCTGGCCGGCGCCGACCATTTTCACGTCATGGGCACATCACTGTTCTCGCCCGAGGTGATCGAGGTTGCCCGCAACGGGATCGAAGCCGTCAAGACGCGCGGCGGCACGGTCTCCTTCGACCCCAACATCCGCAAGGAGATGCTCGATCTGCCAGGCATGCGCGACGCCTTGCATTTCGTGCTGTCGAAGACCGATGTGTTCCTGCCGAGCGGGCCGGAACTCTTCACCTTCGCCGAGGCAACCGACGAGGAGAGCGCGGCGCGCGAAATGCTGGACCGCGGCATCTCCGCCGTGGTCGTCAAGAAGGGCGCGCAAGGCGCGGTCCATTACGACCGGTCAGGGCGCATCGCTTCACCCGGCTTCGTCGTCGACGAAATCGACCCGACCGGCGCCGGAGACTGTTTTGCGGCAGCCTTCGTCTCCTTCTGGCTGCGTGGAGAAGCACCCGAGAGAGCGCTCGAGATCGCCAATGGCTGCGGCGCGCTGGCGGTGACGAAGAAGGGACCGATGGAAGGCATCGCCTCGCTGGCCGAGGTCGAGGCGTTCATCGCAACCGCCAGGACCGCAGCACCGGCATGAGCCAGGCGACCGACAGGCTGGCCGCCATAGCATCGCGCCGTGCGGCCGGCGAACGCTGTGGCATCACCTCGATCTGCTCGGCCCATCCTCTGGTCATCGAAGCGGCGCTGCGCCACGGCAAGGCGCGCAACGCCGACGTCCTGATCGAGGCCACCTGCAACCAGGTCAACCACGAAGGCGGCTATACCGGCATGACACCAGGCGATTTCCGCCGCTTCGTCGAGACGATCGCCGGCAAGGCCGGCTTTCCCCTGGACAGGCTGGTGCTCGGTGGTGATCATCTTGGCCCCAATCCCTGGAAGCACCTGCCGGCACCCGAGGCCATGGAAAAGGCATCGCGCATGGTGGATGCCTATGCCGAGGCCGGCTTCACCAAGATCCATCTGGACGCCAGCATGGGCTGCGCCGGCGAAGGCGCGGCACCGCCCGACGCCACGATCGCCGCGCGCGCCGCCGAACTGGCCGAGGTGGCGGAGGCCGCGATTGAACGAACAGGCGGCGCCAGGCCTGTCTATGTCATCGGCACTGAAGTGCCGGTGCCGGGCGGTGCCCTTGAAGCAATGGACCATCTGGCGGTGACGACACCGGAGGCGGCCCGTGAGACGGTGCGCATCCACCGCGATGCCTTCAGCCAGCGCGGCCTCGACCAAGCCTTCTCGCGGGCGATCGGCGTCGTCGTGCAGCCGGGCGTCGAATTCGGCAATGCCGAGGTGATCGCCTACCGGCCGGAACGCGCCCGGGCGCTCGCCGGCACGCTGCGAGACCTGCCGCAATTCGTCTTCGAGGCCCACTCGACCGACTACCAGCCGGCCGCCGCGCTGAGCGCTTTGGTCGATGACGGTTTTGCCATCCTCAAGGTCGGACCATGGCTGACCTTCGCGTTGCGCGAAGCGCTCTACGGATTGAGCCACATCGCTGACATTCTTGCTCCCGACCCGGCTCGGGAAAGCCTGCCGGCGGCGATGGAGCGCGTCATGCTGGCGGCGCCCGACAACTGGAAGAATTACCATCACGGCTCCGAGGCCGAGCAGCGGATCGAGCGACATTTCTCCTACAGCGACCGTATCCGCTACTACTGGCCGGCGCAGGCGGCGCGACAGGCCGTGAACGCGCTGATGCAGGCGCTGGGCGAGCGCGACATCCCCTCACCCCTGATCAGCCAGTATCTCGGCCGTCTCGACAGCGCGGTGGCGAGCGGACCCGTCGCGCCAAAGGCCAGGGAACTCCTCATCGCAGGCGTGACGGATGTTCTCGACATCTATGCCAGCGCAACTGGCTGATCCGACAGTTATGTCCGTGGCATAGAACCAGGGCACCCGTGGCGCGGCGCTAGCTTTTCCGGCGTGTCGGTGTAGTGGGCCCAGTCGGGCGCGAAACGGTGGTCGATCAGGCCTGCAGGCGCACTGAAAACCGTCGAGCGCAATCTGCTGGGACGGTGGTCCACCGGGAAGGCGCCGGCAGCGCCTCCCCGGCCGCAACATTATTCGCCGCGCATCGTCGCCTGGAAGGTCGGCAGGTGTTTCTTCTGCGCTTCCAGCATGCGTTCGCGGTAGACACCGTAGATGACGTCGGTATCGTGCAACGTCACGCCGGCGATCGTCGGCGAGGCGAAGACCGGCAGTTCGATGCCGCGCTTGGCGAGTTGCTCGGCCGTGCGCGCGATCAACTCATGCGCCAGGATCATGGCGAGCACCGTCGATGAGCCCGACACCGGACGGCTCCAACCTTCGACCGGTACAATGGCGTCCTCGATCGGCGAGCAGGTGTCGATGACGAGATCCGCCGCGTCGGCCAGCCGCTTGCCGGAGGAATGCGTCGCCGGCTTGTCGAGATTGTTCTTGCTGGTCACCGCGACGACGAAGATGCCGCGCTTCCTGGCATAGAGAGCGGTGTCGATGCCGGACGAATTGCGGCCGCTGTGGCCGAAGATGATGATTGAATCGCCCTTGTTGAGCGGCTGGTGGTCGAGGAATTTCTCGGCATACTTTTCAGTTCGCTCCAGCCACAGAAGCTCGCGCACGCCGCCGGCGCCGAGCACGTTGTGCCACATCACGCGCGGGTCGGTCAGCGGGTTGAAGCCGACATAGCTGCCGTAGCGCGGGAACACTTCCTGCACAGGCAGCACCGAATGGCCCGAACCGTAGAGGTGGACCAGCCCGCCGCCTTCCAACGAGTCGGCAAAGCGGCTGGCGGCCTGGCCGAAGGCCTCTTCATTGGTTTTCGCTGCCTTGTCGATGAGAGCGGCGAGACGGTGGATGTAGAGATCGGACACGTGGGGTACTCCTTTTTAAAGATCTGCTTGGGAGGGTGGATCAGCTTCGCGGATTGGACGGGACGCGCCCGGCGCGCAGTGTCGAGCGGATTTCGTAGCGGTCGCCGCGCATGATGGAGACGGTGAATTCGAACGGGCCGCGCTCGTCGGTGGTGATGCGCTCGACGATGAAGGCGGGGCTGCCGGCGGGCAGGTCGAGCAGTTCGGCATCCGCCGCCCCAACCGCGCCGACGCGGTAATTTTCCCGCGCGGCCGCCGGCACAATGCCGTAGTGACGCTCCAGCGCCTCGTAGAGCGAACCTTGCAGCAGGCCGGCGTCGAGGAAGCCCGGCACGCGCGCGGCCGAAAGCTGCGCCGTCTGGATGCCGATCGGCTCGCTGTTGCCCAACCTGAGACGCCTGATGCGCACCACCGGATCGCCCTCCTCGATCTCCAGCGCGCCGGCGGCAGCCGCATTGGCTGATGTCAGTCCGCAGTCAAGCAGGCGCGAGCCGGCGACCACACCCATATTGCCCATTTCCTGGGTGAAGCTGGTCAGCTCGCGCGTGCCGGCCACCAGCGTGGTGGAGCGCACGAAGGTGCCGCGGCCATGCTCGCGCCTGAGCAGTCCGCCTTCCTCCAGATTGCGTAGGGCGTGGCGCAAAGTGATGCGGCTGACACCGAACAGGGCACACAGCCGGTCTTCGGCCGGGATCTGGTCGCCGGTCGCCCATTCGCCGCTCTTGACGATGGCGCGGATCGCCTCCTCGACCTGATACCAGAGCGGCTCCGGCCGTCTGCGGTCCGGCTGCTGAAAACTCGCTTGGCTCATCGCACCTGTCTCCACTCTTTCCCCGCGCGACCAGCCAATGCCGCGCCGATAAGGCCGGCGCCCGGGCCGAACCGGCCGGACCGAACCTCGATGCCACGCAGATGCGACGGCAACTGGCGCAGCAGCGCGGCAAGCAGCGGTGGTCGGATCACGTCCAGCGCCTCGGCCAGTCCTCCCGAAATCAGAACCGCCTGCGGATCGAGCAGCGCCACGGCGCCGGCAAGCGCGGTGCCGAGCCGCCGCGCCGGCACTTCCAGCAAGGTCTGCGCGGCGAGTTCCCCGCCTTGGGCCGCGGCGATCAGCTGGCGGCCATCGGCGAGGCCAATCTGGGCGGCAAGCGCATCGAGTGCCCGGCCCGAGGCGACGCGCTCCAGCCAGCCACTGCGCTCCTCGCCATGATCCTTGATGTCGGCGCAGGCCCAGCCGAACGAACAGGCGCCGCCATGCGCGCCGGCAACGATGCGGCCGTTGGCCAGCACGGCCGAGCCGATGCCGGTGCCGATGGCGAGCAGGATCGCATCCGACATGCCCTTGGCCGCGCCCTCGACGACTTCCGCCAGCAGCGCGATCTGCGCGTCGTTGCCGAGCGCCACGGGCAGGCCTGGAAACAAGGCCTGGATGTCGACGCCGTCGAGAAACGGCAGGTTCGGGATCCAGCGGCAGACGGCACCTTCGACGAGCCCAGGCACCGCGATGCCGAGCGCCTCGATCGCCCCAGCCTCGGTGCGCAGGGCCTGGATGCGGGCGACGAACGAATCAAGACTGGCCGGCGCCGGCTCGCGGCTCGGCATGTCCAGCGCACCGACGTCGCCGGTGAAGACGGCGGCGCGCAGATTGGTGCCGCCGAGATCGATGGCCAGAACCCGCGTCATCGGCCAGGCCCTTTGCCGAACGGCGGCGCGAACAGGCCGCTGCCGGCATTCCACGAATGCGACGCCGCCGCGAAGCCTTGTGCGTAACGCGTACCGCGCAGGCAGCCGCGCAGCCGGTAGAGCGCGCTGTAGTAGTCGACATAGGGAAAGCTGCTGAGGCCCCGGGCCAGCTCGTATTCCTCGACCGCCTCGCTCCAGGCCTCGAAGCCATCGCTGACATCGACGAGATGCTCGGGCCGAAAACCGTCATCGTCCTCCCAGTTCTCGCCGAACAGGAGCAGTTGCGGCGTGTGCGCCGCGTGGTCGCTGGCAACGGTCGGCAGGGCGGCGTAGAAGATGCCGGTCCGCGTCAGATGCGCGGCGGCGCGATGGTCCTTGTGCCAGCTGCCGTGCCAATGGGTAATGACGATCTCGGGTTTGAGTTCGCGAATGATGTCGCATACCTCGAGCGCCGTCTCGTCGTCCGACGGCAGGAAGGCGTCGCGCAGGCCGAGGCTGCGCACCTTGACACCAAGCCGCTCAGCCGCCCTGCCCGCTTCCTCTTCCTTCTGCACGCAATAATGCGCGGGGATGAGACAGGGATGCCCCTGCTCGCCCATGGTCAGGTGCAGGAATGTCACCGTGGCACCGCGCTTTACGGCGGCGGCGGCCAGCGGCCCGGCGATCACCTCGGCATCGAAGGCGTGCGCGCCGACAACCAGGATGGACTTGGCGGCGTAAATCCTGTCCTCGATCATTTCATACCTCCCCCGGCACCGACGCCTTCGCGAATCTGGCGGGCAAGCAGACAATACATGATCAGGATGGGCGCCATGGAGATCGCCAGCGAGGCGAACACCAGGCCCCAGTCGGTGCGGAACTGGCCGACGAAGACGCTGATCGCCAGCGGCACAGTCTTGTAGCGGTCGTCGAAAATGAAGATCAGCGGAAAGAAGAAGTCGTTCCACACGGCGATCGCCGTGAAGATGGCGACGATCGAGACCGCCGGCTTCACCATCGGCAGGATGATCTGGAACAGGATGCGGACCTCGCCGGCGCCGTCCATACGCGCCGCCTCGTCGAGTTCGGAGGGCAGCACGCGCATGAAGTTGGCGAAGATGAAGACGGCGAAGGGAATGCGGATCGCCGAATAGACGAGGATCAGGCCCGTCAGGGAGTCCAACAGGCCGAGGTTGCGCATCAAGGTGAACAGCTCGACAGAGGCCAATCTGATCGGCAGCATGATGCCCGACAGGAACAGGCCGAGCATGATGGCGTTCCAGCCGAGCTTGTAGCGGCTGAGCGGATAGGCAGCCATCGCCGAGACGACGATGATGAGAATGACCGCGCCGCCGGTGACGATCAGGCTGTTGATGAAATTGTGGCCGAGATCGGCGCGCATCCACGCCCGGACGAAATTGTCGAAAGCCCAACTTTGCGGCAGGCCGAGCCGGTTGTCGTAGATTTCGGCCGTGGTCTTGAAGCAGGAGACGACGAGAATGTAGAGCGGCAGCAGAACCGCCGCTGTCCAAATGGCCAGCAAGGTCCAGCCCGGCAGCCGCGCCAGTCTTGGCGGAAACGTCCTGTACGGGATCGCCGGCGCGCTCATAGCTGCACCGTGCGGCGATCGAAGAAGCGCAGCATCAGCAGCGTGCCTATGCTGAGGATCAGGAACAGCACGGTGCCCAAGGCCAGCGCCAGACCGATATCAGTGATACCGACAGCGCCCTCGGCGCCGAAGGCCAGCCGGTAGAAATAGGTCACCAGCGTGTCGGTCGAATAGCTCGGATTGCCCTGCACGCCTTGCATCACATAGACGATGTCGAACTGGTTGAAGGTGTTGATGAACGACAGCGTCGTCAGCGTGCCGAGCGCCGGCATCAAAAGCGGCAGCGCGACGGAAAACAGCAGGCGCGCATTGCCGGCGCCGTCGAGCTTCGCCGCCTCGAAGATCTGGCCGGAAATCTGCCGCAGGCCCGCCGTGTAGATCAGCACCGGCAGGCCCATCCAGTTCCAGGCGTCGACGGCGATCAGCATTCCAAGCGCGGTGTGGCTGTTGCCGAGCACGGTGAGGCTGCCCTGATGGAGGCCGAGCCCGTTCAGCGCCCATTCGACGACGCCGCCCGGCGCCAGAAGCAGGCGCCACAGCGCCCCGACGATGACGGGGCTCAGAACCGCCGGAAAGAAAAACACCGACTGGAAGAAGGCCGCTCCCCTGTCGCGCAGGAACAGCAGCCAGGCGAACAAAAGGCCGATGCCATTCTGGAAGAGCATGATGCCGAAAAACCAGACGGTGTTGTGCCACAGCGCGCCATAGAGCCGCGCACCGCTGGGAAAGACAAACAGGCGCGAAAAATTCGACAGGCCGGCGAATTCGACCATGCGCAGGCCCTTCCAGATGAAGAAGCTGCCCCACAGCGACATCGCCAGCGGATAGAGGACGAAGAGCATGTAGACGGCCAGCGCCGGCAGGATGAAAAGCACGGCCATGCGCTGCTGCGTGCGTTTCAGGCTGCTTGGGTGGTGAAAATTGGTCATGCGTTGTTCTGTCCGGCGAGAGGCCGGCCGCGATGCGACCGGCCTGGCTCCTCACTGCTTCGGCTTGAACCAGGTGGCGACGGCGGCCTGCATATCGGCGGCCAGCTTCTCCGGCGCGATGTTGCCCTCGACCATGTCGATGATCTCCGACTGCAACACAGAGGACGCCGTCGGCGACTGCCAGCGGAAGCCGACCAGTGTCAGATAGGGCGTCGAGTTCTTCGACATTTCCATCATCTGCGCCAGCACCGGATCCTTCACGGTGACGTCGGTGCGGGCCGGCGGCCAACCGAGCTCATCGGCGAACATCTGCGCGAATTCGGCCGAAGCCATGAAGCCCAGCACCTTGGTCGCGGCCTCCTTGTTTTGACTCTCGGAGACGAGACCATAGGAGCCGTCCGAGAAGGCCGACGTGTAGAGCTTTGCCCCGGCATCGTCGGCTGGGAACGGGAAGATCGAGAATTTCAGCTTCGGGTTCTGCGCCTTAAAGCTGCCGTTCTCAAAGGACCCACCGAGGAACATCGCCGCCTTGCCGCCGATGAACTGCTGCGTGGCCGTGGTGTAGTCGATGCCGGCGAAGCCGTCCGGGAAATAGGGCCTCAGCTCGGCGAAGCGTTTCAGCGCCGCGACATAGCGCGGATCGTCGAAGGTCGCCTTGCCGGTCATCATCTCGTCGTAGAAACCAGGGCCGTAGACGGTCGGGCCAATGACGCCGACGCCGATCTCCAGCTCCCAAGCGGAGCCATTGGCGCCGCCGGTTGCGATCGGGGTAATGCCGGCCGCCTTCAGCTTGCCGCAGGCGGCGACGAAATCCTTGTAGGTCTTGGGGATCTCGATGCCTTGCGCGGCAAAGATATCCTGATTGTAGAACACGCCCATCATCGGCACCGAATAAGGCACGCCGTAGAGCTTGCCGTCGGCGCGGCCGCGCGCGCCGCCAAGGGCGGCATCCGGCATGTTCTTCAATTCCGGCACGCTGTCGTCGAGCGCGTCGAGATAGCCGGCATCGACGAAGGGCTGCAACTCGCCATAGGCTTTTAGCTGGGCGATATCGGGCCCGCGACCACCGCGCAGCGCGGTGCTCAGCCGGTTCTGGTAATCGGCGTCCGGCGTGAACTGAATGTCGACCTTGATGCCGGGGTTCTTGGCCTCGAAGGCATCGAAGATGCGACGCATCGCGGCCTCGTCCTCGGTGCGCCAACTCCACAGGGTCACCGTGCTGTCGGCCCACGCCGGCGGGGTGACGAAGGTACCCGCGCAAGCGGCGGCAAGGCCGCCGATCAGCCCAAGCGCGGCGCGCCGGTGAATTGAAAGCATGCTCATTGCCAGTTCTCCCGTTTTCCCTGTCCGTGGCGTCTCGCGGCGCCTCGATGCCGCAAGAGAGTCATTCGTTCGACCCAAGTCATTATAACGACATAGCGTTGTTCGCAAGAGGTGTCATTTTCCATTCGGGCAGAATCGTCGAGTTCCCGATCCAACAAATCTGCATAACTTGCTGTTTTAAACACACAAAATTATTACTTCTGAAGCACAAGAAGATCCGCGTCGATTCTGCAAGCAGCTTTTTCGCAAACAGGGCCTTGCGCCCCTGCTTCATGTTGTCATAACGTCATCGTGATCGCTATGCTCAAATGGAGGACGAGGATGTCGTTTGCCTGGACGTCGAAACTGGCACTGGCCGCGGGCCTTGCCATCCTGCCGGCCAGCGGCTGGGCGCAATCGGTCAACATCTCCTACCTGACGCACTGGTCGCCCGAAACGGTGGCGCTGCTGGAGGCGGCGGCCAAGGGCTATGCCAAGACCAATCCGGATGTAAGCGTCACCGTGCGCGCCGTTCCGTTTGGCGACCTCCTGACCACGCTTCGCTCCCAAGGCGGTAGCGCGGACGGCCCAACGATCGGCGGTATCTACGATCTCTGGCTGCCGGAACTCGCCCGCGACAAGCTGGTCGCGCCCGCCCCTGAGGCGGTGGCGAGCGAAGTCAAGGGCGCCTGGCCGGCGGGCGTCGTCAGCGCCGCTTCGGTCGGCGGCAAGCTCTACGGAATTCCCAATGAAATCGACGTCTATGCGCTGAACTACAACAAGGCGCTGTTCAAGCAGGCGGGCATCGCCGCTCCACCAAAGACCTGGGACGAGTTCAGGGATGCGGCGAAGAAGCTGACCAACAAGGATGCCGGCCAGCAGGGGTTCGGCATGATCAATTCCTGGGCGGCCGGCGTCGTCCATCCCTTCGCCTCGCTGCTGGTTTCCAATGGCGGCGAGCTGGTCAAGGACGGCAAGCCGGTGCTGGACAGCAAGCAGTCCGGCGAGACGTTTCAGCTCTATGAAGACCTCATCAAGTCTGGCGCCAGCGTGCCGGGCATGGCGACGGCCGACGCCAACACCACCGGGCCATTCCTCGACAATTTCGTCTCCGGCAAGACCGGCATGATCATCATGGCCAACTGGTGGGAGAGCGCGCTGAAGACCGGCATGGGCGACAAGTTCACCGACATCGCCACGGCACCTATCCCGGTCGGCCCGAGCGGCGAAAAGCCACATTCGATCTCCTATTCCTGGATGACCGTGGTCAACGCCAATGCGGGCCAGGCCGAGCAGAAGGCGGCATGGGAATTCCTCGCCTGGCTCAACAATCCGAAATCCGGCAAGAGCGGCGCTTCGGCGATGTCCGATATCTTGATGTCGATGGGCATCCTGCCGTCGCGCACCTCCGACATCGAAGCGCACAAGGACAAGCTCGGCTCGGAATTCCTGTCCGGCTATGTCAGCGTGCTCGCCGATGCAAAACCCTTCCCGGTGGTGCCGGGCGGACAGGAATTCTCGGAATCCCTACAGCAGACGATCGAGGCGTTGCAGTATGGCCAGGTCTCGGCCAAGGATGCGCAAGCGACGGCGCAGGCCGACGCCACTTCGATCCTGGAACGCGCCGCCAAGTAGTAATCAGAGCCAAGTAGTAATCAGAGCCAAGTAATGATCAGACCATAATGATCCAGAGGTACCGTGCCTCGGCGGGCATCATGCTTACGCCCGCCGCGACGCTGATCGGCATCTTCATCCTGTTGCCGATGCTGCTCACCGTCTGGCTGTCCTTCCAGGACTGGTCGACGCAGACGCCATTTTCCAGTGCGAGCTTCATCGGCCTCGACAATTTCCGCGAGATCTTCGGGCCGACCTCGGTCGGGCGCGACTTCAAGGGCGCGCTGACCAACACCGCGATCTATACCGTTCTGTCCGTCGTCCTTATCCTGCCGCTCTCTGTGACCTTCGGCCTGATGGTCTACCAGCGCGATGTCGCTGGCGGCACGGCGCTGCGGACCGTGCTGTTCTCCACCTATATGGTGCCGATGATCGCGGTGGCGCTGGTCTGGTCGAAGCTCTATTCGCCGAGCGAAGGACCGCTCAACCAGATGCTTGGCCTGGTCGGTGTCGGACCGCAGCCCTTCTTGTCGTCGCCGCGTTCGGCGCTGATCTCGATCGTCTTCCTCAACGTCTGGCAGCAGGTCGGTTATTTCACCGTGCTGGCGATCGCCGGTCTGACGCAGATCCCAGGCAGCCTCTATGAGGCGGCGAAGCTCGACGGCGCCAACCGCTTCGAACAATTCCGCTTCATCACCTTGCCGCTGATGCGGCGCACGCTTCTGTTCAGCGCCGTCATCGCCATCATCAACGCTGTGCAGGTGTTCGAGCCTGTGGCCCTGATCACGCAGGGCGGGCCAGTCGGCTCGACCAATGCCTTGACCTATCACATCCGCCGCGTCGGTATTGAACGCGCGCAGGGCGGACTGGGCTCGGCCATGGCTGTCATGCTGATGCTGTCCCTGATCGTCGTCGTCTGGGCACTCTTCGCACTCGCCAACCGGAAGGACCAGGAATGAGCGCGGGATCGTCGAGCCGGTTTGCGCGAAGACGCCCCTCCGGCCGCAAGGCGCTGCTGGCGACGCTGATGCTGCTCGTCGCCGTCGCATCCGCCTTCCCGTTGGTGTGGATGGTGCTGTCCAGCCTGAAAACCCCGGCCGAAAGCATGCAGGTGCCGCCGGTCTGGATCCCGCATACGCCGAGTCTCGATGCCTATGAAAAGGTTTCCGGCGTGGTCAATGTCGGCCGCTCGATGTGGAACTCCCTGGTCATCGCCTCGATCACCACGGCCGGCATCCTGGTCACCAGCATGATGGCCGGCTACGCCTTCGCCAAATACCACTTCCCCGGCCGCTCGCTCTTGTTTTCGGTGCTGATCGCCACAATGTTCCTGCCGCCGATCGTGACGCTGATCCCGCTCTACCGCCTCGTCGGCTCGATCGGCCTCAATGCCAGCCTCGCCGGCATCATCGTGCCCAACCTCGCCAACGCCTTCGGCATCTTCCTGATGCGCCAGTTCATTGCAGGCGTGCCCGACGATCTGATCGACGCCGCGCGCATGGACGGCGCCTCGGAGCTGCTGATCCTGTTCAAGATCGTGGCGCCGAGCGTCGCGCCGGCGATCGCGGCACTGGCACTCTTCGCCTTCGTCTATCACTGGAACAGCTATCTGTGGCCGCTGACGGTGCTGCAGGGCAATGCCGACGCCTATCCCATCGTCATCAGCCTCAGCCGGCTGTTGAGCTACAACCGGGGCGCTGTCAACACCGGGCTGGTGATGGCCGGCGCGACGCTGGCCGTGCTGCCGCCGCTCATCCTGTTCGTCTTCCTGCAGCGCTTCTTCGTCGATTCCATCGTCGGCTCGGCGATCAAGGGTTAGCTAAAGCACGATCCCGAAAGGTGGATACCGGTTTTCGGATAAGATCATGCTCAAACAGAGATAGAGCCCCATCCCCGATCCATCGGGATAGAACAGGCCCTAACAGGGCAGGCCGACATAGTTTTCCGCCAACTTGATGATCGAACGCTCGCGCTATCGATGGGGTTTTTGGAGACATCATCCTTGAGCGGGCTTTCCCTCGGGAAGCGAGGCGACAAAGTCGCGGATCAAGGCGGTGAGCGCTTCAGGTTGTTCGACGCAAGGAATATGTCCGGCGTCGCGGATGATCTCGAAACGCGCGCCGGGGATCAGGCCGGCCAGCGAACGGACGAGATCGGGAGGCGTCGAGCCATCCTGGTCGCCGACGATGCAGAGCGTCGGCACGGCGATGCGGCGCGCCGCGTCGGTGAAATCGGCATCGCGGACCGCCATGCAGGTTCCGATATAGCCGGGCAGTGCCTGTCTGATCAGCATGTTGCGGCAGCCGGCAAGATCGGCGGCGCGCCCGGCATGGAAATCCGGCGTGAACCACACTTTCATCACGCCGTCGGCGATCGCCTCGATGCCGTCGCGCTCGATGGTCGCAATGCGGCTGTTCCAGCTCTCGGCAGTGCCGATCTTGTGGGCCGTATCGCTGAGGACCAGGGCGTGGACGATCTCGGGCCGGCGGGCGTAGAGGCGTTGCGCGACCATGCCGCCAACCGACAGGCCGACCAGGACAACCCCGTTGAAACCGAAATGGTCTATGAGGGCGCTCAGATCGTCGGCATGGTCGTCAATCGAGCGTACGCCGGTGCCATTGTCGGAAAGCCCGTGACCTCGCTTGTCATAGACGAGCAGAGGCATCTCGCCGGCCAGAAGCGCAACGACCTCGTCCCAGATGCGGAAGTCGGTGCCGAGCGAATTGATGAAGACCAGCGGTGGCGTCCTGCCGTTCGCCTCGACATACCGGTGATGCAGCGTGATCCCGCCAAGGGTGACGAATGGCACGATTTCGATCCTCCATGTCCACATTGCACAAGGCATTTGGTTCGGCAAAATGATATTTGCACCAACGGCATGACCGCGCCGGCCACCGAGATCGAGACGGTCTCGGAATCATTCGGCCGCGCCTTCATGCGGCAGAGCCATGCGGTGTGATCATTTCAGCCGACGAGGTCGCCAACGAGATCTCGAGCGGCGGTCGGAGATGAAGCACGGATGCCATTTGGCGGCGTCAGGGCTCCGGCGTCGTCTTGCGGCTGACAAGGAAGATCAAACCGCCAATGACGGCGTGAAGCGAACGCTGGCGGATCGCCTTTGGCCGGGCGCCAGCACGATGCAGCCGGTGCTGACATCCTCGTGATCTATCCGGTTGAAGGCATCGGTGATGTTGCTGACCGGCTCGGCGCAAAAGAACGGCTCGCCGGGCGGGGTGTAGAGGACGAGGAAATCGAGCGGCGCCTCCGCCTCGATATCCAGCTGCCGTCCACGTTCGGGCCAAGAAATCCGGGCGTGGCGCGCCCATCCGGTGAAGACCGTGTCGAAGTCCACTTCCGATACGTCAAAGCCGATGGATGGGTCGGCGCCTGCGGGCGGCGGGATATGCCGGATGGGCAGGACCTGCGTATCGGTTTCCCACATGCCCGATACCCGGGCCTGGACATGCGTCCACGGTGTCGCCGGAAAGTAGGGATGGAGGCCGAAGCCGACCGGCATCGGCGCGTCCGACAGGTTGCGCACCGCAATGGTCATGCAAAGCCTGCCGCCTGCCAGAGAGATCTTCTGCTCGGCTTCATAGCTCCATGGCCAGGAATCGGGGCGTGGCGATAGCGCAGGACGATCATGCTCGCTTCATGGCTCACGACCGTCCATGGGTGACGCCAGCCATGGCCGTGCTCATGATGTGGATCGTCCGGACCCGTCGGGAGTCGAATGGGGCGCCCGGCGAATTCGAAGCGGCCACCCCTGATCCGGTTGGAATAGGGCACAAGCGGAAAGCAAGCCATGGCGCCGGCATCGCGACGGCTGATCGCCGCTGGATCGGCCGGGCGTAGCCAATCCACGGCTGAACCATTTTGCCACCACCGATACGACGCTAGCGCTCCGCCGGCTGCCGGAGCAATTTCGACCGTCGCGATGCCGTCAGTGATCGAGACCAGCTCCGTGCGTTGCGCGGCAACGGCTGCGGATTTCTTTGTCATCGGCACTCCCCAATCCCTTGACTCCAACCGCCATGGCTATAAGACATATCATATGAATAGTATGAAGAATAGAAAATCATTCAGCACCGCGCGCACGTCACGGGTTGCTGTGGCGGTTTCCAGCGGTTCCACCGCGCTGCACGCGACGGTGGTCGAGCAGATCGGCTTGCGCATCGTGCAAGGCGATTTCCTGCCCGGCGAAGCCCTGCCGAATGCCGATGATTCCAGCGAGATGCTGGGGGTCAGCCGCACGGTGCTGCGCGAGGCGATCAAGGTGCTGGCCGGCAAGGGGCTGGTGGAATCGCGGCCGAAGACCGGCACACGGGTGCGCCCGCGCGCGGACTGGAATTTCCTCGATCCCGACGTCCTGTCATGGCGCTATGCTGGCGGTGTCAGCGCCGACGATGTCCGGGCATTGTTCGAATTACGCCGCGCCATCGAGCCGATGTCGGCGGCCCTTGCCGCCCAGCGCGCCACGCCGGTGCAGGTCGCCGAGATCCATGCCGCGCTCACCGAAATGGAAGCAGTCAGCGACGACGGTGACCGCTTCGCCAAGCCTGACCTTCTGTTCCACCAGACTATTCTGCGCATGACCGGCAACGAGCTGATCGGCTCGCTGGCGGCGCTGGTCGAGACCGCATTGGTAATGAGCTTTCGCCTCTCCAACGACAATCCTGCGGGCCAGCGCCACTCCTTGCCGCTGCACCGGGAAGTGGCCGAGAAGATCGCCGCCGGCGATGCCGCGGGCGCGCAAAAGGCGCTGCTGGTGCTCATCGACAATGCCGAGGATGACGTGCGCCGCAGCGTCGAGAACCGCAACAAACGCCGCAACGATCGGGGCCTGCAATCGTGACCGAGACCAAGCGCAAACTGCGGTCCGAAGCCTGGTTCGGCGGTGAAGGCAAAAACGCCTTCATGCATCGCAGCTGGATGAAGAACCAAGGCATCCCGGCAGATGCTTTCGACGGCCGCCCGGTGATCGGCATCTGCAACACCTGGTCGGAACTGACCCCGTGCAATGCCCACCTGCGGGCGCTGGCCGATCACGTCAAGCGTGGTGTCTATGAAGCCGGCGGCCTGCCGCTGGAATTCCCCGTGATGTCGCTGGGCGAAAGCAACATGCGTCCGACCGCCATGCTGTTCCGCAACTTGGCCAGCATGGATGTCGAGGAATCCATCCGTGGCAATCCGATTGACGGCGTCATCCTGCTGGTCGGCTGCGACAAGACCACGCCGGCGCTGCTGATGGGGGCTGCCTCGTGCAATCTGCCGACCATCGCCGTCTCTGGTGGGCCGATGCTCAACGGCAAGTTCCGCGGACAGGATATCGGCTCGGGGACGCATGTCTGGAAATTCGCCGAGGAGGTCAAGGCCGGCCGCATGCCGATCTCCGACTTCCTCGCGGCCGAGCAGGGCCAGAGCCGGTCGGCGGGCAGCTGCATGACGATGGGCACGGCCTCGACAATGGCCAGCATGGTGGAGGCGCTCGGCATCGGCATGCCGGACAATGCCGCGATCCCGGCGGTTGATTCGCGCCGTGGCGTGCTCGCCCAACTGGCCGGACGGCAGATCGTCGACCTCGTCCGCCGGGACGTGACGATTTCGCAGATCTTGACCAGGGAGGCCTTCGAAAACGCCATCCGCGTCAACGGCGCGATCGGCGGCTCGACCAATGCGGTGCTGCATCTGATCGCCATCGCCAACCGGGCCGGTGTCGATCTCAGCCTCGATGACTGGGACCGCCTTGGCCGCGACGTTCCGACCATCGTCGACCTGATGCCGTCGGGCCGGTTCCTGATGGAAGATTTCTACTATGCCGGGGGGCTAGCTGCGGTCATGGCGTCGCTTGATGAAGTGGGGCTTCTTCATCGCGACGCCATGACCGTCAGCGCCAAGACCATCGGTGAACTGATCGATGGCGCGCCAAACTACAACCGTGAAGTCATCCGGCCGCTGAGCGAGCCGCTGACCAAGGAAGGAGGCATCTCGATCCTGCGCGGCAATCTGGCGCCCAATGGGGCGGTCATCAAGCCGTCGGCGGCAACGCCCGAGCTGATGCAGCATCGCGGCAAGGCCGTCGTCTTCGAGAACATCGAGCATTACTACGCCCGCATCGACGATCCGGAGCTGGATATCGATGCGTCTTCGGTGATGGTGCTGAAGAATTGCGGACCGCGCGGTTATCCCGGGATGGCCGAGGTCGGCAACATGCCGCTGCCGGCCAAGCTGCTCAGGGAAGGCGTCTCCGACATGGTGCGCATTTCGGACGCGCGCATGAGCGGCACCGCCTACGGCACGGTGGTGCTGCATGTGGCGCCCGAGGCCGCGGCAGGCGGCACGCTTGCGCTGGTGCGCGACGGCGATCTCATCGAGCTCGATGTTGCCGGTCGCCGGTTGGAGCTGCTGGTCTCGGATGAGGAACTGGCGATCCGCCGCCGCGACTGGAAGCCGCCGGCCCCGCCGCAGGGTGGCTACCAGAGCCTCTATGTCGAGCGCGTGCTGCAGGCCGACAAGGGCTGCGATTTCGACTTTCTCGTCGGTCGGCGCGACGCCGGCATCCCCCGGCATTCCCATTAGAGAGGCGCGTGATGACGGATCAGATCGGCAGCTACGCGACCTACCCCAGCCTCAAGGGCCGCAGCGTGTTCATAACCGGGGGCGGCAGCGGCATCGGCGAGAGCCTGGTGCGCCATTTCTGCGCCCAAGGCAGCCGCGTCGCCTTCGTCGACCTGGCGCAGGAGGCTTCACGACGCCTGGTCGATGCGATCGCGACCGAAGGACATCCCGTCCCACTGTTCATTCCCTGCGACCTGCGCAATGTCGAAGAGCTGCAGGCCGCCACCGCGCAGGCGGCGCGGCACAACGGGCCGATCCAGGCGCTGTGCAACAATGCCGGCAATGACGACCGCCATCAGACCAAGGATGTGACTGTGGCCTATTGGGATGACCGCATGGCGGTCAATCTGCGCCATCAGTTCTTCGCGGCCCAGGCGGTGCGTCCGCAGATGAGCGCGCATGGCGGCGGCTCGATCATCAATTTCGGCTCCATCACCTGGATGGTCGGCGATCCCGATTGTCCGGCCTATGTCACCGCGAAAGCCGCTGTCTATGGTATGACGCGGGCGCTGGCCCGCGAACTCGGCCCCGAGCGCATCCGCGTCAATTGCATGGTGCCTGGCTGGGTCATGACGGAGCGCCAGATGCGGCTGTGGCTGAACCCGGCCGGCGAACGCCAGATCGCGGAGCGGCAGTGCCTGCCCGACCGGCTGCAGCCTTCCGATATTGCGCGCATGGCGCTGTTCCTTGCCGCCGACGACAGCCGCATGTGCACGAGCCAGCAGTTTATCGTCGATGCGGGCTGGGTGTGACCGGTACAGCCTCAAGGGAAGAAGGGTATTTCATGCGTCTTGTTCAGTACACATCGCTCGATGGCGGCAGGCGGGTCGGCCGCGTCTCCGATGACGGCAATCGCCTGCATCCGCTCGACAAGACCAGCACCGTGCTGGAACTCGCCGAAGCGGCGATCGCCGAGGGCGTGTCGATCGCGTCGCTGATCGAGAAGCGGACAGGTGCGGCCACGGTCGACTATGGCGAATTGCTGCGCGAAGGTCGCGTGCTCGCTCCCGTCGACCATCCGGAACCGGCGCGGTTCCTGGTCACCGGCACCGGCCTGACCCACACCGGAAGTGCCGCCGCGCGCGACAAGATGCACGTGCTGACCCACGGCGAGGACGCCGAGGAATCGGACTCGCTGAAGATCTTCCGCATGGGTCTGGAGGGCGGCAAGCCCGGTGCCGGCAAGATCGGAATCCAGCCCGAATGGTTCTTCAAGGGTGTCGGCACCTGTGTCGTGCCGCCTGGCGCCGATCTGCCGATGCCCGCATTCGCGAAAGCTGGCGCAGAAGAGGCCGAGATCGTCGGGCTCTACCTCAATGGGCCGGACGGCCGCCCCTACCGCATCGGCTATGCGCTGGGTAATGAATATTCCGACCATGTGACGGAGGCCGAGAACTACCTCTATCTCGCCCACTCGAAACTCCGCTCCTGCTCGATCGGCCCGGAACTTTTGATCGGCGACCTGCCCGAAGAAGTGCGCGGCCATTCCCGCATTCTGCGCGACGGCACTGTTATCTGGGAACAGGAGTTCCTGTCGGGCGAAGCGCACATGTCGCACTCGATCGCCAATCTCGAACATTTCCATTTCCGCTACCCGATGCACCGCAGGGCGGGCGACCTGCACGCCTATTTCTTCGGTGCGGCGGTGATGAGCTACGCCTCCGGCGTCAAGACGGCTTCCGGCGACGAATATGAAATCCAGGCACAGGCATTCGGCAAGCCGCTGCGCAACCGGATGATGTCGGTGCCGGACGAGGGACTGGTCGCCGTCACCCGGCTGTGACGGCGACAGCCCCGGAAATTACGGTCCACCAGAACGACAATGGGAGATTAAAATGGGACTGAAGAAAGCGTTTCTGAGACTAGCGACCATCGGGCTCGGTATCGGCCTGATGACATCGGCGGCGCTGGCCGCGAACCTGCGCGTGCTGGCCTGGGACGGCTATGCCGACCCGGACTGGGTGAAGGACTTCACCGCCGCCACCGGCATCGGCGTCGATGTCGTCTTCATCGGCAGCGATGACGAAATCTGGGCCAAGATCAAAGGCAGCGAAGGGCAGGACTTCGATGTCTTCGCCGTCAACACCGCCCAGCTGCAGCGCTACATCAAGGCCGATCTGGTATCGCCGATCGACATCACCAAGCTGGCGAACCAGAAGGACGTGCTGCCGCGCTTCCGCGATCTGTCCCAGGTCAGCGGCGACACCAAGGACGGCAAGGTCTACGGCATTCCGTTCTGCTTCGATTCCATCGGGCTGATCTACGACACCGACAAGGTCAAGCCGGCGCCTACCTCGATGTCGGTCCTGTGGGATCCGGCCTACAAGGGCAAGATCCTCGCCTATGACAATGGCGAGCACAATTTCTCGTTCACCGCGCTGACGCTCGGCTACAAGGATCCGTTCAACCTCAATGAGGAGCAGATGGCGGCGGTCAAGGCCAAGCTGGTCGAACTCAAGCGCAATGTGCTGAGCTTCTACACCACCGCCGACGAGGCCCAGCAGATCTACCAGAACAATGACGTTGCGCTGATCTGGGCCAATTACGGCCAGCAGCAGGTCAAGGCGCTGCAGAAGATCGGCGCCCATGTCGCCTACGTCAACCCGAGCGAAGGCGCGCTTGCCTGGCTCGACAATTGGGTGATCTCCAAGGGCGTCCGCGACAATGCCGCAGCCGAGAAGTGGATCGACTTCATGCTGACCAAAAAGGTCAGCGGCGAGCTTTCCGAGCGTACCGGGTTCGGCAACACCGTGGTCGAGTCGAGCAGCGCCGGCGGCAATGACAAGCTGGTCTGGCTCAACAATGTCGAGGACCCGCTCAAGCGTTCGGACATGTGGAACGAGGTCAAGGCGACGCCCTGATCCCTTCCGCACTTGACCTCGAAGGACCCGGCGGTCCGGTCGTTCCGGACCGCCGAAGCGTATGCGAGAATAATCCATGAGCCAGAACACCGACCTCTTGACGCTGCGGTCCGTCTCGAAATCCTACGGCACGGTTCCCGTGCTGCACGACATCGACCTGTCGATCCGGGACGGTGAGTTCCTCACCGTTCTCGGACCATCAGGCTCGGGCAAGACCACGGTCCTGCGGCTGATCGGTGGGCTGGAGCCGTTGAGCTCGGGCGAGATCCAGCTGGACGGCCAGGACATCAGCCGCATGCCGATCAACAGGCGGCCGTTCAACACCGTGTTCCAGGACTATGCGCTGTTCCCGCACATGACGGTTTCCGGCAATGTCGGCTATGGGCTTTCGGTGCGCCATCTCAAGCGCAAGGAGATCGCGCGCCGTGTCGGAGAAGCCCTCGAACTGGTACAGCTCGGCCGCTTTGCCGAGCGCTTCCCGGCGCAGCTTTCGGGCGGCCAGCGCCAGCGCGTCGCGCTCGCCCGGGCGCTGATCTGCCAGCCGCGCCTGATCCTGCTCGACGAGCCGCTCGCGGCACTCGATCTCGAATTACGCCGGCAGATGCAGGAATTCCTGAAATCCATCCAGCGCGAGATCAAGACCACTTTCCTGTTCGTCACCCACGACCAGGAGGAAGCGATCGGCATGGCTGACCGGATCTGCGTCATGCAGGCCGGCCATATCCGCCAGCTCGGCACGCCGCACGAGCTCTACTACAAGCCGAATTGCGAGTTCGTGGCGCGCTTCTTCGGTGAGAACAATCTGGTGGCCGGAAAGCTCGGTCCCGTGCAGGGCGGGCAGCGTCCGATCGAGACGGCCCTTGGACGCCTGGTCTGCTCGATCGGCGACCAGCCGCATCTGAAGACCGCCCCCGACGGCGCCAACGCCTTTGCGGCGTTCCGTCCTGAAGCCTTGCGTCTTGCGGATGCCAATGATGGCGACAACCGCTTTTCCGGCAGCATCGCCGAGCTGGCCTTTGCCGGCTCGTCGACAGTCGCCACGATCATGGCGGGGGCGGACGATGCAGCGCAACGCCTGCGGTTGCGCATGCCGAGCCGGATCGACGGCAGCGCGCTCAAGTCAGGCGAGACGGTCTCGCTCTGCTTTGCGCCGCATGAAGGCCATCTGGTGCTGGCATGAGCGGAGCCGGCTCGACACACGCGGCGGAACGGCGATTGTCACAGTTGGTCACACTGCTGGCGTTTGCCCTGCCGGTGATCTTCGTTCTCGTGCCGCTGGCGATCTTCCTGGTCTATAGTTTCTTCAGCGTCGACCAGGGCACGATCGTCTACGCGCCGACGCTCGGCAACTATGTCAGGTTCTTCACCGACCCTATCTTTCTGCCGGTGTTCTGGAACACCATCGTGCTGTGCGTGTCGGTGGCGGTGATCTGCATCCTGCTCGCCTATCCCGCGGCCTATTTCCTGACGACGCTGAAGGGACGGTGGCGCTATGCCTTGCTGATGCTGCTGCTGGTGCCGCTGCTGATGAGCTACGTCATCAAGATCTACGCAATCCGCAGCATCCTCGGCCTAAACGGCTTCCTCAACAAGGCGCTGGTGGCGATCGGCATCCTGGATCAGCCGTCGACGCTTTTCGTGTTCAACATGAACGCCATCCTTTTGACGCTGAGCCTGCTTTTGATCCCGTTCGCCATCCTGCCGATCTTCCTGTCGCTGGAGCGGATCCCGCAGACCTTGCTGCGTGCCTCGGATGACCTTGGCGCGAGCGGCCTGCAGACGTTCCTGCGCATCACTTTGCCGCTCAGCCTGCCCGGCGTCGCCTCGGCGGCGAGCTTCGTCTTCGTGCTGGCGATCGGCGATTTCCTGACGCCGCAGATGGTCGGCGGGATCAGCGGCTTCACCTTCGGCCGCATCCTCTACAGCCAGTTCGGCACCGCCTATAACTGGCCGTTCGGCGCGGCGCTGTCGGTGGCGCTTGCGATCGTGGTGGTCGCCGCCATTCTCATCGGCGAACGGTTCGGACGTAGCCGGGGGACGTCGGTATGAGCGCGCTACCCCGGCCGTCCACCATCTTCTTGGCCGCGATCACAACGCTGGTCGCGGTGCTGCTCTACAGCCCGCTTTTCGTGCCGATCGTGTCGTCGTTCTTCACCATTTCACATGGCAATGTCGACTGGTCGTCGCCCACCCTTTCGACCTATGTGGCGCTGGCGGGGAACCATGACATCCTGGCCGCCCTGCGCACCACGTTGATCGTCGGCGTCTGTACCGTCGTGCTGTCGGTGGTCAGTGGAACGCTGCTGGCGCTCTACTATCACGGCCGCCGCTCAGGACGTTCAATCCTGCAGTTCATCGTCTTCCTGCCATTCCTGATGCCACCGATCATCAGCGGCCTGGCGCTGCTGATCTTCTTCCGCGAGATCGGCCTCGAGCGCTCGCTGCTGACGGTCGTCATCGGCCACACCGTCTTCGTGCTGGCGATCGTCTATCGCACCGTGCTGATGCGGCTGCAGTCGATGAGCCGCACACTCGTCGAAGCATCCTACGATCTCGGCGCCAGCGGCTGGCAGACCTTCTGGCGCATCATCCTGCCGAACCTGTCGAGCGCCATGGTCGGCGGCGCCATCCTGGCCTTCGCGCTGTCGTTCGACGAAACCATGATCACCATCCTGGTCACCGGCACGCAAAGCACGCTGCCGGTCAGGCTGTGGGCGATGATGCGGCTTGGCTTCTCGCCCGACATCAACGCGCTGGTGGCGCTGATCCTGATGTTCACCGTCCTGCTCTGCGTGCTCGCCGCCCGTTTTCTCATTCCCAAGCAGATGGCGACGGAACGGAACTGAGGTTTAAGCCAACGGGTTGAGGTCGAAGACTCGTCCTGGATTGAGAATGTTGTTCGGATCGAGCGCGGCCTTCAGCCGCCGCATCGTGGCGATCTCGGCGTCGCTGCGCACCAGATGCAGCCACTGCTTCTTGTCGAGGCCGATGCCGTGCTCGGCCGACACGCCGCCTCCGGCCGCCGCCACGCCGCGATAGATGATACCGTAGGCCGCCGCCGGATCCACCGTCAGGACCTGATAGTGCAGGTTGCCGTCGCCGAGATGGCCGAAGACATAGATGTCGGCGCCGGGATCCACGGCATGAATGGCGGCATCGGCTTCCCGCAGGAAGGTTGCCATGCGCGCCAGCGGGATGCTGATGTCGACGCCGATCAGGCCTTTCATCGAAAACAGGACGCGGTTGGCATCCTCGCGCACATCCCACAGCGCGCGGAATTCGCGCGGCGACTGCGAGACGACCACATCGTCGACGACGCCGTCCTCGACCGCCTGCATCAGCACCTCGGCGAAGCGCTCGCCGTCGCGTTCGGGCTCGCTGCCCTGGATTTCGGCCAGCACATAGACGGGTGAGCCGGGAGGCAACGGCGCCGGCATGGCCATGCTGGCGACCATGATGTCATAGAGCGGCGCGAAGTTGACCTCATAGGCTGATAACAACGGACCGAGCTTTTGCCGGAGCAGCGCAAGCAAGGCGATCGCCGCATCGAGCGAAGGCAGCGCGCAGAAGGCGTTCACCTCGGAAGCACGCTTCGGGTGCAGTTTGAGCGCGGCGCGGGTGACGACGCCGAGCGTCCCTTCCGTGCCGATGAAGAGCTGGCCGAGGTCGTAGCCGGAATTGTCCTTGGGCAGGCCTTTCAATGAAGTCAGAACGCTGCCGTCGGCAAGCACGGCCTCCAGTCCCAGCACCTGTGCGCGGTACATGCCGTAGCGCAGCACGCGGATGCCGCCGGCATTGGTGGCGATGTTGCCGCCGACCATGGCCGAGCCGCGCGCGCCGATATCGACGCCGAACATCAGACCGGCGCCATCGGCGGCCTCCTGCACGGCCTGCAACGTTGCGCCGGCTTCGACAACGATCGTGGCGGCTTGACGATCCGGCGCGGCAAGGCCGGTCATGCGCTCCAGCGACAGCACGACCTCGCCCGGCTGGACGCGCGCGCCACCGGCCAGCCCGGTGCGTCCGCCCTGGATGACGACCGGCTGGCGAAGAGCGTTGCACGCGGCTAGTGCTGCCGCGACACCCTCGGTGTCGCGCGGGCGCAGCACGGCTTCGGCAAGCGCGCCGAGCTTGCCGTCGGGATCGTCAAGGTAGCGCTGGTCGACGTCGGAGCCGGCGAGCACGCCGCCCGCGCCCAGACTGTCGCCAAGCGCGGAGAGAAGCTGTTGCGTTTCAGGCGACATCGGGCTCAGGCGCCTGCGTGACAAGGCGCATCGTCAGCATCCAACAACCGGATGGCCCGATGAGTATCCTTATCCAACACGCTCGCCATTCCCCAAATTGCAGCCGGCCGATCCTATTCGTGATTGCATGCCGTGCAAGCGATACCGGCCTGCCTTAGGCGATACCGGCATCAATCGCGAGAGCCGAGATTGATGCCGGAAGGACCGCGCAGATTACTGAAGCTTGGCCTGCAGCGCGTTGACGTCGTCGGTGGTCATTTCGCCGTCGGTGGTCACCTTGCCGTCGGCAATTTTCCACAGCCGGAACGGACCGGTGATGTCGCCAAACTTGTCGAAGGCGACCGGACCGATGACGCCTTCATAGCGGATCGGCTTGCCATCCTTGATCAGGCCGAGCGCCTTGGCGAATTCTTCCTTGCCGGCATAGATCGGCGTGCCGGCCGGGTCGACCGCCTTGTACATGGCATCCTTGATCTTGGCCGGCTCCTCGGAGCCAGCAATCGCGATGGCGAGCCCGACAATGGCACCGGCATCATAGGAGCGGTCGGCCGCGGGGTTTGACGGTTCGATGCCGGAAAACGCCTTGTAGTTCTTGGTGAAATACTCCGTCGAGGCGGTCGGGCTGGTGCCAGAGGACGTGCCATAGGCGTCCTTCAGATAGTCGGCGCCAACCGACTCGATGAAATCAGGGCTGTTCATGCCGTCGTTGAGCAGGAATTTCTGCACGCCGCCCTGCGAGATCCAGGTGCGGGCAATGGTGGCGCCGTCGACGGGCGTGCTGACCAGGTAAAGCCCATCCGGCTCGCCGGCCATCGCCGCGGTGACTTCCGAGGCATAGCTCGACTGCTTCTCGTTATAGGGCGTGTCGGAGACGATGGTGCCGCCGAGCGCTTTGTAGGCACGCGAGAATTCGGCCACCATGTTGACGCCGAAGTCGTTGTTGACGTGGATGATGGCCAGCTTCTTAAAACCCTTGTCGACGGCGTATTTGGCGGCGGCCACGCCCTGCAGCGCGTCCGAGGTGATGGTGCGGAAGAAGATGCCGTTGGTTTTGCCGTCGCGACCGAGTGTCGTCAGCGTGGGCGAGGATGAGGCCGGCGAGACCTGGACGATCTTGGCCGGCGCGGTCACCGAGGTCAGGATCGGGATCGACACAGAGGAGATGATGCCACCGATGATAACAGGCACTTTCTTGACCTGAACCAACTGGGTGGCGGCGTCGACCGCGATGTTGCCCTGGCTCTGGCTGTCGCGCGTGTCGGTAACGAGATCGCAGCCGCGTACCCCGCCGGCTTCGTTGATGTCGCGGAAGGCCATCTCGACCGACTTGGCGCCGGCCTGGCCGTATTCGCCGGCCGGGCCGGTCAGTTCCATGACGAGGCCGACGGTGATCTTGCAGTCGGCGGCCTGTGCGGCACTGGCAATCGTGACGAGAGCAAGAGCGGTGGTGAGCTGGAGTATCGTTTTTCTCATTGTTGTTCCCCTTGAGTTACACGAACTGATTTGACGTCTGGAAAGTCTCAGTGTTCCGGCACCTGCAGCCAGGTTTCATGCAGATGCCGCCATTGGACGCCGTTGGGCGCCGATGAACTGGTGGTGAAGACCGCGCTCGACTGGCGACGGCTGTGCTTGCCCGCGCGCAGCTGCGCCTCGACATAGAGGACGACGATCGTACCGGCTGCCTGCCAGCCGGGCCGGATGTCCTCGATCGAGATGGCGAAGCCGTTGTCGCAGGTGGCGCGGCTGGAGCGCACATGGTCGATCACGGCATCGCGGTCGAGGATCTGGCCGCCTGGTGCGATCATGGTCAGGCCTTCGCCCATGACGGCTTCGAAGCGGCCGAAATCCACTTGGTCAGCGCGTTCGGCAATGAACCAGTCGACGAAAAAGCGATGCAGGTCGACGACTTCGGCGCTGCCCCGCGAAAACAACTTGTCGTTCGTGGTTTTCATATCCGGCCCGCGTTGAGATTGTAGTGCATGATCGAGCCGTGGCGGCCGTGCCGGTCGCGCTCCAGCGTGTAGACGTCTCCCTCAAGACCGTTGCCCCGCGCTATGACGGCGGCAATCCGCGCACGGTCATCGGCGTCGAGTACGACATCCATGATTCTGGCGTTGGCCAGCGCATGCGCCTGGTTGCGGGCACCGACGATGACCGCCGCCACTTGCGGCTGCTCCAGCACCCAGGCGCTGGCGATCGTGGCAATGTCGACGGCGTGGCGGTCGCCGACCGCCTTCAATGCGCGAAGCAGTTGCTGGAACAGGTCCCAGCCGCCGAAATCGTCGATGATCAGCTTGTATTTCACCAGCGAGCGGTTTTCGAGCGGCACGGCGGGTTCGGCGACATCGAGCCATCTGTCGCTGAGGAAGCCGCCGGCCACCGAGCCGTAGCAGAGGAAGCTCACGCCGTTTTCCTGTGCAAGTGCGGCGAGGCTGTGCGCCGGGCGCTGATCGAGCACCGAATATTGCAGCTGCTGGCTAACCAGCGGTATGCTGGCTGCCAGGATTTCAGCAAGCCGGGGCGTGTCGAAATTGGTGGTACCGAGATTGCGCAGCTTGCCCTCGAGCCGAAACTCGTTGAGCCAACCCATCGCCTCGACATAGCGCGGCTGCGCATAATCCCACCAATGGAACTGCACGAGGTCGAGCCGCTCGGTCTTCAGCCTGCGAAGCGACTGGTCGACGATGCCCCTGATGTAGTCACGGCTGATCGTAGCGAGCCGTTCGAGGTCGGGCACCAGTTTGGTGTGCACCTTCATTTTGGCCGCTGCATCAAGGCCGCGCTCATTGGCCAGCCGCAGGCGCGCGGCGCCGATCAGCTCCTCGACACCGGTGTAGATATCGGCGCAGTCATAGGTCCAGATGCCGGCGTCGAAGGTGGCGATGAGGTCGGTCACGGCTTGGCTACGATCGATGGCGCCATGGCCGCCGGCCAGTTGCCAGCCACCTCGTATGACACGCGAAACGGTATAGCCGGGGCTGAGCTCGAAGGCCTTGGCGGTCATGTCAGGTCATTCTCCTTCGGCAGCGGCACGGCCGTGGTTTCGGCATGGCTGAACCGCCGCTTACCGGTCCTGACGATCCTTAACCGGCTGGCGCAGTTGGGATCGGGACAGGCGATCTCGGCGTCCGAGGTCATCCAGTCATTCGGGTGGGTCGGGCGCTGCTTCGCCGCCAGCAGCGGCAGCACCGCCGAGATCGAATAGATCGAGAAGCCCTGCCCCGCCGGCATCGACAGCATCTCGCCCTTGAGTTCGAAATAGTCGCCGGCCTTGGCGCCGCAATAGATCGGCTTGCCCTGCGGGATGACCGCCTCGACGCGAAGATCGAAGAGCTCGAAACTGTCGTCGCGTTCAGCCATTCAAGCCTCCCAGGCTGAAGGTAACGTCGCAGGCGCCATTGCGCCGGATCACCCCGCAGGCAGCCGCGAATTGATCGCGCTCTTCGAGCTTCACTTGCGCCACCACGCTTCCGGCCAGCCAGCCGATCGGGAACAGAAGCCGCGCGCCCTGCCCGTAGAACAGGCCGATGTCGAAGATCGCATTGGGATTGCCGCCCCACATGCGCGGCGGCACGTAGGACAACACGATGTCGCCCGGCTGCGGCGTCAGCGTCGCGTTCTCGGCCGGCAGCGGTTGGGCATAGGCCCGCCCCTCGAGATCGGCGGCGGGAACCGGGCAGGAAATCTCAGGTCCCGTCCACATGGCGTGAATGGCGGGGACGACACGTGGCGTGGCGAGATAGGCCGTGAGAAAGGCAGCGTTTTCCGGCGCCTTCCCCGGCAACAGCAGCGCCGTGACGGAAAGCTTCGAGCGCGGCTCGCTGATCCTGATGGAGGTCATATCTGGGCTTTCGCGGCGGCGGATTGCAGTTTGCTGCGTAGGAAGGTGAAGGGTCGGCTGATGTCGGCCACAAGCGCTTCGCGCGCCGCGCGTGCGTCCTGCGTGGCCAGCGCCTCAACGATGCGGCGGTGATACTGGGCGGTGTCGACCTCGCCGGCTTCCGAGAAGGCGTAGATGGCGACGCGGATGCAAGGACCTGATTGCAGCCACAGGCTCTCGATCATCGGGATCAGCACGGCCGAGCCGCAGGAGCGGTAGATCTCGAAGTGAAAGCTCTGGTTGAGCGTCACTTCGCGGTCGACATCCTTCTTGTGTTTCAGCGCCCGCATCTCGTCCCATTCGCCGAGAATGGTTTCGATGGTGGCTATCTGGCGCGGCCCCATGCGAGCGGCGGCCAGCGCGATCGCCTCGCCCTCGATCAGGATGCGGGCCCGCAAAAGATCGTCGAGACGTTCCAGCGTGATTGGCGGTACCCGCACTGAACGGTTGGGCAGCGCCTCCAGCGCCTTTTCCGTGATCAGCCGGCCAAGCGCCTCGCGCACCGGCATGGTCGAGGTGACCAGCGCATCGGCCAGACCGCGGATCGTAAGCACCTGGCTCGGCTCGAACAGACCGCCGATCAAGGCCCGACGCAGCTCGGAATAGACGCGATCCTGCACCGTTTCGCGACCGACCGGCGCGAGTTGGGCCGCGATCGCCTCGTTGTTTTTTTCGACGGCAGCCTTTTGCATGGAATTCCGTTCTCGGCGGGTTTTCGGCTTGCGGATGAAATTAAAGCCGAATAGCGTGATCAAAGCAAGTGTGATCACAAATCATAATCAGGAGACGGCGACGACCGTCTTCGGCCAGAGGGTTTGATGAGCGAGGCAGCGGAAAGGCAGGGGAAGGAGACCCGTCCGCCGGTTCTGACGGCAAGCCACGTCGTCAGGCGGTTCGGCGGCCTTGTCGCCGTCAATGATGTCTCATTCGATGTCAAAGCGGGCGAAATCCTTGGCCTGATCGGACCCAACGGCGCCGGCAAGACGACGATGTTCGACCTGCTGGCCGGCAGCATCCTGCCCACCAGCGGCGATATCCTTCTCGACGGCACGCGCGTCTCGGGCGAAGCCGCTCACCTGCGCATCGGCCGTGGCCTTGGCCGCACCTTCCAGATCCCCCGCCCGCTGCCCAATCTGACGCTGATCGAAAACATCATGCTGGCGGCACAGGGCCAGGCCGGCGAAAGGCTGCTCGCCAACTTCATCACGCCGTGGCGGGTGGCGGCGCAGGAAAGAGCTGCCCGGACAAAGGCGCTCGAACTGCTGGAACTCGTCACCCTCAGCCATCTCGCGCATGAGCCGGCGCGCGTGCTGTCTGGCGGCCAGCGCAAGCTGCTCGAACTCGCCCGGGTGATGATGGCCGATCCGGCGATCATCCTGCTCGACGAACCCGCGGCCGGCGTCAACGCAACGCTGCTCGAAGTCATCATCGACCGCATCCGCGACATCAACGCGCGCGGCATCACCTTCCTGCTGATCGAGCACAATATCGACATGGTGACGCGGCTCTGCCATCGCGTCCTGGTCATGGCGAGCGGCCAGTTGCTGAGCGAAGGCACTGCGGAAGAAGTCGCCCGAGACCCGCGCGTCATCGAGGCCTATCTCGGAGGTACCGCATGAGCGAGGCCGTCCTCGATGTCCGCGACCTCGAAGCCGGTTACGAACCCGGCGTACCGATCGTGCGCGGCGCCTCCATCACCGTCGGCAGAGGCGAGATCGTCGTCGTGCTCGGCCCCAATGGCGCCGGCAAGTCGAGCTTCATCAAGGCAATCGCCGGCCTTGTCCCGATCACCGGCGGCACGGTGCTGCTGGACGGCAGGGACATCACCGCCGCGCCCGCCCACACCATGGTGCGGCTTGGCCTTGCCTTCGTGCCGCAGACCGAGAACATCTTTCCGCTGATGTCGGTGGAGGACAATCTCAGGGTTGCCTGCGGCATTCTCGAGCGGCGCGAAGTCCCTGTCCGCATCGAGGAAATGTACGCCGCCTTCCCCGACCTCGTCCGCCAGCGGCGCACCGCCGCCGGCAATCTGTCCGGGGGACAGCGGCAGATGCTTGCCGTGGCGCGGGCACTGATCATCCATCCCAAGGTGCTGGTGCTGGACGAGCCGTCGGCTGGCCTGTCGCCGAAATTCGTCGCGATGGTATTCGAGATGCTGGCCGGCATCCGCAAATCCGGCGTTACTATTCTTTTGGTCGAGCAAAACGCCAAGGCAGCGCTTGCCATCGGCGACCGCGCCTATGTGCTGGTCGAGGGCAAGGACCGGCACGAGGGCGTCGCCTCCGAACTGTGGAATGATCCTGTCGTGGCCGAGCTCTATCTTGGCCAGCGCCCCTCTCAAGCCGGCAAGGGAGGCGCGGCATGAGCCTGCAATTCATCGTCGACGGATTGCTGACCGGCTCGATGATCGGCCTCGGCGCCATCGGCGTCACGCTCACCTATTCGATCCTGCGCTTCTCGAACTTCGCGCATGGCGACTTCATGGCCTGGGGCAGCTATGCGACGCTGGCCATGGTCGGTGCCATCGGCGCGACATTCGGCAAGGTGGCGCCGATCGGGCCGCTGTCCTTCGGCTGGCCGCTCCTTGTTGCACTGGTCATCGGCATGGCATTCACCGCTTTGCTGGCGCTGCTGCTCGACAAGGTGTTGTTCTCGCGGCTGCGCTCGCAAGGCCAGGCAATCATCGTTGTGATGGCGAGTTTCGGCGCCTCGATGGCGCTGCGCAGCCTGCTCGAATTCACCTTCACCTCGCGGCCGACCTACTTCAGCCGGGCGATCCAGATCGCCATGCCGGTCGGCTTCGGCATCCGCATCACGCCCGACCAGATCGCCCTGTTGCTGCTGACCGCCGTGCTCGTGCTCGGCGTGCATCTGTTGATGACGCGTACGCAGACCGGCCGCTCGATGCAGGCGCTGAGCCAGAACGCGGCACTGGCCCGCATCGTCGGCATCGACGTCGCCAAGGTGGTGCGCGTCACCTGGATCATCGGCGGCGCGCTCGCCTGCGTGGCTGGCGTGATGATCGGCATCCTGGTGCAGATCCGCCCGTTCATGGGCTTCGACATGCTGCTGCCCATGTTCGCCGCCGCTATCCTCGGCGGCATCGGCAGCATCCCAGGCGCGGTGCTTGGCGGCCTGATCATCGGGCTCGCCGAAGCCGGCGCGGTGCAACTGATTGGCGCCGAATGGCGCGCCGCCGTCTCCTTCATCATCCTGATGGCGGTGCTGTTCGTGCGGCCGATCGGCCTTTTCGGAGTTCGGGAAAGATGATCGATCTGGTCGGCTACGGCGCGTTTTTCCTGACCACGGCGCTGATCTTCTCGCTGGTCACGCTGGGGCTCAATCTGCAATGGGGCCTGACCGGCCTGTTCAATGTCGGCCTCGCCGGTTTTGTCGCCATCGGCGCCTACACCTCGGCACTGCTGACGACACCGGACGACCCCGCGCGCCTCGGCGGCTTCGGCCTGCCCATCCTCGCCGGCTGGGCGGGCGCCATGATCGTCGGCGGCATGGCCGCCGCGCTTACCGGCATGGCGACGCTGCGTCTTAGATCCGACTATCTGGCGATCACCACCTTCGGCGTGGCCGTCGTCGTACAACTGGTCGCGCTCAACGCGCAGAAGCTGACCGGCGGACCATTCGGCATCGGCTTCATCCCGCGTCCCTTCGGCGGCCTGGCCGAAACGCCGCTGCTGTTCAACCTGTCGAACCTTGCTGTCGTTTGTGCCGTGACGCTGATTGCCTATCTCGCTTTGGAACATCTGTCGCGAAGCCCGTGGGGTCGCGTGCTGAAGGCGCTGCGGGAGGACGAGCGGGCGGCGATTTCCCTCGGCAAGAGCGCGCGCTTCTATCGCGTCCAGGCGTTTGCCGTCGGCGGCGCCATCATGGCGCTGGCCGGCGCGCTGCAGGCGCACTTCACCGGCTTCATCGCGCCAGACAATTACCTGCCGATCCTCACCTTTCAGGTCTGGGTGATGCTGATCGTGGGCGGCTCGGGCAGCAATCTTGGCGCCGTCATCGGCAGTGTCCTGGTCTGGGGGATATGGGCGGGATCGGGCACGCTGACCAGCGTGTTCTTCCCGCCCGAGCAGCAGGCACGCGCTGCCTCGCTGCAGATCGTCGCCATCGGCGTCATGCTTTGTGTGATCCTGCTGATCCGGCCGAACGGATTGTTCGGCGACAGGCCGCGGCGGCCGCGCTTTGGCAAGCGTAAGCGGATCGCTACGGACAAAAGCAGTTCCGGCTCATGAATGCTCCGGTCCGGCAGGGTGCGAATGGCACTTCGCTCTGGCATGCGATCAACCGCGATCGCCGGGAACGGCCGACGCTGCAAGGCAGGCTCGATGTCGATCTGGCCATCGTCGGCGGTGGATTTTCCGGTCTGTCGACTGCGCTGCACGCCGCTGAAAAAGGCATCTCCGTCGCTGTGCTCGAAGCCGAGATCATCGCCTGGGGCGCGACCGGCAGGAACGCGGGTTTCGTCGTGCCGAACTTCGCCAGGATGGATCCGGACAACATCCTTGCGCATCTCGGCCCCGAGCGCGGTGAACGCCTCATCAATTTCGCCGCCGGCAGTGCCGACCTCGTTTTCGGCCTGATCCGGCGGCACGGCATCGACTGCCACGCTGTGCAGAACGGATGGATCCAGCCGGCGCACTCGCCCGCCGCCTTGCAGAAGGCCAAATCACGTGCGGACCAATGGGCGCGGCGCGGACGGCCTGCCGTCACCCTGGATCGGCAGGAGGTCGAAGCGCTGACCGGCGCGCGCGGCTATGTCGGTGCCTGGATGGATCGTTCCGGCGGCGTGCTCAATCCGGTCGCCTATGCGCGCGGACTGGCCGATGCGGCGGAGAAGACTGGCGCGAAGATTTTCGAACACACGCCGGTCACCTCGATCGATCGCGGGGCCGATGGCTGGGTGCTTAAAACAGGGTTGGGCTTGGTACGCGCGGCCAAGGTATTGATCGCCACCAACGCCTATGGCGGGTCGCTCAGTCCGTTGCTGCGGCGAACCTATATTCCGCTGAAGGTTTTCCAGATCGCGACCGCGCCGCTGCCGCTCGAAATCCGCACGCGACTGCTTCCCGGGGGGCAAGGCGTCGGCGATACCAGGCGCAATCTCTTCACCTTTCGCTTCGACGCCGATAACCGCCTGATCAGCGGCGGCATGCATATTCTTGGCGCTGGCGCCGATACGCGCGTGCCGCAAACAATCTGGCGGCGGCTTGCCAGCCACCTCGACCTGCCCGATTTGCCGCCGCTTGCCTACAGCTGGTCGGGAATGGCGGCGGTCGAACCGGATTTCCTGCCGCACCTCCTGGACCTCGGCCCGGGGCTGATCGCCGGCCGCGCCTGCAATGGACGCGGCATCGCCATGACCACGGCGATGGGCAAGGTGCTGGCCGACTGGGCCGCTGGAACCGACGCGCGTGATTTACCGCTGCCCTTTGCACCGCCGGCGCCGATCCCGTTCCATGTCCTGCTGCGGCACGCACCCAACATGCTGCTTGGCTGGAGCATGCTGCGCGACCGGATGGACGAGACGGCATAGGCCGACCGAGCCTGCCGTGCGATCAGTCCGTCGTGCAAAGGTTTTCGGATAGGATAGCGGCCGCCGCGACAATGTCCTGCTCGAGGGAAGCCCGAACGGCTGGACCGTTGCGCTGTTCCAGCGCGACGACGATCCTGTGGTGTGCGTCATTGGACTGCGGGATGTAGCAATCGGCCCGCATCAGCAGCTTGAGATAGGGCCCGACCCGACCCCAGAGATCGCGGATCATATTCAAGAGGATCGGCGCGCCGGCATGCTCATAGATAGCAAAATGGAAGGCCTCGTTCAGGGAAAGATAGGTCGTGGCGTCCTGCGCCTCGATGGCCCGCTGCATGCCGGCGAGCGCGGCTTGTATGTCGGCCAGCCCGCTTTCAGTCATCCGTGACGTAGCCATCTCGCCCGCCAGCCCCTCGACGGCGATGCGGATGCGCGTCAGTTCCGCGAAAGCGGGCGCGGAGAGCAACGGCACGATGATCGAGCGGTTGTTCTGCATTTCCAGAAGCCGCTCGGCGACCAGCCTTTGCAACGCCTCGCGGATCGGCGTGGTCGATATGCCAAAGGTTTCGGCGAGCTTGCGGATGACCAGCGTCTGGCCGGGGCTGAAACCACCTGAAATCAATTCCTGCTTGAGCGCGCCATAGGCGCGGTCATTGAGGGTTTGATGCTCGAGCTTCAGCATGCGCGGACTGCTCCGCTCACCATTTCGACAGCGCGCGGTCGAGCGTCTCGGCCAGTTGCTCGGCATTGTCTCTGGAAAAGGGCAGCGGCGGCCTGATCTTCAGCACATTGCCACGTGGGCCACAGGACGAAATCAGCACGCCGTCCTCGCGCATGGCTTCGACGACGGAAGAGGTCTTGGCAGCGGCGGTGGCCCCATCCTCCGCCGTCAGCTCGACGCCGAAATAGAGGCCATTGTGCCTGACATCGGCGACCATGCGGTGGCGGCTCTGCAAGGCGCGAAGCAGGTTCCTCGTATGGGCACCGACTGTCCGCGCGTTCTCGATCAGCCCCTCGCCCTCGATCACCTCGAGCACGGCGATGCCGACGGCGGCCGCGACCGGATTGCCGCCGAAGGTGTTGAAGTAGCCGGTGTTCGAACCGAACGAGCTCACCAGCTGCGGCCGCACGATCACCGCACCCATCGGATGCCCGTCGCCGATCGGCTTGCCCAAGGTGACGATATCAGGCTCAAGGCCGTAATTGGCGAAGCCCCACATGCCCTGGCCAAGCCGGCCGAAACCGGACTGGACCTCGTCGGCGATGACGATGCCGCCGGCTTTCCTGACGTGATCGGCCGCCTCGCGGATGACAGAACCATCGGGGAAGAAAATGCCATCGCTGGAAAAGGCCGAATCGAGCAGCAGCGCCGCCGGGCGGATGTTTTGCGCGCGCATATCGTCAATGGCGGCGGCGACATTCCTGGCGAAATCATGCGCGGCGCGGCCGCCGTCGCGGAACGTGTCCGGCGCTGCCACGGCTCGATGTTGCGCGGGTACGCCCTTGGCGCCGACCGCCGCCGGCGACAGCTGCGCGGTGGCGATGGTGGCGCCGTGATAGGCGAAGTCGGTGATGATCACGCCGGTGCCGCCGCTCGAATGCTGGGCGATACGGATGGCGAGGTCGTTGGCCTCGCTGCCGGTGCAGGTGAACATGGCGTGGCCGAGATGGGACGGAAGCGTGCCGAGAAGCTTTTCCGCGTAGTCGAGGATGATCTCGCTGAGATAACGCGTGTGCGTGTTGAGCGTGGCTGCCTGCCCCGACAATGCCTCGACGACGCGCGGGTGGCAGTGTCCGACCGAGGCGACGTTGTTGTAGGCATCGAGGAATTTTCGGCCCTGCGCATCGTAGAGCCAGACACCGCTGCCACGCACCAGATGGATCGGGTTGCGGTAGAAGGCGCGATAGGTCGGCCCGAGCAACCTGGCGCGGCGTTCAAGCAGCGCGCGCTCGGCATCGGCAGAAGCACTTGCGGGCGAGGGCTGGGACACGGGCATCTACTCCGGCTTGGAATGGTCGAGAAAATAGCGGCGGGCTTCAGCGGACGAGAGACCGTCCAGCCGCCCGAGCGAGGCCCAGACCTCGGTGATGAGGCGCAGGACATAGTCGCGTTTGGCCGGAAACCGCTCGGCCTGCCAGCTGGCTATATTGGCGATGAGTGCGAGGCGGGCACGAATGAGGTGGAAGAGGATGCCAAGCTCTTCAATCTCGAGCGGCTGCACGGACTGATAGCCGGCGACGAAGCGTGCCGCAGGCGCCAGCGGATGACCTTCAGCCGGCCAGCGATAGACGGCCCCGATGGCGAGATCGCAGATCAGCGGCGAGTGGATCATGTCGCCGAAATCGAGAATGCCGCTGACCATTTCCGGCCGCGAGGCATCCATCACCACATTGTAGGAGTTCATGTCGTTGTGGACGATCTGCGCGCGCAGCCCGGGGATGACCGGCGCCGCGTGCTGCTCGAAAGCGTCGATGACGCGCTCGACCATGGCGCGATGGCCGGCGTCAGTGATATGCGGCAGCATCGGCCGTGTCTTGGCGACCTTGCGGATGTCCCACAAAAGGTCGCTGCCGGCGGCCGGATGGAAGAAGCCGCGCAGTGCCCGGCCAAGCCGGGCGAGGAAGATGCCGAGATTGCGATCCTGCGCCGCTGACGTGGGCGAGCGCGAAAGCAACTGGCCGGGCAGATAGGTAACCAGCCGGACGACGCGCGGCGCCGATCCGCCGACGCTGACCATGAACTGCGCTTCGCCTTCGAGGCTCTTGCGCACCGAGGGAACGGGCAAGGCCGGGTCGACCGTCATGATATGGTCGAGCGCCTTGTTCTGGAAATCGGTGAAGCCGGCCTCTTCCGCCGGATGCGAGACCTTCAGGACGAACTCGCCCTCGCCTTCTGTCTGGATATGGAAATTATGGTCGCGCTCGCCCGGTAGCGGGCGCGCACTGCCGGTGAGCCCGTAGTGCCGGCGCAATATGGCAAGCGCCTCGGCGATCGAAACGTCAGGCGCATTCTCGGCGAGCGTTTCGCCGAAGGCATCCGATACGGCCGCGTTCATGACCTGACCTCGGCATCGACGGGTTCGAGACCGCACCAGTCGGCGATGAAGAGCGCGATGGTCTGGGTGACCTTGCGGACGGAGTCGAGATCGACGGCCTCGTCATAGCCATGCGGCATGCGGCAGATGGGGCCGTAGACGATCGCCGGCGTGTCGGCATAAAGGCCGAAGAAGCGCGCATCGGTGGTGGCCGAGGTGACATGCTCCGTCAGCGGCTCACCCCACACGGCGGTATGGCTGCGCCGCAGCACGGCTTCCATCTCGTCGGCACCTTCCAGCACATAGCCCTCGGCCATGAAGCCGTTATAGGTCATCCTGGGCGGGCGATTGGCGAGGAACGGATCGGCGCGTGCCGCATCGGCGATGCAGGCCTCCAGTTCGGCCCTCGCATCCTCCAGCTTCTGGCCGGGATAGGTCGCGACACGCATCTCGAAAACACAGCGCGCCGGAACGCTCGATGTCCACTCGCCGCCCTCGATCTTGCCGAGGTTGAAGCGGATGGGGTGCGGATGATCGCAGAAATGCTTGTCATCGACTTTTCTCGCGTTCCAGACGATTTCGAGCTGCTTCAGCGCCTGGATGATGAGGAAGGCCTTTTCGATGGCGTTGGCGCCGGCCGAGAAAGCGCCCGACGCGTGCTGCGGATCGCCGTCGACCTCGACCCTGAACCAGATCGGCCCGACCTGCGCCCGCATCAGCCTTGGCTCCAGCGGCTCAGGAATGAAGGCGGCATCGGCGCGGTAGCCGCGCTGCAGGCAAGCGAGCGCGCCGTTGCCGGTGCACTCCTCCTCGACCACCGACTGCAGGAACACTTTCGCCGCCGGCTGGTAGCCAAGGCCGCGCAAGGCGGCCAGCGCATAGAGACAAGCCGACAGGCCGGCCTTCATGTCGCCGGCGCCGCGGCCATGCATCCAGCCGTCCTCGATCACGGGATCGTAGGGGTCGCGCACCCAGCGGTCGAGCGGTCCCGTCGGCACCACGTCGATATGGCCGTTGAGGATCAGCGAGCGACCGGTGGCATTTCTCGGCGTGTGGGTGGCAACGACGTTGAAGGCATCGTCATACGAAACCGCGACGGGTGAAAATCCGGGCAGGTCGCGAATCGCGTCAACGTCGACACGCCTCATATCGACCGCATAACCATTGGCTTCATAGGCAGCCGCCATGAAGGATTGCGCGGCATGTTCCTCACCGCGTTGCGAGGGAAAGCGCACGAGATCGGCCAGGAAGGCAAGTTGACGGTCGAATCCATCGTCGACCGCCCGCAAAATGGCTTCATCCGCAATCCGCTCAGGCATTATATTCCGCTTTCCCGTCAATGGTGTATCATATCTCATATGCCATTAGAAGGGAGGCCGGTCGCTCAAGAGGCAAGCCTAAGCCCGGCCGACCTGGAAAATGGGCCAGGCTGCCCCACATACGTAGCAGGGGCGTTCGCATAGGTCACCGGCGGGTCCGGATGCAAAGCGTTTGGACCAACAGGGCTGCGCGAGACAAAACGAAGGGATGTCGCTTTGTCATTCAGACCGCTGCTTGGTGACGGACTGATCCGGGCCAGCAATCAAAACACGGAGGCCCCGCAAACGGCTTCTTGGGACGATTCATCCGTTGTATTTGACAGTCGGCGGTGGACTTGCCAGGAGGCAGAACTCCGTTGGACAGCGCCTCATCACCTCATTGTGCTCACCGAGGAAGGCGGCACCTCCCGGACATCTATCCGCTCCGAAGCAAAATCTCTCTACGATGGGAAGGACAGGCCAGGAGCCCTCACTTTCGTCCCCGCTGGCGCGGAGCGGTTCGGCTTTTATCGCAACGTCGACCTCTCCTATTCCGCCTTGTGGGTTGACCCAGATCGTGGGATTCCCGGATCCGAATGCTTGAGCGATTTGCCAATCCTGGTGAACAAAAGCGACGGCGTTGTCAGCGCGCTCTTACGTTCGCTTCGCGCCGAGATGGCGTTCGGCCACAAGCCGGACACCCTTTACGTCGAGCATCTTGTTGCCCTTGCCAGCCTCCGCGTGGCTTCGATGGATCGCGCTCAACCGTCGACCGCGTCACATGGCTGCCTCGGCCGCCGAACGCTGGCTCGGGTCAGGGATTATATAGACGCACACATGAAGTCCGACATTTCGCTGAGCGATCTGGCGACTATCGCAGGAATGGCGGCCGACACATTTGCGCGTCGCTTCAAGGCGACGACCGGTCGCGCACCCTATGCTTATGTGATCGAGGAACGTGTCCGGCGGGCGGAGTCGCTGCTGCGTGAATCCGAATTGCCGATAAGCGTGATCGCATTCCACTGCGGCTTCTCGAGCCAAAGTCATTTCACCTCGACCTTCGGACGACTGAGGGGAATGACCCCTCGGGTCTATCGGGCCCATTTTTCTCCGGAATCCTGACATTGTGCCCGGTTTCTTGAAAGAAACCGGCTTGGCTCTCCCCTACGTCAGTCGCGCCAATGAAGCAAAAGCCCGGCGAGACCGCTTTCGGCTTTTGCCGCAGCGAAGAGGAGAGCATTGCATGGTCGAGACTGGCAAGAAGAATTGGCCGACGCGCCGAACGGTGCTGGAAGGTGGGGCTGCGACCGGTTTGCTGCTGGCAGCCGGCGTGCCCGTCCAAGCCCAACGGGCGGATGTCGTCGCAACGCCCGTTTCCGCTGTGACGCCCGTGCCGACGATGCCGATGTCGTTGAGGATCAATGCAGAGGAATTCGCTGTCGAAATCGATCCGCGCACGACACTGCTAGACGCGCTGCGCAATCATCTCGGCCTCGTCGGTTCCAAGAAGGGCTGCGACCATGGCCAATGCGGTGCCTGCACCGTTCTGGTGAACGGGAGGCGGATCAACTCCTGCCTGACCCTCGCCGCCATGCATGAAGATGATGAGATCACCACCATTGAGGGCCTCGCTAACGGCGATGAACTGGGTCCAATGCAGGCGGCATTCGTCGCGCGTGATGGTTTCCAGTGCGGCTATTGCACCCCCGGTCAGATCTGCTCGGCCGTCGGAATGCTAGGCGAGGTGGAAGCCGGCTGGCCAAGCCATGCCAGCGCCGACATCACAGCGCTTTCCGTAGCGCTCACTGACGCCGAGATCCGCGAGCGCATGAGCGGCAACATCTGCCGCTGCGCCGCTTATCCCAACATTGTCGCGGCGATCCGCGATGTGGCAGAGGACGCCTGAACATGCAGTCTTTCACCTATGAGCGTGCCAGTGACGTGAGAGAGGCAGCCGCCGCAATAGCCGCCCGACCGGAGGCGAAGTTCATCAGCGGCGGCACCAACCTCCTCGATCTTATGAAGCTCGAGATCGAGAAGCCGGCGCATCTGGTCGACATCAGCCGGCTGCCGCTCGATCGGATCGAGGACGGGCCGAATGGCGGCCTTCGCATCGGAGCGCAAGTCCGCAACAGCGACCTTGCTGCCGACCAGCGCGTGAGGTCCCGCTATCGGGTCCTATCTCAGGCACTTCTCGCAGGCGCCTCGGGCCAGATTCGCAACAAGGCTTCTACCGGCGGCAACCTGCTGCAGCGAACGCGTTGCTACTATTTCTATGACCGCAACATGCCCTGCAACAAGCGCGAGCCGGGTTCCGGCTGTGCGGCACTCCAGGGATTCAACCGGGTGCACGCCGTTCTCGGTGCTAGCGAAGGCTGCATAGCGGTCCATCCCTCGGACATGGCAGTGGCCATGGCTGCGCTCGACGCCCAAGTCGAGACCGTCGCGCCCGGCGGCGAAACCCGCACTATACCGATTGGCGACCTTTACCGGCTTCCGGGCACAACGCCGCATATGGAGACGGCACTCGGCCATGGCGAAATGATTACTGCCGTGACCTTGCCACCTCCGTCTCCAGGCCGGCAACTTTATCGCAAAGTGCGCGATCGTGCCTCCTTTGCGTTCGCGCTGGTATCGGTCGCGGCGATCGTCGAGGTCTCCGGCGAGCGCGTTCGGAGCGCGCGGATCGCCATGGGCGGCGTCGCTCCGAAGCCGTGGCGTGCAGCGAAGGCTGAAAGTGCACTCGTCGGCGCGGCTGCTTCCGACCATGCCTATGCGGAGGCCGCCGAGGATGCCCTCGCCGGCGCGGTGGGCCATGGCGATAATGATTTCAAGATTCCGTTGGCGAAGCGAATGGTGCGGCACACACTCGCCGTGGCCGTCAAAGGCGCATGAGGTGGCAAGATGACCAGAACTACAACCAACGCGACGGAGCGGAGTTCTCCAAACAGCAGCGTTATCGGCCGGCCGAGCGACCGCATCGATGGTGCGCTCAAGGTTATGGGTCGGGCAACCTATGCCTATGAGCATGCGGCGGGCGAAGCCACCGCCTATGGTTATATTCTCGGCGCTGCGATCGCCAAGGGTCGCATCGTGGAGATCGACACGACAGATGCCGAGCAGGCACCGGGCGTCCTGCATGTGATGACCCACCGGAATGCGCCGCCACTGCCGGTGTTCGGCCCGCCGGTCACGCCGACGGTGCCCGAGGTTTTCACCCGTGCTCGGCCCATGCTCGCGACCGACCGCGTGCGCTACTACGACGAGCCGGTCGCCCTTGTTGTGGCCGAGACATTCGAGGCGGCGCGCGCCGCCGTAGGGCTCATCAGGGTCCACTACGAGCGAGAAGCGGGCATCTTCGACCTGAAGGAGCGTCTGACCGAGGCCTACACGCCCAGACGGACCAATGCTGGCTTTGAGACAGACAGCGCCGTCGGCGACTTCGAGGGCGCCTTTGCCGCCGCTTCCGTGAAGATCGATGCGACCTACCGAACGCCCTTCGAGCATCACAACCCAATGGAACCTCACGCTACGCTGGCGATCTGGTCCGGCGACGAGGTAACGATTTATACTGCGGCCCAGACGCTCGCGAACTTCCGGGCCGGCATCGCCAATACGCTCAACATCTCGCCCGAACGCGTGCGCATCGTGAGCCCATACATCGGCGGCGGCTTCGGTTCCAAGCTTATCATACATGCCGATACGGTTCTGGCGGCACTCGCCGCGCGGATCCTCGAGCGCCCGGTGAAGATCGCGCTGACTAGGCAGCAGATGTTCGCTAACGCAGGCCACCGCGCGGAGATGATCCAGCAGGTAAGGCTCGGTGCGAACCCTGACGGGCGGCTTGCAGCGATCGGGCACGATGTCTATTCGGCGACGTCCCGCTTCGAGGAGTATTGCGAGCAGACGGCGGTCTTCGCACGCTCGCTCTACGCGGCTCCAAACCGACTGACGCGCCACCGGCTCGTCTCCGTCGACCTCAATCGCGGTGAGTGGATGCGCTCGCCCGGCGAGGCGCCGGGCATGCTGGCCTTCGAATGCGCCGTCGACGAACTCGCCGAACGCCTCGGCCTCGACCCGATCGAACTGAGGATCCGCAACGAACCAGCAGAGGATCCGGAGCGCCGGGTGCCGTTTTCGACCCGCAACCTTGTCGCCTGCATGAAAGAGGGTGCACACCGCTTCGGCTGGGTGCACCGGAAGCCGGCACCGGGAAGTACCCGCGAAGGGCGCAACCTGATCGGCTACGGCATGGCCGCGGCGATCCGGCCGAACTTTATCGGTGCGTCGAGGGCACAGGTCACACTCGATGCAAACGGACAGGTGACGGCCCGGCTCGACATGACGGACATCGGGACCGGAACCTATACGATCCTAACCCAGATCGCGGCCGAGAGCCTCGGCGTGCCGATGTCGTCCATCAAGGTGGAACTCGGCGACAGCAGGTTCCCCCGCACCGCCGGTTCGGGCGGCTCATGGGGTGCGGCGAGCGCCGGCTCGGCGCTTTATCATGCGTGTACCGCGCTCAAGGAGCATATCCTAGAAACGGCACTGACGAATGAAAGCTCACCGTTTTACCGCGCAAATACGGACGATACGCGTTTCGCAGATGGAGAGCTCAGGATAGGCGGTCGTTCGGAGCGGCTCGCCGATCTCGTTCGCCGGATCGCCCCTTTGGGGTTCGAGGCCGAAGGCTCGGTTGGACCGGCCAGCGAAACCGACGGCTACAAAGCGTATTCCCAGCACTCCTACGGCGCGCACTTCGCCGAGGTCGCGGTCGATTGTGATACGGGTGAAATCCGAATGCGCCGTTTGCTCTCGGTTATCGGCGCCGGGCGCATCCTCAATCCGAAGACCGCCCGTTCGCAGATCATCGGCGGCATGACCTGGGGCATCGGCGCGGCGCTGATGGAGAAAACTGTGCTCGATCCCCGCCACGGGCACTTCGTCAATCACGACCTCGCCGAGTATCACGTCGCGGTCAACGCCGATGTCCCCGACATGGAGGTCATCTTCTTGGAAGAGCATGACGACAAGGCCAATCCGCTGGGAAGCAAGGGCCTCGGCGAACTCGGCGTTTGCGGCGCCGGGGCTGCGGTCGCCAACGCGGTCTACAACGCGACCGGCTTTCGGGTCCGCGAATTCCCCATCACTTTGGACCAGATGCTGCCGATTTTGCCTTTAACCGGGATTTGACCCGCCATCTCGAAAAATCTCGCGAAATGCAAGAGCCGCGGCGGCGAAATCCATCCAACGGCGCCGCCGGCTATGGACGGTTGGCATCCGCCGATGCTAGCCGATACTGCTGTCGGACACACGGACCGAGGACAAGCTTTGATCACCGAAGATGCGATGCCGGCCGAAATCACCGATCTCACCGTCGGCTACCGGCGTCTGCCGGCCGGCAAGCTCGCCAATGCGGTGACCTGGATGGAGGCGCGCGCTCCCCTGCCCGGTCTGGCGCGGCCGCTCGCCATGAAACGGATCACGACACCCGACTGCGCCTCGTATCGGGCGATCTTCCTCGAAATCGGCGCGCCCTGGCTGTGGGACCGCGTGTCCGAAATGTCCGACGCCGAGATAATGGCTCACTTCGCCGATCCGCGTCAGCACCTCTATTATGGCCACGATGAAACCGGCGCTCACATCGGCATGGTCGAATTCTTCGTCGCCGGCAGCAACGAGATCGAGATCACTTATTTCGGCCTGTTCCCGTCCCTGACCGGCCGCGGTTTCGGCAAGCGGCTGATGGCCGGCGCGCTCGACCTGGCTTGGCGCCTGAACCCGAGCCGCATCTGGTTGCACACCAGCAGCTTCGATCATCACAGCGTCATCGGCTTCTACGGCGCATGCGGGTTCGTGCCCTTCGCGACCGGGTTTGAGATCATTGACGATCCCCGGATAAAGGGAACCTTGCCGCGCGATGCGGCGCCGCAGATTCCGCTGATCGAAACGGAACAGGGCGCCCAGGGCGAGAACGTCGCACGGCGGCGAGCAGGCAAGCCCTGAGGTAGCATCTCCGTCAGGTCGCCTGCGGCGCCGGCAGCCGTTCGCGCAATTCGTCGACAAGCACCCTGGTGTTTTCGGAATAGTCGATGGGCACGACGACGAGATGCACGCCGCCGGTGAAGGCCTGTTCCAGCGCCGGCCGCAACTCGGCGATCGCGCCAACCCTGGTCCCTTTGGCGCCATAGGCCTCGGCGTATCTAACGAAATCGGGATTGCCGAAGGTCATGCCGAAATCCGGGAATTCGTCGACCGCCTGTTTCCAGCGGATCATGCCATAGGCATGGTCTTCCAGCAGCAGGACGACGAGGTTCAGCTTGAGCCTGACGGCCGTCTCCAGTTCCTGGCTGTTCATCATGAAGCCGCCATCGCCGCAGATGGCCATGACACGGCGCTGGGGATAGAGCAGCGCCGCCATCATCGCCGACGGCAGCCCGGCGCCCATGGTGGCCAGCGCGTTGTCGAGCAACAGCGTGTTTGCCATGCGCGTGCGGTAGTTGCGCGCGAACCAGATCTTGTACATGCCGTTGTCCAGCGCGAGGATGCCGTCGGCCGGCATCACGGCGCGCACGTCGTGCACGATGCGCTGCGGCGTGAAGCGGTCTTCGGTGGCGCGCGCGGCGATGCGGCTCAAAATGCCTTCGCGCAGCGGCAGCAGCGCCTGCGCGTTGGGGATCTTGCCTTCGATGCGGTCGGCCAGCAGCGCCAGCGACGGGCCGAGGTCGCCGACGATCTCGGCTTGCGGGAAATAGACCTGCTCGACATCAGCCGACTGGTAGCCGACATGAATAACCTTCGGTCCCTTCGCGCCCATGATGAAGGGGGGCTTCTCGACCGTGTCGTGGCCAATGGTGATGATCAGATCGGCCTGTTCGATGGCCTCGTGGACATAGTCGCGCTCCGAAAGCGCCGCCGTTCCCATGTAAAGCTCGGTGCCGCCGGGCACGGTGCCCTTGCCCATCTGCGTGGTGAAATAGGGAATCCGCGTGCGCAGCACGAACTGGGCGACGTCGGGGGTCACGCGCGGCCGTGACGCCGCGGCGCCGAACATCAGCAGCGGACGCTTGGCCTCGAGGATCATGCGGGCGGCGCGATCGAGCGCGCCAGCGCTGGCCAGGGGCAACTCGACCGGATGCGTCGGCACCAACGCAATCGGATCGCACTCGGCCGCCGCGATGTCTTCCGGCAGTTCCAGGTGCACGGGGCCGGGGCGCTCCTCCTGGGCAACGCGGAAGGCTTCGCGCACCAGCGACGGGATCATCTTCGGCGAGACGATCTGGCGCGACAGCTTGGTCAGCGGCTTCATCGCCGCAACGATGTCGACGATCTGGAAGCGCGCCTGCCTGGACGACAGGATGCCCTTCTGGCCGGTGATCATGATCATGGGCATCGCACCGAGCAGCGCGTAGGCCGAGCCGGTCGTCAGGTTAAGCGCGCCGGGGCCGAGCGTGGTGATGCACACGCCCGCCTTGCCGGTGAGCCTGCCATAGGTGGCGGCCATGAAGGCGGCCGCCTGCTCGTGGCGCGTCAGGATCAGCTGGATCGACGAGCGGCGGATGGATTCGACGATGTCGAGATTTTCTTCGCCCGGAATGCCAAAGATCCGATCGACCCCTTCATTCTCGAGGGCCGCCACGAACAGATCCGAACCCTTGGTCATGAACCGTCTCTCCTGCGATGCGCGCATCTGGTCAGCCATCTTCATATGGCACCGGAACGCGACACCTCAAAGAGCGCAAGTCGTCTGCTGGCGATCACGCCATCATTTTCGGCAAGGCGGCCGCCAATGCGTCGACGGCCAGCCGGACCTTGAGCGGCAGATGCGGCGTCTGCAGCCAGAGTGCATGACAGTCGTAGGGATAGCGTGGCTGATCCGGCAACAGCTCGACCAGCGCCCCGGCCTGGATGCGCTGGCGAGCCAGCCAGTAAGGCAACCACGCCAGCCCCATGCCGCCGACGGCGGCATCGGCGATGGCATCGAGATCGTCGAGCCGCAGCCGGCCGTTTGGGATGACCTCGAGCGCGGCTTGTCCTTCGCGCGCGAACAGCCAGGGCTGAATGATCATGCCGAGCCGGCGATAGACAATCGCCTGATGATCGGCGAGATCTTCGATCCGCCGCGGTTCGCCATGAATTTCCAGATAGGAAGGCGCGGCACAGACGACCATGTCCTGGCGTGCAACACGGCGCGCGATCACGCCGGCCTTGTCATCCAGCTCACCGGTCCGGATGGCGAGGTCGTAGCCATCCTCGGCAAGATCGGAGAAGCGGTCGCTGAGCGAGAGGTCGAGCTCCAGCATCGGATACCGCCGCGCCAGTTGCAGCAATACGGGAGTCACGCAGTGGCGGCCGAAATGCGCAGGCATGGTGACGCGCAATTTTCCGCGCGGTTCCGAGAGCTGGTCGGCGGCGAGTGCATCGGCGGCCTCGGCCTCGGCCAGCACCAGGCGGCACCGCTCATAGTAGGCGCTGCCGAAATCGGTCAGGCTCTGGCGGCGCGTGGTCCGGTTGATGAGGCGCACGCCAAGTCTGTCCTCAAGAAACCGGACATGCTTGCCGACCATCGGTCCAGATAGATCGAGCGCTGAGGCCGCCGCCGCGAACGAGCCGAGATCAACCGCCCTGACGAACACGGCCATGCTTTCAAGCCTATCCATATTCGAAACTCCTGGTTCCTACTGTACAATCTGAATAGCCATTTATCGCCAACAGGCTTCGCATCATAGCTCATTTGGTTCAGATAATTTGGAGTTGGCCGAATGACCCGTGTAGTCCGCTTTCACCAGCATGGTGGTCCCGAGGTCCTGCGCATCGAGAAGGTCGACCTGCCCCCACCGGGCCAGGGCGAGGTTCAGATCCGCGTCAGGGCATTCGGCCTCAACCGCGCCGAGGCGCTGCTGCGCGCGGGCAGCTATATCGAAACACCCGCCCTCCCTTCCGGGCTTGGGCTGGAAGTGGCAGGCGTCATCGAGGCAATTGGCGAAGGCGTGACAGGGCTGGCGCCCGGTGACGCGGTCAGTGTCGTCCCGCCGCAATCGATGGTCCGCTGGCCGACCTACGGTGAGCTTGTCACTTTCCCCGCCGGGCTCATCGTCAAACATCCGCCGTCCCTCGACTGGCAAACCGCGGCGGCGGTTTGGATGCAGTACCTCACTGCCTACGGCGCCCTGATCGATTTCGCCAGGTTGAACAGTGGAGATGCCGTTATCATCACCGCGGCCTCGAGCAGCGTCGGACTTGCCGCGATCCAGATCGCCAACAGGGTTGGCGCGACAGCGATCGCGGTGACGCGGACATCCGCAAAGAAACAGGCCCTGCTTGACGCTGGAGCGGCTGAAGTCGTGGTCCTCGCAGACGAAGATCTTGCCATGCGGCTGAGTGGGATCGCTGGGCAGGAAGGCGTGCGCGTCGTGCTCGATGCAGTCGGCGGCCCGATCTTCGAACCGCTGACGGCGGCCATGTCGAAAGGCGGCATTCTGATCGAATATGGCGGCCTCAGCAGCGACCCGACACCGTTTCCGTTGCCTGCGGTACTGGGCAAGACGCTGACGTTGCGCGGCTATCTCGTCCACGAGATCACCGGCAATCCGGAGAAGTTGGAGGCTGCCAAGGCGTTCATCCTCGAAGGGCTTGAGGACGGCACGCTGAGGCCGATCATCGACAGAACGTTTCCATTCGACCAGATCGTCGAGGCGCATCGCCATCTCGAATCGAACGAACAGTTCGGCAAGATCGTCGTCACCGTTTGAGCAGCAATCATTCTCACCGGCAATATTGCCCCTTGAAGGCGCCGTCCCGCATTCCTAAATCCCGAATGCGGGCCGGGCCCCTCTGACTGTCGCTTTTGGCGACCGTGATGTCGGACCGCTTCAACGGGCCCGTTTCCATTCCTTTCGGTCGAGCGGGCTCATTCCTTTCTGGTTAGGAGCCCCTGATGACATCATCTCTCCTTGGTATGGTCTGCCCCTCCTGCCGCGTCGCCCTCGTGATGAGCGAACGCCAGGGGATCGAGATCGACTACTGTCCGCAGTGCCGCGGCGTCTGGCTTGATCGTGGCGAACTCGACAAGATCATCGAACGTTCCGGCAGGGATGCGTCGCCCGCGCCACAAGCGCAGCCCGCGCCATTTGCCCAGCCGCAACACAGCCGGGACCGCGATGACGACTATTCCCGCTCGCATGGCCAACGCTATCCGAAGCGAAAGAAGTCATTCTTCGAAGAGCTGTTCGATTGACGGCATGACGCCCGCGACCCGGGCCAGCGCCTTGCTGAAATTTTCCGAAACGACATCGATAAGGTTCTATCAGATGATTTCCCGTACAAGCCGAATCGCTACCCTCTTTGCCGGCCTGTTCCTCGCCTTCTCCATGGTCGCGATCGATCATGCCGAGGCGCGGCGCGGCGGCAGCTTCGGCAGTCGTGGCGCGCGCACCTTCCAATCGGCACCGCCGACCCGGACCGCGCCGGCGCCGACCGCGCCGGTCGAGCGTTCGATGACACCCAATACCGGCGTGAACAATGCAGCCCGGCAGCCGCAGGCCGGCCCGCAGAGACCCGGCTTCATGAGCGGCTTCGGCGGAACGATGATGCGCGGCCTGCTGCTCGGCGGCCTGATCGGACTGCTCGTGGGCCAAGGTTTCGGCGGCCTCGCCGGCATGTTCGGATTCCTGCTCCAGGCCCTGCTCATCGGTGGCGCGATCATGCTGGCCATCAGGTTCTTCCGGTCGCAGTCCGCGCGTGGCCCCGCGCCCGCGCTCGCCGGCATGGGCAATGCCCAAGCTTCGCGGTTTGAGAACCGCGCAACGGCACAGCAGGAGACGGGAACCGCGGGCTCCTTCACCATTCCCGGCTTTGGCGGCGGTTCGGGCGGAGGCTATGAGGCCACCCGCTCCGAGGAGATCACGCTGGCCCAGACCGACCTCGACGCCTTCCAGCAGTTGTTGACCGAGGTCCAGGAAGCATTCGGCCGCGAAGACCATGCCGCATTGCGCCGGTCGGTGACGCCCGAGATGGTGTCCTACCTGTCGGAAGAACTGGCCGACAATGCCCAGAAAGGTCTCAGGAACGAAGTGTCCGATGTCACCCTGCTGCAGGCCGACATCGCGGAAAGCTGGCGCGAGGATGACCGCGACTACGCCACCGCCGCATTGCGATATGAGTCGCGCGACGTGATGCGCGAACGGGCGAGCGGCAAGGTCGTCGAGGGCGACGAGGGCCACCCCACCGAGACGACCGAGTTGTGGACGTTCACGCGTCAGAGCGGCTCGAACTGGAAGCTCTCGGCGATACAAGAGGCTTGAGCCTGGCGAGTTTACTGGCGATCAAGCCACGATCTTGACGGACATCGGCGTGCTGATCTCGATGGCGGAGACAGCACCGCCGGCGCCGTGAAAATAAGGCGCCTTCCGGTTCAGGTTGCCGACAAACACCAGACAGGCCATTCCAGGCACCGCGCATGATTTGCTCCTGCCCTGTCCGCGCTTCCGCGCGCAAAAAACCGGCCAAAATTTCGCCTGTCCTCGCTTGCAACATAGCCCCATATGTGAAAATAGTATTTACAAAAGAAGATTGGCGGGGAGGAGACATCGTGCAATCAGGCGCTTCGATGCGTGCTCGAATGGTTGCCCGGGCGCTCTCGCGAGACCGGTGGATTGAGCCATGAACGATTTCGCGCCAACCGTCGGCGTTGCCTCGACGTACCCCAAGAATATGCCTGCCGATCATGCCGCGCTACCGGTGTGGAACGCCGAGAACTGGTTCTACGAAGATTGGCCCGTCGGCCAGAAGATCCGTTCGTTGCGACGCACCATGGCGGAAGGCGACAGCCATCTCTTCAACACGCTGGTGCTCGACATCCACCCTTACGTGCAGGACCAGATGTTCGCCGAGAGCGAAGGCATTTTCGGCAAGAGGCTGATCGCCGGCGCGTTCGTCTTTTCGGCTGGGCTGGGGCTGGTCGCCACCAACTGCGTCAACGCCTTCTCCTACGGCTATGACAAGCTCCGCTTCATAAAGCCCGTCTTCATCGGCGACACGATCTATTCGATCCGTTCCAACCTCGACAAGAAGCCCCGCTATAAGGAGATGGGGCTGATCCGCGCCAGCTACGAGGTGTTCAAGGGCGAAGGCGAGCTGGTGCTCTATTGCGAGCATCTGCAGACGGTGAAGTACCGCAACCCTGCCGATTTCGTCGGCAAGACGGAGAAATAGAGATGCCGGCAGCAGCCGAATTGCCGCTGGCCGGCCTCGTCGTCGTCGACATGAGCCAATTCCTGTCCGGGCCGTACTGCTCGCTCAGGCTGCTCGATCTCGGCGCCCGCGTCATCAAGATCGAGCGTCCTGACGGAGGCGATCTGTCGCGCCGGCTCTATCTCAGCGACACCGAGATCGGCGGCGATTCGACGATCTTTCATGCCATCAACCGGGCCAAGGAAAGCCTCGCCATCGATTTGAAGAAGGAGGCGGACCTCAAGGTATTGCGCGGGCTGCTGGCCAAGGCCGATGTGCTGATCCAGAATTTCCGGCCCGGCGTCATCGAACGCCTTGGCCTCGACTACGAGGCCGTCCGCCAGATCAACCCGCGCCTGGTCTATGCCTCGATCAGCGGCTATGGCGAGGAGGGTCCGTGGGTGAAGCGCCCGGGCCAGGATCTTCTGGCGCAATCGCGCTCCGGCGTGATGTGGTTGAACGGCGACGAAGACCAGGGGCCGGTGCCGTTCGGGCTCGCCATCGGCGACATGCTGGCGGGTGCGGCCTGCGCGCAAGGCATCCTGGCAGCACTGGTGCGGCGCGGCATCACCGGTCAGGGAAGCCATATCGAGACCAGCCTTCTGGAAGCGCTGGTCGACTTTCAGTTCGAGGTGCTGACCACGCATCTCAATGACGGTCGTCGCCTGCCCAGACGCTCAAGTTTCCGCAGCGCGCATGCCTATCTCTCCGCGCCTTATGGTGTCTATCCGGCCAAGGACGGATATCTCGCCATCGCCATGACGCCTATCCCCAAGCTCGCCGACCTCTTGTCGCTCAGCGAGTTGGCCCCCTATCGCGACAAGCCGGCATCCTGGTTCACCGCGCGCGACGATATCAAGGCAATCATCGCCCAGAGGATCGCCACCAGGACCATCGACGAATGGCTTGGTATCCTGGAGCCGGCCGACATCTGGTGCGCCAAGGTGTTGAACTGGCCGGAGATGCTGGCAAGCCAGGGTTTCCAGTCGCTCGACATGCTGCAGACGGTGACGCGTGAGGATGACGTCTCGATCCTGACCACCAGTTCACCGCTCAGGGTTGATGGGATCAGAGCCAAGGTTGACCGCGCGGCGCCGCGCATCGGCGAGCACAGTGCGAAAATCCGCGAGGAGTTCGGCCTGTGAGCACGCGCTTCCTTAAGCCCACACTCAGGGGCATGACCTGGAGCCACCCGCGCGGCTATGATCCGATGATCGCGTGTTCATCCCTGTGGGAGCAGAAAACCGGCGTTGCGATCGAGTGGGACAAGCGTTCGCTGCAGGATTTCGAATCCTATCCGGTCGAGGAGCTGGCGCGCGCCTATGATTTGATCGTCATCGACCATCCGCATGTCGGCCAGATCACGGCGGAGCGCTGTCTTGAGCCCCTCGACGTCACCGGCCGCGAGGCGCAGCGCGCCGCGCTTGCCTCGGGCAGCGTCGGCCAATCCTATCCGAGTTACACCTGGCAGGGCCGGCAATGGGCGTTTCCGATCGACGCGGCGGCGCAGGTGCAGGCCTGGCGGCCGGACGCGCTCGATGCGCCGGCAGCGACGTGGAGCGAGATGCTCGCTGTCGCCCGGCAGGGCCGCGTGTTGCTGCCACTGCGGCCACCGCATTGCCTGATGACATTCTACACGCTGGCCGGCAATCTCGGGCATCCCTGCGCGACCGATCCGTCGGGCGATCTTATCGACGTCGAGATGGGCTGCGAAGTCTTCGAGACGATGCGAGAGATCGCGGCGCTGGTCGACCCCACCTGCTTCGACATGGATCCGATCGCCATCTCGGAGCGCATGGCCGAGGCCGGCTCCCGCATCGTCTGCGCGCCGCTGATCTATGGCTATGTCTCTTATGCGGCGTCGGGTTTTCGCGCGAACAGGCTGGCCTTTGCCGATATCCCGGTCATTGGTTCCAATGCCCCAATCGGCTCGGCGCTCGGCGGCACAGGCATTGCGGTCTCGGCCTTTTCCAAGGCGAAAGACGCCGCGATCGATTTCGCCTACTGGATCGCCAGTGGCGATGTCCAGCGCGGCATCTATGCTGCCGGCGGCGGCCAGCCGGGCCATGCGGCTGCCTGGGAAGACCAGACGGTCAATGAAGCGACCGGTAATTTCTATCGGGACACGCGCGCGACGCTGGAGGGCGCCTGGGTGCGGCCGCGCCGTGACGGCTACATGGCGTTCCAGCAGGCGGCATCCGACCGCATCAATTCCGGCCTGACCTCCGGCCACCCGGCCGGTCAGGTCGTCGCCGATCTCATCAACCTGTTCCGGGCCAGTACGCAGGCTGCCATCTGAGGGGACCTGAACTGGATCCTTACTTCAACCGCCACAGCTTTCGGGCGTTACCCGACAACAGCTTGTCGCGTTCCGAGACACTGCAGCCGGCAAGCAGCGCATATGTCGCCGCCACCCAGGTCGAGAGACCACCACCAAGCGTACAGACCGGCCAGTCGCTGCCCCAGACAACACGGTCCCAGCCGAATGAATTGATGGTGTGTTCGACGTAAGGCCGGAGTGTCTCGACCGTCCAACTGCCGGAGTCCGCATAGGCGACCACCCCGGAGACCTTGGCCATCACGTTCGGACGCCGCGCGATCTCGCTCATGTGTTCACGCCAGGGATGCTCGGCATTGCCCTTGATGTCCGGGACGCCGCAATGGTCGAGCACGAACTGGACATCGGGAGCCAGATCGGCGAGCGCCATCGCCTTGGGGATCTGATGCGGCAGTACGACGAGGTCGAAGGTCAGGCCCGTGCCGCCAAGCCGCTTGATGTTGTCACGGAACAATGCGCCTTCCGAAAGATGGTCCGGCACGACGTGGAGGACACGGCGAAAGCCTTTGACGAAGGGATTTGCCCGCTGGCGTTCAAGATTGGCAGGGAAATCCGCCTCCTCGGGACGGCAAGATGCAATCGCCCCGGTGAGCATGCTGCCCGCTTGCCGCGACAGGCCCTCGACACGGGCGGTTTCCGCCTCGATGTCAGCCGGGTCGACATCCACCTCCATATGCAGCACGCACCCGATGCCTACACGTTGGGCCTCCACCGCGTATTCCTCATAGGAGAAATCGCGGTTCAGTGCTGGCTCGCCGGCAAGCCAGGGATAGCGCAGCACCGAGCGATCGATGAGATGCAAATGGGTATCGATGATCATGACGATGCTCCTCCGCTGGCTTTCTCAGATCATCTCACGGGGGAATTCTTCATTCAAATAAGAATTCATGCCGATGAACCGACGGCCGACCCTGCCAGGTGCGACAGCTTTTCGCAGGTTGCCAGCAACAACTCGATGGTGCGGGTGATATCGGGCGCTGACGGCGCGTTGACCACGGTGATGTAGGGGATCGACAGCGCCGCTATGGCCTTGCCGTCGGAACCGCGCACCGGGGCGGAGAGGTTGAAGACACCTGCGGTCTGCATGGAAGCCATCATCTCGTAGCCGCGGTCGCGGATCTGGTCGAGACGGGCGAAGAACTCGGCCGGCTGCGCGGTCTTGTCGGTGCTGCGGACATGCTCCGAGATCATCATCTGCCGCTCTTCCGGCGAACGGAAGGCGAGCAGGACGTGGCCTGAACCGGTATCGAACAGGCTAATGTGGGAGCCGACACGGATCGAAATCCCCCAGTAGTTCGGCGCCTCCTGCTGGCCGATCACGACAGCGGAACCGCGATCAAAAACAACGAGTTGGTTGGCTTGCTGCGAGGTCTCGGCCAACTCGCGCATCAGCGGCGTCGCATAGGAAACCAGCCGTCGCACCGGCGCGTGCAATTGCGCCAGGCCAAACAGCTTGAGCGTCAGCGAATAGCGGTCTCCGTCCAGCCGCGTGACGTAGCCACGCCGCACCAGCCGGTCCAGCATGCGATAAAATTCATTGGGGCTGCGGTCGAGTTTCTTGGCGATTTCCGCCTGCGTCAAGCCGCCGTCGACGCCAGCCAGCAGTTCGAGGATGTCGAGCCCCTTGTCGAGCGCCGGCGCGCGGTAGCGCTCGTCTTCGCTGTCGTCCATGGCTCGTCCCTCCAGTGAATTCAGCTTTTCATATACGCAGGAACGCGGCTGGCGGAAACAAATTTCGCCTTGACGTATCCATGAATGTTTTGTTTGTATATGAATGTAGGACTTCTTGTCATCAGACGAGTTGCGGTCGCCGCTGAGGCGCACCAAGGGAGGATATCAATGAACAGACTGCTTTCCGGCGTGTCCGCCGGCGCATTGGCACTCGCATTTGGCGCGGGTGCTGCCCTTGCCGGCGACCTGCCCGGCAAGTTCGAAGGCGTGACCGTCGACATAAAGCTGATCGGCGGCCAGCAATATGAAAAGCTCTACGAGCGCATCCCGGAATGGGAGAAGGCGACCGGCGCCAAGGTCAATATCCTGACCAAGAAGAACGGCTTCGACATCGACAAAGAGCTCAAGTCCGACATCGCCTCGGGCAGCACCAACTGGTGCGTCGGCTGGAACCATTCCTCCTTCGCGCCGCAGTACACCGGCCTCTACACTGATCTCAGCAAGCTCCTGCCAAAGTCGGAGATCGACGGCTTCGTGCCGTCGACGATCAAGGCGGCAACCATCGACGGCAAGCTGGAGATGCTGCCGCGTGCGCAGTTCGACGTTTCGGCGCTCTACTACCAGAAGAGCCTGTATGAAAACGCCGACAACAAGACCAAATTCAAGGCCAAATACGGCTACGACCTGGTGCCGCCGGACACCTGGAAGGAAGTCACCGACCAGGCCGAGTTCTTCGCCAACCCACCCAATTTCTACGGCACGCAATTCGCCGGCAAGGAAGAGGCGATCAACGGCCGCTTCTACGAAATGGTCGTCGCCGAGGGCGGCGAATATCTCGACAAGGACGGCAAGCCGGTCTTCAATTCCGAGGCCGGCATCCGGGCGCTCGACTGGTTCGTCAACCTCTACAAGGCCAAGGCCGTGCCGGCTGGAACCACCAACTACCTTTGGGACGATCTCGGCCAGGGCTTTGCTTCGGGCACCGTCGCCATCAATCTGGATTGGCCGGGCTGGGCCGGATTCTTCAACGACCCGAAGTCGTCGAAGGTCGCCGGCAATGTCGGCGTCAAGGTCGCGCCGAAAGGCTCCGCTGGAGTGCGCACCGGCTGGTCGGGCTTCCATGGTTTCTCGGTGACCGAGAATTGCCCGAACAAGGAAGCCGCCGCGTCGCTCGTATGGTGGCTGACCAACGAGGACAGTCAGAAGCTCGAGGCCGCCGCCGGCCCGCTGCCAACGCGCACCTCGGTCTGGGATTGGGACCTGCAGCAGGCCGCGAACGATCCTTACAAGAAGGAGGTTCTGTCGGCTTTCCAGGAAGAAGCCAAGCACGCCTTTGCCGTGCCGCAGACGCCCGAGTGGATCGAGATCTCGAACGCCGTCTATCCCGAGTTGCAGGCCGCTATCCTCGGCGACAAGACCTCCAAGCAGGCACTGGATGAAGCCGCCGCCAAGGCGACGCAGATCCTGCAGGATGCCGGCAAACTCTAGGCATTGTTCCCAAGACCGCCTCCCCCACTGTCAATGGGGAGGCGATCGCGTCTTGCCGGTGCTGTCCATTCACCGGTCAGGCCCCGGCCCCAAAATTGCATGCGAGATACCAAAGGACCCCGATGAAGGGCTTCAAGCCATCCGCACCATTCCTGCTGCTGCTTCCGGCGTTCATCGTGCTGGCGGCGGTCGTGGTGGTGCCGTTGCTTCTCTCGCTCTATTCCAGCTTCACGCCTTTCCGGCTGACCAAGCCCGAGACGTTTTTCGCCTTCATCGGCTTGCGGAACTATCTTTCGATCCTGGTCAATATCGATTTCTGGTGGGCGTTCGGGCGCACGGTTCTGCTGCTGACGATCGCGCTCAATCTTGAAATGCTGCTTGGCCTCGGCCTCGCCATGCTGGTCGAGAAGGCGACACGCGGCCAGCGCATCCTGCGCACGCTGATGATGTTTCCGATGATGTTCTCGCCGATCCTCGTCGGCTTTCAGTTCAAGTTCATGTTCAACGACAATATCGGCCTGGTGAACAACGCGCTGCAGTCGCTCGGCATCACCAGCGACGCCATCCCGTGGCTGATCGAGGGCCATCTCGCCTTCATCGCCATTTCAGTCGCCGAGATCTGGTCGTCGACGGCGATCTTCGCCATCCTGATCTTGGCGGGGCTGCTCGCCATGCCCAAGGAACCAATCGAGGCGGCTCGCGTCGATGGCTGCACGCCGTGGCAGACATTCCGTTATGTGACGTGGCCGTTCGTCATGCCCTTCGCCTACATCGCCATGACCATCCGCTCGCTCGATGTGGCGCGCGCCTATGACATCGTCAAGATCATGACCGATGGCGGACCGGCCGGCCGCACCGAACTGCTTTGGACGCTGGTGGCGCGCACCGCCTATAGCGACGGACGCATGGGAATGGCCAACGCCATGGCCTATTTCTCGATCCTGCTGTCGATCGCCTTCACAGTCTACTTCTTCAACAAGCTCGCCGCGGCGCGCACGCAGATCGGTGCCGAGTGGTGAAGGGCGGGGTGGTGAAGATGGACGAGAATTCTTCCGCCCGCCTCAAGCGCCGGCTGCTTGATATCGTCTATCGCATCGGCTTATTCGTGGCGATGCTGACGATCTGCCTGCCCGGCCTCTGGATCGTGCTGTCGTCGCTGCGGCCGACGGTCGAGATCATGGCCAAGCCGCCTGTGTGGATCCCGCAGGACATTTCGTTCGATGCCTATGTCGCGATGTTCTCAGGCATCGGCAAGGGCGGCATCCCTGTCATCGAATATTTCCGCAACTCGCTGATCATCTCGGTGACCTCGACGGTTATCGCGGTCGCCATCGGCATGGCCGGTGGCTATGCCTTCGCGCGCTACCGCTTCCGCGGCAAGTCGAGCGTCTTCCTCGGCCTGATGCTGACGCGCACGGTGCCGGGCATCGCGCTGTCGCTGCCACTGTTCTTCCTCTATGTGCGGCTCGGCATCATCGACACGCATTTCGGGCTGATCCTCGCCTATGTCGCACTCAACGTGCCGTTCACCATCTGGCTGATCGACGGCTTCTTCCGCCAGGTGCCGAAGGACCTCGCGGAAGCAGCACAAATCGACGGCTGCACGCGCTGGCAGGCCTTCTGGCAGGTGGAATTCCCACTCGCCGGACCGGGCATTGCGTCGGCGGCGATCTTCGCCTTCCTGACCTGCTGGAACGAGTTCGCGCTGGCTTCCCAACTGACCCGCTCGGTCAGCGCCAAGACGCTGCCGGTCGGCCTGCTCGACTACACGGCCGAGTTCACCATCGACTGGCGTGGCATGTGCGCGCTCGCCGTTGTGATGATCATCCCGGCGCTCACCCTCACTTTCATCGTCCAGAAACACCTTGTCGGCGGCCTGACCTCCGGCGCGGTGAAAGGCTGATCCAATGGCAACGGTTTCCCTCAAAAAGCTGACCAAGCGCTACGGCAATATCCAGATCGTGCATGGCATCGACCTCGACATCACGGACCGCGAATTCATCGCGCTGGTCGGCCCGTCAGGCTGCGGCAAGTCGACGACGTTGCGCATGATCGCCGGGCTGGAAGAGATCAGCGCCGGCTCGATCGAGATCGGCGGGCGCGTCGTCAACGACCTGCCGCCGCGCTCGCGCAACATCTCGATGGTGTTCCAGTCCTATGCGCTCTACCCGCATATGACGGTGCGCGAAAATCTCGGCTTCTCGCTGAAGATCGCCGGTGCCGCCAAGGAGGATATGGACACCCGTGTCGCCGAGGCTTCAGCCATCCTCGGGCTCGATACTTTGCTCGACCGCCGCCCGTCGCAACTCTCCGGCGGACAACGCCAGCGCGTCGCCATGGGCCGCGCCATCGTGCGCGACCCCGATGTCTTCCTGTTCGACGAGCCGCTTTCCAATCTCGATGCCAAGCTTCGCACGCAGATGCGCACCGAGATCAAGAAGCTGCATGCAAAGGTCCAATCGACGGTGATCTACGTCACCCACGACCAGGTCGAGGCGATGACGCTTGCCGACCGCATCGTCATCATGCGCGACGGCTACATCGAACAGGTCGGCACGCCAGACGAGGTTTTCCGGCGCCCGGCGACACGCTTTGTCGCCGGCTTCATCGGCTCTCCGCCTATGAACCTGCATGAGGCCACGATAGACGACGGCCAGCTGGCTTTCGCCAGCGGCGCCAAGCTGCCGCTGCCCAGCCAGTTCAAGGCCAATGTCGCCAACGGCGACAAGGTCGTGTTCGGGCTGCGACCCGACGACATCTACCCGACCGGCCATGGCATCAGTTCGGGAAGTTCCGCCGACGTGCACCAGATCGAATTGCCGATCACCGTCACCGAACCGCTCGGCAACGAGACGCTGGTGTTCGTCGAGTTCAACGGCAGCGATTGGGTGTCGCGCATGCTGAACCCCCGCCCGCTGAGATCCGGAGAGCGCGTCGCCATGAGCCTCGACCTGTCGCAGGCGCATCTGTTTGCCGCCGAGACCGGAAAGACATTGCGGAGCTGACCGACATGGCAAGGATCGAGAAAATCGAACTGCGGATGGTCGACCTTGTGCCCAAGGTCAAGCGCACCGACGCCATCCAGAGCTTCGTCAGCCAGGAAACGCCTATCGTGACGATCACCGATTCCGATGGCGCGGTCGGCACCGGTTACAGCTACACGATCGGCACCGGCGGTTCGTCGGTGATGCGGCTCCTGTCCGACCACCTGGTGCCGCGCCTGATCGGCCGCGATCCTGATATGATCGAGGCGATCTGGCACGATCTCGAATTCGCTACCCACGCCACCACGATCGGTGCGATCACGGCGATCGCCATCGCGGCAATCGACATCGCACTATGGGACCTCAGGGCGAAGAAACAGAACCTGCCGTTGTGGAAGCTCGCCGGTGGCGCCAAGGACCGCTGCCCGCTCTACACGACCGAAGGCGGCTGGCTGCATATCGATACGCAGGCGCTGGTCGACGATGCGCTGGCCGCCAAGGCGAAGGGATTTCGTGGCTCGAAGGTGAAGATCGGCAGGCCGCATGGGTCTGAGGATCTCGCGCGCCTGTCGGCGGTGCGAAAGGCGGTCGGCGACGGCTACGAGATCATGACCGACGCCAATCAGGGCTTCTCGGTGGACGAGGCGATCCGGCGTGCGGCGAGGTTGCGCGAACTCGATCTCGCCTGGATCGAGGAGCCGCTGCCGGCCGACGACATCGACGGACATATCAGGTTGTCGAGCGCGACGCCGACGCCGATCGCGGTTGGCGAATCGCTCTATTCCATGCGCCATTTCCGCGAATACATGCAGAAAGGCGCCTGCTCGGTCGTGCAGGTCGATGTCGGCCGCATCGGCGGCATCACCCCCTGGCTCAAGATCGCCCATGCGGCGGAAGCCTTCGACATTCCGGTCTGCCCGCATTTCCTGATGGAATTGCATGTCAGCCTGACCTGTGCTGTTCAGAACGGCAGGTATGTCGAGTACATTCCGCAACTCGACCAGTTGACCGGCAGGCACATGCGCATCGAGGATGGGCATGCGCTGGCACCCGACGAGCCCGGTGTCGGCATCGATTGGGACTGGGACGCGGTCAAGGCCATGAGCATCGCCGAATTCACCACGGCGATCACGAAATAGGGGAACGAACATGCAGCGGATGGGAATGGTTCTGGGGCTGAAGCCGGAAAAGGTCGAGGAATATGTCCGCCTCCATGCCGCTGTCTGGCCGGATGTGCTGACCATGATCTCGGCCTGCAACATCAAGAATTATTCGATCTACCTGAAGCGACCGGAGAACCTGTTGTTTTCCTATTACGAATATCACGGCACCGACTACGCGGCCGATATGGCCAAGATGGCGGCCGACCCGAAGACGCAGGAATGGTGGTCCGTCTGCGTGCCCTGCCAAGAGCCGCTTGCAACCCGCAAGGAAGGTGAGTGGTGGGCTTCGATGGATGAAGTCTTCCACAATGACTGAGCCCGGTTTCGACCCCGCCTCGCTCATCCAGTCCTGGCCAAAACCCTCAAAACCCCGGCCGATCGTCACCTTCGGTGCCGGATCTATCGTCGGCGACGCGCATTTTCCGGCTTACCGGAAGGCGGCATTTCCGATCGCAGGCCTCTACGATCCGGACCAGGCCAAGGCGCAGGCCCTGGCCCATAGATGGAGCGTGACGGCGTTCCGCTCGGTGGAAGAGGCCGCTGAAGTGAAGGACGCGATCTTCGATCTGGCAACACCACCGGGGCGGCATGCCGAGATCCTGAAGGTCCTGCCCGACGGTGCGTTCGCGCTGATCCAGAAGCCGATGGGCAACTATCTCGGCGAGGCAACCGAAATCCTCGAGATATGTCGCGCCAAGAACCTCAAAGCGGCCGTGAATTTCCAGCTTCGCTTCGCGCCGATGATGCTGGCGCTGAAGGACGCGATCGCCAAGGGCTGGCTCGGCGAGGTCGTCGACTTCGACGCCTGGCTGGCGCTGGCGACGCCGTGGCAATTGTGGGAATTCCTGCTCAAGGCGCCGCGCGTCGAGATCGCCATGCATTCGATCCATTATCTCGACCTGATCCGGCAATTGCTCGGCGACCCCAGGGGCGTCCACGCCAAGACACTCGGCCATCCCAACCACAAGGTGGCGCAGACGCGCACCAGCGCCATTCTCGACTATGGCGACACGGTGCGTTGCGCGCTATCGATCAACCACGACCACAAGTTCGGACGCCGGCATCAGGCCTGCGAGTTCCGCATCTGCGGCACGGAAGGTGCCGCTTATCTCAAGCTCGGCCTCAACCTCGACTATCCTCGTGGCGAGCCGGACATTCTGGAGATCTATCCAAAAGGCGGGACCGATTGGATTGCCGTGCCTTTGGTCGGCGAATGGTTTCCCGACGCCTTTGTCGGGCGTATGGCCAATGTCCAGCGCTTTGCCGCAGGCGAAGACGATGAACTGATCAGCTCGGTCGAGGACGCCTGGACCACCATGGCGCTGGTGGAAGCCGCCTATAAATCGAGCGCGGCGCCGGCGACGCCGCTGGCCGAAAAGCCGTAAGGCAGGACATGGAACAGATCACCTATTTCGAAGACTACGAGATCGGCTCGACGCGGCTGACCAGCGGCCGCACGATCACCGAGACCGACTTCATCGTCCATGCCGGACACACCGGCGATTTCTTCCCGCACCACATGGACGCCGAGTTCATGAAGACGACGCCGTTCGGCCAGCGCATCGCGCATGGCACGCTGGTGTTCTCGGTCGGCATCGGGCTGACGGCGAACGTGGTCAACCCTGTCGCCTTTTCCTATGGCTATGACCGGCTGCGCTTCATCAAGCCGGTGTTCATCGGCGACACGATCCGCACGCGCACCACCATCGCGGCCAAGGAGGACGACCCCAAGCGGCCCACCTCGGGGCGGGTGATCGAGCGCTGCGAGGTGATCAACCAGCGTGGCGAGGTGGTGCTGGCGGCCGACCACATCTACATCGTCGAACGCAAGCCGGCGCAGGGCTGAAACTCCGCCCAATTCCTACGAACCGGTGGCAGGCGGTGATTCGCTCCAGACCAAGCAGCAGCGAACCGGTCCTCTGGCAGCGGCGTCCGCCCGGCATGGTCCGGGCGGGGAAATCACATCAGTCAATCGACCTTCACGGCGACCACCGCGGCGCAGTCGCCAGCCTTGACCAGGCCAGGAAAATGCCGCGCCGCCAGCATGCCCGACATTTTCGCCCGGATATCCTGCGGAGCAACGCCGGTGCGGCCGGTGGAATGGATACGCGCCAGTAACGCGCCCGCTTCGACGGGCTCGCCGAGATCGACCATGGTTTCGATCATGCCGTCGTCCTCGGCGAAGCAGAAGCAATCTCCCGAGGGCATGTCCAGCCACTGGGTTTTGCCCGTTTCGACCGCGCCGGCGACGATACCGGCATGACGCAACACGTTGAGGATGCCGCGCCGGGCGATCCGCACCGTCTCGGCTCGCGAAGTGCCGCCGCCGCCGAGCTCGGTGGTGACGAAGACCTTGCCCATTTCTTCGGCCGCCGTGTCATACATGCCGATTGCATCGATCTCGGTCATGCGCATCGAGAACGGTGCCGAGAATGCCGCCACCGCGGCAAAGGCTTTCTGCTCCAGCGCCTTGTCGGGCAAGGTATGGGCGGCGCAGAACGGCACGAAATCCAGCGTTTTGCCACCGGAATGGAAGTCGAAGACGATGTCGGCGCGGGGAAGCAGCTCGCGTTGGAAATAATCGGCGATCTTCTGCGTCACCGTGCCGTCGGGCCGGCCGGGAAAGCTGCGGTTCATGTTACCCTGGTCGATCGGCGAGGTGCGCGTGCCGGCCCTAAAGGCCGGATAGTTCATCGCCGGCACGATGATCACAGTGCCGCTGACCTGGTCGGGATCGAGCGTCCTGGCGAGTTCGTAGAGCGCCAGCGGCCCTTCATACTCGTCGCCATGATTGCCGCCGGTCAGCAGCGCCGTCGGCCCCTTGCCGTTGCGGATGACGCAGATCGGGATCATCACCGAGCCCCAGGCCGAGTCGTCGCGGCTATGGGGCAGGCGCAGGAAACCATGCTGGACGCCGCCGCGATCGAAATCGACAGTCGGCGCGATCGGCGACGGGCGAAGACTGGACATCGGGCTCAATCCGTCACCACCAGCTTGCGCGGCACATTGGCCAGGCACTCCACACCGGTTTCGGTGATCAGGATGGACTCGGTGATCTCCAGTCCCATTGTCTCCAGCCAGAGGCCGGTCATGAAATGGAAAGTCATGCCGGGCTTGAGCTCGGTGCGATCGCCGGGACGCAGGCTCATCGTGCGTTCGCCCCAGTCCGGCGGATAGGAAATACCGATCGGATAACCGGTGCGGTTGTCCTTGACGATGCCGTATTTCTTCAGGACGGCAAAGAAGGCGTTGGCGATATCCTCGCATGTGTTGCCCGGCCTGGCGGCGGCAAGACCTGCTTCCATGCCTTCCAGCGTCGCCTTCTCGGCATCGAGGAATTCCTGCGTTGGTTTGCCGAGAAAGACGGTGCGCGACAGCGGGCAATGGTACCTGTTGTAGCAGCCGGCGATCTCGAAGAACGTGCCCTCGCCCCGCTTCATCGGCTTGTCGTCCCAGGTCAGATGCGGCGCCGAGGCGTCCGCGCCCGACGGCAGCAGCGGAACGATCGCGGGATAATCGCCGCCGATGCCGTCGACGCCGCGCGTGCCGGCATCGTAGATCTCAGCGACCAGATCGCATTTGCGCATGCCGACTTCGATCTTGTCGACGATGCGCTGGTGCATCGCCTCGACGATGCGGGCGGCCTTGCGCATATAGTCGATTTCGGTCGGGCTCTTCACCGCGCGCTGCCAGTTGACCAGCGCGGTGGCGTCGACGAAACGGGCGTTGGGCAGATGCTGCTGCAAAGAGGCGAAGGCGGCGGCGGAGAACCAGTAATTGTCCATCTCGACGCCGACGGTGAGCTTGCCCCAGCCGCGATCGGTCAGCACGCTGGACAGGAAATCCATCGGATGGCGCTCGGTCGACTGCACATAATGGTCGGCGTAGCCGACGATGTTGTCATGGGCGAGATAGGCGGTACGCTTGGCGCCGTTGGCGTCCTGGCCACGGCCATACCAGACCGGCTCGCCCGACGGCGGCACGATGACCGCCTGGTGGACGTAAAACGACCAGCCATCATAGCCGGTCAGCCAGGCCATGTTGGAGGGATCGCTGACGATCAAAAGATCGACGCCCTTCGCCTCCATGGCTCTCCGCGTCTTGGCGAGGCGTTCCGCATATTCGCTTCGCGAGAATTTCAGGTTCGGCTGCATAGTGTTGGTCCTCGTTTTTTTGGGGCTGGAGCCCGTTTCAACTTCGTTGAATCCGGCTCCAGGTAATTCTTTTTGTCGGAGCATGATCTGCCGGGAAAACCGGTCGCCCCTTTTTCCGGATCATGCTCCTGCGGCCGGCATCAGCTTTCGAAGATCGTTCCGGCTTTCGCGGCCAGCGCGCGGTCGCGGGCGAGCGTGGCGATCGCCGTATCCTGCACGCCGGTGCCGGTAAGATCGGCGATGGTGATGTCGCTGGCCGAGCGCCGGCCATGCTTCGCGCCGGCGATGATCTGGCCGAGCTCGGTCACATCCGTGTCAGCGGCCATCACGCCTGCCGCGATGGCATGGTGCAATTCACCCAGCCGCCGCGTCTGCTTCGCGCTGTCGGCGACATAGAGATCAGCCATGCGCAGGATCGCCGGCGCGATCTCGTTCTTGTGCTCGGCGTCGGAGCCCATGGCGGTGATATGCTGGCCGGCCGAGACAAACCCGGCTTTGATCAGTGGTTCGGTCGACGGCGTGGTGGTGACGACGATGTCGGCGCCGGCAACAGCATTGGCCGCGTCGGGTTCGGCGCGCACGTCGATGCCGAGCCTTTCGCGCAAGGTAGCCGCGGCAGTCTCCGCCTTGGCGGCATCGCGCGCCCAGATGCGCGCCTGCGTGATCGGCCGCACCAGCATCAGCGCTTCCAACTGCAGCCCTGCCTGGACCCCGGCGCCGAAGATCGCGGCGACGGATGAGTCCGGCCGTGACAGGTGTTTGGCCGCGACTGCTCCCGCAGCCGCGGTACGGACGTCGGTGAGATAGCCGTTGTCGAGCAGCAAGGCTTCGACCAGGCCGGTTCTGGCTGACAAAAGCACCATCATGCCGTTTACGCTGGGCAGGCCGAGCTTGGGATTGTCGAAGAAGCCGGGGCTGATCTTGATGGCGAAGCCATCGATACCAGGCACATAGGCGGTCTTCACATCAACCTCGCCGCGATGCTGCGGAATATCGAGCCGCAGGATCGGCGGCATCGCCACCGGCAGCGTGGCAAGCGCGCGAAAGGCATTCTCGACGCAGGCGACGGCATCGAGATCGAGCGTCACGATTGTGCGCAGTTCAGCTTCGGTGAGGATGGTCATCCTGCTCATGCGGCGCGCTCCGAAATCGATGGTATCTCCCCACAGACGATCTTCCTGTGCAGTTCCATGTCGATGTTGCGGCCGGAAAGCAGAACCACCACTGGCCCCTCCGCCTTGACTTTGCCAGCGAGCAGCGCCGCGATGCCTACCGCACCTGCTCCTTCGACGATCTCGCGTTCCTGTTCATAGCCATGGCGAATGCCGGCGGCGATCTCGTCCTCACTGAGCAGGACGACATCATCGAGCAGGTCGCGGCACATGGCGAAGGTCAGCCGGTTGTCGAGGCCGATGCCGCCACCGAGCGAATCCGCCAGCGTCGGCAGTTCCTCGACCAGCACGGGATGGCCGGCATCGAGGCTCGCCTTCATCGCGGCGCCGCGCGCCATCGAGATGCCGATGACTTTTGTCCCGGGACGAACGCCCTTGATGGCGGCGGCGACACCGGAAGCCAACCCACCTCCGGAGAGTTGCACCAGCACCAGAGCGGCATCCGGGACCTGCTCCATCATCTCCAGCCCGAGCGTGCCTTGCCCGGCGATGATCGCGGGATGGTCGAAGGGTGGCAGCATCACCAGCCCCTCCTCCGCCACCAGGCGCTCGACCTCCTGCTGGGCATCGTCCTGGCTGTTGCCGACAATACGGATTTCCGCGCCGAGGCGGCGGATTTCGTCGAGCTTATTCTGGGGTACCAACCGCGACATGCAGATAACCGCGCGCATACGCTCGAGCTTCGCCGCATGGGCAAGCGCGCGGCCATGATTGCCGGTCGATGCCGCGACGACGCCGCGCGCCTTCTCCTCGGCATCCAGCGAAGCGACGGCGTTCGAAGCGCCGCGCAACTTGAAGCTGCCGGTGGTCTGGCGGTGCTCGAGCTTGAGATGAACCGGGACGCCCAGCCGTTCGGAGAGACTCGCCGAAAGCACGATCGAAGTGCGCTCGACCTTGCCTGCAATTCGCTCACATGCGGCGCGGATATCGCCAAGGGTTACTGTTGCCATGATCGTCAGTCGCGCGGCAGGGGCAGCGTCATCAGACGGCCGAATTCGGGATGGGCTGTCTCGTCGCTGCAAAGGCGCAGACAGTTCCAGGCGGTCGCCTGGTTGCTGGTCACCACCGGGCGGCCGATCGCCTCTTCCATGCCGGTGACCACGAGCGCGCCGCGCAGCGCCGTGCAGGACACGAACAGCGCATCGGCCTGCGGGTGCATCGCCTGGCGCGCGAGATCGACAAGCGCTGCCGGAGCAATGCGCGCCATCTCGCGGTCGTCCTCGAAGCCGAGGCAGCTAAAGCTTAGGATTTCGAAGCCACGTCCGGCGAAATAGGTCGCCATCGGCCGGGAGGTTTCCATGGTATAGGGCGTGAGGATGCTGATCCTGCGCACGCCGAACGCGTTCAGCGCGCGCACGCCGGCCATTGTTGGCGTGACGACGGGCACGCCTGGCTTGGCGGCCTGGATCGCAGCCTCGACCTCTCCATCGCCAATCACCACCGAGGCCGACGTGCAGGAATAGCAGATGGCGTCGAGCGGCTCGTCCGGCAGGATCAAGGCCGCACCCGCCGTCAACGCCGGCTGCATCTTGCGCAGATTCTCAGGCGTCGTCGGATTGGCATAGGGGATGCGCGCGACATAGACGCCGATCCGTTCGCTCGCCACCATGCGGCGAAAATCCGGCTCGGTCGTATGGTCGGTGGCCAGGATGATGAGGCCGACGCGCCGCTCCAGCGGACGCTCATCGAGCGCTGGCCGGTTGGGCACAAGCTTGATCTCGGGCAAAGGCTTCATCTTTTATCTTTCGATCTTGCCATAGCGGCGTTCCAGCCAGCGCAGCAGCACGACCGAAATCAGGCTGATGGCGAGGAAGAAGGCACCGACCAACGTGATCGGCTCGAGGTAGCGATAATAGGTGTTGGCGACGCTTTTTGCCTGGTTCATCAGTTCCAGAACGGTGATCGCCGAGAGCAGCGGCGTCTCCTTGAACATGGCGATGAAGTAGTTGGCCAATGCCGGGATCATCGGCGGAATGGCCTGCGGGATGATGATATGCGTCCAGGTCTGCCGGGCGCTGAGATTGCAGGCCTTGGCGGCTTCCCACTGACCACGCGGCACATTGTCGATGCCGGCGCGGTAGACCTCCGCCGTGTAGGTGCCGTAGTGCAGGCCGAGCCCTATGACGCCGGCGACCAGGGGCGGCAGCAGGATGCCGATGTCGGGCAGCACATAGAATATGAAATAGAGCTGCACCAGGAGCGGTGTGCCGCGGATGAATTCGGCCACCCAGCCGACGGTACGCGACACCGCCTTGTTGGGCGAGCGGCGCGCCAGCGCGATGCCCAAGCCGACAATCGCCGCCAGCACCGAGCCGAGCAGCGTCGCCAGGATGGTGATCTTCACCCCCTGGATCAGGGTCGGCAGGATCTGCCGGACAAAATCCCAATCCCAATCCATCAGCGAACCCAATTCATCAGGAATGCTCCGGCCATCAGACCCGCACCCCGTCGAGGCCGCGCGCCATGCGGCGTTCCAGCGAGCGCACACCCCACGAGATGAGCAGCGCCAGGACGAAATAGATGAGAAGAATGGTGGTGAACGGCACCATGGTGTTGCCCGTCTGGGCGCGCACCACCTGTGCCTGGAAAGTGAGGTCGGCAAGCGAGATCAGCGAGACGACCGATGTCGCCTTCAGCAGCTCGATGGCATTGTTGCCGAAGGTCGGCAGCATCACCAAAAACGCCTGCGGCAGGATGACGTGGCGCATGCCTTGCCAGCGGCCCAGATTGAGCGCGATGCAGGCCTCATGCTGTTCGCGGCCGATCGATTGCACGGCGCCGCGCACCACCTCCGCGGCATAGGCTCCGACATTCAAGCCCAGCGCCAATACGCCGGCCTGCAATGGGGTCAGCTCGAAACCCAGCAGGGGCAACACGAAATAGGCGAAGAACAGCTGCACGAAGATCGATGTGCCGCGGAAGAATTCGATATAGGCCGTCGCCAGGGCCCGCAGCGCGAAGAAGCGCGACAGGCGCCCCAAGCCGGCGAGAAAGGCCATGATCAGGGCCAGCACCGACCCCATCAGCGTCAGCTCGATGGTGACAAGCGCTCCCTGCAATATCAGGCCGAAATAGCCGGACCACTGGGTCATTGAGGTTCCAACGTTTGTAGTACTAGGGTCCTTCTTCCCGTTTACGGGGAGAAGGCAAGAAAAGCGCGCGCTACTTCGCCGAGCAGAGCTTGTCGCGCGTCGTCGACATTGCCGCCGCCGCCGAGAAGCCGTAGGGCTCGATGATCTTGGCGAACTCACCCGACTTCTTCATCTTGGCCAGTTCGACATCATAGGCATCACGCAGAGCCTCGTCGCCCTTCTTGAAGGCGGCGCCGTCGCAATAGACCGGCGCGCCCTGCACCGGAGCGATGACTTCGAGGTTCGGATCGGCGGCCTTCTTCATCAGATCATTGATCGAGAGCACAGGCAGCGAATAGGCATCGATGCGGCCGTCCTGCACCATCTTCAGGCCGCTCTGGCCGTCCGGCACGACGATGACGCGCTCGCGCGGCACGCCGGCGTTGAGCGCCAGCTTCTCCTCGGTGCCGCCGCCGGGCGCGCCGATGGTGGCGGACGTGTCCTTGGCGACATCCTCGTAGCTCTTGAAGCCTTTCGGATTTCCCTTCTTCACCAGCATCGCCTCGGCGTCGCACAGAACCGGCTCGGAATAGGCGACCGCCGCGCAGCGCTCCGGCTTCATGAACAGGCCGGCGGTGACGACGTCGAAGCGGCCGGCCTGCAGGCCGGGGATCATGGCGCCGTATTCGGAAATGGAGGCAACAATATCGCCGACGCCGAGACGCTTGAAGATTTCGCGCGCCACGTCGGGCGCGGCACCAGACACCTTGCCGTCGGCCGCGACCGCCGTATAGGGCGGCTCGTTGGCGATAGCGACGCGTGCGAACCCTTGCGCCTTGAGTTGTTCGAGCTTCTTGTCCGCGGCCGAGCCCACGCTTGATGTCGCAAGCACCGCAGTCAGTGCGAGGCCGGCGAGAATGCCAAGTTTCTTCATTGTTCCCAACTCCTTGTTCTTGTCCTGGTTTGCGTGATTTCAAGACGGCTTGGCCGCCTTTGGCATGCGGTCAGACACGGTGTCCGGCCGCGATGATCTTCTTCAGGAAGCCTTGCGTGCGTTCCTGCTTGGGATTGCGGAAAATCTCGTCTGGCTTGCCTTCCTCGACTATGCGGCCGCGATCGAAGAACAGCACCCGGTCGGCGAAGTCGTGGGCGAAACCCATCTCGTGCGTGACCAGCAGCATGGTCATGTCGGTCTCGGCGCAGAGCCGCCACAAGACGTTGAGCACTTCCTCGACCAGTTCCGGGTCGAGCGCCGACGTCACCTCGTCGAACAGCATGATCTTCGGCTGCAAAGCGAGCGCGCGGGCGATCGCCACGCGCTGCTTCTGGCCGCCGGATAATTGGGCCGGCATCGCCTTCGCCTTGTCGGCCATGCCGACCATCTCGAGCAGTTCCATCGCCCGCTTCTCGGCAGCGGCGCGCGGCGTTCCCTTGGTCAGCATCGGCGCCAGCGTCACATTGTCGATGACGCTCTTGTGCGGAAACAGGTTGAACAGCTGGAAGACCATGCCGGTCTTCTGGCGCATCCGCGCCAGGTGACGCTCGTCGGCCGGCAGCAGCTGGCCGTTGCGCTCCATATGGTAGAGCTGCTCGCCGTCTATCTGGATGTGACCGCCATCGATGCGCTCCAGCGTCATCAGGATGCGCAGGATCGTCGTCTTGCCCGAGCCGGAGGGGCCGATCAGCGCCAGCTTCTCGCGCGGCATGACCTGCATCGAGAGGCCGTCCAGGACCTTGAAGCTGCCAAAGCTCTTCGAGATGCTGTCGACCTTGATGATGGGTGCGGATGCGGACAAATGAATTCCCCGTGCTGGAGAAGGCTGGTGCCCTTAACGATGCGGAACGCGCCAAATCATGTCAATTGAGAAAATAATATCATGACAATTATTCCGATTGCGCACATTTTCCAGTCAAGCACAGCCGGCTTTTTGGGCATGCTTAGATTGCGAGCAGCAAATGCTCGGGATCGCCAAGCAAGAGCTTGGTGACAACGCCGAGACCGGCGCGCAGTTCCCCCTCGGTGGTCGAACCCAGCGAGATGCGTACCGCCGGATGCCAGGGCGCATCCGAAATGCGGAAGGAGGTGCCCGGCGCAATGGCCACACCTTGCAACCGGGCCTGGGCGACAAAGCTCTCCTCGGAGCGGTCGGCCGGCAGTTGCAGCCAGATATGCAATCCGTCGCGACGGGCACGGCAGTCGACGCCTGAGAGTACCTCGTCAGCGATATCCTGCCGGCGACGCAACGCCGCGCGCTGCCAGCGCACCAGCTCCATCGCGGTACCGTCGGTCACCCATTTGGTGGCGATCTCGGCCACCATTGGTGTCGCCATCCAGTTCGAGACAAGATGCCGGTTGGCGACGGCCGCAACGTAACGATCGGGCGCGGCGAGATAACCGATGCGCAGGCCGGGCACGGTGATCTTGGTGAAGGAGGTGACGTAGAGCGTCCGCTCCGGTGCGAAAGCGGCGACCGGCGGCGGTCGATCCTCGACCAGGGGACCCAGCACATCGTTCTCGATAATTGCGATGTCGTGCTTGCGCGCCACCACCGCGATCTGCTCGCGGCGCGCCGCATCCATGAGCGTTGCCGTGGGATTTATGACGGAAGGCTGGACGAATACGGCGCGAATGTCGGAATGCCGGCAGGCCTCGTCCAGCGCTTCCGGAATCAAGCCATTGCCGTCAATCGGCAGGCCTTCGAGATTGAAGCCGAGATAACGGGCGAGCGGCACCAGCGTGTGATGGCCGATCGCCTCGGTGGCGACGGTGGAGCCCGGCGGCGCCACGCTCATCAGCGCCACCGTCATGCCGGCGGTGGCGCCATTGGTCAGGCTGATGTTCTGCGGGGAGGCATCGAGGCCGCACAGTTTCAGCCACTCGACCGCCACGGCGCGGTGGCGCGGGAATACCATGTTTGGCCGGAACGACAGTACCGAACTCGAGGGCAGGTTTTCGGCGAGCCAGCCCAGCGCCTGCTTCATGCGCTCCAGGTGCATCGGCTCGCAGACCGGTTTCAGAATCGACAGGTCGATGACCTCGCCGAGGCGCTCGGGCAGATAAGGCGGCTCCGGTTCGCGGCGCTGCGTCTGGACGAAGCTGCCACGGCCGATCTCGCCCGAAATCAGGCCGCGTCGGATCAATTCCTCGTAGGCGCGGCTCACGGTCTGCACTGACAGCTTGAGATCGTCCGCCAGCCTGCGATGCGTCGGCAGCCGCGCACCGTTGGCAAGGCGTCCGTCATGGATGGCGCGCGCGAACTGATCGGCCAACGATTGATAGGCTGGCCGCCGGATGAGCGTAGGATCGGGTTGCCACAATGTCATGACTTATTAGAGATCGAAATCAGTGCAATTGACAATCGAAATAATGCGCCGTCATGGTACGATCGACGAAAAAGTGAGCGCTGATGACTGCTGCGAAACTCGACGCGATCGACCTTAAAATCCTCGACGCCATCCAGCGTGACGGACGTATCACCAAGCTGGCGCTGGCCGAGCAGGTCGGGCTGTCGCCAACACCGTGCTGGATGCGGCTGCGCAAGCTCGAAAAGGCCGGCATCGTTTCGGGCTACCACGCCAGGATCGCCATGCGCGTCGTGGCGCCGGTCGCCACCGTGCTGATGGAGGTGACGCTAGCCAGCCACCGCCAGGCCGATTTCGACCGCTTCGAGCGCGTCATCCGCGACATCTCCGAGATCGTCGCCTGCTGGTCGGTGGGTGGCGGCGTCGACTATGTGTTGAAGGTGATGGCACGCGACATCGACGCCTATCAGCGGCTGGTCGACGGGTTGCTCGATCGCGAGATCGGCATCGACCGCTACTTCACCTACATCGTCATCAAGACGGTGAAGGATGATGTCGCGCTGCCGATAGCGGACCTGTTGCCGGCGTAGACGTAGACCAGAGAGATCTACTGCCCTCTCGTCGCAATAGAGAGATTCTCTCTACGGCCAGGCGTCCAAACAGCCTCTCTGTCTGCCGCTGATGGATAGTCTCCCCGCATCAAACCGAACCGGGAGGCTTCGACCATGTCCGCGCATTTCGCCCGCTCGCACCGCCACGAAGCGCTAAACCGGCTCGCCGACCGCCGGCTGCTGCGCGAACTCGCTTACGTCGACGGCCATTGGACGGCGAGTGAGGCTGCGGAGAGCTTCGAGGTCACCGATCCGGCGACCGGCGCCACCGTGGCCTTCGTTGCAGCGCTCGATGCCGGGCAGACCTCAAAGGCAATCGACGCCGCCGCGCGCGCCTTTCCGGCCTGGCGGTCGCTGTTGCCGCAGGAGCGCTCGAAAGTCCTGCGCAAATGGTTCGATCTGATCATCGCGGCGAAAGACGACCTCGCCCTGCTGATGACATTGGAACAGGGCAAACCGTTGAAGGAGTCGCTCGGCGAGATCGACTACGCCGCCTCCTTCATCGAATGGTATGCCGAGGAAGCAAAACGCCTCAACGCCGAGAGTGTCACCAGCCATCTGCCGAACGCGGAGATGATGGTGCGGCGCGAACCGCTCGGCGTCGTCGGCGTGGTCACGCCGTGGAATTTTCCGTCGGCCATGCTGACGCGCAAGGCAGCTGCCGCACTCGCCGCCGGCTGCACCATCGTCGCGCACCCCTCCTCGGAGACGCCGCTTTCGGCGCTGGCGCTGGCCGAACTCGGCGAACGCGCCGGCCTGCCCGCCGGCGTCTTCAACATCGTCACCGGCAAGGCCGCGACGATCGTTGGACGCATGTGCGAAGATCCGCGCGTGCGGGCCATGAGTTTCACCGGCTCGACCGAGATCGGCCGGCTGATCGCCGCGCAAAGTGCGCCGACGATGAAGCGGCTGGTGATGGAGCTTGGCGGCCACGCGCCGCTGATCGTCTTTGCCGACGCCGATATCGACAAAGCGGTGGCCATCGCCATCGACGCCAAATTCGCCACCTCGGGCCAGGACTGCCTTGCGGCCAACCGCATCTATGTCCAGCGTCCGTTCTACGACCGCTTCTGCGTCGCTTTCGCCAAGCGCATCGAGGCGCTGCGGGCCGGCAATGGCCTGGCCGATGACATCGACATCGGGCCGCTGATGCATGAGCGCGCCGTCAAGAAGGTCGAGGAACAGGTTGCCGACGCCATGGCCCTTGGCGCGCGTTGCCTCACCGGCGGCAAGCGGCATCAGGCCGGGCCGCTGTTCTATCAGCCGACACTGCTCGCCGATGTCGCCGACGAAGCGCTGATCATGCGCGAGGAGACCTTTGGTCCGGTCGCCGCGGTGACACCATTCGACGACGAGGAAGAGGTGATCGCCCGCGCCAATGCGACCGAATATGGCCTCGTCGCCTATGTGGTGACAGACAACGGCGCCCGCCAACAGCGCATGGGCCGCGCGCTCGACTATGGCATGGTCGCCATCAACCGCGTGAAGATCACCGGCGCGCCGATCCCGTTCGGCGGCGTCAAGCAGTCCGGCATCGGCCGCGAAGGCTCGCGCCACGGGCTGGAAGCTTTCACCGACCTCAAATACCTTTGCCTGGATGTGGCGTAGGCTCGCACCCGGATCTTTTTCAAGGAGTCAAAAAAGATGCTCGATCAGTCCAACGAACTCGCCGCCTGGGATCGCGACCACTTCTTCCATCCCTCGACGCATATGGGCACCCATGCCCGGGGCGAGAGCCCGACGCGGATCATGGCCGGAGGTGAAGGCGTCACCGTCTGGGACAACAACGGCAAGAAGAGCATCGATGCCTTCGCCGGCCTCTATTGCGTCAATGTCGGCTATGGCCGCCAGAAGATCGCCGATGCCATCGCGACCCAGGCGAAGAACCTCGCCTATTACCACGCCTATGTCGGGCACGGCACCGAGGCCTCGATCACGCTGGCCAAGATGATCATCGACCGCGCGCCGAAGGGCATGTCGAGGGTCTATTTCGGCCTGTCCGGTTCGGATGCCAACGAAACCAACATCAAGCTGATCTGGTACTACAACAACGTGCTGGGCCGCCCGGAGAAGAAGAAGATCATCTCGCGCTGGCGCGGCTATCACGGCTCGGGCGTGATGACGGGCTCGCTGACCGGGCTCGACCTCTTCCACAACGCCTTCGACCTGCCGCGCGCGCCGATCCTGCACACCGAGGCGCCCTATTATTTCCGCCGCGCCGACCGCTCGATGAGCGAGGAGCAGTTCTCGCAGCATTGCGGCGACAAGCTCGAGGAGATGATCCTGGCCGAAGGTCCCGACACGGTTGCCGCCTTCATCGGCGAGCCGATCCTCGGCACCGGCGGCATCGTGCCGCCGCCCGCCGGCTACTGGGAAAAGATCCAGGCGGTGCTGAAAAAGTATGATGTGCTCCTGGTCGCCGACGAGGTGGTGACGGGTTTCGGCCGGCTGGGCACCATGTTCGGCTCCGATCACTACGGCATCAAGCCGGACCTGATCACCATCGCCAAGGGTCTGACCTCCGCCTATGCGCCGCTGTCGGGCGTCATCGTCGCCGACAAGATGTGGCAGGTGCTGGTGCAGGGCTCCGACAAGCTCGGCTCGCTCGGCCATGGCTGGACCTATTCGGCGCATCCGATCTGCGTCGCCGCCGGGGTCGCCAATCTCGAACTGATCGACGAGATGGACCTCGTGCGGAATGCCGGCGAGACCGGCGCTTATTTCCGTGCCGAACTGGCCAAGGCCGTCGGCGGTCACAAACACGTCGGCGAGGTGCGCGGCGACGGCATGCTGGCAGCGGTCGAATTCGTGAGAGATCGCGACGACCGTGTCTTCTTCGACCCTTCGCTGAAGATCGGACCGCAAATTGCCACGGCCCTTGCCGCAAGCGGCGTCATAGGCCGCGCGATGCCGCAGGGCGACATCCTCGGCTTCGCGCCGCCGCTGTGCCTGACCCGCGAGGAAGCCGACATCGTGGTGGCCAAGACCGCCGATGCCGTGAACAGCGTATTCGCCAATCTCTGAGACCGACCGATGAATGCCATGACCAAAACGCTCCCCGCCACAATGGCCGCCGTGCTGCTCACCGGGCACGGCGGACCGGAAAAGCTCGTCTACCGCACCGATGTCAAAGTGCCTGCCCCCGCTTCAGGTGAAGTGCTGATAAGGGTCAGCGCTTGCGGGATGAACAACACCGATGTCTGGGTGCGTCAGGGCGCCTATGGTACCGAGAAGGATGCGGACGCGGTCTCGACCTGGCGAAGGCAGGGCAATACGCTGACCTTCCCGCGCATCCAGGGCACCGACACGGTCGGCACCATCGTTGCCGTCGGCGAAGGCGTTTCGCCCGATCGCATCGGCGAACGGGTGATGGTCGATTTCTCCATCTACAACCGCGACGACGATTCACTCGCCGACATCGACTATATGGGCCATGGCCGCGATGGTGGTTATGCCGAATACCAAACCGTCCCGGCTGACAACGCGCATGTCGTCGACACCACCTTGAGCGACGTCGAACTCGCCACGTTCTGCTGCGCTTACCTTACTGGCGAGCAGATGCTGGAACGCGCCGCACTTAAAGCCGGAGAACGGGTGCTGGTCACCGGCGCCTCGGGCGGCGTCGGTTCCGGCATCGTGCAGCTGGCGCGGGCACGTGGCGCCATTCCCTATGCCGTCGTCGGCAAGGGCAAGGAACAGGCCGTACTCGACATCGGCGCCGAGGCGGTCATCACTCGTGGCGTCGCAGACCTGCCGCAAGCCGTGGCCGAAGCGACCAGCGGCCAGCCGATCGACGTGGTCGCCGATCTCGTCGGCGGCGCGATCTTCAACGATCTGCTGCGCATCCTGCGACCCGAGGGCCGCTACACCACCGCCGGCGCGATTGCAGGCCCGGTCGTCCAACTCGACCTCAGGACCATGTATCTCAAGCAGCTGCAGTTGCATGGTTCGAGCCAGGGCACGCGCGCCGATTTCGGCCGCATCGTTCGCTACATCGAGGAGGGCAAGGTCAGGCCGTTGGTCGGCGGCGTCTACAAGCTGTCCGATTTCCACCACGCGCAGGCCGATTTCATCGCCAAGGATTTCGTCGGCAAGCTGGTGGTGGTGCCCGACGCTGTCGCGGAGCGCCTCGCCTAGTCCCGGAACCCCGGCCTTTCGCCCGAAACTCCCTTCGCCTGCTGCTGTCATAATCGGAATGGCTTGCAGTCGTGCCAGCAAGGCGCCACAAACGGTGACGCTCGCAGCGCCACCGGCCCGGGCATCCGGTCACGGGATACAGGCGAGACATGACAGCCCGAATGATACTGCTCGACGCCAAGCCGCTCAGCGCGGTTGACGTCGCCGAGATCGCGCGGCGCAATGCGCGGCTGATGCTGGGCGAGGAGGCGATGCGGCGCATCCGGGCGAGCCGCGCGCTCATCGAGCAGCTGACGCAACTCGGCAAGCCGATGTATGGCGTCACGACCGGCCTTGGCGCCTGTGTCGACACGCCGCTCGCGCAGGCCGATCTGATCGCCTTCCAGCACAGCGTGCCGCTCAGCCACAGCATGGGTATCGGCCCGGCCCTTCCGACCGAGGCGGTGCGGGCGCTGATGGCCGCGCGCATCTCAGGCATGGCCGCGGGCGGCACCGGCACTTCCGAACGCGTGGTGATGGGCCTCGTGGCGGCGCTCAACGCCGGCGTCCATCCGGTGATCCCCACCTGGGGATCGATTGGCGCGGCGGACCTTGCCCATCTCGGCCATATGGCGCGAGCGCTGCGCGGCGACGGCGAGACGGAATACCAGGGCAAGATCATGCCGTCGGCCGAAGCACTCGCACTCGCCGGGCTCGAACCGCTCGATCTGCGCGAGAAGGACGGCCACGCCATCATCGTCGCCAACAGCCTGTCGACCGGCACGGCGTGCCTGTGTCTCGAAGACGTCGCCCATCTCATCGACTGGGCGCTGGCCGCGGTGGCGCTCAACTACGAGGCGTTCCGCTCTTCCCTGACCGCGATCGACGAAGATGCGCTCGCCGCGCGGCCCGCCTTCGGCCAGCGCGAGATTGGCGCGCGGCTGCGTGCGGAACTGGCGGGAAGCGGCCTGTGGAAGGACAAAGCGCCGCGCCGGCTCCAGGATCCGCTCAGCTATCGCTGCGTGCCGCAGGTCTGGGGCGGCCTGCTGCATGCGTTCGAACAGGCGAAGCTGGCAACGGAGATCGAACTGACCCATTCCGGCGACAACCCGGTGATCCTGCCCGAAGACGGACGCGTCGTCTCAAACGGCAATTTCGACCTCACGGCGATGACGCTGGCCTGGGAGCAGCTTGGCCAAGCGCTCGCGCATTGCGCGGTGGGCACCGCCAACCGCTGCATGAAGCTGATGTCGCCGACAATTGCGGAGCTACCGCGCTTCCTGTCGGCCAGGGGCGGCAGCCGCCAGGGCTACGCTGAACTGCAAAAGCCGCTCGCCGCGCTGGAAGCCGAGATCCGGCATCTGGCCAACCCGATGTCGCTCAGCCCGCTCGCCGTATCTGACGGCATCGAGGACCAGTCGTCGATGGCGCCACGGGTGGTGGCCAAGACCGCCGAAATTGTCGAACGCCTGCGCTACCTCGTGGCGATGGAGCTGATCTTCGCGGCGACGGGTGTGGAGTTGCGTGGCGTCGTCGACAGCATGGGCGAAGGACCGCAGCGCACCTTTGCCGCCATCCGTGCGCTCGTCAGCCCGCTCGACGACGATCGTGAGATGAGCGCCGACATGACGCGGGTCGCCCGTATGGTGGCCGGTCCCCGGGACCGAGAGCTCCGGCCTATTGCTGAAAAGGTCCCCTGAGATCGAGGTTCTCGGCCAGAAGGCAGAAGCGGTCGATCAACCGGACAAGGTCTTCGCCCTGTTCGGCGACAATCGCGCCTCGCTCGGCAGGCGGAGTATCCGAGAGAGCTTTCCACAACCGGCTTTGGCGATCACAGAGATCCGCCAACTCGCAGCATTCGCTGGCGGTCAGTTTCAAAAGGTGGTCGGAGGTCACCGGTCCGATGCCTGGAGGCGTGGTCGCTCCAACGGAAAAATAGTTTGGCGGCACGGTGCCTTTTGCGTTCGTCACTGTCTTGCGGCAGATGACATCGAAGATCTGGTCGACGGCCTGCTTGGCGCCGGCGACGCGCGAGGGATGATCCGTGTCGGCCGCCGCATGCGGCAGAAGCTCGAGCCTGGCGCCATGCCTCTCGACGAGATCGAGATAAGGCAGCATCGGGCCAGACAAGCTGCCGGTGGAGGCATCCCTGAACAGGTCGGCATCGATCGCGGCGTGGCGCACCTGCCCTGCATTCAGGGCGTCGCCCAAGGCCGCGACGTCGACGAGCTCGCCGCGATCGTAGTTGACCAGCACCGCGCCGCTTTTCATGCGAGACAAAATGTCCGCGCCGATGAGCCCGGCATTGGCATAGCGGCCGGTCCGCGCATCCTGGTTGCCCAGGCCGACATGAACGCTCAGCACATCGGCGCCTGCAGCCGCGTCGGCGAGATCCGCCGCAAAGGCAAAGCCCTCGGCTTCTATCCAGTCCCGATGCCGGGGCCGCGCGTGGATCACCACGCGCATGCCGAAGGCGCGGGCAAGCTTGGCCACCTCCCTGCCGATATTGCCATAGCCGATGATCGCGATGGTCTTGCCTTCGAGCTTTGCGGTGGGGAAATCGCGCAGCTCCCTGCCTGTGTCGAAGAAGCCCCGCGCCACCCGGTCGTGAAGCAAGTCCACCGGGAGATCCGGCAGCACTTTCAGGATCGCCTTCATCACCATCTGCGCGGTTGCGCGGCTGTTGATGCCGGGCGTGTTCATCAGGACCGCCGAACCGCCCTCGCCACTGCCGCCGCCCCACGAGCGCGAGCCCATATTGCCGGTGCCGGCGCCGATCCGCACACCGGCCAGCGGAAAGACGGTCTCTGCCGGCAGGAAGGTGGCGGCGGCGATGACGGCGTCATAGCGTCCGTCGCCGGCGGCTCCAATCAGCTCTTCGCGGGTGCTGAGATCCGGCTGGTAGAAGAAATGCACTCGGCCAGGTTCGAGAGCGGTCTTGTCGCCAAGTCCGGTCGCATGAAAGCGGCCGCCCTTGGCCTCGATATGGGCACGCACCTCCGAAGGGTCGGGTTTTCCGTCAGCATCAAAGCGCAGGCCGATCAGATCGCAGATCAGAACGGCGTAGGCGCGTTGCGGATCGATCGATTCAACGGCGTGTGTGTCTGTTGTCGCGGTCACGTCGTTCCCTCATGAAGGATGGAAGCCTACTGGAAGAGCAGGCGCTGAATAATCAGAACCTATCCGCCCGCAAAGTCGCGAGATCGATCACCGGCGGCAGACCAGCGGCGAGTTGCGACACGATCTTGCCGGTGACCGCTCCGCAGATCAGGCGCTGACGGCCATGGCCGAGATGGCACCCGGCACCGCCTTTCAGGTACAGTGCGATGCCGTCATTGACCCCTTGAACGGGCAAGCCGGACGCGCGTAAAATCGCGCTATCTGATTGAGTCTGCTACATTCGTTCGGGCTAATGTCCGGATTGGTCTGGGTATTTCCTTGCACACGGATGCAACCAGCGCGGCCAAGCGCGGCAAATCATTTGCCCATGTGGCGGAAGCCTCCTGGGGCAAGGGCCTCAGCACGTTGCTGCGCATCGTGCGCATGACGCTGCGCCATCCCTGGCAGGTTGCCATCACCCTCATCTCGACCTTTGTCGCAGCGACGCTGCAACTCTTCATTCCGCGCCTCTTGGGCCGCGCCATCGACCAGGCGCAAGGGGTGATGGCCGCGGGTGCCGGCACCGCGGCCGAGCAGGCGCTGTGGACTACCGCGCTGACGCTGCTGGTCGTCAGCATCCTGCGCGGTCTTTTCACCATGGCGCAGAACTACTATGGCGAGGCCGTCGGCCATCAGACGGGCTATGAGCTGCGGCTCGCCTTCTATGAGAAAATCCAGCGGCTGAGCTTTTCCTTCCACGACAAGGTCCATACCGGCGACCTCATCACGCTCGGGCTGCTCGATCTCGACGGCGTGCGCATGTTCTTTTCCACCGGCATCCTGCGCGTGGTGCTGCTTGGCGTGCTGATCGGGGTCGGCGCCTATTTGTTGATCAGCACCGATCTCGTGCTCGGATTATTGAGCCTCAGCTTCGTGCCATTCGTCGCCTGGCGCTCCTCGGTGACGCAGCTCCGGCTGCGCAGCACCTGGCTGACGCTGCAGGAGCGGCTGTCGGTGCTGAGCCGGGTGATGGACGAGAATCTCGGGGGCATCCGTGTCGTGCGCGCCTTCGCGGCACAGCGGCATGAGCTGGCGAAATTCGATCGCGCCAAACAGGATGCGCTGGAGCTCGCCAATGAGCGCGTCGACATCCGCGTCTCCAACACCAGCGCCATGAACTTTTCCTTCCTGGCCGCCATGGGCCTGGTACTGTGGTTCGGCGGCCAGAAGGTGATCGCGGGCCAAATCAGCGTCGGAACGCTGGCCCAGTTCCTCACCTTCATGACCATATTGCAGATGCCGGTGCGCCAGCTCGGCCTGATGGTCAACTCCTTCGCGCGCGCCTCGACCTGTGGCACGCGGCTGTTCGAACTGCTCGACACGGAGCTCGACATCAAGGATGCGCCCGGTGCCAAAGATCTCGTCATCTCCGACGGCGTGCTGCGCTTCGACAATGTCGGTTTCCGCTACGAGGGCGCCGGCGAACGTCCGACGCTTTCCGGCGTTTCCTTCGAAGCGAGGCCCGGCGAGACCGTCGGCATCGTCGGCCCGCCGGGCAGCGGCAAGTCGACCATCGCGCATCTGATCCCGCGCTTCTACGACGTGGCCTCTGGCGCGATCACCATTGACGGGCAGGACATCCGCAAAGTCACGCTGCAATCGCTGCGCAAGGCGGTCGGCGTCGTGCAGCAGGACGCGTTCCTGTTCACCACCTCGATCGAGAACAACATCGCCTATGGCAATCCCTGGGCGCGCGAGACCCGCATCGGGCAAGCCGCCGAGTATGCCCAGCTGCACAATTACATTATCGGCCTTCCGGCCGGCTACACCACGGTCGTCGGGGAACGCGGGGCGTCGCTTTCCGGCGGCCAGCGGCAGCGCCTGACCATCGCGCGCAGCCTGATGCTGCGGCCATCAGTGCTGGTCTTCGACGATTCCACCGCCGCCGTCGACGCCGGCACCGAGCAGCGGATCCGGGCGGCGATGAAGCGCTTCGCCAGGGATCGCGTGACGCTCATCATTTCGCACCGGCTGAGTTCGTTGATGCATGCCGACCAGATCCTGTTCGTCGAGGGCGGCCGGATCGTGGAACGCGGCACGCATGAGGAATTGCTGGCGCTCGGCGGACGCTACCGCGCGCTTTACGACCTGCAGCTGCGGCCGGACGAAGATCGGCTCGAGGGAGCCGCCTGATGTCGACGCAGGACGACGACGAGAAGGAAGACACAAGCCGGCGCCCGACGAAGGCGGTCGTCGGTTCGCACCGGGACGAGGAAGAGGTCTTCGGCAAGGCCTACGATCCGCGCATCGTCAGGCGCATCTGGAGCTTCGTCAGACCATATCAGGGCCGGATCTTCATCTCGGTCGCCGCGGTACTGGTGTTCACGCTGACGCAGCTGGCGATCCCGCTGGTCATCCGCTACGCCATCGATCACGGCATGGCTCCGGGCAAGCTCGACCGATCGGTGATGATCTCCGCGATTGTCGCTTTTGCCGTCATCATCCTCATCAACTACGCCGCCAGTCATATCCAGGAGAGCGTCGTCGGCAAGGTGGCCGAGAACGTGCTATCCGACCTGCGTCGTGCCATGTTCAGCCACCTGCAGCGGGTCTCTCTAGGCTTCATGGACAGGACCGAGGTCGGCCGGCTGATGTCGCGCCTGCAGGGCGACGTCAATTCGATGCAGGAATTCCTCGAGACCTCCGTGATGTCGGTGGGCGACATCGTGCTGTTGTTCGGCATCGTCACCGTCCTCCTGTGGCTCGACTTCCGGCTCGGCCTGCTGACGCTGTCGACCATGCCGATGCTGTTCATCGTGCGCCTGTTCTGGCTGCCGCGCGCTAAGGTCGCCTTCATGGCCGCCCACGAGACCAACTCCATCGCCAACGGCGCGCTTGCCGAAGGCATCCATGGCGTGCGCACCGTGCAGAGCCTGGAGCGCCAGCATGTCAATTTCGACCTCTACGACGAGAAGGTGCTGGCCAATCTCAACGCGCATCTGCGATCGGCGAGATACGCGCAGGTGATGGTGCCGATCGTCGATACGCTGACCGGCATCGCCATGGCGACCGTGATCGTCGTCGGCGGGTCGATGGTGCTGTCGCACAGTCTCGACATCGGCGTGATGGTGGCGTTCCTGTTCTACATCCAGCGCTTCTTCGACCCGATCCGCTCGCTGACCATGCAATACAGCGTCATGCAGCGCGCCATGGCTTCGGGCCAGCGTATCTCCGAAGTGCTCGACGTGCCGGTGGATGTCAGCGACAAGGAAAATGCGGTGGCACTGTCGCGCGACATGGACGGTTCGGTCGAGTTCCGGAATGTCACTTTCGGCTACCGGCCGAACCAGCCGGTGCTGAAAGACATCTCCTTTCGGGTCAATCCCGGCGAGACGGTCGCGCTTGTCGGGCCCACCGGGTCGGGCAAGTCGAGCTCGATGGCGCTTGTGCACCGCTTCTACGATGTCTGGTCGGGCGAGGTCCTGGTCGGCGGCCACGATGTGCGCGACCTGACGCAGGACTCGCTCGGCGACCAGGTGGCCATGGTGCTGCAGGAACCGTTCCTGTTCTCCGGCACGGTGCTGGAGAACATCCGCTATCACAAGACCGGTGCCAGCCGCGAAGAGGTGGTGCGCGCCGCCCAGGCCGTCGGTGCGCACGACTTCATTGAGCAATTGCCCGACGGGTACGACACCGAGCTCGAACAGCGCGGCGGCAACCTCTCGCTCGGCCAGCGCCAACTGATCAGCTTCGCGCGCGCGCTGGTGGCCGACGCCAAGATCCTCGTCCTCGATGAGGCCACGGCCAGCATCGATTCCTACACCGAGATGCTGATCCAGAAGGCACTGATCAAACTGCTGGAGGGACGCACCGGGCTGGTCATCGCGCACCGCCTGGCCACCATCCGCGGCGCCGATCGCATCATCGTGCTGCAGAATGGCGAGGTCGTCGAAAGCGGCAACCATGAGCAGCTGATGAAGAGGAAAGGCCTTTACGCCCGCCTCTACAACATGAACTACGCTTCCTTCGACGACATTTCCGAGGAAGAGATGGAAATGGACGCGGCGGCCGGCAAAGCAACGTAAGCCCGTGCTGGCGGGTTCGAACGGACGGATTGCTTCCATACCCTTTGCCGAGAAGACCTATTTGCGAGATCCCCTGATATGGCCGCTGACCTGCACGCCGTCCTCGGGACCGTGAAGGCCCGATTTCGTGAAGGAACGTGTGCAGGGAGGCGCGCGTTCTTTCCAATGTCTCGAATGAAAAGGAGACATGCTCATGGAAAAGCGAAACGTATTCCTCGGTTCCATCGTGTTGACGTTGGCCACGAGCGCCGTCCCGTTTGCCACAGTCGCCGAAGCCGCCGTCGCCAAGCACCACTATGTCCGCGTCACCACCGCCCATAATGGCCACACGCAGACCGCGAACCGCGGACACAGACCCCGTTACGTTTGGGTTGATGCCGGTTGGACCGGCGAGAATTCGACCGACAACAGCAACTGGATGGACAGCTATTACAATGGTTACGGCAGTTACCGCGGGTATGCCGGCGACTTTTGCGGCACCATCGCATGGACGCTCGGCATATGCAGTCCCCACGGCCTCTGATTCCTGACCGCCGTGGGGCCAACGAAGGTTGCATTTACGCCATTTCGGGGCGTCTTGACGCCTCGCGGATCGCCTTGTGCACGCCGCGCTGCAAATCCATGAAGGCGGGGGTCTCCATCACCTCTTCCCGGCGCGGTCGCTCGATGTCAACGTTGAAGGTCTGCATGATGCGCCCGGGGCCGATCCCCATGACGACGATGCGATCCGAGAGGTAGACGGCCTCCTCGACGTCATGCGTGACGAACAGCACTGTGAGCCGATGCTCTTCCCAGATCTGGGTCAGCAGTTCCTGCATCTGGTGCCGCGTCAGGGCATCGAGCGCGCCGAAGGGCTCGTCCATCAGCAGCATCTTCGGGCGATAGGAAAGCGCGCGCGCGATGGCGACGCGCTGCTTCATGCCGCCCGACAGTTCGGACGGGAAGCGATCGGCGCTTTGCGACAGCTTGACGAGGTCGAGATGCTCGAGCGCGATCTCGCGGCAGGCGGAGCGATCATAGCCGGCGGCCTTGAGGGCGAACTCGATATTCTGCCGCGCCGTCAGCCAGGGAAGCAGCGTGTAGGACTGGAAGACGACACCACGGTCGAGACCCGGTTGCAAGATCGGTGCGCCGTCGATGCTGAGATCGCCGGCGTCAAAATCCTGCAGTCCGGCGACGATCGACAGCAACGTGCTCTTGCCGCAGCCCGACGTGCCGACGAGGGAGACGAACTCGTTGTCGGCAAGGTCGAGATTGATGTCCCGCAGCACTTGCGTACGCCGCTCGCCGGTGCCGAAGCTCTTGTCGAGACCGGCGATGCGCAATTTGGGAACTGTCATCGGCGGTTCCTCATTGCGGGTGGCCCTCCTGCCGGAACAGCACCTTCTCCAAGGCCTTCATGACCTGGTCGGTGATGAGGCCGAGCACGCCCAGGAGCAGGATGTAGCCGATGATGGTGTTTGTCTGGAAATAGCGCTGCGACACGGTGATGCGATAGCCCAGGCCGGATGTCGCCGCGACGAGCTCGGCCAGAACCAGCCAGGTCCATGCCCAGCCGAGGCTGATGCGCAGCGTGTCCCAGATGCCCGGCAAGGCACTGGGTACGACGATGCGCGTCAGAATCTTGCGGTCCGGCAGACCGAGCGTGCGGCCAAGGCCGATGAAGTCGGTAGGAACCCGTTTCACATTGTCCATGACCATCAGCACTTGCTGGAAGAAGGTGCCGATGAAGATAATCAGGAATTTCTGGGTGTCTCCGGTACCGGCCCACAGGATGGAGAGCGGCACGAAGGCGACAACCGGCATATAGCGGATGAAATCCACCAGCGGCTCGATGGCCGCCTCCCAGGAGCGGAAACTGCCGATCAGCACGCCGATCGGTATGGACAATGCCGAGGCGAGGAGAAAGCCGATGGAAATGCGGTACATCGAGGCCCTGAGGTCCAGCCACAAGGTGCCGTCGGCCGCGAGCTTGGCGATCTGGGTGGCGACGCTGCCTGGCGACGGCAGGAAGATGGGTTTCACCCATTCCAGCCCGGTCGCCGCCCACCAGGCGAGACCAAGGCCGACAAAGACAGCCACCGCTATCGCCAGGAAACGCGACCTGGCGATGGGAACGCCGATCCCGGAGGATCGGCGACGCCTCGCCGGTTTTGCGGCGGGCGCCGGCGACGGGCGGGCCAAACCGGTTTTCGCGGGAGGCTCCCCGGACATCTGCGTTACCACCGCGATCCGGATCTCGTCATTGCGCCGCCTTGACGAAGGACGGGTCGATCATCTGCTCCGGCTTCACATCGGCCTGAAGCAGCTTGGCGTTCTTGGCCGCCGCTTCGACGTCGGCGAATGTCTTGGTGGTAAAATCGCCGGTGAGCGCCGTCTTGTTTTCGGCCAGGGAGTAGTAGCGCACGCCGTCGAAGGCTGTGTTGAGGTCCTTGACGTCGGAACCGACCGCCTTGGCGATGATGGCGCGACCGCCCGGGGTATCGGCCTTATAGTCCTTGAGTGCGGCGTCCCAGCTCTTGATCATGGCCAGCACCTGCCCGGGCCGCGACTTGATCACCTCGTCGCGCACCACCAGCACGTCGCTGATCAGGCCGGGATCCTCGCCGGCGGTGAACAGCAGCTTGACGTCCTTGTTCTGCGCCATGGCGACAGTGAGGTACGGCTCGTAGGTGACCGCGACCGGCACCTGGCCCGCGATCAAGGCACTGCCGGCGTCGGCGGCAGGCATTGGAACCGGCTGGATATCGGCTACCGACATGCCGTTCCTGGCGAGCGCGTATTTGAGCAGGATGTCGCTCGTCGTGCCTTCCTCGAAAGCGACCTGCTTGCCCTTGAGATCGGCGATGGATGCGACGTCCTTGCCGGCGACGATGGCGTCGGCCGTCATGGAGACATCGAGCAGCAGCACGATCTTCACCGGCAGGCCGGCCGCAACCATGCCCATCGCCGTGTGAGTGGCGATGTTGGCGGCGTCGAGCTGGCCGCTTGCGAGTGCGGCGTTGATATCCTTGTCTTCTGCGAAATTGACGATCTGGACGTCCGACAGGCCGTTTGTTTTGAACAGGCCCTTGGCGTCGGCGACATGCCACTGGCCATATCCAAGCCAGGGCTCGATGCCGATCTTGAACGATCCGGCCTCGGGCGTCGTGGGAATGGCCGCATCGGCCGCATGGGCCGCCGGGGCGGCGGTGAGCCCGACGGCAACGGCCATCACCAATGCGCGAAATTGTCCTGCTAGGTTGAGCGTCATCTTTTGTTCCCCTTGATGATCAGACCGCTTTTTACCCAGGCATCCGGTCTGGTGAGACTGCGGGGTTCTGCTCTTGCGGCACTGTGCCTCGGCGTCTTGCCCGCCACTTCATGGTTGAAGTGCCGACATATCTCAACGTCAGCGCCAGCGGATGTCAAGGCTGAAATACATACATGCATATACAAGTTGGTGGAGTCCAATTTTACGTTGATCCGGCGAATCTCCCGCCCGAGTACTCCCGCTTTTTCAGGATCGATCCGATCGAGAAAACCGGTCACCCGGTTGGTTCCGCCATCGGGCTTACCTGCCGACCATCCTTTGCCGTTGGAACTCGACCGTCGTGGCATGCTGCCGGTGGATTGGCGAGCAATGCTGCGATCACGACTTTTCCTGTCGCCGTGAAACCTCGGCTTGCATTGGTTCGTCGACTTCAGCTTGCCCTGGAAGGCGAGTAGCGGCTGCCGAGCGAGTAGCGGCTGCCGGCATAGGTCAGCTTGCTGATCGTGGCCACGACCGCCCCCGTCCACGTCCGGCGATGCAGGAGAAGGCAGCAACTGCCGACATCGATGCCCAGATGCTGCGCCGTCTCCTTGTCGGCCGGGATGGCGGAGATGATATGCTCGACCTCGGTCACCGGGGTCTTCTGCATGAGGTAGTCGTAGGTCGCCGTCCTGGTGAAGTCCTGCTTGTCGTAGTCGGGGATCAGGTTCGGATTGACGAAACGCTCCTCCAGTTGCACCGGCAGGTCGTTCTCGAAATTGACGACGACGGAGTGATAGACCGAGGTGCGCTTCGCAAACTCGAACGACAGCGCGAGTTCCTTCGTCGGCACGATGGTTTCGAGGACGAGAACTTCGGAGCGATGCCTGTTGCCGCGCTCGACGATCTCGGCGGCGATATTGTTGATCTCGATCAGCGTCGACTGCGGCCGGGGTGGCGCGATGAACGTTCCGACACCTTGCAGCCGGATCAGGAATCCCGCGGCGGTCAGTTCCCGCAAGGCCCGGTGAACCGTCATCCGCGACACGCCCAGCGAAACCACCAGCTCGTTCTCGGACGGCAGCTTGCGATCCTTGCCCCATTTGCCCGCTCCGATGTTGGTCAGGATGTAATCCTTCACCTTCTCGTAAAGGGGGCTCGCCGTGTCGGGCAAATCGATCATTTCAAATCCTTTCCGGCAGGTTGCCGCATACGGATGATTGTTTTCAAGCCATCGCTCTTCCCGGCCAGCAGCCGCTCATAGGCGGCTGGAATCTCGTCGAGGCCAATCTCGCGATCGACAAGGGCCAGCAGCGGTTCACTCAGTTCATCCAGCATCCGCACGGCGTCGGGCAATTCGTCGGCGAAGGCATGGCATCCAAGCAATGCGATCTCGCGCTCGACCAGAACATTGGGGTCGATGTCGAGCCGGCCATGGAAGATACCGACCATCGCCACCGCGCCGCCGGGATCAAGAACGCCTAGCAACTGGTTGAAGGCGGCGATGCTGCCCGTCGCCTCGACGGCCGCCAGCAGCGGGGCATTGGCGGTCGCGGCTGCAATGGCATCGCGGTCGAGATCGACGATCGTGGCGCCGGTCACCCGCGCCACCCGGGCGCAGCGGTCCCGGTTGCGGTCGGCGACAAGCACGGTGCCGGCAAAGGTTCGGGAGAGCAGCAGCGCGGCGAGACCACCGATCGGACCGCAACCGACGACAAGCACCGAGCCCGCCGTTCTCGGCAACCGTCGCACCGCGTGCAGCGCGACCGCGAGCGGCTCGGCCATGGCAGCGACCCGCTCGTCGAGACCGGCGTCGATGACATGCAGCAGACATGCGGGCAGCACCGCCTGTTCGGCAAAGCCGCCATCGCAGATTTCGCCGACGAAGCCCAGCGAAGTGCAGAGATGCCGCTTGCCGGCGCGGCATTGCGCGCAATCTCCGCACCAGAAGCGGGAATCCGCGACCACCCTGTCGCCGACGGCGACGGTATCGACGCCCTCGCCCAGCGCGATCACCGTGCCGGTGAGCTCATGGCCAGCTGTCGAAGGCGACCGGCTGATCCATTGGCCGGTGCGGAAATTGTGCAGGTCCGAACCGCAGATGCCCGCGGCATCGACCCTGATCTTCACCCAGCCGGCATCCGGAATGCCCGGCGCGGCGACGTCCTCGACGCGCAGATCGCCCGGTCCATAAAGTCGTGCCGCCTTCATCGCGATCGTCTCCGCTCAGCCGGCGAGATAGCGGTCGCGGATTTCCGAAACCGCGTTTTCGTGCGAGCTGAAGCCCTCGTAGCGCGCGAGCCTGCGGGCATGCAGCGCCAGTTCCGGATAGGCGGCCGAGGTGACATAGCCGACCGACGAACGCTTGACGAAATCCGTCACCGAAAGCGGCCCATAGGTCCGCGCCCAGCGGCTGGTCGGCAGCACGGCATTCGGTCCGAGGACAAAATTGGCGAGGGTGACCGGCGTGTGCGGACCCATCAGGATTTCGGCCGCTTCGGTGATGTGGCCGAGATGCGCGAACGGCTCCTTCGAGAGTATCTCGAGATGTTCGGGCGCATAGTCGTTGATGAAGCGGTAAGAGTCTTCCAACGACGCGGTCAGCACGATGCCGCCGCGCTCTCCCGTCAGCACCGCGCGCGAGAAATCCACACGCTGCTCGGTCATGCGCGACCAGTGGTCGGGAAGTGCAGCAAGTGCCGCCTCGGCAACCTTGCGGCTGTGCGTCACCAGGTAGGCCGAGGAATCCGGCCCGTGCTCGGCCTCGATCAGCAGATCGAGCGCGGCAAGGCCTCCGTCGACGCTGTCGTCGGCAAAGATCATGGCCTCCGACGGCCCGGCCGGCAGACCCGTGTTGATGATCGAGGACAGCACGCTCTTGGCGGCCACCACCCATGGGCTGCCCGGGCCGACGATCTTGAGCGCCGGCTTCACCGTCTCGGTGCCGTAGGCGACCGCGGCGACGGCTTGCGCGCCGCCGCATTTGTACACGGTCTCGACGCCGGCGAGGCGAGCGGCGACCAGCGTGGCCGCGTCCACGGAGCCATCCAAGGTTGGCGGCGTCACAATGGCGATCTGCGGCACGCCGGCAATGACAGCCGGAACCGACGTCATCATCGTCACCGACGGAAAGGCGCCCTTTCCGCGCGGCACGTAGAGCGCGACCGACGCGATCGGCGTATATCTGTCGCCGGCATAGGCGCCCGGCCGGACTTCCTTGAGCCACATGGTTTCCGGCTTCTGCTCTTCATGAAAATGCCGGATGTTTTCGATGCCGAACCCGATGCTCTCCACGACATCCTTCTCGACCTTGTCGAAGGCGGCATCAAATTCCGCTTCCGACACTTTCAGTTCGCCTTCGGCCACATTGGCCTTGTCCAAGTCCCTGGCGAAGCGGATCAGGGCGGCGTCGCCCTCGTTCCGGACCGCCTCAATAATCGGGCGGACCTTTTCGACGAAGACCGACAGATCGCTCTCGGCGCGTTTCAGCAGACCGGCCCGCCGGATGGCATCGAGGGATGACAGATCGTGGAAGCTGACGTCAGGCATGGTATTCCCTCCTGTTGGAACGCAATGTGCCGGCCGGTCACATTGCGGAAGACTCTGTTTTCGAAGCTGGGCGAGCCGCCTCAGATCGATGCCAGGAAACCGCCATCCACCGGAATGGACTGGCCGGTTATGTAGGCCGCGGCATCCGAAGCAAGGAACACGGCGATGCCGTGCAGATCGCGCAGATCGCCGAAACGATGCTGCGGAATCTTGGCGAGCATGGATTGCTGCCACGCCTCGTTGCCGTAGAACACTTCCGTCATCGCCGTCCTGAAATAGCCCGGGGCGATGGCGTTGACCCTGATGCCAAGTTCCGCCCATTCCACTGCCAGCGCCCGTGTCATGCCGAGCAGGCCCGATTTCGACGAACCATATGGCACCGCTGTTGGAATGCCGACTTCTGAAGTCAGCGAGCAGAGATTGATGATAGCGCCGGGCCGCCCGGCGTCCCGCATCTGCCGCGCCGCCGCCTGGGCGCAGAAGAACGCCCCTTTGAGGTTGGTATCGATGATCCGGTCCCAGAGGGACTCGTCGACGTCGAGCGAGGGCCGGACCTCTTCCACCCCGGCATTGTTGACGAGAATGTCGAGGCCGCCAAGCAGGCGGGCTGCCTCGACGGTGGCCGCACGGCACCGGCCGACATCGGTCACGTCAAGGGCAATGGCATGCGCGACCCCGCCGGCCGCGCGGATGGCCGCCACCGTTTCATCGAGCGAGTCCAGGTTACGCGCTGTGACCGCGAGGTCGGCGCCGGCGGCGCTCAGCGCCTCGGCGATGCTGCGGCCAATGCCGCGGCTGGCGCCGGTGACAAGCGCCTTCCTGCCCGAAAGGTCGAAAAGAGAAGCGTTGCGCATTGATCCTCCTTGGCCGCTCCGGTTGCGCGGCAGAGAGACTATCAGATCGACTTGCATATACAAGCATGTACAAACAGCCTCGAGTGAGATTGAGGGTGACGTTATCCGCCGCACGCGCGATCACAAAGTTAGCTCTTTCATACGAAATGCCACGGGCGGCGATTGTTCGAGGTTTGTCCAAGACGATAATCGGCCGGCGATGGGGGAGACCAACATGTCCAAAGCTGTGATTTCCGAAAGCCCTGCAGAATTGCCTGGCGTATCCGACAAAAAAGTCTGGGTCTGCCGTGCGTGCCGGATATCGGGCAGTTGAAAGCCGGTTGCCCGTCAAGCCCGCCGCCCTATCGTGAGAGCCCGTCATATGCTGGAAAGCAGCCCGCCCAGGAGCCTCTATCGCGAAACGGCTGGCGGCGCCGGCAAGTACCCCGCCATTGCCGGTCCGCAGCAGGCAAGGGTCGCCATCGTTGGCGGTGGCTTCACGGGCCTTTCCACCGCCTTGCATCTGGCGGAAGCCGGCGAAGACGTCTGCGTGATCGAGACCCATCAGCCTGGATGGGGAGCGTCGGGCAGAAATGGCGGCCAGGTTAATCCCGGCCTCAAATACGATCCGGACACCGTCGAGGCGATGTTCGGCCCGGAGCTTGGGCCGCGGATGATCGAGTTCTCCTACGGCGCGCCGGATTTCACCTTCGGTCTCATCAGGCGCCTGTCGATCGATTGCGAGGCCCGGCAGAACGGCACCATACGAGCGGCGATCCGGCCGAAGCCGGCAGCCTCCGTGCGGGCCACGGCAACGCAATGCGAGCGGCGGGGAATGCCGGTTGAAATGCTGGACGCAAAGGCGATGGCGGCGCGTAGCGGCACGGACAGGTATATATCCGGCATGTTCGATGCCCGCGGCGGCGACCTCCATCCCTTGAAATACGCGCTTGGCCTGGCAGCCGCCGCGCAGATGGCCGGCGCGCGGATATTCGGCGGCAGCGAGGTGCTCTCGCTGAGCAGGCAGGCCGGACGCTGGGTCCTCGAGACAGCAGGCGGTTCCGTCAGCGCCGAAAAGGTCCTGATCGCGACCAACGGCTATACCGGAAACCTGTGGCCCGGCCTGGAGCAGTCGCTCGTCCCGGTGTTCAGCGCCATCGCGGCGACCGAGCCGCTTGCGCCGGTAGCGGCGGCGGCAATTCTCCCCGAAAGGCCCGTCGTCTACGAAGCCGGCAACATCACCGTGTACTATCGTATCGACGCCCAGAACCGGCTTCTCATGGGCGGCCGGGGCCCGATGAGCCCGATCGGCGATGCTTCCGCCATCCGCTACCTCACCGACTATGCGCTGCGGCTCTGGCCGGCGCTTGCTGGAACCGGGTGGACACATGGCTGGAACGGTCGGGTCGCGATCACCAATGACCATCTCCTGCACGTTCACGAGCCGGAAGACGGGATCTTGATCTGCCTTGGCTACAATGGCCGCGGTGTTGCCATGGCCTCGGCGATGGGCGCTGCCCTGGCGCGGCGCCTGCGGGGCGACGAGACATCGCCGTTTCCCATGCCGATATCGCCGCTCAAGCCAATCCGGTTCCATAGCTTCTGGCCGCTTGGCGTCAAGGCGGCGATCCTTTCGGGCCGGGTGAAGGACCGGTTCGGGCTTTGATGAGAAGAGCCCGCCGCTATGCTCCGGCTTCAGCGCCGGACAGTCTTCGGGCGTGCCATCTCAGATGATCGTCCATGAATGTCGAGATGAAGAAATACGAGTGATCGTAGCCGTCCTGCATGCGCAGCGTCAGCGCAATGCCGGCCTTGGCGCATGCCGCTTCCAGAAGCCAGGGCCTCAGTCCATCATCGAGAAATCCGTCCAATGTCCCTTGGTCGACGAAAAGCTCCGGGAAGCGGTGGCCCTCCTCGATGAGCAAGGTGGCATCGTAGCCCCGCCATGATTTCTCGTCCGCACCAAGATATTTTTCGAAGGCCGGCTTCGACCAGCCGGCGGTGCTGGGCTGCACGATCGGCGCGAAGGCCGAGCAGCTCTTGAAGCGTTCAGGATTCTTCAGCGCGATGGTCAATGCGCCATGTCCACCCATCGAGTGGCCGAAGATCGCCTGACGCGTCATGTCGGCCGGAAACTCCCGCGCGATCAGCGCTGGCAATTCCTCGGTGACATAGGAATACATGCGATAATTACTGGCATAGGGTTCTTGCGTGGCATCGACGTAGAATCCGGCGCCGCTGCCGAACTGCCAATTGTCCTTCTCGTCGGGAATGCCGGCGCCGCGGGGGCTGGTATCGGGACAGACTACGATCAGGCCAAGCTCGGCCGCCATGCGCCTGTACTCCCCCTTGTCCATGACATTGGCGTGGGTGCAGGTGAGACCGGATAGGTACCATATGACGGGGCAAGGTCTTTCATGGGCCTGCGGCGGCACGAAAACGGCAAAGGTCATGTCGCAGGCGCAGACTTCCGAAGCGTGGGAATAGACGCCCTGGACGCCGCCATGCGACTTGGCAGCGGAGATGATTTTCATCCGATCCGACATGTGTTTCTTCTCCGCCAATGTGATTCACCGCCGCTTGTCTACGGCATCGGCCGGGACCACGGCAACCTCGACGGATGGGGCTTTGGATATCGGGCCAGGTCCGATCGGGCGTCGGCCATCGCCATCGAAATCGGCATCATCCTGGCAACGCCGCTGACGGTCAGGTGGCACAGGCAGCGTGCTGGATGTCGCCCTACCGCGCGCCAAGCGCGTTCAGGGGCCGCTTCAGCGCGCTCATGGGTCGGAGTGGGAGATATTCCGCAGCACGCTACTCGGCGGCGATCCTGGCGCGTTGCCGGCCGAAAAGCGCCAGGCCGACATCATCCACCGCGAGACCGATACGGGCCCGGATCGCTTCGGATGCCAGCACGCCGTCGACGAAATCCTTCTCCGAGGCGAAGACGGCCGTCGGCAGCGCAAAGGCCTCGAAGAAGCCGAACAGCGGCCGCAGCTGATGCTCGACGATCAGCGCATGGCGGTCGCCGCCGCCGGTCGCCGCCAGCAGCACCGGCTTGCCCCTGAGGGCCGCCGGGTCGACGAGATCGAAGAAGTGCTTGAACAGACCGGTGTAGCTGCCCTTGTAGGTGGGCGAGCCGACCACCAGGACATCGGCGGCCAGGATCCGCTCGAGAATGGCGCGAGCCTGTACATCCAGGTCGCGCGTCCCTTTGGCATTGCCAAGGCTGGGACCGAGATCAACGATATCATGGGTGCTGGCGGTAAGGCCGTATCGCCCGGCGATCTCCGTCACGATATGGTCCACGAAGCCGCGGGTCTTGGAGGGCCGCGTGAAATTGCCGGAGAAGCCGACAATGGCCGGGTTGGTCATGATGGATGCCCTGTGCTCTTTTCGAACCAGCTGGCCGGAATGTCCATAGTTTTTATAGACATTGCTGCCGAACAAAAGGAATTGACGGTCGCCCTGGGGCGAAATCGGAAAACATTTTTCTTCCGGAGCGCCATCCTTGAAAAAGGAGCATGGCTTGGCGAGCGCGCGGGCTGCAGCCGTCACACGCGAGGGCCGATGCGACCGCCGGCAAAACGGACGACCATCACCGTTTGTTCGGAACCTGATCGGCCCGCGGCTGTTTTCCGTTCAGGCAAACACGGAGGCGGCCATGGCACGCGAGAGGACCGAATACGAAACCGGCGCACGGAAATATCCGGCGAGGACCGGCTCGGATCCGAGCGATGATTTCTCACCCGATGCAGCGGGCAACAAGCCGCCGGCAGGCGGAATGGGGCTCACGCGACCAGCGGATCAGACAAAGGAAGAAACACATCAGCCTGGAGGCCAGCCTGGCAAGGCGACACCCAGCCCGGCAACCGAAAAGACATCCGGCGCGGGCCCGACGATCTCCGAACACTCGAAGGACGCGACGTCTCCAAGATCGGGCCGCCAACCCGGAGCCTATGTCAAGGACTGACGCGGAAGACAAGCTTTGGCATCGCGCAAACCTTTCGGTCCGCCGCGCGTTGAACTTTCTTCAGCCGAGGAGACAACCATGGAGACGAAATCCCAGACCGCCGGTGAAGCCGCCAAGCAACGCCATATCCAGCGCGGCATCGGTGCCAAGGACAAATCGAAGCGTGACGGCAAGGCTGAACACGCCATGCAGGCAGGCGCGCGCACCTATCCCGAGCCGCCCTTCCCCAAGCAACATCAGGCGAAACCCGGGTATGAAGCGGCGATCGAACCTGCCCCGCTCTACGATGCACCCTATTATCTCGGATCAAGGAAACTCGAGGAGAAGGTGGCTCTCATCACAGGCGGCGATTCCGGCATCGGTCGCGCCGTGGCGGTATTGTTCGCCCGCGAAGGCGCCGATATCGCGATCGTCTACCTGGTCGAGGACAGGGACGCCGAAGAGACAAAATCCGCCGTCGAAAAAGAAGGCCGACGCTGCATCCTGATAAAGGCCGACGTCAGCGAACGGCAGGATTGCCACGATGCCGTGGCGGCAGCGGTCGAAACATTCGGCCGCATCGACGTGCTGGTCAACAATGCCGCCTTCCAGATCCATTCCAGCGACTTCGGCGACCTGACCGAAGAACATTTCGACACCACGCTGAAGACCAATCTCTACGGCTACTTCCATATGGCACAGGAAGCGGTGCCGCACATGAAGCCGGGCTCGGCGATCGTCAACACCGGTTCGGTTACCGGCATAGACGGCTCCAAGCAACTGGTCGACTATTCGATGACCAAGGGCGGCATCCACGCCTTCACGCGCGCGCTTTCGGGCAACCTCATCGCCAAGGGCATCAGGGTGAACGCGGTCGCGCCTGGCCCGGTGTGGACGCCGCTCAATCCGTCCGACAAGGAAGCCGACGACGTCTCGAAATTCGGCGCGGACACGCCGATGAAACGGCCGGCACAGCCGGAGGAAGTGGCTCCGGCCTATGTGTTCCTCGCCTCCCCGCACTGCTCGAGTTACATCACCGGCGAGATCCTGCCGATCGTCGGCGGCTACTGAGGTCATCGCAATGTATTTCATTGCCTTGGCGACCGACTATGACGGCACGCTCGCACATGACGGGGCTGTCTCCAAGAAAACCCTCGCCGCACTGGAGCGGTTCAAGAAAAGTGGCCGCAAACTGCTTCTGGTCACCGGACGCGAGCTGCCCGACCTCAAGCGCGTGTTTCCCGATATCGGCATGTTCGACAAGGTCGTCGCCGAGAACGGCGCCCTGATCTACACCCCGGCGAGTGAGGAGGAGCGGGTGATCTCGCCATCGCCGGAGCCCAAATTCGTCGCCAGGCTGAAAAAACAGGGGGTAAAGCCACTTTCGGCGGGACGGTCGATCGTCGCCACCTGGGAGCCGCATCAGGCGACCGTGCTCGAGGTGATCAAGAAGATGGGGCTCGAGCTCGAAATCATCTTCAACAAGGGCGCGGTGATGATCCTGCCGAGCGGCGTCAACAAAGCCACCGGGCTGGCGGCCGCACTCGAGGACCTTCACCTGTCGCCGCACAATGTGGTGGGTATCGGCGACGCCGAGAACGATCATGCCTTCCTGCAGGCCTGCGGCTGCAGCGTTGCGGTCGACAATGCCATTCCCGCGGTCAAAGGCACCGCAAACCTGGTCACGCGCGGCGCACGCGGCAAAGGCGTCGAGGAACTGATCGCCAAGCTGATCGAACGCGACCATGGGATCGTGCCGAAACGTCATGACGGCATTGTTCTGGGATCGTCCGGTGGCGACGACATCTATCTGTCGCCGACCGAAAGCGTGCTCATCGCCGGCAGTTCGGGCATCGGCAAATCCACCCTGGCCACCGCGCTGACGGAACGCTTCGTCGAGAGCCGATTTCAGTTTTGCGTCTTCGACCCCGAGGGTGACTATGACGGCCTCGAGGGCGCCGTTCGGCTGGGGGATGGGTCGAGCGCGCCGACAAAGGCGCAGGTGCTGGATCTGATGGCCAAGGCCGACAGCAATATCGTCGTCAACGGGTTGGCGCTTCGTGTCGATGAACGGCCTGACTTCTTTGCCGACCTGCTGCCTGGCCTTGGCAGCTTCCGCCGCCGCACCGCAAGACCGCATTGGCTGGTCATCGACGAAGCGCACCATCTTCTTCCGAAGCGGCGCGACGATACGCGTTCCGTGCTCTCCCTGGAACTGCCGGGCACGATCCTGATCACCGTCCATCCCGAGGCGATTTCGACCGACGCCCTGCGCCTGGTTACGGCGGTCATCGCCCTTGGCCCCAAGGCGAAGGACGTGGTGAAGGCCTTCTGCCACGAGACGGGCATCGAGCCGCCGAAAGACATTCCCACGCCCAAGGGCGACCGGGTTCTGTTCTGGCGGCCGCAGGCGCGCAAAAAACTCACGACGGTCAAGGTCATCGAACCTCGTCAGTCTCTCAAGCGCCACAGCCGCAAATATGCCGAGGGCCAACTCGATGAGACCGGCAGCTTCTATTTCCGCGGTCCCGACGACGCGATGAACCTCAGGGCCCATAATCTGATGATCTTTGCCCAGATGGCCGAAGGCATAGACGACAAGACCTGGGAGTTCCATCTGCGCGCGGGCGACTATTCGAAATGGTTCCGCCAACAGATCAGGGACAAGGATCTCGCCCGCGAAACCACCGAGGCGGAAAAGGACAGGAAGCTTTCGGCGGAGGAGAGCCGCAAACGGGTTCTCGATGCCGTTCGGCGGCGCTACACCGCACCGGCGACGGCGCCTGAGGAATAGCAGCCCGGAGGCGGTCATGAACGATGTCGGGAACGGCCGGTTCGCCGACCGCGATTGGAACCTGGGCGCCGACTTGACGTTCAACCTCCATCGAGAAGGAGAAACGATCATGCCACGAGGCGAGAAATCCAAATACACCGACAAGCAGGAACGCAAGGCCGATCATATTGCCGAAGGCTATGAGAAGCGTGGCGTCTCCGACAAGGAAGCCGAGCGGCGCGCATGGGCGACGGTCAACAAGGACGATGGTGGCGGCAAGAAGGAAGGCGGCTCCGGGCGTGGCAAGCACACGGGTCATCCGGCCGCGCACAAGGGCGGCAAGAGCGGCGGAAAGGCGTCCGCTTCCCGATCGGCCGCGAGCCGGTCCGAATCGGCAAGGAAGGCGGCGGCGACCCGCAAGAGGAACGCCGAACACCACGCCCACTGAACGGCCTCGAAGATCGGAACACCGGCATGAAATCGCGACTCGTCAACGAGGCCAATGGCCAACGGACTTTTGTCGTGGTGCTCGACCCGGGTGAGGAAGCGTTCGCGGCACTGACCAGCTTCGCGGTCGAGCAGACGATCGGCAGCGCGTCCCTGACGGCGATCGGCGCGTTCCAACGGGCCACTGTCGGCTGGTTCGACCTGGAGGCGAAGCGCTATCGAAAAATCCCGGTCGACGAGCAATGCGAGGTCCTGAGCGCGATCGGTGATGTCGCAACGGGCGATGATGGCAAGCCAAGTCTTCATGTCCACGCGGTGCTTGGCTTGAGCGACGGCACGACCAGGGGCGGCCATCTGCTCGAAGGCACCGTTCGGCCGACATTGGAAGTCACCGTGGTGGAAGCGCCGGGTCACCTGCGCCGCCGCAAGCGTGCCGAGTTCGGTGTGGCTCTGATCGATCTCGGCGCCTGAGGTGTCTTTGCGGGCGCTTCGCCGCGGGGCGCGACGCCCCGGAGAGCGATGGTTCAGGCAATGACGGACAGATTTGCCCTACCCCTGGACACGCCGCCCATGGAGGCCAAGGCCGCCGACGCCCTGCCGGAGGGGGAAGGCCTTTGGCAATACGAGCCCAAATGGGACGGATTTCGCTGCCTCGCCTTCAAGGGCGACACGGATGTCGACTTGCGCGCCAAATCCGGCAAACCTCTTGGCCGTTACTTCCCGGAACTCGTCGCCATGCTGCAGCAGGTGGAGGCCCGTAACTTCGTTGTCGATGGCGAAATCGTCATCGAAATCGAAGGCCAGCTTTCCTTCGACGCGCTGCAGATGCGGCTTCACCCGGCCGAAAGCCGTATCCGCAAGCTGAGCGCGCAAACGCCTGCCCGGCTGATCCTGTTCGACATGCTGGCCGCGCCGGGCGGCACGATCCTGCTTGGCGAACCGTTGTCGCGGCGCCGCCGGGCGGTCGAGGGCTTCGTTCGCGATTGCGCCAAGCCCGGCTTGCGGCTCTCGCCCAGCGCGACCGATCCGGCGGCCGCTAGGCGCTGGCTGGAAGGGGCCGGCCATGGTCCCACCGACGGCGTCGTCGCCAAATTGCTGGCCGACCCCTACCGGCCGGGCGAACGCGCGATGGTCAAGGTCAAACGGTTGCGTACCGCCGACTGCGTGGTTGGCGGATTCCGCTATCTGACCGGCAGCAGCGAGGTCGGCTCGCTCCTGCTCGGCCTTTATGATGAGAGCGGCAAACTCGACCATGTCGGCTTTACCTCGACCATCGGCAGGGATGACCGGGCCCGTGTCACCCGAGAGCTGGAAAAGCTGCGTGGCGGACCCGGCTTCACCGGCAAGGCGCCGGGCGGACCGAGCCGCTGGAGCACGCAGCGCAGCGGCGAATGGGAGCCCCTGCGGCCGGAACTGGTGGTCGAGGTCCGCTTCGACCATGTCACCGGCGACAGGTTCCGGCATGGCACCAAACTCTTGCGCTGGCGCCCGGACAAGGCGCCGCGCCAGTGCACCATGCGGCAGATCGAGTGACGGAATTCGCGCCGCGGGCGCGCTCGCTGGGCGGAGGCGCCCTCCAGGTCGCCTCTTCGCGAAATGGCTGGAACAACCGTCCCGATAGCAAGTTGTGCCCAAGCTACACCGCTGGTGACCGCGCAAAGTCCCCAGGATTTCGGAGAACGACGATGGACCCCCGCAAAACAAAGCAACCCGCAGTGCAGCCCGACGACGCAGTGCAGGCCGAAGACGCGGCAGAAACCGAAGGTCCGGTGATCGAGCAGCAGGACTGGGACGCGCTCGCAGGCGCGAAAATCCTTCCCGACGACGCCGAGGTGGAAGACGAGGCCGAGGGCGACTTGCCCGAGGAAGATGACGACAATGCTTACCAGGAAAGCGACGAGGCATTGCCCGACGATGTCGAGGAGGCGGTCATTTCACGCGATCCTTCAAGGGAAGGCGGCCACGCCGACGACGAGTGACCGAACGACGTCCGCAATCGGGTCAGCCGGCCGCATGCAACGGGGGCTCTTCGTTCTCATCGGGATTGGGCAACGGCGCCTCATCGGGCAATCCGTCCGGCTCCGGTTCTCCGATCGGCTTGGGCTTCCAGTTGGGAGCGGGCATGGGCACGTCGCGGTTGGGGTCGGGTTCTCTCGGATCGGGCATCAGATCTGTCTCTCTTTCGGCGGCCTCTCTTTCGCCGGACCAGGTGGGTTGACCGCAGCGCCTATCACCACGCGGAGCCCGTCCCGAGCGCTCGGGGCGGGCTCGATGCCACAGGGGTTGGCTAGCGATTCTTGTGGCTTTGCTCGCCAGCTCTCACATGCTGTTCATGGGTCCCGCCGCGCATGTTGCCGGAGCTGTCGCCTTGCTGGCGCTGGTTGCCACCGGCCGCCTGCTGCTGACGGTTCTTGTCATCCATGTTCTTGTGGCTCTGCTGGCCTGCTTTCACATGTTGCTCATGGCTACCGCCTTTATTGGGCATTCTTCGTCTCCTTTGAGTTACCGAGGCGAACGACCGCCTCGAGGGTCAAAGAAACTAGCGGCCTGGACGTTCCGTCACATAATATTTCGTGAACCGTGGTGATTCATGAGCCAGCTCAGCCGGGATTGGGCGGCTGCGAAGAGGCGCACTTCTGACCCGCATCGGTCGCGCTGAACGGTATCTACACAGCGACGAGGCGCTAGTTGAGCTGGCCCAGGATTCCAGAGCTGTTGGCCAAGACAAAACTCCAGTAGACCTGGAGCGCTATCGTGCAGATCGCGGCCGCCGAGATCGGCACGCCGAAAGGCACCACGCCCCGCTGATCGAGATGCTGCACGTAGACGCGGAAGGCACTTTGAGGCAGCAGGAGCGGGTTCTTCACGACCAGGGCCGTGGCGAGCGCGAAAACCATCAGCAGCAGCGAAAATACCGTCAGGCCGCTACCGCCGATCAGAAGCGGCACGACCGCCAGCAGCTTGACATCGCCGGCACCGATCTTGCGCAGCAACCAGAATGGGAAGAGCGCCAGAAACAGCAACAGCCCTGCAAGCGCGCTCAAACCCATATCCCACCAGGACCCGGCCCGGAGCGACAGAAGCAGCAGCGATCCGAGCCCGAGGCAGAGCAGCAACAGCACGTCGCGGTTGGATATTTTCTGAGTGGTAAAGTCGAGCCAGCCAATCCGTGCGAGCAGGGCCGCAGCCAGTACCTTCAGCAGTATGGCTTCGATCAGCAGCACGTTCAGCGCTCGATGTTCTGCACGCTGGACGAGAGCAGCTTCAGATTGTTGGCCACGGTCGGATCGTTGGGCGCCAATTCATAGGCCTTGAGGAAATTGCTGCGCGCGTCCTGCAGCTTGCCTCGCAGCAGATAGGAATAGCCGACATTGTTGTAGTATTCGGGCGATGCCCCCATCAGCTTGAAGGCGCGGCCATAGGCGCGGTCGGCAAGGTCGAAGCGGTGGATCCGGTCGCAGGAAGCGGCCAAACCCATCCAGGCGCCGCCGTCATTGGGCGCCAGTTGCGTCGCCTTGAAGAACAAGGCGCCGGAATTGCCGTAGTTTTCGGCGCGGAACTGGTTCTTGGCCTCCGCCACGGCTTGGTCCGACGCGTAATATTCGACGTTGCTGACCGTCTTTAGCCCGTCGAACGCATCGCCGAAGGATGTCACGTCGCCTTTCGATGGCTCGTTGGTACGGACGACACCGTCGTTGGCGTCCACCGCGTTCGTCTGGCAGCCGGCCAGCGCAATCATCAACAGACTGGCTGCAGCCGCTAATGGCCTTTTCATACGATTTTCCCCGAGAGCCCCGCCGACCGACATTAGAATCAAATTATATACCAAACTAGAAGAAAATACCCCTCATGCGAATGATCACCGGCAACATAATGACCATCATCACGACAGGGAAGATGCACAACCCCAACGGGATCATCATTTTGACGGGCAGAGAGTTGGCGCGCTCCTCGGCACTCAGAATCCGTTGCCCACGCATCTCGGCGCTATAAACACGCAAGGCATCGGTGAGGCTGGTGCCGAGTTCTTCCGATTGACGGAACAGGACAGCCAGTGCCCGCGCCTCATCAAGTCCGATGCGATCCGAGAGTTCGCGTAGCGCTTCCCGCAACGGCTTGCCAGCACGCAACTGCAAATTCATGATCGACAGCTGTATTCCCAGCCATTTGTGGGTGGCGGCCATTTCATGGCTGACGCGTTCGACTGCCCCCTCCAGGCTCATGCCGGCATCGGCGCAGGTGATCATCATGTCCATGAAGTCGGGGAAGGCTCGACGATAGACCTGTTTCTTGCTGTTCTCGAAACGGTCGAGCAGAATGGAGGGAATCACCATGCAGGCGAGGCCGAACAGGGCAGAACCAGCAAGGGTGATGAAACCTGGCAGGTGCGGCGGCAGAACCCGCGACAGCAGTGCATACATCGCCAGAAAACCGACGCAGACCGCGACAAGGCGGGACAGCGTATAAATCAGCGGTGCGCTTGATTGATAAAAGCCGGCGCGAAACAGCTTCGCTTCCAAGGCGTTTGGCTCTTCCCATTCCTTCTCGATCGACTTGAAGTAGGCATCGACCGGCCGTTGCGCCGCAAGCTTGGCAAGCTGGTCTTGTCCGAGCATCGATCGGCGGTCTGTAGCTCCTTCGCCCATCAGGCTCTGCGTGACGAGCTTTCGTGTCTGCAGAGCCGGCAGAAAGACAAGCGCACCGAACAGGAAGAAGGACACCGCCGCCACAAAGACGGCAATAGACACCAAGAAGCCCAGGTCCTGAATGTTCGAAAACAATTTTGTTCGTCGCTCCCCAGTCAAAAATCGAAAGTAACCATCCGGTACATGATGAAGTCGCCAAGCAGCGCCCACAAACCAAAAAGCAGAAATGTCGGGAAGATGAGCGGGTTGCCCCAGACGGCGCCGTAATAGGCTGGGGAAAGGATTTGAAGTGTGAAGAACATCACAATAGGAAACAAGGAGATGATCCACGCGGAGACGCGACCTTCGGCCGAAAGCGCCCTGATTTTCATGCGTAACTTCTGCCGTTCACGCAGAACCGAGGAAAGATTGGCCAGAATTTCGGTCAAATTGCCGCCCGTCTTGGCCTGAATCGACAGCGATACCGATAGCAGCTGAAGGCCCTCGAAGCCGACACGCTGCGAAAGCTTTCGCACGGCCTGCTCGATGCTGAGGCCAAAGGTGATCTCGTCGGAGACGATGCCGAACTCGGTGCCGAGCGGATCGGGCATCTCGCGCCCCACAAGGCCGATCGCGACCGAAGCCGGGTGTCCGGCGCGCAGCGAGCGAACAATCATGTCCAGCGCATCCGGCAGCTGTTTGGCGAACTTCCGGATTCGTTTGTTGCGGGCACGCCGGAGGACGAGAAGCGGCAGGACAAGCCCTACGACTAGAAAGACAATGAGCGATGCCAAAGCGGAAAAATTGAAGAGTACCAGCAGCAACGCCATCGCCAGCCCTGCAAGCAGAAATGTTGCGGCGAAGGTCAACGGATTTCCGGTAATTCCGGACTGGGTATAGAGCCTGTTCAACCAGACCATACCGAAAAGAAAATCGCCCGAGTCCGTAAGCCCGCGCTCTCGCAGCAACCCCTGTAACGTTTGTTCGGCCGGGACGTCGCCAGCGAGCCGCTTCAATCGGCGATTAACTGCTAGAGACCGGGAGCGGCGGCCGGCAAATGAAAGATACAGGGCTTCGCCGGCGAGAATGACCGAAGCTGCCGCAAGTGCGTATATGAAATAAAGCAGTTCCTGGCCGGTAAGCATCATCAGAGGGCGACCTGCGGGTTGAAGGCGTCCTTGGCGAAATGGTGCCCCAGGGTTGCGGCCTCCGGAGCGAACCGCGGACGGACGCCGGTTGCGCGAAAGTCTCCGATGACCTTGCCCTCGGCTGTGACCTCACGGCGGACGAAATGATAGATTTCCTGAAGCTGGACGACATTGCCCTCCATGCCAGTCAGCTCCGATATGGAGGTGACACGCCGGCCGCCGTCCGAAAGACGCTGTGTTTGGACGATGATGTCAATGGCGGAGGCAATCTGCGCCCGGATCGAGTCGTGCGTCATCGGCATGCCGGCCATGCCGACCATCTGTTCCAGCCGCGAGATCGCGTCGCGCGGGGTGTTGGCGTGGATGGTGGTCATCGACCCCTCATGGCCGGTGTTCATGGCCTGCAGCATGTCGAAGGCTTCCTCGCCGCGCACCTCGCCGACGATGATGCGGTCCGGCCGCATGCGCAGCGCGTTCTTCAGCAATTCGCGCTGACGAACCTCGCCCCTTCCCTCGACATTGGGCGGGCGCGTCTCCAGCCGCCCGACATGCGGCTGCTGCAATTGCAGCTCGGCCGCATCTTCGATGGTGATCAGCCGCTCCTTCGAGGGGATGTAGCTTGACAGCGCGTTGAGCAAGGTCGTTTTGCCGCTACCGGTGCCGCCCGAAACCAGAATCGATTTGCGCGCCTGAACTGCGATCCGTAGCATATCGATCATCGGCGGGCGGATCGAATTGAATGCCATCAAACGCTCAAGCGAATAGGGGTTCTTGGAGAATTTGCGGATCGACACCAGCGGACCATCGACCGAGATCGGTCGCACCGCGATGTTGACGCGTGAGCCGTCATCCAGGCGGGCATCGACCATCGGCGAGGATTCATCGACCCGACGCCCGATATTCGAGACTATCTTGTTGATTACGCGCAGCAGATGCGCCTCGTCACGAAACCGGATTGCTGTTTCTTCAACGATGCCATGCCGCTCGATGAAAACCCGCTTGTGGGTGTTGATCATGATGTCCGTGATCGAATCATCCTTGAGCAGCGGTTCGATCGGCCCCAGTCCGAGCATCTCGTCAGCCGTGTCGCTGGTCAATTGATCGAGTTCGCGGGCGTTCAACGGCACATTTCGACCCCGCACAAATTCGCGCACGATCGGGCGGATCTCGTTCAGGATCTCATCCTTCGATGCATTTTCCAGAGCGGTCAGATTGAACCGATCGATAAGATGGCGATGAAGCTCAACCTTGAGTGTCAGAAAATCGTTGCCATGCGATTCGATTTCGGTGACCGGAGAAAGGGCGGGAGCGAGAGGCAGAACTGTCAGCGTCTCCGCGCTTGTCATGGCCGGCTGTGCGCCTTGCCCCTTGATGAACCGCCCCAGCATAATCGCCTATGCTCCCCTAGCCCTGCATTAGCGGAAACTAAACGTTAACCAATCAGGGCACAAGCGCCGTGGTGTCTCGCGCCTGGTCAATACTTTCAACATAGTTAAGAGGCGCACCCAAAAAAACATCGTTTTTATTTCTGATTCCTACGTTGCCAAACATGAGTGTCGAAATACACTTTGGAGGCGTCTGTGGCCCCTTGCGTGGCTGCGACATCGGCCACCCCATATTTGGCTATAACCCCTTAGATATAAAGGGATATGCCATATGGCTAAAGTAGGTGTCACTTCATTAGTGGGTGGTCATAATTGTGAACGAATGGTTAAGGACGCTTGAAAAATTAGGCGAATCAAGCTCTTGCTGAAAATCAAAGGCGCGCTCAACTCGAAAGTTCATGTATTGGAAAGTTAAGGAACCGTTAATCCCGTTTGACTCTGCAATTTCTCGGGACCTAGGATCGAGATGACGGGGGATGCTTGGGTATGGAGTTCATCCTTGGCTCTGTCTCGTCGGGTTCAAACCTCCAAGGGAGAAATTGACATGAACAAGCTCATGACGATGACCCGGCAGTTCCGCGACGATGAAAACGGCGCTGCCATGGTCGAATATTCCATCCTTATCGGCATTATCGCGGTCGCCGCGATCATGACGGTCATCGCCATCGGTGGATGGGTGAACGCCAGATTCACTGGCCTCTGCGCTGCTATGGAGGCCAGTTCTGTCGGCGGCTGCAATGCCACGAGCGGCGTCGGCAGCTGATCGCCTGACTACACTCAGGCCCGGATCTTTCGAGCCGGGCCTGAATCCGATCGCAGCGGGCGAATCCCGCATTGGGGCTTGGGGCTTGGGGCATGCGCGCCAATACGCTTATCATGATCGTTCTCGCCGGCGTGTTCGGCGTTCTGGCGGTTGTTCTGGTCAATATCTGGCTGGCCGGCCAGCGTAGCGCCATGGCGCAAACGGGCCTCGTTCAAGGCAGCACAGTCGTCGTAGCGGCAATGCCGCTGAAGTTCGGCGACGCGCTCACCGCAGATAAATTGCGCGAAGTGGCCTGGCCGGCGGGCGCGGTTCCAACGGGCGCCTTCAAAACAACGAAGGAAGCTCTGGCAGGCGAGGGCACGAGGCAGGCTCTTCAAACCATTAGTGCCAACGAACCTGTCCTCGCCAGCAAGATCACCGGACCTGGTCAGCGCGCCACGCTTTCGGCGGTGCTCGGCGAAGGAATGAAGGCTGTTTCCATCAGGGTCAACGACGTGCTGGGCGTCGCGGGATTCGTCTTCCCCGGCGACCGGGTCGATGTGTTGCTGACGCGCTCGGTGCGTACCGACGATGGCGCGGACAAGAGTTTTGTCGACGTGCTGCTACAGGGCATGAAGGTGCTCGCCGTCGACCAGGTTGCCGACGAGAGCAAGGACAGCCCAACCGTGGTGAAGTCGGTGACGCTCGAGGCCAGCACCAAGGATGCGCAGAAGCTGACACTGGCGGCAGGTGCCGGGCAATTGTCGCTGGCGCTTCGCCAGGCCGCCGCTAGCAAGGGCGAAATCACCGAACGGGTAACACTTTCCGATCTGACCGGCGAAACGCCGGCCGATGTCGCCGCCAGGCAGGCCGAACTCGACAAGAAGGCAGCGGCGGAAGCCTTGGCGGCAGCTGAGCGCAAGCGGGCCGACGACAAGCTGGCCGGGTTGGCCCAGGCCGTGGAGCGGGTGGGAAGCCGGCTTGACGAAATGGGCAAGGTCAAACCCGCTCCGGCCGTGACATCTGCGCCTGAAGTGCGCGAGGTCGTCAAGGAAGTGGTCAAATATGTGCAGCCGGAACCGCCGAAGAACGTAACCGTGGGCGTATTTCGCGGAGTGAAGCTCGAGACATATGACGTACCGCGACAACCATGATAATAGTGCGGCATAATACCGCGCGACACGGTGGCTGTCTCAAGCAGCATTTAGGAGACGGGGATGCAGGGGTTTTGGTTGAGGTTAGCGGCGGCCGCGTTGTCCTGTCTGGGGGCGTTGTTGCTGACGAGCCTTGCGGCCGATGCAGCCGATCGCTTCATCGACGTATCGAACCCTAGCGTCCATCGAATTTTCCTGCCGATGTCGCAATCGGTGACGCTCCAGGTGAATGCCAATCTCGGCGATATCGTAGTCGGGGACGAGAAGATCGCCGATGCGCAGCCAATGACCGACCGCACGCTCTACGTCATCGGCAAGGGCGCCGGCACCACTACGGTCAACCTATTCTCACCCGAGAAGCGATCACTCGGCGTCATCCAGATCGAGGTCGGCGTCGACGTCAGCGACATGGCGGCGGCAATCCGCCAGGTTTCGCCAAGATCGCGCATCGAAGTTGGCTCGGTCAATGGCAGGGTCAGGCTCGGCGGCCATGTCAAGGACGGCGCCACGCTGGCGGCCATCATGGAAGTGGCCCAGCAATATGGGCCCGACGCCATCATCAATTCCGTCATCGTCGACGATAGCCAGCAGGTCAATCTCGAAGTGCGCGTGCTGGAAGCCAAGCGCAACGCCGGCCGCGACCTCGGCGTCTCGATCGCCAGCACCAATGGCAGTGGCACCACCCGCACCGGAACCGGCATTGCAGCCGTCGACAAAGAGGGCGAGGTGCTGGGAGCGGCCGGCGTGCTCAGCGGCCTACTCTCCAATTCCACTCCGTTCGGTGCGCTGCTCACGCGCGTTATCGACAGCAACATCAAGGTCGACTTGTACATCGAAGCACTCGAAGCCAAGGGCGCGGTGCGCATGCTTGCGAACCCCAACCTCACCACGCTTTCCGGTGAACAGGCCAGCTTCAACGCCGGCGGTGAAGTGCCTATTCGCACTCTCGACAAGGATGGCGAAATAAGCATCGTGTACAAGCAATTCGGCGTCAATCTGCTGTTCACGCCAGTCGTACTCGACGACGGGAAGATCCACATGAACCTGGCGCCGGAGGTCAGCGATCTGACCGGCTTCACCAGCGCCGGCGACCCGATCTTCACCAACCGCAAACTGTCGACCGTGGTCGAATTGCGCGACGGCCAGAGCTTCGCGGTCGGCGGGCTGCTGTCGAGCAAGACCACCAAGCTGCAGAACCAGGTGCCCTGGCTCGGCCAGGTCCCGGTCATCGGCACGCTGTTCCGCAATTCGAGCAACCAGAAGGAAGAGACCGAACTGGTCGTCATCGTCACGCCGCATATCGTGCGGCCGGTGAAGCCCGGCGAGCAGCTGGCGACACCGTTCGACAAGACACGGCCGGCGAACGATCCAGAATTCTTCGTGCTCGGCCAGCTCGAAGTGAACAAGGATATGATCCGCAAATACGAACATGGCGAAGGCGTCACCGGCCCCTATGGCCACATGCTCGACTTCAAATCGAAGGACAAGATGATCTATGTCAAGAAATAGCGCCTTGATCGTCCTTGTCTGCGCCGGGTCGCTGTCGGGCTGCGCCGCGGACTATCTGAACCACTACGACACGGTGACGCTGGCCGCCGGCGATACGCAGAAATACAATTCGCTGCTGCAGACGGTCGACCCGCTCAACCCGGCCTCCAGGAATACACACATCGAAAGCGACGGCACGCGCGCCGCTCTTGTTGCGCACAACTACAAATTTCCGCCGCCCCCGCCACCGCCACCGGCGATCACGGTCAATGTCGGCGGGTCGGGCGTGACGACACCGTGAACTGAAACGGAAGGATGCGGAGGCGCCGGGCATGTGAGGGGCCCTTGCGCAAGAGAGCAGAGAGTAAGGTCATGTTGGGGACCATTCGTGCCTTCTGGAACGATCAACGCGGCGTAGCGATGATCCTCGTGGCTATTATGCTGCCGGTGCTTATCGGCTTCGCCTTGCTGGCCATCGATATGAGTCGGGCTAACGGACTGCATAACGATCTGCAGAAAGGGGTCGATGCGCTAGCGCTCGCGACCGCTGCGGAACTGGATGGCAGAGCGGATTCAATCGACCGAGCCAACCGGGCCGCGACGACGCTTCTGACCAATACCACCAAATTTTCTACATCCAATGGTGACCACACTCTCGCCTTGGCTGATGTGACCGTTAAATATTTGACTGGGATACCTGCCGACGACAGCATCAGGTTAAATGCCGCCGGCGTCGACACTGATGGCCATGACTGGTCAAGCACCGATCCCAAAGCCGTGACATTCTCCCTAGTGACAGTAAACCCGTCCGGTGACGCGGATGGTGCCGGTGCTTTCGCGACAATTTTTCCGGCAAGCTTTATCGGCGGAAACAACACCTTCGATATTCGGCCACAGGCTGTGGCCGGATTTGTCCAGTCGATCTGCGAAACGGTGCCAATCTTCATGTGCAATCCGTTCGAGACGAACGACCCGCTGACCAGCAAGACCATCCAGCAGGCTTTTGCCGCCGGGCTCACCTATAGCCGCGAATATCGTATCCTCAAGGTTGACTCGAACCCTGGCCCAGGCAATTTCGGACTGATCGACAACAATCTCGCGTCGCTGCGGGATGCGCTCGCTGTCGGAACCGCCGGCACCTGCTATCAACGCGATAAGCTCACCACTAAGACCGGCGTCACCTTGGGCCAGGTCAACGCTGGTCTCAATGTACGCTTCGACATCTACAGCACTTCGCTGAAGAGCCATGACACCGATTGGCAATATCGACCGGCGAGCAATGTGCGCAAGGGCGTGGATAAGACGGCAAACTGCAACAAATATGCGCCCAACACCGACGGAACAGCAATGGCGCTGCCGCCGGGCAACAGCTTCGATTCCGCCACGGGGATGACGAATTCGACCTGGGATCGCAGCAATTACTGGCTGGTCAACCATGGTGCCGCATACCCCTCCGTCCCGAGCACCACCAACCCGACCGGCGCCGCTGTGCCGGCTTCGAGATATGACGTCTATAAGTACGAGATAGCGAAAGGACTCGTCGGGGACAAATCCAAGGCGCCTACAAAGGAAACCGGCGTTCCGGCCTGTTTCAAAGGCGGGGCGCCGACTTCGGATCCCGATCGCCGTCTGCTCAACATGGCGATCGTCGACTGCATTGCCAACCAGGCAAAGATCAATGGCCATGTCCAGCTCAAGCCTGATGGCTATGCCAGTGTCTTTATAAATAGCCCGATCCAGAAGCAAGATAACAGCAAGGACGATGAGGACACCACGGCGGGCGAGAAGCCTATCAGCCTTGAGATCGTCGACGTCGATGGAGGGTTTGCGAACAACACCCTTCTAGACAAAGCATTCCGCAACGAAGCCCAACTGTATCGGTAAAATCGACATGACCAGGTTCGGCAAAATCATTGAGCGGTTCCAAGGCGACGAAAATGGCGCCGCTTTGGTGGAAGCCGCGATCACCATACCACTCGTGCTGCTGTTATCGGCTGGTGTGTTTGAGTTCTCCAACATCCTGAACACGCGCCTGCTTCTCGAAGCCGGCGTTGAGGATGCGGCTCGCTACATGGCACGATGCAGCAGCGATTGGGAGACCTGCAAGGGGCGTGCCCAGAACCTTGCTGCCAAGGGGGCGGTCTCCAACGGCAGCGCCAGGGTGACCGGATGGCTGCCAGCGACAGTTTTGATCACCCCGATACCCACGGCCGCGGTCGATGTTGCGACGGGCACCCAATTATATCTCAGTAGCACAGCCAATGTTAACGTCGTGGACGTCAGTACCTCCTATTCTTATCCGGACGTCGGCTTCTGGTCGTATCTCGGCTTTGGTGCTCTCACGCTGAGCGTGTCCCATCAGGAACGAGTCCTTGGATGGTGACGGAGCGCATCAAGTTTTGGGCCAACCAGTCCGGAACGGCAATGGTCGAAATGGCCATAGTGATGCCGCTACTGTTGACGCTTCTGCTTGGCTTCGTCGATTTCGGCTACGCCTTTTACCAATGGAATGCAGGGAACAAAGCGGTGCAAGCCGGCGCAAGGCTGGCGCAGATTTCTACACCTGTCGCCAGCGGGCTTCTGGCCGAGACGATAACGCAGAGCGATGTAACCAAAGTCGGCACTGCTGTGGCTGCAAACACTTACAACTATATCTGCACTGCCAATACCGCGGGAAGCGTCACTTGCACTTGTGGCACGGGCGCTACGTGTCAGAACCTCAATGTAAGCCAAGCCGCTTTTGATTTCATTTTTAGTGGCAACAGCAGCCGGGCCGGAATGCAGACATTCCTGCCGATGCTGGCGAAATCCGAGGTGCGGATACAATACCAGGCATCCGGTCTCGGCTATTGGACGCGTCCCAGCGGGCCGGTGCCGACCATCACCGTCAGCATCACCAACCATCCCTTCCAGTTCTTCTTTCTGGGCGGACTGCTCGGGTTCGGAAACATCACCATGCCCTCCATGCTGAGCACGGTCACGGGCGAAGACATGAAGAGCACCTGGCCATGAACGCCATCAACACCAAGGTTCTGCCTACCAAGCGAAAGCAGGTCGCGCTGTTTTCCTCCGATCCGAATTTCAAGCGCGATGTGGCGACGCGGCTCGATGCGCTGGCGATCTATGATGTGCGGGTTGCCGAGACGGGTGATTTTCTCAAGGGGCCGCCGGCCGACACGCGCCCGGGCATCGTCATCCTCGATCTCGGCAATGGCGAATTGCTTGGCAATCCAGGGATCGTGGAGGCGCGCGCGCTGTGGGCGACCGTGCCGCTGATCGCGGTTTCCGACGAGCTGACCTCGGAGCAGACGCGCGTCTTGGTGCGCATGAATGCCTCGGACTGGCTGCACAAGCCGCTCGACGGCAAGGAACTGCTCAACGCCGTCACCTTCCACGACAGCGGCAACCAGGGCGCCAAGAGCCGCATCATCACCTTCATCAGCGCCAGCGGCGGTGCCGGCGCCACGACGCTGGCGCTATCGGCGGCCGAATTCCTGGCCTCGAAATCGACCGAGCGCGCGGCCTCGACCTGCCTGGTCGACCTCGACTTCCAGAGCGCCAATTGCGGCGCCTATCTCAACCTGTTCAACCAGTTCGACCTTGCCGGCATCATCGGCCAGCCGGAACGGCTCGATGTCGAACTGATGGATGTCATCAAGCTGTCGCGGCCGTCCGGCCTGACGCTCTATGCCTTCGAGCGGCCGCAACTGCCGTTCGAGCCGCATGGCGCCGATTTCGTGTTCCGGCTGCTCGACCTTGTCGCCTACCGTTTCGACGACATCGTCATCGACCTGCCGAACATCGAAACGCCCTGGCACAATTCCGTGCTGTCGACGAGCGACGAGATCTTCATCGTCTTCGAACTCAATGTCGCCTCGCTGCGGCAAGGCAAACGGCTCTACAAGAAGATCCGTGAGCTGCGCGGCAATGCCGTCTCAATCACGCTGGTGGCCAACAAGCACAAGCGCAAATGGTTCGGCAACCACTTCTCGCGCAGCGAGCTGGAGAAGATCTTCAAGGCGCCGAACATCAAGTCGGTCGGCCTCGACAACGCCTTGCTGGCCGACGCCCTGAACCGCGCGATGCTGCCGTCCGAAGTGGATGGGCGGGCGCGCTTCAACAAGGATCTGAAGAAGATGTTCCGCGAGCGGCTCGACGATGCGGCCCGCTAGCGGCCAACGTTTTCGACTGACGGCGGCCTGCCTCCTCGGCCTGGCGCTGGCGCCTGCGGCCGGACAGAGCGCGTGGGCGGACAGCCGCCCGCCCTTGCCGGCCATGGGTCCCAGCCTGCGCAAGACAGTGGCGTTTTCCACCGCCGAGAAGATTGGAACCATAATCATCCGCAAGCAGGAAAAAGCGCTCTATCTGGTGACCGGCAAGGGCGAGGCTCTGCGCTACCGGATCAGTGTTGGACGCGATGGTTTCGGCTGGACGGGTACGGTCCAGGTGGGGGCGAAGACGGAGTGGCCGGCGTGGCGCCCACCCCGGGAAATGCGCGCCCGCCGGCCGGAATTGCCTGACATGGTCCCCTCGGGGCCCTACAACCCGCTCGGCGCACGGGCGCTCTATCTGCTTCGGGACGGTCGCGACACGCTCTATCGCATCCATGGCACCAACGATCCTTCGGGCGTGGGTTTCGACGGCACGTCGGGTTGTTTTCGCCTGACCAATACCGATGTCATCGATCTTTTCAGGCGCGTGCCTGTCGGCACCAAGGTGGTGGTCCAATGACGACGATCAGCGATCCCGACGACCTGGTGGCGGCGGTCGAACCGCCATTGCTCGACAAGGAGAAAAGCCGGTTCAGATTGGCCGTTGCCGTTTGTGTCGGCCTGGCGCTGTTTGCCCTTCTGAATGCCACCGCGGCCGTCTATCTCTACCGTGGCATCAACGACCTGCGCGCGATCGAGGCGCGGCTGGAAGACCTCGGCCAGTTCGAGCAGCGGATGAGCGCGCGGCTGGACACCGTCAACAACGGATTCCAAAGCCGGTTCGAGGCGCTGGACGACCGGCTGCGGGCGAGCTTCGGCGAGGTCAACGCCACCATCGCCCGGCAAGCGCCGGACATGTCGGGAAATCACGGTGGCCACATGCCGCGCGTCGTGGAACTCCCCTCACCCGCCGAAGATACGGCGGCGGTTGCCAGCGCCGCCGACGACCAGCCTGCTGTCGAGGATATGCCGCGCGTGACGCGAAGGAGGTCGGCTCCGGCAGTGCCTCCCGCGCCAAGCTCCAACTACCAGCGGAGCGTATCCCCGGAAGGCAAGGTCACCTATCACAAGATAAACTAGAGCCTTTCACGTTTTGACGGAAGCGTATCCTGCGTTTTCGAAGTAGTTCTTACATTCGGCTGCCTCGATGGTTTCGACGAGATGTCCGATGTGGCGCCACGTGTCCTCGACGGTGCGTTTCTG